>JANMGP010000236.1:0-178152 GCA_031374705.1 Verrucomicrobiaceae bacterium | reverse complement strand
TAAGAACCTGTTCCGTTTTCGAATTCATAGATTGCGTAATGTATGGATTACGCAATTTACGGCGACCGAACTCAGACGGAGCTACGCATGACGCTTACGGTGCTCCAGATACGGGCAATCCTCAATCAACGGAAATTCAAGATCGAAATCCTCGCTCGCAAGTCCAGCGCAGGCTACAACGGTGAGCGATCCGTCAGCACCCACCCGGAGATACCACGAGTAGCAATACTGGGAATCGCTCATAAATCGCACGAATCGATCATCGGGAAGCGATGGAAGAATGATCCAATCCGAAGAGAGTTCCCAATGGCAGTCCGTAGGAGACAATGGGCACTCACGCAATGCCTCCGTCCCAAGGAAGTGCCAGAAAGACTGTGGGGTAGCAGAGGGTGCAGAAGTCTGTAGTCCCGAAAGTAGCGATGAGAACTCCTCGTCTTATTGATGCTCGATCTGCATGCCATCAACATCCAAGTCCTCAGATGGTGGAGCTATCCAATCGAAGGAGTCAGAAACCACGGGAACAGTGGGGCAGCGACCAAGATCAAACTGTGCGTAAGTAGAGCGCACTGGTCGAAAATCATGGAGGCCGTAACCAACCCACCGCTCTGGAAATGATACTGGCACGGCGCTTCGGAAAATTGGCGGAACTACCGGATCACGCACAAATCCTTTTGTTTGTACTCCGCCTTTATAGGCGACTGGTTTGTTGGAATATCACGCGGTGAGGCGTTCATGGGTGCGGTTTATGGCCGAATGCTGGATTCGCGCAACAAATTTGCCGCTTCAGGCCCACGTGGCGGACTTAATTCACTGAAAATGATCCATGAACCATACGCACGAACGCAAAATGGGAACCGCGAAGGACGCGACGTTCCCCCGCAAAGCGCGATAATAAGCGCGATAATGAACCGCACTCAAAGTAATCCCAGGGCGGGGGGTGGGTCGCTTCCGTGCGACTTTCCGGCTTGTTGAGGAAACGTAAAGCTCATAAGTGCGCAAGTGAGGGGTGATGCCGCGGGCGAAGGTCTCACCGGGTGCGGGGCGGGGTGTGTGAGTTTGTGGTTTTCGCCGCGCGTGGAATGTGGAATCGGTTTCGCCGGGCGTATGTGCTTTGCTCTCTTGAGACTGGTTTCTTTCGCGTGGGCTGCCGACCAACCGAACTTTGTGGACTTTTTGATCGATGACCCCGGGGCGAGGGGTGTGAGCAGAAAACATTTTACGCAACGCCGCGCGGGAATTAGGAATAACGGTGTATGAAAACCCGCCTCATCCTCGCTCTCTCCGTTGCCGCGCTGCTCCCGGCAGGTCTCCGCGCCCAGACAATCACGGTCTTTACGAACCGCGCTGCGTTTGAGGCGGCGATGGGGAACTTTAAGGTCACGGATGATTTTTCGCTGGGCGGGACTTTTTTGGACGTCACGACGAACAACGGCGCGATCGATGGCTCTGCGAAATGGGCGGACATTTTGCGCGATCCGGAGCCTTCGACGATTTGGGCGACGCCGTTCGGCAGCACTGCATTCGGCGGGACTTGGGACACGACGGTGGCCGGCGCGGGGGGCGGTGTGGCGTTTGAGTTGGATTTCGGCGGCGGAAACATCGTGACGGTGCCGGGCAATGTCCCGGGGAACTCGGCGGCGAACGTGTTTTTCGGATTCATCGCGAGTCAGGCGTTTTTTAATGTGCGGGAGCGGCAGATCAATTCCACAGGCGGCACGCTCCAGGAAACACACACGCTGGATGATCTCACGGTGCAGGTGCCGGCGGACCGCGCTGATGTGCGGTTCGTTCAAAACGGGGCAGGCACATGGGACACTGCGGTGCACTGGGATATCGGGGTGGTCCCAGGGCAGCACCAGCGCGTATTCATCACGCCGACGAGTGGCGCAGTGGTGAGCGGTCCGACTGCGCCGGTGACCGTGCGTCAGTTGATTCTCGGCTCCGGCTCGACGGCGTCGCGGCTGAATCTCGACGCTGCGGGAACGGTTACTGCGGATGGTGGCGCCGTCGCACGAGCGAACAGCACGCTGGGTGGAGCAGGGCGCTTTGCCGGCCCGCTCAATATGCTCACGGGCAGCACGCTCACTGTCGCAGACGGACAGACACTTCGAGTCGGCGCGAGTGTGGCATCCGGTTTTGCGACGACGGGCACGATCACCATCGGGACGGGCTCTCTTATTCTCGAAGACACCGGCGTGACGCCGCTGGGCACACTCACGACTCTCGCGGGAGGTATGCTCACGGCGCTGGGAGGGACAGCGCAAATCAGCTCCGGTGACACGCTGCGCGGCAACGGCTCGCTCGCCGGCGCATTCGAGTTGCTGAGCGGCGGAACGCTTCGCGCGGAAAACGGAACGCTTCAAATCGCACAGCTCACCGCCACTGCAGGCACGATCACGGTGGATGCATCGCGCACGATGAATGTCGGTGGAACGAATGCGCTCGCATTTACGACGGTCACGGTCGGTGCCGGCGGCACATTCGCCATCGGCGGGCGGCTCCAGCTCTTGGGCAGCACGACACTTGGCGCGGGTGCCGTGCTCACCGGTGCAGCAGGGCTGGATATTGCCGCCGCGGTGAGCCACGCAGGCGCGCAGGTTTTCAACGCGGGAGCCGCAGACCTCAATGTCTTCAATACGAGCTTCACGCCCGACGCCGCTGACACGCTCACCGCAGGACGGCTGGTGCTGGAGGGCACTTCTGCTGCGATCCTTTTTAGCAATGAGGCGGTGCTCGGGACGGCGGGAAATCAAATCGTGCTGAAGGGCGGACGACTTTTTCCGCAAAGCAGCCTTACACTGCCGGCCACACGGAATATCGAGGTCACCGCCCAGAACGGCTCGGTGATTGCGCTCACGGGCACGAACCTTACCATCGATGGAAACATCAGCGGCGCAGGCAAGCTCGTGCTCGCTGGGAGCGGCAATGGCACGGTGCGGCTCACGGGCGCAAACTCGCACGCCGGCGGCACGGACATCGCCGGCGCGACGCTCGAAATCGCGAACGATGCGGCACTCGGCGGACCGAACGGCGTGCTACTCATTGGCCGCGAGAACGGAATCAACGACATCCCCGGGACCTTGCGGGCGCTTGCAAATCTCGACATTGCAGCGACGCGGAGCACGACGTTCCGGCTCGCGACGGTGGATACAAACGGTTTCAATGTGACGTTTAATCAGCCGACGACCGGGCAGGATCTCACGAAACAGGGAGTCGGCGTGCTGCGATTCAACACGGCGAATACTTTTACCTCGGGTGTGAACGAAGTTTCTGTCGAGGGCGGCACCGTACGCCTCGGCATCAACGAAGCACTCGGAGCTCCGCGCGTGACGCTGGCCGACACGACCCTCGATCTAAACGGCTTTGCGCAAACGCTCGCAACCCTCAGCGGCACCGGAAGCGTGCAACTGGGCAGTGGCGGGGCGCTCACTTTCAACGGCGGCTCGACGGTGGAGGCTGTGATTTCCGGCACGGGCAGTGTGAATTTTGGAAAGCCCGGATTCAGCGGCGATGCGTATCGGATGCTCGGCGAAAACACGTTTACCGGTGCGGTGACCATCACGCAGGGCAGTCGCGTTACGTTGAAAACCACGGCGGCTTTTGGCGCAGCGGGAAACTCCGTGCTGCTCGACAACGGCAGTATCGAGGCTGATTCGCAAGCGACCGGGCCCGTCGTCATCACTGCCGCGTTTCCGATGACCATCGGCGCGGGCGGCGCGTCCTTCGGCGCAAATGGCCAGTCGCTTGTCGTGGAGACGCTGCTCGCGGGCAACGTGCCCATCGGAGTCCACGGCGGCGGCTTTGACCATGAAGTGCGATTTGCAAATGCGGCGAATACATTCACCAGCAACCTCGCTATCGGGAACAATGATTTCGGCGACGCGGTGCTCGGAATCGTGGCCGACGGATCGATGGGCAACGCGGCAAACATCGTCACGCTCGGATATCAGTTTTTCGACGGCGAGAGCACGCGCACCGGCACAGGAACGCTGCGGGCGTTTTCAAACATTACTTTCCCCGCGAGTCGCGCGATCCGGCTCGACGGTTCCTCCGGCGACGGCGGCGGCATCTTCGATACAAACGGCTTCAATATCACGGTCGCCGCACCGCTCACGCAGCTCCACGCAGGTGTGCCGCTCGTAAAGACCGGCGCAGGCAAACTCACTCTGAACGGCGTGAACACGTTCACGGGCCTCACCGAGGTGAATGACGGCACACTCGCGGTCAACGGCTCCATTTCCGGCAGGACGGATGTTTCCGGCACAGGAACACTATCCGGCACCGGCACCGTCGGCGTCGTGCAAGTCTTTGGCGGCGGAACGCTCGCGCCCGGCAACAGCCCCGGCACATTGAACACGGGAAATGTGACCTTCGGCGGCGGTTCGACGTTCGCTCTAGAATTCGCCTCGTCGTCGAGCGCCGATCGACTCGCGGTGACTGGCAGTGTCACGCTCAACGGCGATGTGGAACTCTCGCTCAGCCTCGGCTACACGCCCCTCAGCGGAGACACGTTTATTGTCATTCTCAACGATGGCGCAGATGCCGTGGAGCGATTCGGCGACTCGACCTTTTTCACCATCGGCACGAATCAACTCGCTGAAGGCGAAACCTTCAACGCTTCCGGCGCGGACTGGACCATCAGCTACATCGGCGGCAGCGGAAATGACGTCACGCTGACGGTCGTGCCCGAGCCATCGAGCGCACTGCTGCTCGCCGGAGTCGGCGTCTTGGCGCTGGCGCGGCGGGGCAGAAGGTGACCCCTCATTGTGACTGAACCGCCGGGTGTTTGTGATTTAGCGCTTTCCGCCACGCGTGGAATCTGGAATCGCTCCATGTGTGCGTATCTTCATTGCTCTCCTGACACTCGTTTCATTTGCCTGGGCTGCCGAAAAACCGAATTTTGTCGTCTTCTTGATCGACGATCTCGGTGCGACGGATATCGGCTGCTACGGCTCGAAGTTTTATGAGACTCCGCACATCGACCAGCTCGCGAAAGACGGTCTTCGCTTTCGCACGAGCCAAGGGACACACCCGTAGTAGTATTAGTAGAGCTCCCATGCCAAACAAAAAAGCGCTGCCGCACACTCTGGTGTGCAGCAGCGCTCCCTGATGGGGGAAAAGGACCTGCTACGGCTTGGCTACGAGTTGAAACTCACCGGTGGCCGAGGCACCAAAAACCATCCCCTGGGCGACGTTTTGTTTTTGCAATACCACGCCGCGGAGAGCCCCGCTGGCGGTAGGCGATTGCACGGCCACGCCGCGTGCGAGACCGACTCCTTGGTTGAAGCCAAGCTTCACGCTGCCGTCACCGGCGATTGTGAACTTGTTATGGCTGTCGAGCGTGCCTTCGACGACTACGGAGGCGGTATATTCGGCTAAATCAACGGTAAGAATGCCAACCCCAGCCGAGGCCGAGAAATCAAGAATCGGAGCGACGTTTTCGTAGCGCGAGCCTTCCAGCGTGAGGGCGGCATTGAATACCTCGGGATAGTAGCGCCCATCTTCCCGCGCAGGCTTGAACCAATCCACCGAACCGGTGACGTCAGCAGTCGCCATCGGGTCATTTGTGAAATGCAGGGTTCCAGCGAGAGCCCCCGTCTTGCCAATCGGGCGCCAGAAACGCGCAGAGCCATCTGCTGCGATTTGCGTGACGAAGGGCTGGGGACGTCCGTCGGCCATCGTTGGGTCCACTTTAAGTTTTCCATGCGGCAATACGCGGAGTTTCGCGATTCCCGCCGTGGTATCCAGGGCCACAGTCCCGATGACTCCGCTGAGAACCGCCGTGAACTTTCCTTTTTCCGGGACATTCAGTCCGACGGGATCACGCTCCAGAATAGGCGCGGAGAAAGGAATCGTGGCTGCATCGACGGTGAGCGTGCCATCGAGGCGAGGCACTTCATTTGGGTTGCTGACGAGGGCAAATGCAACGGAATGAGGATTGAGTGAGCCTGCTTGAACGACGAACTGCTTCGTCACGGGGTCGATGGTTCCGGTCACCGACGTTTTTTCGGCACCAACTTTTAGCCCAACCGTGACAGCTCCTTTTTTTGAGATGACTACGCTGACGCAGCCGGAATTTTCAAAGGTTGTCCCATCGGCGAGCCCAAAATAAAGGCCCTTGCCGTCAAATTGCGGCGGCCCCCCGTTTCCGGCATGGGCCGCTGTGAATTGAGTGAAACTCGTCAGAGCGAGGAGTGTGAGTGGAATGTGGATGGATGTTTTCATGATGTTTAGAGAGGGCCGCGTTGGTCTTTTCTAACTTCAGCCTTCTCTTAACGTGGAGCAGCTTTCGGACTATGATAGGGGTAACTTCTGCGGCCGCGTAACAGTCGGGAAGGAATGGGAAAGCGGGCAATGCGGGGCCATTTTCAAAGCATACTGTAGAGAGAAGGGACAGCCCCGTAGTGAATGGCTCCACCCCATCCTGAACCATTTTCGAGCTGATTGGAATCCCGTGCGCGCAGGAGCCCTGCGAGGAGCGATAACATTGCGTCCGCTGCAACTTTCGGACATTCCAATATGTCCAATGAACGCTCACCGGGCTCGCCGCCTTCGCTCACCGTCACGTGGGCCACGCTTTTCAAAATCCTCACGGTGGTGCTGCTCGCTTTTGTTGCGGTCAAGGTCGCGCCCTTACTTGAGATTTTAATCCTCGCGCTCCTCATCGCGATCACGTTTTGGCCGATGATGCGCTGGACTCAAGCGCGTGGCTGGCCGACGTGGACCGGCGTGCTGATGGCGACGCTGCTGGTGTTTGTGTTCGTGGTGGTATTTTTCGGAGTCCTCATCCCTGCGGCGGGGGCGCAGGCGTCGGATGTGATCAAAGACCTTCCGAAGTTCAAGGAGCACGTGCTCGTGAGCCTTCCGCCGAGCACGCGTGTCGCGGCGGCGCGTCTCATGGATGCCCCATCCTTTTCCGATCCCGAGCCGCTGATGAAATCGTTTATGTCATGGGGAGTGCTGGCGGTGGAGGCGCTGGCGAGATTCCTCGTGGTGCTGGCGGTGGCGATCTATCTGGTTGCGGATGGCTCGCGCGTTTTCCAATGGCTGCTGGCATTCCTGCCGGTGGTGCATCGGCGGAAAGTGGCGGTCGCGGCACCGGAAATCGCGGATGTCGTCTCCAGCTACATGGCCGGGCAGCTCATCACGTCGCTCATTTGCGCAGTCTATGTGTTCGCAATGCTGACGTTCCTGCATGTGCCGAACGCGCTCCTGCTCGCAGCGCTTGCGGGAATCTTCGATGTGCTCCCGATCATCGGCTTTTTCCTCGCCGTGTTGCCGGCGGCTGCAGTGGCGCTCACGGTCACACCGGGGACGGCATTTCTCGTGGTAACGCTATACCTCGCTTACCACCTCATCGAAAACTATCTCATCGTTCCCAAAATCTACGGCAACCGTCTGCGGCTCTCGACGCTCACCGTCCTGGTTTCCTGTCTGGCGGGCGCGCTCCTTGCAGGAATCACAGGCGCAATCGTGATCCTGCCCATCGTGGCGTCCTATCCCATCATCGAACGCATCTGGCTCCGCCCCCTGCTCGAGCAGGACACCGTCGCGAAACATGAAGCCATAGACGAACTTGAGCATGGGGAGGAGAAACGGAAGACGGACTGAGCAATCAGAAATCCGTGATGCTGCGAACTGTCTCACCGACGCGCTGCTCGCAAAGTGAAGCACGGGTCTGGTCGGGCGCGGGCTTTGCTGATACGGACACCGTGTCCGAAATGTCAGCCCAACTTTACCCGCTGTCGCCACTACAGCAGGGCATGCTCTACCATGCCCTTTCCGAGCCGTGCAGTGGTGTCGATGTCGAGCAGTTGGTCGTGACGCTCCGGGAGCCTGTGGATGCGGGGCGCCTGACGGCTGCGTGGCAGCGGGTGGTCGCCCGGCACGAGGTGCTGCGGACTTCGTATCGCTGGGATGGTTCGGCTCCGCAGCAGGAGGTGCATGGGGAGGTGAACGTGCCGTTTTCGATGGAAGAAACCGCGCCCGTCGATGGTCGGGCGTTCGCAGACTGGCTGCAATCGGACCGGCAGCGGGGATTTGCGATGGACCGCCCGCCGCTGATGCGTCTCACGCTTTTTGCGCGTGCGGAGGATGACTGGACGCTGGTGTGGACGTTTCATCACGCGCTGCTGGATGGACGGAGCATCAGTATCGTGCTCGATGAAGTGTTCCGCTTTTACGACACGCCGCAGTCCGCAGAGCCGCCGCTGCCGCCGCCGTTTCGGGAGTTCATCGCATGGCAATCGACGCGCCTGCCGGAGAAGTCGGAGGGCTTTTGGCGGGATCAACTGCGCGGCTTTCGCGCGACCACGCCGCTCCCGGTGGAGGGGATGGATGGCTGCTCAGCGACCCGAGCCCAGGGCGATGCGGAACTGCGGCTCGACTCGCAAACGACCGGCGCGTTGCGAGGTTTCGCGGACCGCCTCGACGTGACGCTGAACACGCTGGTGCAAGGTGCGTGGGCCATCCTGCTCGCGCGCTACAGCGGCGAGGAAGATGTGTGCTTCGGCGCGACGCGGGCCTGCCGGCACTCGACGATCGAAGGCTCGGACGCATGCGTCGGGCTGATGATCAACACGGTGCCCATCCGCACGGCAGTCGGTGCCGCGACGCTGCTGACCGATTTCCTTCGCGCGCTGCGTCAGCAATGGGTGGACATTCGCGAGCACGAGCACACGCCGCTTTCGCGCATCCAGGCGTGGAGCGAGTTGCCGCAAGGACAGCCGCTTTTCCGGACGCTCGTGGTGTTTGAAAACTACGATCTTCCCGCGCAATTCCGCGCCCGTGGAGGAGCATGGGAGCGGCGCGAACTGAGCCTGCACGAGCAGACGAACTTCCCCATTTGCATCGCGGCCTATGCAGGACACGAACTCCGATTAGTCGCGGAATTCGACCGCTCGCGGCTCGACGAGGGGACGATTGAGCGAATGCTCGGGCATCTCGCGACCATCCTCCGCGCTTTTCCCGAGAGCAGCACGATTGGCGATGTACCACTCATTTCACCAGCGGAGCGTGGGGGCATCCTCGCACTGCAAAATGTCCCGCCGCCGCCTGCGGACCCGCGCAACGAAAAGACTCTGCACGCACTTTTTGCGGAGCGTGCCGCACTTCAGCCGGACGCTGTGGCGCTGGTCCAAAATGACGAGCGGCTCACGTACCGCCAGCTCGATGATCGCGCAAACGCCGTCGCGGCGCATCTTGCCGCATCGGGCGTTGCTGCCGGTGAAATCGTGGGGCTTTGCATGGAGCGGTGCCCGTCGCTCGTCGTGGCGCTACTGGGGATTCTGAAGGCCGGTGCGGCCTATCTGCCCATCGACCTCGCGTATCCCGCCGAGCGGCTCGCATTCATGCTCGCCGATGCGAAGGCTCCGGTGCTTCTCACGCAGCGTCACCTCGCAGAACGGCTCCCAGTCGGCCACGGCGCGCGGCTGGTTTTTATCGAAGATGTCGCGCTTTTGGCCCCAGCGCCCGGCGTGGCGGGCGTGCCGGAACAATGGTGCTACGTGCTCTATACGAGCGGATCGACGGGGAAGCCGAAGGGCTGCTGCATCACGCATCGCAACGTCGTCCGGTTGTTCACTTCCACCGAGCAGTGGTTTCATTTCACGCGTGACGATGTGTGGACGCTCTTTCACAGCACCGCGTTCGATTTTTCGGTGTGGGAGATATGGGGCGCGCTCCTCTACGGCGGAACGCTCGTGGTCGTGCCGTTTGAGACGAGTCGCTCGCCGGAGCTGTTCCACGAACTGCTCGTCGCGGAGAAGGTCACCGTGCTCAACCAAACGCCGAGCGCGTTCCGGCAACTAATCGCCGCCGACGCTGCATCGTCCCGAGCGCACGAGCTTTCGCTCCGCACCGTTGTCTTTGGCGGCGAAGCGCTGGAAATGCAAAGCCTGCGCCCGTGGTTCGAGCGGCACGGCGACACGAAGCCGCAACTCGTGAACATGTACGGCATCACGGAGACGACGGTCCACGTCACCTACCGTCCGCTGACCGCGAGCGACCTCACGCGCGGCAGCGTCATCGGCGAGGCGATTTCTGATCTTCAAATCTACATCCTCGACCCGCAATTCCAGCCCGTGCCCATCGGCGTGCCGGGCGAACTTTTTGTGGGCGGCGCGGGGCTCGCGCAGAAATATCTGCATCGACCGGAATTGACGAAAGAACGCTTCATCGCGAGCCCTTTCCGCGATGGCGAACGCCTCTACCGCACCGGCGACCTCGCCCGCTGGCTGGCAAACCGCGATATCGAGTATCTCGGGCGCATCGACCAGCAGGTGAAAATCCGCGGCTTCCGAATCGAGCTCGGAGAAATCGAGAGCCACCTTCTTTCGCACGCCGGCGTCCGCGAGGCCGCTGTTCTTGCGCGTGATTCCGTCGGCGGGAAGCGTCTCATCGCGTGGTTCGTCCCCGACGGCGCAGCCCCGGGCGCTGCCGAGCTTAGAGCGCATCTGAAAGCGTTTGTGCCCGATTACATGGTGCCCGTCGCTTTTGTGCCGATCGAGCGGATGCCGCTGACCAACAACGGAAAACTAGATCATCGCGCGCTGCCCGAGCCCGCAGAAGAACGCCCGGATGTCGCATCGAGGTTCATCGCGCCCTCGACCGACGCCGAGTGTGCGCTCGCTGAAATCTGGCAGCGGCTGTTGAAAATCGAGCGTGTCGGAATTCACGACAATTTCTTCGAGCTCGGTGGCGACAGCATCCTCAGCATCCTCGTCGTCACCCAGGCGCGGACTCGCGGGATCGCAATCACGCCAAAGCTTCTTTTCGACCACCCGACGATCGCCGAACTCGCTGCACAAAGCCCTACCGGCACCATGCGCATCGCGGAACTGCCCGCCACCGGGAGCGTCCCGCTCACGCCTGTGCAGCGCTGGTTTCTCGATCATGGGTTCGCAGACGCGCATCATTGGAATCAATCCTTCGCGCTCCGCCTGACACGCCCCGTGAGCCGGGAGCGATTGCTCGACGCGATTGGCGTGGTTCTCCACGCGCATCCGGTGTTTCGCTTGCGATTCGATGAAAACGGGCGGCAATCATTCGGCGAAGCTCCGCGCGCGGAAATCAGCGAGAAGGCCGATGCCGCATCCGTGCAGGCTTCGCTCAGTCTCACGGGGCCGCTCGTCCGGTTTGCGCTGCTCGATTCGGAAACGCTTCTCATTGCGATGCACCATCTCATCGTGGATGGCGTGTCATGGCGAATCCTACTCGAAGACCTCGACTGTGCATTGCGCGGCGAGCGGCTCCCGTCCGCAACGTCCGGCTTTCATACATGGTCCGCCGCATTGCCCGCTGCGCTCGAAGGAGCCGGGTATGAGCGTGAGTTCTGGCTCGATGTCGCGCAGTCGGAAACTCCAACGCTTCCCGTGGATCATCAGCGAGGTGAGAACACGGAAGCATCCTCGGACTTGTTCGTCCTTCGCTTTTCCGCCGACGAGACGACGCAGTTGCTTCACAAATTGCCCGCCGGATTTCGCACACACGAACTGCTCCTCGCAGGACTCGCCGATGCCCTGCGAACGTGGACGGGACGCAAGGAGTTCACCATCGAAACCGAAGGACACGGTCGCGAGGAAAGCGCGCTCAAGGAGCTTGCGGGGCTTTCCGGCGCGTACGATCTTTCTCGGACGATCGGGTGGTTCACGACGATCTTTCCGCTCCGGCTCCGCAGCGGAGAATTGCCCGGGGATACGCAAGTCGAGGTTTCACGCTCGCTTAGAAACGTGCCGCACCACGGCTTCGGATATTCGCTGCTCCGTCATCTCAGCCCGGATGGAGCATCGCTCGCATCTCGCGCCGAGGTGCTCTTTAACTACCTCGGTCAATTCGACCACACCGTCGCAGGGCTGCAACATTTTGGTTTCTCGAATGCCGACACCGGGCCATGGCACGCACCCGCCGCGCACCGGACTCACCCGCTCGAAATCAATGCGCTGGTCATCAACGATGCTCTCGAAGTCCGCTTCGCCTACAGCACCAACCTGCATCGAAAGGAGACCATCGAAGCGCTCGCCGATCATTTTGCGTTTACGGTCCGCACGCTGGTCTCGCGAAAATATCCGCTTGCCCGTCTCAGCGCCGACGCCATCGAAGCGTTAATTGCGAGCCATCCCGCGCTTGAGGACATTTACCCGCTCTCGCCGATGCAGCGCCTCTTCCTCGCGGTCGAGACAGCGCGGCCCGGGAGCGGCTCGGATCAATGGCACTGCCGATTGATCGGTCCCATCAATCCGGACGCTTTGCTCGCTGCGTGGAAGCAAGTCGCTGCCCGGCATCCGGCGTTGCGGAGCGGCTACACTAGCGATGGTTCGGAGCCTCACCAGTTTGTGCTGAACGAAGCTTTGCCAGTCGTGCATTTCGAGGATCTGACCGCGCTTGCACCTGCGCAACAACAGTCGCGCTTTGATGAGCTTCTAGCGAGCGATGCTGCGAAGCCTTTCGATTTGCTCAAACCGCCGCTCACGAGGTTCGCGCTGATTAAGGTCGCGGAAGACGAACATCGTCTCGTCTGGACGCATCACCATTTGGAAATCGACGGCTGGTCGTGGCCGCTCGTCCTCAAGGACCTGTCGACGGCACTCGAAGAACGCCTCGCCGCGCAGCCTCCCGCGCCGCCCTACCGCGACTACATTTCACACCTCGTCATGCGCGATTCGCGAAGGGCGGAGCCATTTTGGCGGAATCTTCTGGCTGGGTTTCGCACAGCAACGGCGCTGCCCCTCGCAGCGGCGAATACGCTTGACTCGCAAGTCGCTATCGCGCTTGATGCCGCGCAGACAGCGAACGTCAATCGCACTGCACGGAATCTGAAAGTGACGGTGAATACGATCGTTCAGTGCGCATGGGCGGCATTGCTTGCGCACCACGCCGGGGCAGACGATGTCGTATTTGGCGCATCATTCTCGGGCCGTCCGGCGGACCTTACCGGCGCTGATCGGATTGTCGGACACTTTGTAAATAATCTCCCCGTCCGAGTCCGCGTGACGCCCGACACCACGCTTGCTGGGTGCGTGAACGAACTTCATTGCGAGCTGTCGCAAATCGCGGAGCATCAGACCACATCGCTTTCAGACATTCAGGGATGGAGCGAACTGCCGTGGACAGCCCGCCTGTTCGAGACGCTCGTGGTTTTTCAAAACTACCTCACCGATGGCGCGTCAGACTCGCTCGGTGCTGCGAAGATCGTCGATTTTCATTCGCCCGTCCGAACGAATTACCCACTGACGCTGGTCGTCGTTCCCGGCGGGGAATTGCGGCTGACCCTCATTGCGAATGCAAACGTCGGCGAGGCCGCAAACGTCCGTGCGCTCGCCGAACAACTCGCAGAACTGCTGGGGGCGGCCTGCGAAGCGCCGGAGCGATCGCTCGCTCAGTTGACCGCCGGCTTTTCAAAACTCCGCAGTTCGCCCTCATCGCCGTCGTTCGCATCAGCGCCGCTCGCGCCCGCGGGTTCCCGGATGGAATCGCAAATTGCCGCGATTTGGGCGGAAGCTTTTGGCCGGGCTGTTTCTACGACGGACAACTTTTTCGACATCGGCGGGCATTCGTTGTTAATGCTTCGGGTACACTCGCGTCTGGTTTCTGAATTGGGCCGGGAGATTCCTGTTGTGAAGCTGTTTCAATATTCCACCATCCGCGCACTTGCGCAGTATCTAGGCGGCGGAGCGGAGGCGTCGAACGTCGCCGATGCCGCCCGTGATCGCGCCGCCAAGGCCCGCGCGGCAATGGCACAGCGCCGTGTGCCGCCCCGACCCACTTTATGACTAGTAGCAACCAAGAGTCACTGGAAGGCATCGCCATCGTTGGAATGGCGGGGAGATTCCCCGGAGCGGGGACGGTTGCGGAGTTTTGGAAGAATCTCGTCGCGGGAGCAGAAACAATTTCAACCCTCACGGAAGAGCAACTCCGCGCCGCGGGCGTAGCGCCCGCGGGCCAGCGCGGCAACTACGTTCCCCGCCGCGGACTGCTCGACCGCCCCGAGTTTTTCGACGCGGCGTTCTTTGGTATTTCGCCGCGAGAGGCGGAGGTCATGGACCCTCAGCAGCGGATCTTTTTGGAGGAATCATGGACGGCCTTGGAGGACGCCGGTTGCGATCCTGCGCGCTTTGTCGGTGCGATCGGCGTGTTCGCCGGAATGTCGAACAACACTTACTGGGCGAGCAACGTCGTTCATCATCCGGAACTCATCGCGAGCGTGGGATGGCTCACGGCGATGATGGGAAATGAGAAGGATTATTTGGCGACTCGCACCGCGTATAAACTCAACCTCCGCGGTCCCGCGCTGAGCATCAATACCGCGTGTAGCACATCGCTCGTAGCCGTGTGTCAGGCCGTGCAAAGCCTGCTCAGCTACGCGTGCGACATGGCGCTCGCGGGCGGAGTGTCCGCGACTTTCCCGCATGAGCGCGGATATGTTCACGAGGAGGGCGGCATTCTTTCGCCCGATGGAAAATGCCGCGCTTTCGATGTGGCTTCCGAGGGAACCGTCTTTAGCAACGGGTGCGGAGTCGTCTCGCTGAAAAGGCTTGCCGATGCGGTTGCCGATGGCGACCGGATTTACGCGGTGATCAAAGGCGCTGCGCTGAACAATGACGGCAGCAACAAGGTCAGCTTCACCGCGCCGAGCGTGGAGGGGCACACGGAGGTCATCGCGCTTGCACAAGCATTGGCGGGCGTCGAGCCACGCTCCATCGGCTACGTGGAAGCGCACGGCACGGCGACTCCGCTCGGCGATCCGATCGAAATCGCCGGACTCACGCAGGCATTTCGAGCCGGAACGGATGAGCGCGGATTTTGCGCGCTCGGCTCGGTCAAAACAAATATCGGCCATCTCGATGCCGCCGCCGGAATCGCAGGACTCATCAAGACAGCGCTCGTGCTGCATCACGGGAAAATCCCGGCGAGCCTTCATTTCACAAGTCCGAACCCGAAGCTCGATCTAGCGAAGTCTCCATTCTTTGTCGTGCCGGAAACGCGCGAATGGCCATCGGGCGGGGCGCCCCGGCGCGCAGCGGTGAGCAGCTTTGGCGTGGGCGGAACGAACGCCCATTGTGTGCTGGAGGAATCTCCGGCGGCTGCGCAGTCGCCAAACGACGAGTCGCCGCAGATTCTCGCGCTATCCGCGCGTTCCGAGACTGCGCTCGCGGCGATGTGCGAGAATCTCGCGAAGACTCTGGAGCAGAACTCATCGGTTTCGCTTGGCGATGTCGCGCATACACTCCGCGAGGGACGGCATGAGTTTGCGTATCGTCTCGCCGTTTCGGCGGCGCATCACGGCGCAGCGATTCACGCGCTTCGGGGAAATGAGCGGCGTGCGGTTGTTCGAGGGCGGGCCGTTTCTTCAAAGCCACGAATCGTTTTCATGTTTCCCGGGCAGGGCTCGCAGCACGCGGGAATGGGAACGCAGCTCGCCGCGCAGGAGCCCGTTTTTCGCGCGGCGTTGCAGCGTTGCGCTGAAATTTTGCGGCCCCGACTTGGGGGCGACCTCGTGCAGTTTCTTGCGGATGATTCGGAGACCGGACGTTTGCGTCTGCGGGAAACTCGGATTACGCAGCCTGCAATATTTTCCGTCAGCTACGCTCTCGCGGAGCTCTGGCGGTCCTGGGGTATCGAGCCGGAATTGATGATCGGGCACAGCGTCGGCGAATATGTCGCGGCCACCATCGCAGGAGTTTTCTCGCTCGAAGATGCCCTCGCGCTGGTCGCGGAGCGCGCGCGACTCGTGCAGGCGCAGCCCGCTGGTGCGATGCTCGCAGTCCGGCTGCCACATGCGGAAGTGGAGTCCTATTGCGGCGACGGCGTTTCCGTCGCGGCGATCAATGGCCCGACCCTTTGCGTGCTCGCAGGACCGGATGGAGCCATTGCAGTCGTTGAACAGAAACTCTCAGACGCGGGCGTGGCTGCGAAGCGATTGGAAACATCCCACGCATTCCATTCGGCGATGATGGACCCGATCGTCGCACCGCTGCACGATGCGGCAAAACGCGTTTCGCGGCACGCTCCGCAAAAAGCGATTCTCTCGACCGTTACCGGCGACTGGCTCTCGGCGGGCGAGGCGGCGGACCCCGACTATTGGGCGAAACATGCACGCGCCACCGTGCAATTCTCACCTGCCATCGCGCGACTCGTCGCGGAAGAAGACACTGTCTTCGTTGAGTGCGGGCCTGGGCAAACGCTCACTCAGCTTGCGCGGCAGCACGCGAAGCCGGAGCGTATTCTCACGCCGTCGCTGCGCGAAGGACTCTCGGAGCATACGGCGATGCACGTCGCCGCAGGGCAGCTCTGGACGGGCGGCGTGACTCCGAATTGGAGCGCCATCAATCATCAGCGAACTTACCGCAAGATTTCGTTGCCGACGTATCCATTCGAGCGACAGCGCTATTTCGCGGACGCGCCGGACACAATCGCAGTGCCCGCCGCGCGACCAGTTGCGCCGAAGGTCGAAACAGCAGCCGTCGAGACCACCGAGGACGCCGGGCCGCCCGATCGTGTGAGCGAGGTGATTGATGAATTGCAGCGGCTCTCCGGCATTGACCTCACAGGTGCGTCGCCGGAGCTTTCGTTTACCGAGCTTGGCTTTGATTCGCTTTTCCTCACCCAAGCCGCCGTAGCATTTTACAAGCGGTTTGGCGTGAAGATCACATTCCGTCAGCTCCTTCAGGATTTGCCGAGTCCGTTGGCGGTGGCGGGATTCCTCGACAAGCAAGCGCCAGCTTTGGTTGCGAAGCCGGTGAAACACGCGGATGCTCCCCGTCCAGCGGCGCCCGTTGCTGTGCCGACGAATCGCGCGCACGGGCCTTTTCGCGGAATCGACCGAACCTCGACCACGCTCACGCCGGGGCAGGAAACACATGTCGCGGAACTCATCGCGCGATACACTGCGAAGACCGCGAAATCGAAGGCCTACACGGCGAAGCATCGCGGGCATCTCGCCGATCCGCGGGCGGTGGCGGGCTTTCGTCGCGAGTGGAAAGAGATCGTGTATCCGCTCATTTGCGATCGCTCCGAGGGCGCGAAATTGTGGGATGCCGATGGCAATGAATACACGGATGTGACGCTTGGATTTGGGCAAATTCTGTTTGGACATCGTCCGGTGTGGCTCGTCGAGGCGATTGAAAAACAGCTTCGTTCCGGCATTGAGATCGGTCCGACCTCTTCGCTGGCGGGAACGCTTGCCGAACGTCTCTCCCGATATCTCGGCCTTGAGCGCGTCGCATTTTGCAATACCGGCAGCGAGGCCGTAGCGGCTGCATTGCGCGTGAGTCGCACGGTTTCGGGGCGCGAGCGGGTGGCGGTTTTTGCGGGTGCCTATCACGGGATTTTTGACGAAGTGCTTTTCCGTCCCGGTCCGGCTCCTATCGCGCCCGGTATCCCGCAGAGCGCCGTGCAGAACCTCGTGGTGCTGGACTACGGCAGTGACGAAGCTCTCGCCTGGCTGCGCGAAAACGCGGGCGATCTCGCCGCGATCATGGTGGAATCGGTGCAGAGCCGGAATCCCTCACTCGCGCCGCGGGAGTTTTTGCACGAGCTCCGTCGCATCGCCACGGACAACGGAGCCGCGCTCATTTTTGATGAGATCGTGACGGGTTTCCGAGTTGCTCCGCGAGGTGCGCAGGAGTTCTTCGGCGTCACTGCGGATATCGCGACGTATGGAAAGATCATCGGAGGAGGAATCCCTATCGGCATCGTCGGGGGGCGGCGCGAGTATATGGATGCCCTCGATGGTGGCGCGTGGAACTACGGCGATGATTCGTTTCCGGAAATCGGTGTGACGTTCTTCGCGGGCACTTTTGTCCGTCACCCGCTCGCCCTTGCGGCTGCGACTGCGGTGCTCGATCAACTGGAAAAGCGAGGCCCTGGTTTGCAGAAAGAACTCGCTGAGAAAGCGGCAGCGCTCACCGCGAGGATGAATGCGGTTCTTGAACAGCATGGGCTTGCGCTGCGCTGGCAGAATTTCTCGTCGCTTTACTATCTCGCGATTCCACCGGAGCTGCGGTACGCGCCGCTGCTCTTCACGCACATGCGGCTGCGGGGAATTCATATTTGGGAAAACCGTCCGTGTTTTCTGTGCGCGGAACATACTGCTGCGGACCTTGAGCAAATCGCTGCGATCTTCGAGGAGAGCGTCGCGGAAATGAGCAAGGCAGGGCTGCTCGGCGCTGCCACACAACAGCTTCCCGCGACGGACACTTCGCCTCTCTCCGATGCCCAGCAGGAGATATTTCTGGCGGCGCAACTCGGCGGTGATGCGAGCGCTGCGTTCAATGATTCCATCCGTCTTCGATTCAATGGAGGGATCGATGCCGGGCGTTTGCGGGCTGCACTTGCGGGCGTCGTTGAGCGGCATCCTGCATTGCGCACGACCTTTGCGCAAAATGGTAAATCCCAGCGCGTTCACGCTGCCGCGAGCGTCGAGTTTCCCGTGCTCTCAGTGTCTGATGACGCGGCATTCCAGCGTGCCTTTACTTCACAGACCGAGGTTCCTTTCGACCTCCAGCGCGGCCCGCTGTGGCGAGCGACGCTGTTTGCGCGCGGCGACGGCTTGCACGAATTTGTTTTCACAGCGCATCATATTGTTTGCGACGGCTGGTCATTTAGCACGGTCGCGGGCGAGCTCGCTGCGCTTTACTCAGGGTCGGACCTGCCCGCCGTGGAGACGCTCGCGGCTTACAATCAAGGCCGCGCGGCGCATCGCCAGACGGCGGAGTTTTTGGCGAGTGAAGCGTGGTGGCTCGAACAGTTCGCGGCTGTTCCCGTTCCGCTCGAATTGCCGGTGGACCGACTTCGCACCGGACAGCGTACCTTCCGCGCGGCCACACGGTCCTTGCTGCTACCCGGCGCGACGTGCGATGCGTTGCGCAAAGTGGCGGCGGCAAATCGCTCGACGGTTTTTGCCACGCTCTTCACGAGCTTCGCCACGCTTCTGAGCCGGTTGAGCGGGCAGTCGGATATTGTCATTGGAATCGCCTCCGCCGGGCAAGCACAGGTCGCGGCGCCACTGGTCGGACATTGCGTAAATTTCCTGCCGCTCCGCATCAAACTCGGCGACGATGCGACGATCGATTCAGTCCTTCCTACGGCAAATACGCTGATTCTCGATGCGCAGGAGCATCAGGATGTGACGTTTGGCCGGCTGCTGCAAAAGCTCAGCGTGCCCCGCATTCCCGGGCGGATGCCGCTGGTCGATGTGACCTTTAATGTGGATCGCGCTCCGGGCTCTCTATCGTTTGGCAGTGTTACGGCGGACTACGTTCCGGCGGAGAAAACGCGCTATCATCTCGAACTGAGTTTCAACCTCGTCGAAGAAGCAGGCGGATACCGTGTCTTTTGCCACTTCAACCGGGACCTCTTCGCGCCGGAAACCATCGAGCGCTGGCTGTCGCACTATGTTACGCTCAGCGCCGAAATCGGACCACATCCCAGTGCGCCGTTGAGCCGTCACTCATTGCTGACGCCGGCGGAACGGGAGAAAATCCTCATCGATTGGAACCGCACATCGCGCTCGTTTCCGCGCGACATCGGGCTCGAAACTCTCTTTTCGCAACAGGCCGCAAAGAGCCCGGACGCGATCGCCATTCAGGATGGAGAGCGGCGCTTGACCTACGCGCAACTCGACGCACACGCCAACGCACTCGCATCCGCAATCAGCGGGCGGGGCGTAGCCGCGGGTTCGTTCGTCGGCATCGCATTGGAGCGGTCGGTCGAGCTGATTGTCGCGACGCTTGCCGTCATCAAAGCAGGCTGCGCATATGCGCCGCTCGACCCGTCGTGGCCTGCGGAGCGGCTGCACTTCATGGCGCAGGATTTGGCGCTTTCGCTCGTGATCGGTTCCGCGGAAATCGCGTCGCAAATTGGAGTCGGCCGACTGGCTGTGGATTTGAATGGGACTGGCCAGCCCAATGCTCCTGCGTCGCTGAACGATGGCGGCAGCAAAGCCTACGTGATTTACACGTCCGGCTCAACGGGCACGCCGAAGGGCGTCGTGGTGCCTCATCGCGCCATCGCGCGTCTCGTCTTGAATACGGACTATGCCGCGCTCACCGCCGAAGACGCGGTCGGGCACGCGTCGAATCCCGCGTTCGACGCCGCAACGTTTGAAATATGGGGCGCGCTTTTGAATGGCGGACGCATCGTCGTCATGCCGAAGGACACGATGCTCGAGCCAGCCCGGCTCTCGGCGGCAATTCGCGATGAGGGAATCACCGCGATGTTCGTGACCACGGCGCTCTTCAATCAAATCGCCACGCATGCACCCGCGACATTTCAGCCGCTGCGCCATCTCCTGTTCGGCGGCGACGCGGCAAATTCGCAGGCTGTCTCGCGGGTTTTGGAGAGCGGCGCGCCATCACGATTGTCGAATATTTACGGCCCCACGGAAGTCACCACCTTTGCGACCGCGCATCTCATCACTGCGCATCCGCACGGCGCTGCAATTCCCATCGGTCGCCCGATCGCGAACACAGAGGCTTACCTCCTGGATGCACATTTGCAAGCCGCTCCCATCGGAGTATCCGGCGAGCTTTTCCTTGGCGGCGACGGGCTCGCGCTCGGATACCACGATCGTCCCGAACTCACCGCGGAGAAGTTCATCGAACATCCGTTCAAGAAGGGCGAACGCCTTTACCGAACGGGCGACTGCGCTCGCTTCAACGCGGAGGGAGAATTCGAGTTCCTCGGACGCCTCGACGGTCAAATCAAACTGCGCGGCTTCCGCGTGGAGCTTGGCGAAATCGAGGCGGAAATCGCACGGCACCCGGATGTCGCCGAGGTCTCTGCGAAAGTCTGCGGCGAAGATGCGCGCGACAAGTGGCTCGCCGCCTATGTCGTTCCGCGTTCGGGAGCGGAGCTCAATGAATCATCGCTGCGAGCGCTGATCGCCCAACGATTGCCGGACTACATGGTGCCGACGGCTTTCGTATCTCTCGACCGACTTCCGCTCAACGCGAACGGCAAAGTGGATCGCGCCGCACTGCCCGAGCCGGCTGCATCACGATTACCGGAAACGTCTGACGAGCAGCCGGGCAGCGCCACGGGCGCACGCGTCGCCGCGCTCATGGCGGAAGTGCTGCGGCTCAAGAGCGTTCCGAACGATGGCGATTTCTTCCGCCTCGGCGGCCACTCGCTCCTCGCGATGGATCTGCTCGCACGGCTGAAGTCGGAGTTTTCCATCGATCTGCCAGCGAGCCGCATTTTTCAAACTGCGACACCGGCCGGCCTCGCGGAATTCATCGATGTGCATCGCTTTCAGCCGCCACCGTCGGATTCGCGCTTTATCGTTCCGGTTCAGCGCGGGAATCCAGGTGTTCGTCCGTTGTTTCTCGTCGCAGGCGGTTGGGGCGGTGAAATTGAATTTCTCGTGTACGGCCAGGTGGCTCGATATTTGGGGGAGGAACAGCCGATTTTCGGGCTGAAAGCACGCGGCGCGGGTTCCGATGCGCCACCGCATTCCACAGTCACTGAAATGGCCGCCGACTACATTCGCGAGATTCGCGTCGTCCAGCCCCATGGCCCGTATCTGCTCGCAGGTGAATGCGTCGGCGGGATCGCTGCCCACGAGATCGCCTGCCAGCTCCGCGACGCGGGCGAAGAAATCGGGCTGCTGCTGCTTCTCGACACAAGCACGCCAAACCCTGCGGAACTTGCGGAGTATTTGCGCCAGCAGGATGAAAGACGCGCTCTCGAGTCGCGACCAAGAAGCCTCCCTTCGCGAATTCGTGATGCTTTCGCAACAACTGCGCGTCGCCTCTTGGGCCGTTCGCCCGCGCCCGTGCCGGTTCAGCATCCCCGCGGGCAGGCAGAGTACCCCGTCACGCTCATGCGGCACACACTGCGGTCGTACTCCGGGCGGATCACCATGCTCATCGACGCCGAAGCGCATGCAGCCTACGGTCAATTGGGCTGGGAGAAAGTTTCCGACGCCGACCTAGAAGTCCACATTCTTCCCGGGACGCACATCACTTACATCCGGGACAACAACGCCGCCGCCGCAAAAAAACTGCGGGAGCTGTTGGACAGGGTGCATTCATGAGCGATTCAGCCGCGTCCGCGACTAGCCTTTCACCGCGCGCGTCGGCTTATAGTCGGCAGCGTGGTAAGAGCTGCGGACGAGCGGACCGCTGGCGACATAGGTGAATCCTTTTTCGTAGCCGATCCGCTTATACTCCTCGAATTTGTCCGGGTGAACGTACGAGACCACCGGCAGGTGCTGGGGTGACGGCCGCAGATACTGGCCAAGCGTCAGGACTTCGACGTTGGATGCACGGAGGTCGTCCATGGCGGTGAGGAGTTCATCTTCCTGTTCGCCAAGGCCGAGCATGAGGCCGCTCTTGGTGTTGATGTGCGGGGCGATTTCCTTCATCCGGCGCAGGACCGCGAGAGAAGTGCGGTATTTGGCGCGGGAGCGGACGGCGCTGGTGAGACGTTCAATGGTTTCGAGGTTGTGATTAAAAATATCCGGGCCCGCTTCGGCGACGATTTGGAGGCAGTCTTCCTTCGCGTGGAAATCAGGCGTGAGCACTTCAATGACGAGCTCCGGCTGTGCTGCACGGACCGTGGTGATGGTGCGGGCAAAGTGAGCGGCACCGCCATCTTTCAGGTCGTCCCGTGCGACCGCGGTGATGACGACATGCTTGAGCTTCATTCGGAGGATGGCTTTCGCGACGCGCTCGGGTTCGTCAGCTTCGAGGGCGAAGGGCTTCGCGGTGGTGACAGCGCAGAAACCACATGCGCGGGTGCATCGGTCGCCAGCGATCATGAAGGTGGCGGTGCCGCTGCTCCAGCATTCCCAGCGGTTCGGGCATTGTGCGCTTTCGCAGACGGTGTGGAGGTTGAGATCGCTGATGAGTGCCTTGGTGGAGAAATAGACAGGGTTCGACGGCAGGCGGACTTTGATCCAGTCGGGCTTGCGCGACTGGTGAAGTGCAGGGTCGATGGTTTGACAGGACATACGTGGTCGTTCTATCGGGTCCAGCGCAGGTGTCACGCGTGGGGATGTGAGAAATACGATTGCGTGAAAGGCTGTTCATATTGCGATTGGATGTTGTTTTCCAAGGAGCGTTCCGCTTTTTGTCCGAAGATGCTTCTATTTCCAGCAATTGATTTGATGTCGGGCGAGGTGGTCCGGCTTCGGCAGGGCAGGGCGGACGAGAAGACTGTTTACTCGAACGACCCCTCGGCTTTCGCGCGCAAGTGGGCGGACGAAGGTGGAGACTGGCTGCATCTGGTTGACTTGGACGCGGCCTTCTCGGGGGAGCAAAAGAACCTGAATTCCGTGCGGGCGATTACGTCGGCGGTGAATATCCCATGCGAGCTCGGAGGAGGAATTCGCGATGCGGCGGCCATCGAACGGGCGCTGGACGCAGGGGTGGCGCGGGTGATTTTGGGGACAAAAGCAGCGGAATCGCTCGATTTCGTGCGGGAGATGTCGAAACAGTTTGGCCGCGAGCGCATCGCGGTGGGTATCGACGCGAAAGGGGGAATCGTGAGCGTGAAGGGATGGACTCAGGAGACCGGCCAGAGCGCTCTGGAGCTGGCGACCAACGCTACAAACGCAGGTGCAGGGACCATTATTTACACGGACATCGCGACCGACGGGATGCTGGCCGGGCCGAATTACCCGGAGACGGAGCGCGTCAACGCCGCCGTCACTGCGCTTGGAGGGCAGGTGATTTTGAGCGGCGGAATCGGCACCGCCGACCACGTTCTGCGGGCAAATACGATGCCAGGGCTCTACGGGTGTATCATCGGCAAGGCCCTATACGATGGTGCGGTCAGTTTGCGTGAAATCGCAGACCGCATTTAAAGGGCGTCAAGTAGTATTTCTACCCATTGACCGATCATTTTGAGGACGTTAATTTATTTGCATTAATCATGTCACAAATCACTATATCTAAAAAACGCGCCGACGCTGAGCGTCTCACGGACATATTCACCGTCCTGCAGCGCTCATTCGTCCTTAACCTTTCGAAGGATCTATCCCGTGGGAATGTCTCATTTCCCCAGTATTTTCTTCTTTGCTTTCTGCTACAGGAGACCGAGCCATTGACTATGACGGACGTGGCGGCCCGGATGCGGCATACGACGGCTGCGGCGACGGGAATTGTGGACCGCCTCGAGAAACTCGGATATTTAAAACGCGGCAATGCACCCAAAGACCGCCGGAAGATTCTGGTTCATATCACTGCCAAAGGCGAAGAACTCGTCCAAAAGGTGCGGGAGGACATGGTGACAAACCTTGTCGGCCTCATGGACCATCTGGAACCGGAAGAACAAAAGACGTGGTTGAGCATTTACGAAAAAATATACCCACATTGTCCGAAGTGATTCGGGGAATCGCAATCGTGCTGGCCGCGTGTCTCGCGTGGCCTTCATCGGCGGCGGAAAAGCGGCAGCAGACGCTCAGTGGAGACGTCTCTCTTCAGCGTGCGGTCTCATTTGCACTGAAAAACAATCCGGAAATCCGCGAGGCACTGTTCGAGATCGAACGGACCCGCGGTCAGTATATTGAAGTTCGGGCATCTGCGCTTCCATTAGTCACAGCCACCGGCAGCTATCGCCAGGAGGACAAGGATCTTTTGGAGCAGACCAGTCGGAACCTCGGGACGTTCCAGAGCTTCGGGGCAACGTCGAGCGACTTCAACCGCGGGGGGGATAAGACGTGGAGGTTCGCCATCGAGACGCGGCAGCTTCTTTACTCCGGCGGGCAGGTGAAATCGGCGATAACCATCGCTGAGAACACGACCGATGCGGTGCATCTCGCGCTTCGTGACACCGTGGAGCGTGTCATCGCGCTGACCCGGCAGCAGTTTTATTCAATTCTCCTGAACCGCGAACTCATCCGTGTCGCGGAAGAAAGCATCACGCTGCTTGCTGAGGAACTCAAAGACCAAAAAAACCGGTTTGATGCCGGGACAGTGCCGAAATTCAACGTCCTGCGTGCCGAAGTGGAGCTCGCCAACGCGCGTCCGGAATTGATCCGGGCGAAAAACAACCACCTGCTTTCCCTGCTCGACCTCGCCAAGACCATCGGAGTGCCGCAGCCGAAAACCGGGCGGCCGCCATTCGACGCTTCGGGGGAATTGCGTGTGATCGAGCACGGATGGACGATCGAGAACGCCCTCGCCACCGCGAAACGCCGGCGTGCCTCATTGAAAGTTCTGGAGCGCAACGTCCGCAGCGGTGCCGAACGGGTCACCATCGCCCGTGCAGGCGGAAAGCCACGGCTCGAAGCCAACGCGGGCTACGAGCTGAGAAATTCCCGCCTCACCGACGACCTGAGCAAGGAGGCCAACGGGTGGTATTTTGGACTGCAAGGTTCGTGGAATGTATTCGACTCCGGGGCCACACAGGGGAAAATCATTCAGGCACAGGCAGATCTCGGCAGCGCACGGCTTAAACAGCAGGACGCATTACAATTGGTAGAGCTCGAAGTGCACCGCGCGTTTGCCCGCGTTCGCGAGGCAAAAGAACTCATCGCCAGCCAGATGAAAGTCGTCGAGCAGGCCGACGAAGCGCTGCGTCTCGCCAAGGAACGGCTCGCAGCCGGTGCCGGAACGCAACTCGATGTGCTGGACGCACGGGTGGCCCTCACTCGAGCCCGGACCACCGAGCTCCAGGCCCGCTACCAATACAATGCGGCGGTCGCCGAATTTGACCGCTCGACCGGTGCGGACACAGTGTACGACGACACTTTCAAAGACCCCGCACGCGAAAAGGCAAAGCTGAAACTTCGGGGCACAAAAGCGCTGCTCCGTCCCGCGGACTAAGGAGAATCCGCCGGCAAATTCCGAACGTGGAGGAAATGTCTCACGTTTTCGGTTGCGCGGCTTTTGAAAAGCGCTATACACGCCCCCCTTTTATCACTCTGGGCTTATGTCGAACATCATCGCGAAAATTAACAAAGAACAACTCAAGACCGACCGGAACGTTTTCGGAATCGGTGACACCGTGTGCGTTCACACCATCGTCAAGGAAGGCGAGAAAGAGCGCATTCAGAAGTACACCGGCGTGGTGATTGCCCGTCGTGGAACGGACATCAACGCAGCTTTCACGGTCCGCCGCATCAGCTACGGTGAAGGCGTCGAGCGCGTATTCCCGCTTCACTCGCCCCGTATCTCGAAAATCGTCGTCGAGTCAATGGGCTCGGTCCGCCGTTCGAAGCTCAACTACCTCCGCAACCGCACAGGCAAGGCCGCCATGGCGGTGAAGGAGCGCGAAGAGGTCGCAGCTCCGGCTTCCGCCTAGTTCGAGGACGCCTCTCCATGGGGCTCGTCTCACAGATTTGCAGCCTCGCGCACGAAGAAATCCTTCGCGCGCGGGGTTTGCGTTTTATCGCGGGAGTGGATGAGGCTGGTCGCGGCCCTCTCGCTGGTCCCGTCGTGGCTGCGGCAGTCATTCTGCCGCCGGGTTTTACACACGCCGTTCTCAACGATTCGAAGAAGCTCACGAGCCGGAAACGCGATCTTCTTTTCGACGAATTGACTGCCGATTCCTCCGTCTTGTGGAGCTGCGCCGTCGTCGGGCCCGATGAAATCGACCGTCTGAACATCCTGCGCGCGACCCACGAGGGAATGCGGCGCGCCGTCGCAGGATTGCGGACACCTCCAGAACACGTCTTGATTGACGGATTGCCCGTGAAACCTTTTCCGGTGGAACAGACGGCGCTCGTAGGGGGCGACGGCCTGAGTTTCAGTATCGCAGCAGCGAGCGTGATTGCCAAGGTGACCCGCGATCGGATTATGCTGGAGCTTGATGCGCAATACCCCGTCTTTAGTTTTGCACGACACAAAGGCTACGGTACCGCCATCCACCTCGCCGCACTAAAAAAACATGGGCCTTCTCCAGTTCATCGCCGCTCTTTTCTCCCGGTCCGCCAGGCCGAACTCGGCCTCTGACGACCCGCGTCATCGGCTCGGGGTAAAGGGCGAAAAGCTTGCTGCGAAATTCCTTCGGCGCTCAGGATACAGGATTCTGTATCGCAACTACCGCCCCAAGGGCGGCGGCGAAGTGGACATCGTCGCCCGCGATGGGACGACGCTCGCATTCATCGAGGTGAAAACGCGCAGCTCCGACGAATTCGGACGCCCTGCCGACGCGGTGACCTCGGAAAAGCGGGAACTCATCGCCCGCGGCGCACGATCATGGATGCGGCTGCTCGACAATCCGGATGTGGTGTTCAGGTTCGACGTCGTCGAAGTAATCGCCGGGCAGGCGAAGCCGGAATTCACGCTGCACCGAGCCGCGTTCATTCCCGAGAACACGCGCTAAAGCCGCTACTTCTTCGCCGGAGCTTTCACCGCTCCAAACAGATTCGCGTATTTTTCCAGCCCTTCCTCTTTGAGCTTTGAGAGCGGCACGAACTTCAACGCAGCGCTGTTGATGCAATAGCGCTTTCCGTTCGGAGTGGGCTTGTTGGTCGCGTAATCGAAACCGTCATCGAACAAATGCCCGAGGTGTGCGCCGCTTGTTTTTGCAATCACTTCGATGCGAACGTAGCCAATCTTGGTGTCCTTTTTCTCGATGATCTCGTCTTTATCGATGGGATTGAAAAAGCTCGGCCAACCGCTGCGGGAATCAAATTTCGTGCTGCTGGCGAAGAGCGGCTTCTTGCTGATGACATCCAGATAGAGCCCCTGCTCGTGATTGTCCCAATACTTGTTGGCGAACGGCCTCTCGGTGCCACCCATGATGCAGACGTTGTAAGCCTCGGGGTCGAGTTGCTTGGCGAGTTCTTCCTTGCTCAGCTTGGAAAGGTCTTTGGCGGTGACGGGTTCTTGTTTCACGGGTGTTGTTGGTTCTTCGGCGCGGCAAACGGTCGCAACCAATGCGAGCGCCATGGCGGTGATTCGGATGCTTAGTGTCATGATCGTTTGAGAGATCATAGCGCGCATTATTCCCTTGGAAAGTAGCGATTTTGGCCGCGCCCGATCTTACTCCGGCCCTTCCTCGATCGTGATCGTCCGCCGGATCTCGTCGGTCTTAAAACCAAGCGCCGATGGCCGCGTCGTGCCCGGGAGGATCGCCACATCGTAGAGCTCGCGGACGACGCCCTCGATGGTAATCGAATGGACGACATCGCCGGTCCGCAGGCCCACGACTTGCAGCCCGCAACGCGGAGAGACGTTTCGTTTTGCCAGCGCATCGTCGAGCGGCAGTCCTGAAAACGTGCGGTTCTCGCGGCATGTGGAGAGCCCGATGACTGCATAGTTTCCCACGATCGAAAGTCCACGCGCGTAGCCCGGACAAAACGCGATCGGCTCAAACGCACCAGTTTTCAAATCCACCCGCCCGAACTCACCCGCACCGCTATTCAGGACGTACAGCGTGCCTTCGTGCCAGCGCGGCGAATGCGGCATCGAAAGCCCGCGGGCCACGATTTCGTTGCAGGCCACATCGCACACCACTCCTCCACCCCGGCGATGTTCCCGCCAGCCTTCGTGCGTGTCGCTTGTCGAGACAGCCGTGACAAAAGCCGGCGCGCCATCGCGCATCGCGAGTCCGTTCAGATGGCAGCGATCCTCCGCAGCGAGCCTCGAAATCCACGGCGGCCTCCAGAGCGGACGAAAACTGTGCGTCTCGCTCGGCGTTGCGAGGCAGCCGAAAAGTGTGTTCACAAAAACAGGCCGTCCCGTTCCATCCAAAGCGATGTCGTGAATGTCGATATCGCCTGTCGTGTAAGCCGCTTGCGGGACATAGAGCCGGTCAAATCCATTCGCGCTCTGGCCGGGCGGCACGGCATTCTCAAACCGCCACAATTGCCAGAGCGTGCCGAGCCAGAGCGTCTGTGCATCATCGCTCGAGGCGATCCCCATCACCCGCTCAAACGTCCGCTCGAACACGCTAAAGCTCCCGTCATCCCGAAGTCCCAGCAAAAAAAGCTTCCCGGATTGATAAGTGGTAAAAGCGATGCTCGCACGCAATTCGCGCAACCAGCTTACCGCCTGCCGGGAGCCATGGAGTTCAAAAGTAGGAGTGCTCATTACTCGGGAATCCATGCAGCAAAACACACTCCGCGGGAATCGAATTCACTCACCGACAGTGAGAAAGCCCGTTCGTGGTGCCGCAGGGGGAAGACTCCGATCCGCCGTATCCGATGACCCTCGCGCAAATCCTTGTGAAAGTGCCGGATTGCCGGCCCCCATCGGATCAGTCAGAAACCCGCCCCGATGACTTCATTTCTCCGACAAACCACAAGGATTGAAAGCGGGACAACTCGCGCAATCGCGTCGGACTTCCAAAAGTCCGTCCAACCCACGAAAGCCGCGCAATGACCATTGTAGTAATCGCCGATGATGACTCGAAGTTCGGCAATTTAAAGTGCGGCCCAGTCGATCTCTTGATCTCGTGCGGCGACCTTTACGATGGAGCGATTGAGCGTGCGATAGCGCATTACCGTCCCCGGCAGACCTTCGCTGTCCGAGGCAATCACGACACGAATGCACCGTTCCCCGGCGGCATTTCAGACCTTCACTTGACGACTCAAACCTTTGACGGGATCCGTTTCGGCGGCTTCGCGGGCAGTTGGCGCTATAAGCCCCGAGGGCATCACCTTTTTGAACAAGCCGAAGCATCCACTTTGATGCGCGCATTTCCTGCGGTTGATGTCTTTGTCGCGCACAATTCGCCTTCCGGGATTCACGAACGGGACAACGAAGTTCACCAGGGCTTCGAAGGTTTCGTAGATTATCTGAATCGCGCGAAACCACGCGTCTTTATTCACGGCCATCAGCACCTTGATCTGACGACGGTTCACGGTGAGACGACGATCTTCAGCGTTTACGGGGAGAAGATCATCGAGCTCCGTTAGGCGATCAGAACCAAGGACTCGTTCCGCCGCAATCTACTTCCGCCCGCGTTTCCCCTTCCCATACGTCACCGGCTTTTTCTTCGGCTCCAGCTTGGAAATGCCTGCACCCGCTTTCAGTTCCGCGATTTGATCGCGGAGGAGCGCGGCTTTTTCGTAGTCGAGATTTCCGGCGGCGAGGACCATGTCGGCTTCCAGTTCGCGGAGGGTTTCGCTTAGCGAAAAGTCGCCGCTTCCTTCGCGCACGACGCTGCTTCCCGAGTTCGATTTCAGGATCACGTGCAGGCTTTCCTGCACCGCCCGCTGCACGCTGCGCGGCGTGATTCCGTGTTTCGTGTTGTATTCGATCTGACGCGCCCGCCGATACTCCGTGATGTCGAGCAACGCTTGCATCGACCGCGTAACCATGTCCGCAAACAAGTAAACTTCGCCGTTTACGTGCCGCGCGGCGCGACCGGCGGTCTGGATGAGCGAAGTCTGCGAGCGCAGGTAGCCTTCCTTGTCCGCATCGAGAATAATGACGAGCGAAACCTCCGGCAAATCCAGCCCTTCGCGGAGAAGATTGATGCCCACGAGGATGTCGAACTCCGCATTGCGCAGTGCGCGCAAAATCTCCACGCGCTCGATGGTGTCGATGTCGCTGTGCAGGTAGCGCACTTTCAGCCCCACGTCTTTGAGGTAGTCGCTGAGGTCCTCGGCGGTGCGTTTGGTCAGCGTTGTGATGAGCACGCGCTCGCCGCGCTCGGTGCGCTGGCGGCACAGCTCGATGGTGTCGTCGATCTGCGTCTTCAGCGGGCGTATGCTGATCTTTGGATCGAGCAATCCCGTCGGTCGGATGATCTGCTCGACGATGAGCGGCTCGCCCCGCTTGTGAACATCGAAGCCATCCACCGAATCCGCGCCGCCGCTCGTCACGACCGTGGTGAACACACGCTCCAGCGATTCATCCGCGCCCTGCGTTTTTGAAAAAGGCACGTAGCCCGTGTTGCCCACCACGCTGTTGCGAATCTCAAACTCCCCCGGCGTCGCGCTCACATACAGCGATTGCCCGGCCATCTCCATAAACTCCGGGAACTTCAGCGGCCGGTTGTCCATCGCGCTCGGGAGCCGGAAGCCGAAATCGACGAGCGTCTGCTTTCGCACGCGGTCGCCTTCGTACATCCCGCCGACTTGCGGCACCGTCGCATGCGATTCGTCGATGATGAGCAAGTAGTCCTTCGGGAAGAAATCCATCAGCGTATAAGGGCGCGAGCCCGGCTCCCGCCCGCTGAGGTGCCGCGAGTAATTCTCGATGCCGCTGCAAAACCCCATCTCTTGCATCATCTCCAAATCGTATTCCGTCCGCATCTTGATGCGTTGCGCCTCCAGCAGCTTGTTGTTTTTCTCAAACCACACCACGCGCTCCTGCATCTCTTCGCGGATGGTATTCATTGCGACGCGCAGCCGGTCGTGCGGCGTCACAAATTGCTTCGCCGGGAAAAGCGTGAGGTGCGTCAGTTGCTCGTGCGTGTGGCCAGTCAGCGGGTCAAAGCGCGAGATGCGATCAATCTCGTCGCCGAAGAACTCGATGCGCAGCGCTTCCTCATCCACGCTCGCCGGATGCACCTCCACCACATCGCCCCGCACCCGGAAGCGCCCGCGCTCAAAAGCGATGTCGTTGCGCTCGTAGAGCATCTCCACGAGCTTTGAGAGCACGGCCTCACGCTGGATGGTTTGTCCGACTTTCAGCGTCAGGAGCATCTGCAAAAAGTCCTCCGGCGACGCCAGGCCGTAGATGCACGACACGCTCGCCACCACGATCACGTCGCGCCGCGAAAGCAGGGAGCCTGTCGTGCTCAAGCGCAGCCGCTCGATTTCATCGTTAATCGACGAGTCCTTCTCGATGAACGTATCCGTGCGCGGGATGTAGGCCTCCGGCTGATAGTAGTCGAAGTAGCTCACAAAATACTCCACCGCATTATCCGGGAAGAAGCTGCGGAACTCGCTGTAGAGCTGCGCCGCGAGCGTTTTGTTGTGCGAGATGAAAAGCACGGGCCGGTCGAGATTGCGGATGACATTTGCCGCCGTGAAAGTCTTCCCCGAGCCTGTCACGCCCAGCAGCGTCTGGTGACGGTTGCCCGCCTCCAGCGATTTGGTGAGCTTCGCAATCGCCTGCTCCTGGTCGCCCTGCGGCGTGTATTTACTATCGAGATGAAACGGCATCGTCCCCCGAGCATCGCGGCACCGAGGGGGGCTTTGCAAGAGCGGGTCGGGAGAATGAAGGAGCGACGACTGACAAATCACGAGCGAGCCGGGATGGCTTTCGCTTTTCGTCATTCGACATTCCCCCGCGCCTTGCTAATAAAAGCCACCATGCAACCAGAATCACCCGCTACAAAGCCGCGCCGCAACTGGCACCTGCTGCGTTGGGCCTTCGTCCTCGTCGCGCTCTCGCTCGGATGGGGCGCTTGGAAGGCGTACGACTTCCGCAAGGCGGTGGAAGAAGCAAAGAAGCTTGGCTGGGATTTTCGTTATAAAGACCTTTTCGCAATAATCGCAGCGGACTGGAGAGCCGCATTTCGCAAAGACACATGGAAGGAAAGCGAACGGACGCTGTTCATTGAAAAGAGCGACCAAATGGATCGCGACATCGATTTGGTCCATCGATTAAGCCCGCAACAACTTACTATCGGCGCCAAGTTTCCACTGAGCGATTTATCCAGACTCAAGGGGCTGTCGCATTTGACATCGCTTGCGCTAATCGACTGCCCGAAGCTGACAAATATCGACGCGCTCAAGGACATGAAGGAGCTAACCTCGCTCGTGATCGCTGCTTCCCCCATCCTCGCGAACATCGAAGTGCTCAAGGAACTCAAGAAGCTTGAACAGTTGGACCTCGGCAGTTGCAGCGCTCTGACCAATTTGGATGCGTTGCGGGAACTTAAGGCTCTGGAACGGCTCGACCTCATGGGTTGTACCGGCCTTAAGAACGTGGACGGGCTTCTCGGGCTCACCCAACTGGGGATTCTCGATCTCCGCGACTGCCACGGCATCACAAATGAAGCTCTGGCGACCCTTAAGGCGGCCCTCCCCAATGCCGGAATCGTCGGACCAGACTAAAAATGGCCCACCCCGCCTCCGGAACCCGTCCACCCTTGCTGAACGTGCGCGGGCTGTTAGAAAAAACCACCATGCAACCAGAATCACCCGCCCCGAAGCCCCGCCGTTACCGGCACCTCGTCCGATGCATCCTGGTCGTCGTGATAGCGATGCTCGGCTGGTACTCATGGAAGGGGTATGATTTCGGGCGCGCGACAAGACAGGCAAAAGAGCTTGGCTGGAACTTTACCAACAGTGACCCCTTCGCAAAAATCCGGGAGGATTGGAAAAACGCATTTCGCAAAGAGACATGGAGGTACACCGGCCGGGTGGTATTTCTTCCGAACTGCGACCAATTGACGGCCCATGTGGACGTGATCCGTCGCCTCAAGCCGGACGTAGTGGTGATCGACGCGACAATTCCACCGAGCAATCTATCCGCCCTCAAGGAGCTGCCAGATCCGTTCGCCCTATTGTTCGAACACTGCACGAAGCTTCCAAACTTGGGCGCACTCAAAGACATGAAGTCGCTCAGTGTGCTCATGATCAGTGCTTCTCCCGACCTCAAGAATATTGATGCGCTCAAGGACTTAACCGGCCTGACACACTTGACGCTCCTCAACTGTAACGCAGTGCCCGATGTCGATGCTTTGAGGGAACTCAAGGGCCTGAAACACCTCTCTCTCGCTGGTTGTAGCGAGCTCAAGAACGTGGACGGAATTCTCGGGCTCACAGGGTTGAATCATCTCTTTATCTTTGGCTGTGGGGGGCTCGAAAAGGGAACCATGGACACTGTAAGAGCAGCCCTCCCTACGACCAAGATCAGTAGCCCGGGCGCAAAATGACCCGCCCCGCCTCCGGAACCCCTCCACCCTTGCCCGAACGTGCGCGGGCTGTTAGAAAAAACCACCATGCAACCAGAATCACCCGCCAAGAAGCCGCGCCGCAACTGGCACCTGCTGCGTTGGGCCTTCCTCCTCATCGCGCTTTCGTTCGGCTGGGGGGCTTGGAAGGCGTACGACTTCCGCAAGGCGGTCAAAGAGGCAAAGGAGCTTGGGTGGAACTTTACCTACAGTGACCCCTTCGCGATAATCCGCGAGAACTGGAAAGCAGCATTTCGCAAAGAGACGTGGAGAGTCACCGAGCGCAAGTTGTACATTCAACAGAGCAAGCAATTGGAGCCCCACTTCGACGTGATTCGTCGGCTGGAACCGAATGAGCTGGCGAGCGTCGCGCCGTTTCCAATGCGCGATTTATCCGAACTGAGGGGTATGTCAGATTTGACCGCGCTGTACTTCTTCAACTGCCCAAAGCTGACAAACATTGAGACGCTCAAGGAGATGAAGGGGCTCACCAAGGTCACGATCAGTCAAGCTCCCGGCCTCGCAAACATTGATGCGCTCAAGAAACTCAAGAATCTGGAATATTTGGTCCTCCGCGAGTGTACGGCGCTCACCAATGTCGATGCGCTGCGGGAGCTTAAGGCCCTGAAAACCCTCAGCATCCATGGTTGCACCGGTCTCAAGAACGTGGACGGGCTTCTTGGTCTCACCGGATTAACGGTAATCGATCTCCAACGATGCGCCGGGCTCACAAAAGAGGCTGTGGCTGCAGTGAAAGCAGCCCTTCCAAAAACTGACATTCCGACTCCAGACTCCGAGACCTTCACTCTCGATTCGAAAAGCGATACTCTGGACAAAAAATAACCCACCCCGCCTCCGGAACACCTTCGACCGTTTAACGAAGGGCGCGGGCGGTTTCGAGAATGCCGCGAGCGCTTTCCGTATCGCTCCACATTGGCCCCATAGCAGCGCAAACAGAGCATAAACTCATCAACATTGGATCAATGTCCGCACCGTTTGGACGCGGAAGGCTTTACAGACGCGGGCGCAAACGTAGTTCGACATTCCGATGTCGAGTTTCGGTGACCTCACTGGGGAAGGTTCTTCCTGTCGAGAACGTCCAGTCTCGACTTTGGAAAGTCGAGCTAAGCCGCGCTTCCGACTTTGTCCGCCCGCGTCTTTACACGGCAGAATTAACGCTGCTCCCTTTGACTAAGATGTCACACTCATGATAAATGTATGCCAGTTTTTGCACTCTTTGTTTCCATTTACGCACTTGACGCGCAATTTTATAAACTGTTCACGCCATTTTATGAACTTTCTCTGTTTTTGTAGATGCTTTTAGTTTTGTTTTAGACGCTTAAATGGCTGTTTTTTGCACAGGGTGCAGCATTTTATTTAAAATCGGTGTGATTTTTCTAGCTTACCGGTGCATTTTACTCAGTAAACATCAGGGTGGAGTCGCTCTGAACCGTCGTCTGGTTCCGTGTGTCGCTTTCGAGCGGCGGGGCGTCGCTGTGACGTGTGGCAGTCCGCTGCCTCAGTCGCCACGCGCCGCCGCGAGGATCACGAGGGAGCAGTCGAGCGGGGGTGTGAGAGGGCTAATGCCATCTGACCGGAATAGACGGACCGCTTGCCGCGTAGCTGCAGCATGTGGTTCAGCGCCGGCAAGTGCACTACGCCGCGTATCTCAAGGAGGGGGAACGTCCCGTTCCCCTGAACCACGAAGTGGTTCCCGAGATGCTCGCAGTCTTCGGAGACGCTTCGCGCCTCAGGGGAACGCGACGTTCTCCCTCCTTGGCGGCTACAGAAGCAGCCACGGCGGCGGGGCTGGTCGGCAAATCAAAAAGAGTGGAATTCAGGCTTCTCGCCGCCGAGCGCGAAAGCATAATAGGTCGTCATGTCAAAAACTGTTCGTTTTGCTCTCATCGGAACCGGCAACATCTCGGGCGTCCACGCGGAGGCCATCCGCGATATTCCCGGCGCGGAACTCGTCGCGGCTTACTCGCTCGCGGGCATGAATGCCTTTTGCGAAAAGTGGGCGTGTCATCCGGCGGAATCGCTGGATGCGCTGCTCGCCCGCACGGATGTGGATGCGGTGTGCATCACCACGCCGAGCGGGATGCATGGCGAGGCGGCCATCGCGGCTCTGAATGCGGGGAAGCATGTGCTTTGCGAGAAGCCGATCGAGATTACCGTGGAGAAGATCGACGCCATGCTCGCGGCGGCAAACAAGAGCGGCTGCATTCTTTCCGCCGTGTTCCAGAGCCGGTTCGGCGAGGGCGCGCTGACGGTGAAGCGGGCGGTGGACGCGGGCCGTTTTGGCCGGCTGACGATGTGCAGCGCTTACGTGAAATGGTGGCGGACGCAGGCTTATTACGACAGCGGTGCGTGGCGCGGGACGTGGGAGATCGATGGCGGCGGGGCGCTGATGAATCAGGGCGTTCATGCGGTTGATTTGCTGACCTGGTTTGCCGGTGTGCCGTGCGAGGTGAAGGCAAACATCGCGACGCTGGCGCATGATCGCATCGCGGTGGAAGACACGGCGGTGGCAGCGCTGCGATTCCCGAACGGCGCGCTCGGCGTGGTCGAGGGTGCGACGAGCACTTATCCCGGCTGGAACAAGCGGGTGGAAATCAGCGGGGATAAAGGCTCGGTCGTTTTGGAGGACGACAATATCAAGTTCTGGCAGTTTGAGCAGGAACTGCCGGAGGACGAAGCAATCCGCAGCGGCAGCGTCGGCGGCGCGAACATCGGCGGTGGCGTGGCAAACCCGCTCGCCATCAGCACCGAGGGACATCGCCGGCAGATCGAGGACCTTTGCAATGCCATCCGCGAGAAGCGCCAGCCGGCCATCAGCGGACGCGATGCACGGAATGCCGTGGCCGTCATTCGTGCGATTTATGAAAGCGCGCAAACCGGCCGGACCGTGACGGTCGCCTGATCCTATGAACATCACCGCGGCGCACTATCGGAAGGGCGAGACTTGGGAGTTCTGCCTGTCGGGGCGACGCGTTGTTTCGCGAAAGCGCGTGCGGGGGAAAGCCGACGCGCTGTTTGGGCCGGGCTTTGTCGATCTCCAGTGCAACGGCTACAAAGGCGTCGATTTCAATCATCCCGACGACACCGCCGAAGTCTGCGCCGAAGCAGTGCGTGCGATGTGGGAGACGGGCGTGGCACATGTGTTGCCGACGCTCATCACCGCGTCGAAGGAGTGGTTTCGAGAGAACATCGAGCAACTCAACGAAGCGCTCGCGCTCGACCCCGATGTGCGGCGCAGTGTGCCGGGGTATCATTTGGAAGGGCCGTTCATTAGTGCGGTCAATGGCGCTCGCGGGGCGCATCCGGCGGAAGATGTCGCGCCCATTTCTGCAAAGCTGTGGAACGAATTGCAGCGCATCGCGGATGGGCGCATCAAGCTCGTCACTCTGGCTCCGGAATTGCGGGGAGCGAGGGCATTCATCGCAAGGCTGCGCGCGGAAAAAGTGCTGCCCGCGCTGGGTCACACGCTCGCAACCCATGCGCAGGTCGCCGCTGCTTGCGATGCCGGGGCGATGATGACGACGCATCTTGGCAACGGTTGCCCGCAGACGATGCACCGGCACAATAACCCCATTTTCGCACAGCTCGGCGAACCGCGCCTCGCCGCGAGTCTCATCGCCGACGGCGCGCATCTCCCGCCGGAAATCCTGCGCGCATTCGCCGCCGCGCTCGGCCCGCGCGCTGTGCTGGTCACCGATGCCATGTCCGCCGCTGGCGCACCGCCGGGGCGCTACAGCATCGGGAAGCTCATCATCGAAGTCGGAGCGGATGGCATTGTGAGGCAGCCCGGTTCGCCGAACCTCGCCGGCTCCGCGCTCACGATGGACCGCGCGGTATCGAACTTCGCAGCTCTCGCCCATGTGCCGTTCGCCGATGCATGGGACGCCGCATCGCTGCGTCCATGGGCCTTGCTCAAAGCCGCGGGCGTCGTGAAATCCGCCGAGCCCGGCAGCACCGTAATCCTCTCCGCCGACCGAAAAGTCCTCGCCACGCTGCAAGGCTCGCGAGTGCTTTGGGCGTGATTCCATATCGAGACGGTGTTCGTTCGCGGATAGGCCTTCGGAGCTCGATCCGATTCGCACTTTCTCAACCCTTACTTCACGAGCGAAAGTCCATCGTGATCATCAAGCATCCGCGCGCCCTTGGCCCGCAGGGGCATCAGCGGGCAGCGAGCGGGGGCGGCGAGGATTTCCACGGCGGCGCGGTCCTTTCCGTGGAGCGTGATGACCTCAAGTTTGTAGCTCCCCGCTTTCAGCTCGGCCGTTCCGCGGATTTCATTTGAAAGAACGGTGATATTTTCCGTTTCGATCACGTCTTCGTCCACGATGAACTTGCCGCGACCGAGCACGACTTCTTTCCAATGCGCGCCTTCGAGGGTCATCCGCGCCATGCCGCGAACATTCAGCCCGAAAACGTAGAGCCCGTCCGCAGGAATATCCAGTTGCGCTGCGGCGCGGAACGCAAACATCTCGTCGTCCTTGCCTGCGACACCTTGCGGAAATGGCGCGCCTCCCGGCAGGTCCAGAGAATCGCCATTGTCGGGGTCGGTGAAGTCAACCAACTCAGGCGCTGTCCCGGGAGACACTCCGCGTTTTTTGAGCTCCCGCTCCGCCACATCGAACGCCGCACGCGAAAGCGAATCGGGCAGGGTTGCCGTCGCGTTCCACTCCTTCACTCCCGGCCACCCGATGCTGCCGCGAGAGCGATGCCCTACCAGCCGCCACGCGTCGGTTTCGTGGTCCTCCCGAAACTCCCCGCGCGCCGCATAAAGATCGAAGATTACGTTTCCGGTGATTTGAAAAACAAAACACTCAATCTCGTGCTCACCTGCCTCAAGCTCTACGGCACCGTGGGTGATTCCGCGATCCACGGGCCATGGATGCACGAGCGCCGTGCTGTCCGCAGGATCCACAGTTCCCGTGCCGCTTGCCCAGCGCCATTTCGCGCCTTTGATTCGCAGCGCGAACCCGTCGTCGTGATGCATCCCGAACGAATAAACTCCGCGCTCCGGAATACGGATACGCCCGCGAAACAGTGCGCAAAAGTCGTTGTTTTGCTGATCCGCGCGCAGCCCTGGAAATGGCGCGCCCGGCGGAAACATCGCGCCGAACCCGGTTTTCGCAGCACCTGCAAAATGGATGCTCTGCTCCTGTCTCTCGACGATGCGCGACTCCGCATTCTTAAAGGCAGCGAGCGCGCCTTGGAGCGTGACGCAAGACCCGCCCTCAAACGCCGCACGCATCCCGAATGTGCCATCGCTTCCAGCCACACCCGGCAGATTGTCGGGGAATAGCGGCTTCAATTGCTGGGCGCCAGCAACCGGTCCGTCGGAGGCAGACTCCCACTCCACGAGGTATGCGTAGGAGGACTTTGATGTCTCAGTCCAGTAGTCGGGGACGTCCGCCCATCGACCTACGTCGCCGGGATTGCTGGTTCCGAGTAAAATCACCACGTCTTCGTATCCCTGATTCGAACTCTTGCCTCCATTGTCGGGTTCGTTTTGCCGCCAGTTCGAATAGATCACCGGCTCGCCATTGCTCCACATCCACGGCCCGGCCCCGTCGCTTTTTGCTTCGATACGCCGGTCGTTCAGGCCGATCCACACACGGCGGGCACCCCCGAGAATCCGTGTTGCAAAGCTGTTTTCCAGCGCCGAAGAGATTGAAATGAGATGCCCCTTCAGTTCGCCACCGCCAGCGATGCCAGCGGGAAGCGAACGCTGCTTCGCGTCGGCGTCCGCTTCGCTCCATGACTTCGGAACGCAAATGCACTGGTAAGTATTCCACTTCCCGCCCTTGCCAAATGGCGCGGTAAACACGGGGCCTTCGTCCGGCGAGTTCGCGCTGACGACGACCGTCGGACCGCCAGCGCCCTGAGCCACGACCAGATTCCCTTTTTCATCCCGCATGATGTCCGGCTTGCCCAGTCGTTGCTCCAGCTTCCGGTTCAGCTCGGAGCGCTCCTCCAACAGAGCATCCAGCCAGCGGGTTTGGACTTTTACTTTTCCCATTGCGAGTTCAGCGAGCGACGCCACGCGTTGTTTGAGATCAGCCTTCGACGTCTTCCATTCATCCGCATCCCCCACCGTCGCCGCGAGGCTCTGGGGAAAAGGCCCTGCCTTGCTTCCGGTCAATTCGCTGCTCTCGAAAATCAACAATATCAACAGGCTCTTCGGGACCACCAATTGCGCATTGTCCTTGGACGCGTTGAGCTTCTCGTTGATCGACAAAACGTTCTGCAATGAGTCCATCATCCCTGGGCCGGACACCTCCTCGACTTTCTCTGCACGTGCAAAAGTTGACGCGAGAAACAAGGCGACAATAGAGAGCGGGATGGTTCGCATAACGGGGGCTCTATATTGGAATTCTGCCGCTATCAAGATGCCAATCGCAGCCGTACTTTCCGCCGTTCCCCGACACAAAACCCAGCACGCGCGGCGGCTTCGCACCTTTGGCCTGGCTGCTTTTATCTTCGTGCGAGCCGTGGCTTAAGCAGCACGACTTGCACGCCGGTAATGTCGGAGTCAGCCACGCCGCGCCTGAAGAGCGCATTTTCGAACCGGCGGCGCGGCAGCCTGACACGCAAATGAAACTGACGAACGGAGGAAAAAGGAATTGAACATAGCAGGTCACGCAACCAATCATTTATCACTTTCCAAACATGAACATCCGGCTCACCGCATTCACTCTTACTCTGGTCTCGCCGTCCACGATGCTGGGAAGGCGGAGGAGAAAGTGAGCGCTCTGCAGAAAGTCTGCGCCTTCCTCCTCCTTGCCCATTCAGCGCAGGCGTCACCGTCCTACATCACGGGTGCCGGTGGTGGCGCAACGAATGATACTTTCGACATCACCGCGGGTGTGCGGGTGATCGCTTCGTCGCAGCAGTACAGCGGATTCTTCGGCGCGGGCTGTTGCGGCGAGTCGGACGTTCGCGCGGCGTTTGGTTTTGTGACAAGCGCTTATAACGGAACGAGCGGCTGGGTGGAGCCCCCGAACGTGATTTTCCAGGACGGTCCGCCTGCTGGCACGACTGACTTTATCGAGTGGCAGACGCCCGCACCCATCAATCTTTCAGCATTCCAAATGCGGTTGCAGCAGGACGGTGCGACCACCGTGCGCGGTGTGGGTTCGTTCAAATTGTTGGCGAGCGCGGATGGTGTAAACTTCTCGCAAGTCTCGGCGGGCGCGATGCCTGCGGCTCCCAACCCAAGCCCGTATGTGCCTTTGCTCGTGGCCGACTCAAACCTGACCGGCACGAGAACCAATGTGCGCGCTTTCCGGCTGGAGCTGACGCGGCTCAGCGCGAATGGTCCGCGCTTGATCGAGTTTGATGGGACGGGTTCGCCGGGCGTGGTGACGGCCACTTTTCTCGACCGCATCGCCTTCAATGCGACGACAAATACTTACACCGGGCGCGGCGCGGCGAGCAGCGACGATGAGGGTCCGGGATTCGCGACGAATTTCACCGTGAGCAGTCGCGTGCTCGGCACGGATACCGTCGAGGACGCGTTTGGGAACAAGAACGGCGCAGTAGAGCCGGAGTCGTTCATCCTCGGTGATGGCGGCGTGGCGGACAACGGGAACCTCATGATCGGCGACGGCGGCGAAACGGTGGATTTTATTTCGTGGCAGACCGCTCAGCCGCTCTCCCTCGCAGGCTATCGCATCGCGCTGAGCGGCGACGGACCCTCGCCAAATCGCGACACGGAATTGGTGCGGTTTATCGTGGATGGCTTCGAGATGGATCTTTTCGACAACAACGGTGCGGACGGCACATTCACCCGGCTGTTCGCGGACGGCGCGATTGTCGGGTCAAATTTCCGCATCGAGTTCACGCGCACGACGACGACGGGCGGGCGCATTTTCCAAATCGACGCAATCACCGGACCGCTCGTGCCGCTGGGCGGAAATATGGTCATCAACGAAGTGTGTTCCATCAACACGACTCTCGAAGACGAGGATGGCGACACGCCGGACTGGATCGAAGTTTTCAACGGACGCGATGTGGCTGTGAACCTGGCGGGCTGGGGCTTGAGCGACAACGCGGGCCTTCCGTTCAAATGGACATTCCCCGCTGTGACGATGCCGCCGCACACGTATCTGCGCGTGTGGGCTTCGGACGAAGACCGCCGCATCGCGGGCTCGCCGCTGCATACGAATTTCGAACTGGCGTCGGGCGGCGATTTCGTTGCGCTCACGTCGCCGGATTCACTCTACGCTACAAACATCACCATCCCGCGACTCCGCGCAAACATCAGCTACGGCCGCACGCCAAACGGCACGGGCACGCAGTGGAAATACTACGCCGTTCCTACACCCGCGCGCTCGAACATCTCGCAGGTACCCTACGACAGCATCGTGTTTGATGCGCCCGCGTTCTCGCTCGCTCCGGGCTTTTATCCCACGACGCAATCGCTCGCACTTTCCAGCGCCGAGGCTGGCGTGACGCTCCACTACACGCTCGACAGCGCGGAGCCGGTCGATGCGTCGCCGACGTTCTCCGCGCCGCTCACGCTCGCCAGTCGCGCAGGCCAGGCCAATGTGCTCTCCATGATCAGCGGAACCGCGACCGCGAATCAACACACCGATGGATGGAAGCCGCCTGCGGGCGAAGTCCGAAAGTGCCACACAGTGCGTGCGCGCGCCACGCGGCCCGGAGCGATTCCCGGCCCTGTTGCCACGCGCACGTTTTTTGTCGGCGGCGACGCCGTGCGTAATGATGGTCTGCCGACTCTGAGCATCATCACTCCGCGTCCCGGGCTCTTCGACTACAACACCGGCATTTACATGCTCGGCGCGGTTTTCGACGCATACGTCGCGGCAAACCCCGGCGTTCCGCTCACCGGCCATTCGCCCGCAAATTATACGCAGCGCGGCGGCGCGTGGGAGCGCGACGCCACGCTGGAATGGTTCGAGCCCGGTGGCGCGTTTGCATTCATCGAACCGACGGTGATCGACATTCAAGGCCAGTCATCCCGCTCATTCCGGCAGAAGAGTTTCGGGCTGAAGGCACGTGGCACCGAGACGCCCGTCGATACGTTCACGTGGCCGTTTTTCTCCGGCCTTCAAAAGCTCGATGGGACCGGTCCTCTCACGAAGTTCCGCCATGCGCGGCTGCGTAATTTTGGCAATGATTGGGACTTCGCGCTCGTCCGCGATTCATGGGCGCATCGGCTCGTCGGCGGGCTCGGACTGAATGTGATGTCTTCCCGGTTCACGAGCATTTTCCTCGATGGCGAATACTGGGGCGTTCTCGATCTCCGCGAGCAGCAAGACCCGCGATACTTGCAGTCCCACTACGACGTGAACACCAACGACGCTGTGATCCTCTACGGTCAGGGCGCAGTGGAAGACGGCGTGCCGGGCGACGAGCAGCCGTGGCTCGACCTCATTGCATTTTGTGAAAGCCACGATCTCAGCGTGCAGGCCGACTATGACTACGTCGCCGCACGCGTGGATGTGGAGGATTGCATGCGCTATTTCCTCACCGAGATCTTCATCGCGAACGCCGACTGGCCGCAAAACAACATCCGAATCTGGCGCAGTCGCCTCCCGGCGCCCGACCTCACGAAGCCGCGTGGCAAAGACGGACGCTGGCGCTGGTTCCTCTTCGACGCCGACCTCGGTGCCGCGCACCCATGGACCACCGGTGCGACGGAAAACACGCTCGCCATTGCGCTCAATCCCACGGGCCGCCCGGGCACAAATTCCGCGTGGGGAAACGCAGTTTTCCGCCGCCTTATGACGAACCCGGCGTTTCGCAATGACTGCATCAACACCGCCGCAGACTTGCTCAACAGTTGGTTTAGTCCCGCACAAGCGACGGCTTTGCTCAACGCCATGGAAGCCGAACTCCTTCCCGCGATGACCGAGCACATCGCCCGCTGGCAGCCCGCGAGCGGTAGTGTCGCCGGCTGGCAGGCCCAGGTGCAATCCGTCCGCAATTTCGCCACCACTCGAGGCCCGAATGTCCGAACGCATTTCATCAATCAGTTCGGCCTCGGCGGCAGCTCACCACTCACGCTGAACGTGAACAATCCGGCACGCGGCACGATCCAAATCAACCGCATCACCGTGAGCCCCGAACTTCCCGGCGCAAACGCGGGCAGCCCGTTTCCGTGGACCGGCACGTATTTCAACAACGTCCCGCTTTCGCTCACCGCGTTGCCCAAGCCTGGCTACCGCTTCGCCGGCTGGAGTGGCGTGGGATCACCCACCACTACAGCGTCCATCACGCTCAACGGCAGCGCCGCCGTAACCGCGATTTTCATTCCGGAGCTCCCGACCTTCGCCGCTGTCACTCGGACCCCAGGTGAAATTACACTCGAGCTCACCGGCACACCCGACGCAGACTACACGCTCCAAAGCTCCACCGACCTCATCACCTGGACCGACGTCACCATTTTCACACCCGACATCGATACCGGCCAAGCCGTCGTAGTCCATCCCACGACCGACGCGAAACGTTTTTACCGCGCGGTTTCGAAGCCGTAGGGCAAAGGCGGGAAGGATTCGGCACGCCCCGCGCCGCAAGATCGCATCGTGAGCTCAGAAACATAGGCAATGGAAACCGGCGGACGGCGGACGGCCAAGCTTGCATTCGGCGACACTTTCACCCATCTGGATACCGCTCATGTCACACACTCCAAGAGTCACCACAGTCGCAGAACTCGACGCCCTCGTCGGGGAATTCGTCGTGGCGGAAAAGCCGGAGATTTACTGGGAGGATTCGCATGGAACTTTCCAGTTTGATACCGAGGAAGCGGCGCGAAAGGCGATTCACGATCCTTATTACCAGAATTTTCTTCCGGATGTGGACTGGAGCGGAACGATCGTGCGTCAGGTGCGTTCATACCGCCCCTACATTGCGGACCCGGTGGCGTTTTGGAAAATGATTACCGCAGCGTCGGAGCAGTATGGGGCGCTCCGGCTCTCCCGTGAACGCGGTGAATGGTGCGCAGTTTTTGACAAAGGTACGGAGACCCGCGCCCTGTCTGCTCAAATCGCAGTCTGCCTCGCCGCCCTCGCCGCGAAAGGCATCTTCCCAGACGTCGATCACTCGCGACTGGAGCGCCAGCTTGGGCTGATTCTTGGCGAGCCGGAGCCGGTGCAATCCTGATCGTAGATTTTTTCAAGGGAAGCGCTCGCCCTTTTTGCGGGTCGCTGATAAACGGACTCCAATGAAACGATTGCTCCTTATTTTCGCCGCCGCGCTTCCGATTCACGCCGCAACCACGATTGAGATTTCCGCCAAATTCGCAGACGTTCCTGCGGGGATGGAAATCTCCGAGTCGGTCGCTAAACTGGAGAAAATAAAGGGCGTCAATGTTCTGAGCGCACCACGGATTACAACGACGCCCGGACAAAAGGGCGTCATCGAGGTCACTCAATCGCAATCAGCACCGGGCGGCGCAACCGTTCCTCTGGGTCTGACGCTGGAAATCACCCCGACAATCGAGGAAAAAAGCATCGCCTTCACAGGCAGTGCAACCGATCGGGCGATGCACGGAAAGAGGACCGAAGGGCGGGTGAATGTCGTCGAGTTTGCGACCCGCGAGGTTTACTTCAGCGGAACGACGAGCAGCGGCGAGACCATCCTGATCCATACGGCAGCCGCGGTCACGAAAGGCGCAGCCAAGGGAGCCGAAGTGAAAGCGCGTGAGCTGGTCATCCTGCTGACGCTCTCCAAGAAGACCACCGAGCCCGAGACTCCCAAAAAGAGCACGGAAAAGAAGCCGGCGAAGGCGACTCAGAAATCAACGCCCGCGAAAACGACACCTGCCAAGGCACCGGCGGGAAAAAAGTCTCCGACGACAAAAATCACTCCCTCGAAAAAAAAATAGGGCCGACACTGTGGGCCGGCTGAATAGCTGGCAACTTTGGGTTGGAACTGAGCAATCGCCGCGTCGCCACGGAAATCGGTTTCCGGCATGCTGGCCGCATGATTAGCTACAGGCAACCTTACGAAGCGATCTTCCACCCGTCGGATTTTTCCGACGCGGGCGAGACAGCCCAATTGAGCGGGCAAAGAGAGCGACGAACCCACCGGCGAACGGAGAGCAAACACGACGGCAGACAATCCCAATCATGAAATCGATCCTCATCGCCTATGACGGCTCCGAGTGCGCCGACGCAATCATCACGGAACTCCGCCATGTCGGCCTCCCGGCACAACTGGAGATTCATGTCATCGCGGTCGAAGAGCCGTTTCTCGTTCCCATTTCTGATCCAGGAATGTGGGCACCTTTCCCGGCGATGCTGCCTTCGCTGCCGAGCGCCGCAGATGTGAACGCGGAGCTTGCCGAGAAAGCAGCGGATACCGCAGCCAAAGGTGCGGAGAAGATTCGCGCGGCGTTTCCGGCTTGGAAAGTGAGCAGTATCGGCAAGGTGGAATCGGTCGCCCGCGCCATCATGCTCCGAGCGTTCGATGTTTCGGCCGATGTCATCTTTATTGGCTCGCACAGCCGCTCCGCAGTCGGTCGTTTTTTTCTGGGCAGCGTGTCGCACAAGGTCACAGCGGAGTCAAAGTGCTCCGTCCATATTTGCCGTCCTCACGCTCCCTTTGGAGCAGTTCCCAGAGTTGTCGTAGCGGTGGATGGATCGGTTGCAGCGACCATCGCAGTAAATGCGATTATTGATCGCGAGTGGCCCGCCGACACGCTAGTCGCTGTGGTCAGCGTCATCGAGAGCCCCTTCGGCGGCACGGATTTCTCCGGAGAATTCTCGGCCCCCTGGCTGCGACTGCGACTGGGCGAGCCCACGACCGAGCGCGACAAGCGGCTCGCAGAGCTTGAAAAAGTGGCGGACACCGCACACCGCAAACTCCATCTCGCTGGAATATCCTCCGAAGCTCACACGCTGGTCGGACCGCCCAAACAAACGCTCCTCGAATGGGCCGAAGAATGGAAGGCCGACTGCATTTTTATCGGCGCCTCAGGCACGCAGCATCCCGGGACTGACGCATTCGGCACCGTCGCTTCTGCAATCTCTGTGCGCGCACACTGTTCAGTCGAAATCGCCCGCAACCGTCCTGCTGAAGTCATCGAGGACGGGCCGACACTATAGAGCCAAAACCGGCGGACGGGGCGCCCATCGGCGGCGCATTCTGCTCGGGCAACTGGCAAGATCGGAGTAAAACTCACCAATCGCCGCGTCGCCAAAAGCACGCATCTCCGCGAGACTCAGATCATGCTTAGCCAACGACAGGCCTACGAATTTATCTTCCACCCTTCGGATTTCTCGGATGCGGATTTGATCGTGATGAGCACGGATGGACACCGCGATTTTCTCGACGTGCTGAGGGGCAATACCACCGAGCGCGTTCTCCATCACTCTCCGTGTCCCCTGCTCGCCGTGCCCGTTCAGCATTAGGCTATCCGAATGAATCTCGTTGCTGAACAGACATCGCCCCAGCACCCGCTCGGAGCCTTTTTCCGTCCGCGCTCTGTCGCTGTGATCGGGGCCACTGATCGCGCCGGGAGCGTGGGCCGTGCGGTGCTTGAGAATCTCGGCTGTTTTTCCGGTGCGGTTTATCCGGTCACGCCGGCGCATTCCGAAGTGCTCGGGCGGCGGTGTTACGCGAAGCTCGGCGATATCGACGAACCGCCGGATCTCGCTGTTATCGTTGTTCCCGCCGCGGCGGTGCCGAGCGTTGTGCGGGAATGTGCGGCGCTCGGGGTGAACGCGGCGATCATCATCAGCGCAGGCTTTCGCGAAGCGGGTGCGGATGGTGCAGCGCTGGAGCGTGAAGTCCTCGCGGCAGCGGAAGGCAGGGTTCGGCTCCTCGGGCCGAATTGCCTCGGTGCGATGTCACCCCATCACGGGCTCAACGCGACGTTTGCAGCCGGCATGACTTTGCCTGGGCGGGTCGCATGCATCAGCCAGAGCGGGGCCTTGTGCACCGCAATCCTCGACTGGAGTCTGCGTGAGAAGATTGGCTTCAGCGCGCTGGTTTCGACGGGCGCGATGGCAGACATCGGCTGGGGCGATTTGATCGACTACTTCGGCAACGATCCTCACACGGCCAGTATCGTCTGCTACATGGAATCCGTCGGCGATGCCCGTGCATTCCTGTCAGCGGCCCGCAACGTTGCATCGAGAAAACCGATCGTGATTCTAAAGGTCGGGCAGACAGCGGCTGGCGCGCGCGCGGCTGCATCGCACACTGGTGCACTCACGGGCTCGGACGAGGTTGTTAGCGCTGCGTTTCAGCGGGCCGGTGTGTTGCGGGTGCACAGTATCGAGGAACTCTTCGACATGGCTGAAGTGCTCGCCCGTCAGCCGCGTCCGCGCGGACCGCGTCTCGCAATTCTCACCAATGCAGGCGGCCCGGCTGCGCTCGCGGCCGACCAGACGATCACCTCCGGCGCGAGTCTAGCAGAGCTTTCTGCGAGCACGCTCCGGATGCTCGACACAATCCTCCCGCACAATTGGAGCCACGGAAATCCCGTGGATATTCTAGGTGCGGCAGATGGGTCACTCTACGGACGCGCGGCGGAAGTCCTGCTTCGCGACGATGGAATCGACGGATTGCTGGTCGTCCTTACGCCGCAATCGATGACGCAGCCGGAACAAACCGCAGATGAATTGATCAAAGCCGCCACCGGTTGCACGAAGCCCATACTCGCGAGCTGGATGGGCGGGGATGCTGTTGCGGAGTCACGCACGATCCTCGGCGCCGCAGGGATCGCGACGTACGATTACCCGGACGCTGCGGCCCAGGCTTTCGCCATGATGTGGCGACACAGCAATCATCTTACGACCCTCCGTGAACGCCCCATTCATTCGCCGAGTGACCCACATATCGAACCATCTCATCGAGTCGCAACGATGCTAATCGAGGAGGTGCGTCGCAGCGGCCGCACACTTCTTTCGGAACGCGAAGCCAATCAAGTGCTCGCCGCATACGGAATCCCAGTCGCCACCACCGAAAGTGCCCGCACGGAGGACGAGGCTGTGGCCGCCGCTGAAAGGATGGGCTTTCCCGTGGCGCTGAAATTGTGGTCCCACACGCTGACACACAAAGCGCGATTCGGCGGTGTGCGGCTGAATGTTCAGAATGCCGTGCAGGTGCGCGACGCATGGCGTGGAATTCGGGAGGCCGTCGCCGCATCTGCCAGTGCGAACGATTTCATCGGCGTCGTTGTGCAACCGATGATCGAGCCCGGCGGAATCGAACTCATCCTCGGCAGCAGCATCGATCCACAGTTTGGCCCAGTGATCCTATTTGGAGCGGGCGGTTCGCTCGTGGAAGTGCTCGGCGATCGGGCGCTGGCCCTCCCGCCACTCGATACAACACTGGCACGCCGACTCATCGAACAGACACGAATATACGCAGCGCTAAATGGCAAGGGACGCCGGGCTCCAGTCGATCTCCCCGCGCTCGAAGACATTCTCGTTCGCTTCAGCCACCTCGTCGTCGAACAACGATGGATTTCGGAAATCGAAGTCAATCCGCTGCTCATTTCCGCACAAGGCGCAGTGGCTCTCGATGCCCGCGCCGTGCTTCATCCCGCTTCCACCGCCGAAGATCAATTACCACGCCTCGCGCTGACGGAAAGCGACAAATCCACCCGTGTATGAGTCATCCTATTCATCAACCTGTCACGCCGGATGTCGATTCATTCTACCAACTTGCCGGTTGCGATCTCACGGACCGGCCCTGCGATGGAACCGCATGCTTCGTCGCGGGTGCCGCGCGCTGCGAACGCGATACCCGAGTCTATTGCCTCGGCCGCTGTTTCGCCGCGCCAGCACGCGGACTCGATCGCACAAGACCGCGAATCGAGGTGCATTCGCGGGAGGCTATTGTGCTTGGGCGACTGGCACGCGGCGGAGACGCCAGCCTCGTCGCCTATCGCAACGCGGGCGGCGGCAGTGCATTGAAAAAGGCGCTCTCGCTGAAACCTGAAGACGTCCTGGACGCGGTCTCCGTATCAGGGCTCAGGGGTCGTGGAGGCGCGGCATTTTCCACGGGAACGAAATGGGCCGCCGTCGCCAAGGCTGCGACACCGGACGAGAAATTCATCGTCGCAAATGCCGACGAAGGCGACCCCGGCGCGTATGTCGATCGGTTCCTCATGGAGGGAGACCCGCACGCTCTCATCGAAGGCATGACGCTCGCCGCATACGCCGTCGGCGCGCAACGGGGATGGATTTATCTCCGGCACGAGTATCCGTTCGCGAAGGAATCGCTGGAGCAAGCAATTGCAGATGCTCACGCCGCCGGACTGCTCGGGAACGATATTCTCGGCAGCGGCTTCCATTTCGATATCGAGGTGTTTGTCGGCCACGGAAGCTATGTGTGCGGCGAAGAAACTGCGCTGCTTCGCTCGCTTGCCGGTCAACGTCCGGAGCCGGCCATCCGCCCGCCTTACGCTTCGGAGCACGGCCATCTCGGGCGCCCGACACTCATAAACAACGTCGAGACACTCGCCACCGTGCCGTGGATCTTCGAGCACGGCGGCGAGGCATACAGAGCGCTCGGCCACGCGCAAAGTCGCGGCACCAAAGCACTCTCGCTCAACTCGCTGTTCGTCCGGCCCGGACTTTACGAGGTCGAGTTTGGGATGCCCGTCCGGAGAATCGTCGAGGAAATCGGAGGTGGTTTGCGCCGGAGCTCGTTGAAAGGTCTGATCATCGGAGGTCCGCTCGCAGGCATCATTCCGCCGCATCTGCTCGATACCCCGCTCGCATTTGAGGAACTGCACGCGATCGGAGCGGCCGTCGGCCACGGCGGTGTCATTGCTTTCGACGAGAGCACATCCATCGCCGCGCTCGTGCATCACGTCCTTGCGTTTGGCTCTTACGAGTCTTGCGGAAAATGCACACCGTGCCGCCTCGGAAGTCAGCGCCTGGAAAAGATATTCGAGGGTCTCGCTGCGTCGGATAACTCACAGAAAGTCTCGCAGGATGAAGTACGCGCCCTCGTCGCTGCTTTGCGTTGCGCCAGTCTCTGCGGTCACGGCGTCGGCATCGGCGAGTTCGTGGATTCCGCATTTCGCCACTATGGAAAGGAGCTCGAATCATGCTGGAAGTAACCGTCAACAGAGAGCGGCGCACCTTCCGCGAAGGCACCACGATTCTGGCGGCGGCGCGCGAACTCGGAATCGATATTCCCACACTTTGCCACGATGAGCGGCTCGCCCCAAACGGCGCGTGCCGTTTATGCATCGTCGAAGTGAACAGTTCCGACCGCTACGTCACAGCTTGCTCCACACAACTCGCTGACGGCATGGACATCCGGACAGCCTCGCCCGGCGTGGAAGCCACACGGAGAACAATGCTCGCATTGCTGGCAGCGGATTATCCGTGCGAGGCTGTGAATTCTGCGCGGGAAAAGCCGTTCCATCGTCTTCTTGATCAATATGGAGTGACGGCTTCGAGTGGTGAATCGCGGGCGCGTTTCACGGATACTCGCCATCCGTATCTGCACGTGAACATGGAGCAGTGCATCACATGCACACGCTGCATCCGCATTTGCGATGAGGTGCAGGGACAGTTCGTCTGGAAGGCGTGGAATCGCGGGGCGGAAACCGAAGTTCGGCCCCATCACGGTAACAGTTTGATCGAGAGCGATTGCGTCAGTTGTGGAGCGTGCGCCGATACATGTCCGACCGGCGCGATCGAGGACCGCGCTGTGATCGAGCACGGCGCGCCGGACACTTGGACGCGTACGACGTGCCCCTACTGCGGCACCGGATGCGAGATGCTGGTAGGCACGAAGAACGACCGCATCATCCAATCGCTCCCAATCCTCGACGCTCCCGTGAGCAAAGGGCACCTCTGCGTGAAAGGGCGCTACGCATTCGGTTTCGTCCACTCGCCCGAGCGGGCGACCGATCCGATGATCCGCGAAGGTGCGACGTGGCGCAAAGTCACCTGGCCGGAAGCTGTTCAGTTTGTCGCGCAGCGACTTGGAGAAATCGTCGCCACACATGGAGCCGACAGCATCGGAGTGCTCGGTTCCGCGCGGGGGACGAACGAGGAAAACTACCTTGCTCAAAAGTTCGCGCGCGTCGTGCTGGGCACCAACAATGTGGATTGCTGCGCCCGCGTCTGCCACGCACCGACCGCGGCCGGAATGAAGATGACTCTCGGCACGGGCGCGGCGACGAACTCGTTCGACGACATCGAGAGGGCCGGAGCGTTTTTGATCTGCGGATGCAACCCGACCGAAAATCACCCTATCGTCGGCGCAAGGATCAAGCAGGCAGTCCTACGCGGCGCGAAACTGATCGTCATCGATCCACGCGAGATCGAACTCACAAGCTACGCTAGCGTGCATCTGCAACTGCGGCCCGGCACCAACGTCCCGCTGCTCAACGCTATCGCGCACGTCATCGTCGAAGAGGGCCTCGTGGATGCAGCGACGCTCCGCGAGCGCGTGAGTGACTTCGAGGCGTTTCGCGAATTCATCGCGGAGTGGACTCCCGAACGTGCCGCGGTAATTTGCGGAGTGAATGCCGACAGCATTCGCCAAGCAGCCAGGCTTTATGCGGGAAGCGAGGCTGCCATGTGCTTCCACGGACTCGGAATGACCGAGCACGTTCAAGGAACCGAGGGCGTGATTTGTCTCGTGAATCTCGCGCTGCTCACGGGCAATTTCGGACGCCCAGGCACCGGCGTGAATCCGCTTCGCGGGCAAAACAATGTCCAAGGCTCCGCGCACATGGGCTGCGAACCGGGCAACCTCACGGGCTACGTTTCCATCGAACAAGGCCGGGATGTTTTTGAAATCGCCTGGGCCGCGCAACTTCCGCGCAACAAAGGCCTGAACCTTATGGAGATGATCGACGCTGCGGGCGACCAACGCCTCCACGCGCTGTGGGCCATCGGCTACGACGTCGCATTCACGAATCCCAACGCCGCGATCACGAAAGCTGCGCTCGATCAAGTCGGCCTCGTCATCGTGCAGGATCTTTTCTTCAACGAACTCGCACGGGACTTCGGGCACGTCTTCCTTCCCGCATGTTCGTCGTTTGAAAAAGACGGCACCTTCATGAATTCCGAACGACGCGTGCAGCGGGTGCGCACGGCAGTCAATCCGGTCGGACAATCACGCGCCGACTGGGAGATCATTTGCGATGTCGCAAAGGCAATGGGGCACCGCGAGCAGTTCGAATACGACTCGGCCGAAGCTATCTGGGACGAAGTGCGAAGTGTCTGGAAAGCGGGTGCCGGGATCAGCTATGCGCGGATCGAGACGCACGGACTCCAATGGCCGTGTCCGTCGGACGAACACCCCGGAACACCGATTCTCCACATGGATTCGTTCCCCATGGGAAAGACAGCGCCTCTCAAGCGGATCGACTTTCACCCTACGACGGAAGTGGCAAACGAAGAATACCCGTTCCTGCTCACCACGGGTCGCACACTTTACCAGTTCAACGCCGGCACCATGACCATGCGGACTCCAAACGCTGAACTTCGAAGCACGGATACTGTGGACATTTCCCCTGAAGACCTCGCGCGACTCAGCTTCCGCGATGGCGAACCCGTCCAATTGCGAAGCCGCCACGGCTCCGCAATCCTGCCCATTCGCTCCGACTCCCGGCTGAAATCCGGGGAACTATTTGCGACATTTCACAGCACCGACGTTTCGCTAAATCAACTGACCGGACCGCACCGCGACAACCATGTGCAGACACCCGAATACAAGATCGTCGCCGTCGCGCTCCACCAACTCTCAAGCGAACCAGCCGATGCTTGAAAGTTTCCGCTTCGGAGCAGTGGTCTGTAACTGTCTTCACATCACGAAGTATCGCGCACGGGCGATCCGCATTGTTGTTCAACTGCACTTCCGGGGAGCGCGTAACCGGAGAATTCCGTGATCATACCGGAAACTGCTCCCGGCTTAGTAGAGCTTGTCAATGGAAGTTCGAATCGTTGATTGCTCGAGCCCGAGATTACGCGCATGGAATGTCCATGACACCCACCATTGAGTATGAATATCAGGTCATGTTTTTTGACACTGACTGTGCTGCGGTTGTTCACAATCTCGCATACCTGCGCATCATTGAAACCGCCCGGACTTTGCTCGCCGATCAGCTTGGCCTCGACATGGCGAAGCTTTCCGAGACAGGCATTTATCCGGTCCTCCTGCGAACCGAGGTGGACTATCGCAAACCGGCAAAGCTCATGGAAAAACTCATCGTCCGCGGTCATCTTGAGAGCGTCGAACGCGTTCGATTCTGGTGCGCGTTCGAAATCGTGCGGGCAACGGACAACACGGTATTTGTCACCTGCCGGCAAAGTCTGGCACTCATCCAGATGCCGGCGGCAAAACCCATGCGCCTGCCAGACGACTGGGCGCAAAAGTACGCGCATCTCCGCACGTAGGATCACGGCTCAAACGGACTGCCCGCCGACGCAGGCTCCATATTCGCAATGTCGCGCTTCAAGTTCAGTCCTGCGTCCGCTGGTGTTGGGGTCGCCCGCACTCTCGGCTCTGTCGAGATACGATTTTGCAACGAGGAGGTCTCGCTTTACACCGACACTACGATGGAAGGAAACCGCCAAAGCAAAGACGATGATGATTACGCCGACGACGTGACCAACAAGTAAGCAAAGCGCCGTTAGTAAAAACCCGTTGGCTTTCCTCTGTGGCCTGGGCGCTTCCAATTTCGGAGTCTTACGGTTTGAACGGACTGCCTGTCGGCGGAGCCGTGGGTGCCGGTTGTGGCGGCACGGGCGGCGACGGCGGTTGAAGCGGGTCCACAGCCGGCAACGATTCCGGCTTGGTCGGCGGAGTGTCGGATTTCGGCGGCTTGGGCCATTTGGGCGCGGCCACAGGCGTTCCATTCTTTGTTTCCACGACCGTTCGCGGGACTTTCACCTTCACACCAGCGATGTCCTGCTCCTCTTGCACGATCTTCATTCGGGTATCCTCGACCTTGAATAATTCCCCATCTCCATGGCGGAGAAATTTCTGCATTTCATCGACATGAAACGGACGGCTTCCCCGACGTCCGAAAACCACGGTCTGGCCACCGGTTTCATCCACCACACGGTCGCGATCCAGCCCGCGGCTCACTGCGAGCGCCGGGTGTTTCGTTGGATAGGTGGCGATCAGTAACGGCTTTGGTCGCGGCGTAAATCCGTAGGAATTTGGTTCCCGATCAGGGCTGATCATTTGGAGGACACGCAGACCGTTTTTTCCGTCTGCAACCATCGCATACATGCTCGCGGCAACGCTGCCGATTTGCACCGCATGGACATCGTTTAACGCGCCATCGGCAGTAAACATCTGGTCGAGCTTTGGCTGCTCCGGGTTCTCTACATCCACAATGGCGAGGCCCTCGGGGCCATTGGCAACGTAGGCGTAAGTGCGTGCGACATACAGCTTCTTCGCGTGACGGAGGGGCACGGTCGCACCGCGGACTGGCCGCGGCTTGTCGGGGTTTGTGATGTCGAGGATTTTCAATCCGTCGGCATCCGTCACGAAGGCGTACCGAAACTGCACCGCCATAGCGCGGGGCTCGCGGAGAAAATCCCCGCTGTATTCTCCCGCCAGCCGTGGCTTCAACGGATCGCGAACGTCCACCACAACAATCCCGCGCGATGTGCAGACATAAACGCGCGAGCCCGCACACACGGCATATTCCGCGCCGGTGAGTTTGCCGTCGGGATTAAAGACAGCGTCCTTCTTCAAGAAATTATCCTCCGGGTCGCCATTCATCAGGCAGGTGGTGTCCACGATCACGAGGCCCTCCTTCCGGTCGGTCGCAAACACATAGCCGTACACTGCGTGTATCGGCTGCTCCTGATTCTCGGGGAGGTGCGTGCGCTTCGGATCGTTCAGCAGCGTGCTGGGCAGCGCGACACTGGTGCAGTCTTCCAATTTCACATTCGTCTGCTGCCCGAGCGGCGAAACCGGCTGGGTGAGGAAGCGCTCGCTGAAACCTTTATTGTCGATATTCGCGACGTCGTAAACCCGCAGTCCTTCATGCCCGCATGCGGCGTAGAGGTATTCGCTGCGAAGGGTGAGATCATTGACCTCTCCGCTGTGATGCTCGTAGCCGACCTTCAACTCCCGCCCGGCCTGGATGTGCTTTTCGTAGTTCGACGAGTAAGCGATTTTCTGGAACGAAGAACCAATCGGAGCCTGCGGCTCGTCAGGCTCGGTCCACACTGCGGTATAGATGCCGCCTTCAGCGCCAACCCACGCGTATCGCCCGAAAAAATTGACCGTTCCCGTGCCGAAACCGAGCAGCGAAGCAACCCATGCGTTGTTATCGTTTGCTTTACTGAGATGACAGTCCGTGCAGTTTTTCGTCGTGCCCCGGCTGCTTGTCGTATGCGCGAAATGCGGATTGTAAGCCTGCCCTGCATAGCCCTCTGCGCTGACTGTTTGCTGCTGCGAATATACCCATTCGCGATTCGCATTTTGCGAACTGACGACGACAGCCGACGACGAGCGAAGCACAGCAAGGCGGTGTTTTTTTACCGTGCTGTCGATTCCAAGCTGAAACACATCATCCCTCACCACCTGCGGGTTGTAGGTGGTGAAATTCCGGTCGAGCGTTCCCTCGAATTTGTTCAACGGAACACGCTGGTTGGCCTTCATGGAGAGATGGCAGCCAAAACACGAGGTCGCCCACGATGTGTGGCAAATCTGGCAATCCATCCGATCGTTCGAATGGGCCAGCTTCTCGGCACACTGGCTCGCGGGAGGCAGTTCGCCCCATGTTTCGCCGTCGCGACGCAGCGTCTTCGCGTGCGCAGCTTTTGCGTTGTACTTCGGCGACTGCGGGTTCACGACATCCGTCGTCTGCGGGATTTCCCACCGCATATCCGGCGTCATGATGGAGTTCTGAAAAAGCCGCTCGCCTTCCCACTCGAAACGCGGCTTCCAAGGAGTTACCGATTTCGTCAGATCGACGGGCTCGGTCTTGCGCGACTTGCCGTCCCACGTCCCTCCAGCGCCGCTTGTAATCAGCGTCGGGCGTGCGCTCACCGTTCCGTGGCAATCGATGCACATAATGGTCGTCACGTTTCGCGGCTCACCGTAAAGCAGACCGTTACCGTGGACATCCACGTCGAAATGACAATCGGCGCACTGCATGCCTTTCTTAATGTGAATGTCGTTCAAATGGACCGCGTTTTTCCAGTCGCCGTGCGGGAGTTTGTTGTCGTCGAGGTCCAAGAGATTGCCCTTTTTGTCCCGCTTGAAGACCGCGCGAAAGATCCAGCCGTGCCCGTGGTAATCTGCAAATTGGGTGTGCTTCAGCTTCGGATTCAGCTCGCTTACTTTCTCCAGGAAATCGGTGCTTCCCCACAGTCCACGGGCAGCCGCAGCCTCGGGATTTGCGCGCGTGGCATTGACCATTTCGGCTTCCGTCGGATTCTTCTGCGTCAGCATTTCCGCCTTCGATTTTCCGTCGCGCCAGTAAGGATCATTCGCGAGGGGATTCGCCGGGTTCGGATACATCAAATTCGCCTCCGTCTCCTGGTCCCACCAGATCATGCCGAGATAGGGATTCACAAACAAATTTCCCTGATGCATGTGACAATTCATGCACATGACGCTCGGTATGCTGCGGGTGAAAACATGCTTCACGGGATGACCGCGCTCATTTTTCGGGATCGTCGGATCCTTTGAAAAGGAAAGGCCCTGGTGCCCGAATTTGCTCCACCAACCCGAGTTCGTAGGTGACCGGTCGTTCGCGTAAACCACGTGGCACGCCGTGCATCCGGAACTGCGATAATCGCCGGGGCGATCGTTGCTTCCGAAGAATCCGAGCAACGGATCATGCAGGCGCGTTTTCTGCGCACCGAGGACAACGGGATCGATCCGGGTCTTCGTCCCAAGTCCGCGATCGCTCAGCCGCCGATCGGGCTTGCCGGGAGGTTCATCGAGAAACGGAGTTCCGAGCTCCAGCGGAGTTGCGCCGCCTTTTTCAAAGATCCGGAACAAATTCCCCGGCATGCCGAGATTGAAGCGCGGAAGGGGGTACAGCGCGGGCAGCCATCCGTGTTTGAGCGTCTCGTCCTTCGTCGGCTCAAACGGCGCGTTCAGTTTCAGCGCCTGCCCGTAAAGTCCGTAAGCCTGCCCGACAAATGGATTCTTGAGCGGGATCGCACCATTGTTGTAGCCGGCGGCATTCCACAGCATCGCACCGTGATTCATCATCGAGTGTCCGACATTGTGGGTGATGTCGCCATGGCAGAGACCGCACGTCTGCTTCGCCACTCGGAGGTCACCGGGATTCACAAATTGAATCCACTCTGGCGATTCGTGATTCAGAAGCGTTGTGGAGTTTGGCGGGTTCGCAGATGACGGCCAATAGTCGGGATTCAAAGGCTTCGGGTGCGCTTTGTCTTTCGTCAGGCCGCGCTTTGGATTGCCCGTGTGACAATCCGTGCAGCCGAGCACGACGTTCGGCGAAGCATGCATCGTGTGTGCGTCTGTCGTCTTGTGACATTCGATGCATCCGGCGGATTTCCGCTTCACCATCTCATCCGACTGATCGATGCGATTCTTCGGTGGAAGCTTCACATTTCCCGGCTTCATGGGCGGCACGGAAATCTCGGGACCGAGCCCTGTATCCGTCACGGGATCCAGTTTGGGCGGCTCGGGCTTTACGACCGGCGGATTGTCCTGAGACGCCGGAGTCGGCGCGGAACTGAGCGGAGAATTCTGGCCGTTCAACCACATGACGGGCAGTGAAACCGCGCAATACAGGGCAACCCAGAGGAGCCAGGAAAACGAACGCTGACGGAGAATCGGTGGCATGTTTTGCGGAGAATACAACGGACTCGGTTACAAGTGGGAGTCAAAACTCTCGCCGTTCTGTGATTCCTGCCCCCTCCCCGCATAACAACTGCGCGCCCGGAGGTGGTCTCCTCGACGGGGCGAGATACAGCGTCCCTTTGGTTGGCACCGCATTGCAGCACCGACGATTGCCAGGATCCAAGATGCGTGATCCGCAAATCTGCGCCGAACTTTCTCGGACACTCATTATCGAGCCGGCGTCATTGTAAAACGACCTCGAGCCAAAAGCTGAAGCTGGACCGAATTAAATAACAATGCCGACTCTCGTCGTATGAAGGGGGTTGAAATCGGAACGCATTCCCGTGTTGCGAAATCCCGATGTTCACGCCAAGCATGTGCGTTACTCAATGACTGATACGACCGACAACGCCGCTCCTCAGACGACGCAAGATACTTCAACACCGCCCGCAAGTGCGCGCGGATACAGGATGCCCGCGGAGTGGGAGCCTCATGCCGCAACGTGGCTGAGCTGGCCACGCCGCGAGGGAATCTCATTCCCCGGCAAGACCGCATACGACAAAGCGATGCCCGCTTTTGCGAAAATGGTGCACGCCCTCGCGGATTCCGAACCCGTGCACATCAACGTTTGCGACGCGGCCCACGAAGCCGACGTGAAAAAGATCCTCGCAAAGATCGGTGCCAAGACCTCGCACGTGACCTACCATCACGTCGCGATCAACGAACCATGGTGCCGCGATCACGGGCCGATTTTTGTCACGCGCAAACAAGACCCGAAGCTGCTCGTGCTCGACTGGGACTATAATGCGTGGGGAATGAAATACCCGCCGTTCGATGACGACGATTACGTCCCCACGGCCATCGCACAAAAATTCGACCTTCCGGTGGAATACCCCGGCATGATTCTCGAAGGCGGTTCCATCGACGTAAATGGCTCCGGCCTTCTGCTCACGACGCGCAGTTGCCTACTCAACCAAAACCGCAACCCCGACCTGACGCAGGCGCAAATCGAACAGCGCCTCTGCGACTGGCTCGGCGTAAAGGAAATCCTGTGGCTCGGCGACGGCATCGAAGGTGACGACACGGACGGACACATCGACGACATCGCGCGCTTCGTGAGCGACGACGAAATCGTCTGCGCATTTGAAGAAGACCACGGCGATACGAATTACGAACCTCTCAAGGCAAACTTCGACTATCTCGCGGGACTGACCGCGAAGGGCAGTTCGAAAAAACTTACCGACCACGCGGACGAAGACGGCGACAACGACGCCATTCCGGGTGACGACGGGCCCATCTCGCGCTTCGATGTGCACAAGCTTCCGATGCCGCATAAGATTGTCCGGGACGGCCAACGCCTGCCTGCGAGCTACGCAAATTTTTACATCGGCAACAAGGTCGTGCTGCTTCCGACATTCGCAGACTCAAACGACCGTTGGGCCGTTGCGATTTTGGAGAAGGCATTTCCAGATAGGAAAGTCATTCCCATTGACTGCCGTGAACTCATTTGGGGCCTCGGTGCATTTCACTGCCTCACGCAGCAGATGCCGGCGGTGTAAAGGCGTCTGCCTTTTTCAGCGGAACATTTCCGCCCACTGGGTGCCGTAACGGACTTCATCCACCCGCGTGGTCGGCGTGGGCTTTTTCCGGAGTAAAAGCGTAATGTCTTTCGGCAGCGTCACGCCTTTCATCGTCCGATAAAGATCGTGCGGCGGCGGCTTCGGGGCATCGGGATCGGGGTTCAGCCAAAGGCGGGATTCCACCGTCCACTTTCCACCCGGCTCCGGCTTCATTTCAAAGCCTTGCACGATGCAGAGCACCGAATCACTGTTGGGGATGGTCGCAATTTCCCGCCGGTCGTGCATGGAAATCTCAAAGCCCGAGCCCTGGTCACCCACGATGACACGCAACGGTCTGCCGGTGCCGGCGGTGCCGTCGAGCGCGTTGAACTGAAACTCGCTCTCGGGGCCGAAAGGCGCGTCGGAATGCTGGATGGATAACGCGAAGAAAAATGATCCTCCCTTTACCGGGTCGAACAACTTCGCATCAGGAGCCACCACCCGCTGAATCTTTACATCCTTCGGCGACGGCTTCATCAGCACCTTCCCGCCAAACGACGGAACATCAAAATACGCAAAAGTCCCGTCTTCCACCTCGAGTGGATCGCCTGTCCAGGGCCCTGCCCACCCGATGCCTCCCGCGAGTCCTGCGACGTTCGAGCCCGCCGGGTATTCGAAAGAATCGACCGCAGCATACTTGGCCCGGGGCTTCACCGAGGGCGGCGCTACTATTGTTGGCACCACCTGCGCCGTCGGCGGCACGGTCTTTATGGGATCGCCCGTCGCCTCGCCCGGCGGAAAATCTTTTCGCGCCGGCATATCCGGCACCACATTCCTCGCGGGCATGCTTGCGTCCGACTTCCCTCTGAAGAGCCCCTTCTGCCAGACGTACCAGCCGCCGATTCCAAGGCCGGCGAGAATCAACAGGTAAGTTGAGATCAGCGCCACAGATTGTCCTCTCCTGGCGAGCCGCGCGATTTCCTTTTGCGCATTCGCGAGTGCTGCCGCGGATACCGCCGGGGAAACAGGCGGGGCTGAGGCGATCACTGGAGCCTGCGGTCGAGGCTGGACCTTGGGCTTGTATTCGACGGCTGTCTGCGGCGTCTGGACCGGCCTTGGCCGGATATGCTCCGGCACGGCGGGGGGCGGTGGCGGGCGCAAAACCGCAAGCTCTTCGAGGGCTTGTACGGCCGAAGCGTGCCGTTGCGATGGGTCGGGCGCGATGAGTTTTGCGACCCATCTCACCAGCGCCTCAGGCAGATCAGGGCGCAGTAATCCGAGGGCGTTCACATCCAGGGACGACCATCCGGAAGCAAACTCGTCGCGCGACGTGCATGGGAGCAATCGACTGCCGGTGAAAAGATAATGCAGGACGGCACCGGCGGAAAAAAGATCCGCGACGTGCGATGGGGGCGCACCAGACAAACGTTCAGGAGCGGTGTACGCATACGATTCAGGCGTGAGTTCGCCTCGATAATTAGCGAGCCCCCAGTCGAGGACCATCACCAGCGGACGTCCATCGGGCAAATCCATGATTACCGTGTCGCTCGGCTTCAAGTCGCCGTGCGGATAGCGCTGTCGCTCCCCGCTCCGCAGCGCGGAGAGGAGTTGCGCGGCGATGTCCACGGCATCTGCGGCACCGACCGGCCGGTTCTTTGGTACGTCCAGTCCACGGTGACCCTCGGCATATTCATAGACAAGAATCGTCCCGTCTTCATCCGGGAAGGCGTCGAGGAGTTGGACGATATTGACACCCGTAATCGTCTGGAGCTGCGGGGCGTCGCGCAACAGCGACTCCACGTCGAGCGGATGCGCGATTTGCTCCTCCGGCAGTAAAAGCTTCAGCGCCACCAAGCGCCCGGACTGGTCCAGCGCACGGTACACCAGTGCAGCATCCCCTACTGCCAGACGCGTCTGAATTTCAAATAGCTCGGTGGCTCGGCTCATCGACACTCAATCCATAACTGGACTTGGGCGCTGTCGGGAAGAAATTTGCGCCAAGAATAATTTCGACCCACGTCCGTTCGACTGATGTCCGCGACAGCCTGGCGTTGAATCCCATCTCGGAGACCCGGCAATACAGGGCTGCGGGCGGGAACTCAGTGCAACAAATCACGCGGACCGTTGACGCTGCACTCACTCTCGCGTAGGCAGGTCGCGTGTTCGATAAATACGTACTCCCGAATTGCCAGGCATCCGTCCTGTGCGAAGACATCCGTCGTGAAATCACCGGCATGCAGACGCTTGTCGGCGTGATTAACGCCGTACCCGCGCCTCAAATACCGATTGGTTTCCTAAAGCTCTGTCTTTGGACGCGCTGGTGCAACGGCGTCGGCGAATTCAAGCAAACCGCAAAGCTGCTGGCACCGGATGAGAAAGTCATCGGAGAAAGCTCGGTAACTTTTCGCCTCAAGGAAATGGACTCCATGGCGACAAACGTGAATCTCTTCACGAACATCCAGTTCAAAACGCTCGGCACTTACCACATCGAGGTCTATCTCGACGACCAACTCATCATCCGCTACCCGCTGCCGGTCGTCCACTTTCAGCTACCCGGACAGCAACCGGCCCCGCAGGCTTAGCCGCTACTTTAGGGCCGCCCAGACGCGATGGACGTCGTCGTGGTCCTCGAATGCCTGGAGGAACTCGCCGACTTCTTCGAGCTGCTCCTCCGAAAGCTCTGGGAAATTCTTTGCGATGTAGCCGAACTCGCTCGTCACAACGCTCCACCCGTTCGAGCTAAGCCATTTTGACACGGCGGCGACGTCCGACCTCTCTGTGATGAACCGCGCACCATGCGCTCCAACCGGAATATCTTCGTTCTGATCGTGCGTCAGCGGTTCGACGTTCTGCGCCCCGGCTTCGATGGCCGCCTCCTCGATGTCTTTTGTGGAATCCGCGTGGTGCGCCTCGACGAGGCCCACGTGGTCAAACAGAAACTTGTTGCTACCCGGCGCGCCGAGCTGGCCTTTTTTAAACATCACACGCAGTTCGGGTGCCGTGCGGTTATTATTGTCGGTGAGAACTTCCACGACGATTGGAACCTTGTGCGGCGCGTAGCCTTCAAAAACGATGTGCTCCATCACCATCTTCTCGTCACCGAGACCGGCACCTTTTTTGATCGCCCGCTCAATGGCGTCGCGCGTCACCGAATTCCGGCGCGCCTTTTCCATCGCCGCGAAAAGACGCGCATTCGATTCAGGGTCAGCCCCGCCGAGCTTTGCCGCAACGGAGATTTCCTTGGCGAGTTTCCCGACAACCTGACCTTTTTTCAAGTTGGCGACTTCACGTTTTGCTTGGAGCCATTGACGTCCCATATATTTGAGCGTTGTAGCATGGCGTCCCGAGTCGGCAAGACAGGTTTGGCGCATAATTCCGTTCAAAAGCAGTATTGCCTGCGCGCCCGCCATCCGGCATGCGCATAGGCGCACACCAATTGAGAGAACAAGCACCCATTCTATATGCGACCAGCGCCCGCATCGGCGGTTCCGGGCTGGATGCCGTGGCCCTGGAGACACTCCGCGCACTGGAAGCCGAAAGGCTGCCATGGCAGGCGCTCGCTTTTGAAAACCGCAGCGAACTTCCAGCGAAAAAAATCTCAGTGCTGCGCTGGCACGCCGTACGACTGCTCAGCGCCCTTGGTAGCGAGCATTACTACGGAGCGAAAAAACACGCCCTCGACCACGCGGCGGCACGGCAGCTCGCGCGCGGTGAGTGGAGCATTTTCCATGGGTGGACCGGCGAGAGCGTGCGGACCTTGCGGATAGCAAAAAAACGCGGCATACCCTCATTCATCGAGATTCCCACGTGGCACAGGCACAAGGGCAAGGACCTCCCGCTTCGTCTCACAAAAACCGAGCGCGAGAACGCCGCACTCCGAGGCTGGGCGGGCTGGAAGCAGCGTCTGCTGATTCCGCGGCAGCAAACACTGGAGGAATACGAACTCGCAGATACGATCCTCGTCCTCAGCGAGAAGGCCGAGGAGACCTTCCTCGCAGCGGGCATACCTCGGGAGAAACTTTTCCGCCATCAGCGCGGCGTCGATGTCACCCGGTTTACCCCCGCTCCGGAACCACCCGCAAAATTCGTCGCGGTCTTTGTCGGCGCGCTCATCAAGCGCAAGGGCGTGCACCATTTGCTCGATGTCTGGAAGCGCCTCGCCCTGCCTGATGCAGAACTGCGCCTCATCGGAACTCTGCACAGCGAGATCGAGCCGCTCCTTCGCGAAGCCCCGGCGAATGTGAAAGTGCCCGGCTTCGTCAAAGACGTCGCCGCAGAGTATCGCGCTGCAACCGTTCACGTATTCCCGAGCGAGTGCGAAGGCAGCGCAAAATGCACCTACGAAGCGGCTGCATGCGGACTCCCGCAAATCACGACGCGCGAGGCCGGCGACGTTGTTACTGACGGGCTAAACGGAATCATTATTCCGCCGAATGACCCGGATGCACTTGCGGACGCACTCGTGCGACTTCACGCAGATCGTGCGCTTTGCGCGAAGCTCGGCGCCGCTGGTCGCACGAGGGTTTGCGAGCAATTTACGTGGGCGCATTTCCGCACGCGTTTGGTCGCTGCTTACGAAAGGGTGAAGCGATGATGATAAAAACGTCCAACGTCCAACTTCCAACTTCCAACGTCCAACTGCGCGGGCGTCGTGATGTGCTTCTTTCGACGTCGGAAGTGCCTTCGTCCGTCCGATGAATGTCCTCGTGTTGCAATTGAAGCGGATCGGCGATTTGATCCTCACGACCCCGGTGCTCGCCGCCCTGAAACGCAGCGGCGCGCATGTGACGCTCGTGGTGGACGGGCCGTGCAGCTCCCTCCTTCCAGCGATTCCCGGCGTGGATGAAGCGCTCGCATACCGGCGAAAAGGCGACAACAAGGCGCTCTGGCAGCGCATCCGCCAACGCGGATGGGATGTTTGTCTGGACTTCACGGGCAGCGACCGTTCCGCGTTCATGGGATGGCTGTCGCGCACGCCCCGCCGCATCACTTTTCAATGGGTCTGCAAGCGCATGCTCCGCCGCCTCGCCTATCATGAATTCGTGGATTCGCCCGTGCGGCTCGCGCACACGTGCGACCACTATTTCGACCTCCTGCGGCCGCTCGGAATCACGCCCGGCGACAACGATACTGCGCCTTCGCTCGAACTCCCGCTCTCCGCGCGCGAGGCGGCGCGGGACATACTGGTCGGTGCCGGCGTTTCCGGCAGCTACGTATTGCTTCATCCAGGCACCGCCCGTCCGGAGAAATACTGGCTGCCGGAACGCTGGACCGCAGTAGTCGCGGGGCTGAAATCGCTCGGCCTTTCCGTGATTATCACTTCCGGGCCGGATGGGTATGAACTGAATCACGCTAGCCAGATTCAAGGCGCGCCGGTCATCCGTCCGCCTGACCTTTTGACGCTTGCGGCCCTCGTAGAAAGAGCGCGCCTCGTGATCAGTTGCGACACTGCGGTCGTCCATCTTGCAGCGGCGTTTCGCCAGCCGCAAATCGCACTGTTCGGCCCTACGAACCCTTATCATTGGCACCCGCGACACGAGCGCGCGATTGTCCTCAGCGCGGCGCAGCCAGCGGGGCCGATGACGCGCTTTCTCCCGAAGATGACAGGGGCTCCAACGGAGCGGATTCCAAGCGCGGCAGTTCTGCTCGCTGCAGAGCAGCTTCTTGCTTTGCCGCGTTGACCTTCCGCTTCGGGAGGTAGCTCTTAAACTTCGCGAGCCACCGCCGGGCCCACGCAAACTCGATTCCCAAGATTGCCAGGCCCAGCGGAATCACCAAAATCGCGGGCCCGGGAGTCACGACCATTAAAATACCGAGGAGCAAAACGGTGAGGCCGATGAGCAAGATGAACAGTCTGCGCATGGTGCGCCATGTCGCCAGAAGCGCGCCCGTCGTCACCGAGAGCTGCGTGCCGGTTTTCTGCACTGGTTCATCTGTATTGTCCGTCTGCATCACATTAAGAAGCTTTCATACAATAGCACCAATCCGGCCCGCGCACGTCGAAATTATAAAATTTTCAAGACTTGAGGCTCAACTGCCGGACTGCCTCGTAAACAACGATGCCGGCGGCCGTGGAAAGATTGAGGGACCGCGCCGAATTGGGAACCATGGGAATCGTCAGGCATCGCTCCAGATTTGCAGCTAAAAGCTTTTCCGGCAGCCCTTTGCTCTCTCGGCCGAATACCAGAATGTCACCATCCTGAAAACAAACGTCCCAGTACGGACGCTTCGTTTTCGTCGTCAGATAAAAGAACCGCGCCGCCGGAGATTGCCCGGCCTGCATCTCTTCGAAGTTCTCCCACACTGTCACCTTCACGTCTTTCCAGTAATCCAAACCCGCGCGTTTCAGCTCCCGATCATCAAGCGAATACCCGAGAGGTTTGACAAGGTGAAGTTGGGCACCGACCGCGAGGCAAAGGCGGCCAATGTTTCCGGTATTCGGCGGGATTTCGGGCTCAACGAGGACGACATGCAGCATGGTTGCGGTGAGAATGGATGGATCCCGTTCCGATTCCAACGCAGAAACAGTAGCGCCACTTCACGGCACGTTTCTGTAGAAGTACACACCTTTTTCTATGGCCTCGTATCGGATTACCGCCGTCGAAGGAGGCGCATAGTCAAGGCCGGGAGGCATGACAAAAATCCCCCATTCGTTCGTGCCTGCGCTGCCACCAAGCGCAAGCGAGGCGCCGTCACGATATAGCGTCACACGGAGTGCCTTCATCTCGTTGAACGTCTTCGGCCAGGCGGATTTTTTCAGAGTATAAAACTCCCCGCCCGGAGCGCCGAAGTAGTCTCTATTCAGCTTCCCCGAGTCTTTCCGAAGCGCGGCTCCGCCGATTCCGAGCACCCGATTCCGGGTCGCAGTTTCACTATCCCCACATGCAGCGAGCATCGTGAAAACGACCGCGACACAAAAGACCCGGAAAACCCGGAGCATCGGTGCAAATGGCGCGGCGCAAATTGAAAAACCCATGCCGCCACTATTTCGCGACGGCGAACTCAACGCGATCCAATTCAGCCCACACCGAGCCAACGAATACTTCCGCTTCGATCTTCAAAAGCAAACGATCCCGATCATCCGACAGCCACGCAGACGCTTTTTTGAATTTCTTGTGCTCGCCGAGCGTGAGGTCTCTGAGCACTTCGCGAAGCTTGAGCGAAAAACGGATTGCGTCCCATTCCCGCCCGCTGATTTTGACTTTCTCGCGGCCTTCGACGCGCACCTCGGCCAGATAAGGAGAACCACCGGGAAAAACACACATCCGCACGACATCGCCATTATTGAGCGGCTGGCTCCGTAAAAAAAGGAGCGCCCCCTGCTGATCGTACACGTTCGTGATTTTCAGTCGCTTCTGCTTCGGAGGATTTTTGTCGGGAGGATTCGCGACTTTCATCCACTCGGGTCCGTCAGGCTTGAACGCCACCGTGGTCGTCATAGTCTTGCGTGAATACGTTTCCACCTGCTTCAAAGCGATTGGACGAAGTGTCTGGGAATTGCACGTCGAGGTGGCGATGGAATCCATCTTCCACATGGTTCGCGCCACGCCTTTCGTGCTTGCTGTGAGGTCCAGTTGATTTCGCCCTTTCGAAATCGAAAACTTCGCCTCCGCCTCGGCTGCTTTGATGCCACTCCAGCCAAACTGATAATGGGCAGATAGCGGACGCAGCGCAGGAAATTTTCCCGGCTTCGGGGTCAGGCTTTTCTGCCAGTCCGCCGCAAAAATCGGTGCTCCGAGCGCGCATAGGAAAGGCAGAATTACGAGTAATTTCATCGGTGCTTCGGGGGTATGACGCGCTCTACCGCGCCCGTCTTCAACCAACCTTTCTGGGCGGACGGCAACCGGACAAACGTCCACTCGCCCTGCTCGGAAATAATCCGCACGCGACTGCCCGGCCCGAGCGCCTCCGCGAGCGGTGCGCGGTCCGCAGGCTCACGGCGGGCATCCGTCTGTTCAAGGACGATCGCATCGTTTGCACGCTGCTCGGAATCCCACAATTGCGCCGCGCCATAAATTGCGCCCAGGACCACCAGCATCACCCCGCCTGCCACGCCTGCAGCACCCGCTCGACGCCACAGCGCCGAGCCGGCCCACAGCCAGCCCAGCCACGCTGCACCAATCGCCAGCCAAGGCGCCACGCGCGACGATACAGCGCCGAGAACACGTTCATACCAGACAAGTTCTCCGACTTTTCCAGCGGAACGTTCCCGGACAAACTTCAAATTGGCCGCTGCATCAGGGTGCCCCGGCGACAACGTAAGTGCGCGTTCGTAGTTCAGAACAGCGCGGCCCGGCTGATCGAGCCGGAAGTAAGTATTGCCAAGATCAAACAGCGCTCCCGTTTGCCAGCCTTCGGACATTACACGCTCGAAACCGCGTCGGGCATCATCGAACTTCCCGGCGGCGAAAGCGGCGTTCGCGTCTTCAAAGTCACCCGCATGGAGAGGGCTGGTGAAGGCGAACAAGAACAGAGCTCCGAGCACTGCCATCCGCGCCGCCGCAAAACGCGTCGCCGGGCGACTCCGCTCCCACCCGGCAATCGCATCTAGCACACGGTCGCGCTCCACGGAAGCCACTCTTTCACCGCGCCCTCCGCCGGCGAAAAGCAGTTCGGCCCGCGCCGCAAGAAGTTCCCGGACCGCTGCAGCCGCCGGCTCGGTCAAGTCACGCGTGGCAAGCACTTCTTCATCATCGAAACTCATCGCAGGCTCACGCCGCGCAAGTGCCGCCTCTATTTGGAGCACGCGTCCGGCAGCCTCGTACAAATCCGCACGATTCTCCGCCCGCCGCACGAGGGCGGCGAGTTCCGCCCGTTCGCGCCTCAGCGCCGCCATCGGTCCGGCCAATGGGTCCGATTTGCGAGCCCGCCAGACAAGGAGCCCGGCTAAAAAAGGCAGCGGCGCGAGAATGGTGCCGAAGAGCAGTGTCGGCGTCAGCACAGGCCGAAACGATCGTGCAACGTCTGGCACCGGGAGATTCGGTAAGAGGTCCGGTTTCGCCTCTGGAATCGGCACGGGGACGGCTTGTGGAGCGACAACCGCGGGCGCAATCGCCACGGGCGCTCCCTCCACAACGAGCGGTGCGGCATCGGTCTTCAGCGTCCGGTATCTCTCTGTTTCCGGGTCAAAAAACGAGAATAAGAAAACGGGCATCGTTGTTTGCGGAACGAGGGGCGAAACGGGGAGTTTGAAAACCTTCGCCCCTGTGATTCCGTGAGCGTCGCCTGCCTGAAAACTTTCTTCACTGTCGTAGGCATTCCATCCGTCGTGATCTGCGAGAGGGGGCGTGGTGATACGCCCGAAATTTCCCCGCCCTTTAATGGTCAGCGTCATCGTGATCGGCTCACCAATCTTCACCCTCGTCGGAGTGCCGGAGCCCTCGAAGCTGGTGAAGTCCCCGATCGCGCCGGCAAAATCCTTCGGCCTTCCGTCAACCGGCAGCGGCTTCACATCAATCTCCACCTCCGGTGCTGAAACCTCCATTTCCTCCGCCCGGCCCATCCCTCCGCCAAACGGATCATATGGATTCCGACGGGTGCGCGAATACTGGGCGCGAAGGGTTGCCGTGCCGAGCTTGAGTTTGCCGGCTTTCGTAGGCGTAACGACGGTCTGGTAAACAACCGCACCGTATCGCTTCCCTCCCATCTCCTGCTCACTCTGGTTGCCCGGGACCGGGAGAATGTCGCGCGTATTGAAGCCCTCCGCGGTCAATAGCGGCTTGTTCGCAAGAGCCCAGCGAGCCGAAGCATCGAAGTATGCACGAATCTCCACGCCGATATCCTCGCCCACGTACGCATTCTTTTTCAGCGGCTCTATGGTCGCGAACGCTATATCGCCCGCTCCTTTTGCCGGAGCCCCGGGCTTTACCGTGAGCGTTCGCGGCTCCGTCTTCAGATGCTGTCCGCCGACGGTCACGTCCACTTCGGGAAAATTGAACTTACCTTCTTTTCGCGCGACATATCGGAAGGTGTAGGTCACTCGCTGGGAGACATCCGAGCCGATGATACTCATCTGGCTGCTCTGGCTGGAACCCCGAAACTCCAGTCCCTCCACCTCAGGCGCTGGGGGCTGTTCCGCGCGGACCGAGCCCTCGACAAACACCTCAAAATCCACCGATTCCCCGACCGAGACCGACGCCGATGATAGCGTCGCATTGACCTTCGTCGCCGCCCGCGCGGGCATCGCGACCGAACATACAAGCAGCACCAGCCAGACTCGAAAAAGCGCTCTCAATTCCATGGCTACCAGTTCTTCTCCGGCCGCGGTTTATTCTGCATCCGGGCTTCCTGCCGGGGATCCATAAGGCGGACGCGTCGGTCCGCACTGCGCATGGACTCGAGCAATTGCTTGGCGTCCTTTGCGGTCATTCGTCCTTCGACTGCTGCAGCTTTCGCTTCTGCGTCTTCCGCGGCTTGCTGCTCCTTCTCGTTATCTTTCTCGCCGGGGTTCGCAGCTTTCAGCTCTCCCTGCTTTTTCTCGCCATCCTTCTGCTCGGGCGCGGACTCGGGTTTCTCTCCCGGCTTGTCGGATTTATCTTTCTGCTCACCGGGCTTCTGTTCGCCGTCTTTCTTTTCCCCATCCTTTTTCTCCCCGTCCTCTTTCTTGTCCCCGTCTTTGCCATCCTTCTTCTCGCCATCCTGCTTCTGCTGTTCGGACTGCTTGTCGCCGTCTTTGCCCTCATCCTCCTTTTTCTCCCCGTCCTTTTTCTCCCCGTCTTTCTTTTCGCCGTCCTTGTTCTGGTCGTCTTTTTTCTCCCCATCCTTCTTCTGCTCGTCGTCTTTTTTCTCGTCGTCCTTCTTTTGGTCGTCCTTCTTTTGGTCTTCTTTTTTGTCCTCTTTCTTTTCGAGCTCATCGATGAGCTTTTTGAGCAGGTCCCGATTGTGCGCGGCGTCCGGGTGGGCGGGGTCGAGTGCCAGAGTGCGCTCGTAGTGTTGTATCGCGTTTTTCCAGTCGGCGACCTTCTCCTCTTTTTTCTCCTGTTTCGCTCCGCGACGGGCGAGGACGTTTGCGAGGCCGAAAGCCGCCTTCGGCTGGAGGCTTCCGCCCCCGCTTCCCAGTGCCTCACTCAGCGCTCCCGCCGCTTTGTCGAGGTCACCTGCCTTGTATGCACTGATGCCGAGATTGTAGTCGATTTCCGGTGCCTGCCGCTTCGCGCGCTGCTCCTCAAAGACCTTCGCCGCACCCGCGTAATCCAATTTCGCAAATAGGCTTTGAGGGGAGGCGCCATCGTCGGCACGGGCGGACCGCGGTGAGGAAACCAGCATTGCCATTACTATCGCAGCCTTCGCCGCAACACCGCCCCGCTTTTTCTCCCCCACAAACATCGCAGCCACCCAGCAGGCGACCGCCGCCGCGAGCGGCCACTGATACCGCTCGTTCGGCGTTTTCGAAAACCGTGATTCGTTGGTGCTGGTTGCTTTCATTTTTCCGAGGCCGTCCGTCGCGATTTTCCGCATCTCGGCCGGACCGTTCTGGAGATGAACATAGAAGCCTCCGCTTGCTTCCGCAACCTCCCGGAGTCGTTTTTCGTCGAGTTTCGATTTCACGTATTCGCCCTTCTCATCTTTGACAAACTGGGTGCCTCCCCGTTCATTCGGAATGGGAATGAGTGCGCCATCTGCGGACCCGAGGCCGACGGTGAAAATGCGGAACTTGTCCTTATGCTCGCGCGCAGCCTTCACCGCGTCTTCTTCCAGTTCCTCGCCATCGGTAAAAATGATCAGCGCCCGATGTTCGCTCTCACCTTTGCCAAATGCATCGTTTGCGGCGGTGATGGCCTCCGTCAGATTCGTGCCGCCACGCGGGATTATGTCGCTGTCCAGCTCGGCGATGGTGTCTTTCGCGGCCGCAAAATCCGCCGTGAGCGGAGCCTGGAGAAACGATGATCCCGCAAACGCGATGACGCCGACGCGGTCGCCTTTCAGATGCGTGAGCAGGTCCTCCGCGGCCAGCTTCGCGCGCTTCAGCCGGCTTGGCTGAAGGTCCGCCGCGAGCATCGATCGCGAGGTATCGATCGCAATCAGCACATCGCGCCCTACATCGTGCTTTTCCTCCCATGAAAAGCCCCACTGCGGACGGGCCAACGCCAGAATCGCCATCAGGAAAGCAAGCATCGTCAGGGCAAATCCCACACGCCGTTTGGCAATACTCATCGTCCCCGCGAGTCGGCTCTGAAGCCGGGCCGCAAGGATTCGGTCCAGCGCAATCCGGCGTTTCATTTCACCGCGAAAGTAGAGCGCGATGAGAAACGGAAACGCCAGGGAGGCCCAAAACCACTCGGGAGCGGCAAAATCAATCATGGCACCGTCCTCCAAATCGTCTGACACAAAACCCAATACAGCAGCGCAACCAACAGCCCCGCGCCCAGGAAAAATTCGTAGATATCCCGCCATTCCACCTTCTTGTTCAGCTTCACCTCGGTTTTTTCGAGTTTGTCGATCTGCTTGAAAATCTCGTCCATCGACGCTGTGTCAGTCGCTCGGAAAAACTGGCCTCCGCCTATCTCCGCAATCTTCTTCAGCGCTTCCTCATCCACGGTCACCTGCATCTGTCGGTAAACTTTGTTTCCAAAAATGTCGCGAGCCGGGAACGGCGCGAGACCGCGCGTGCCAGCCGCGATGGTATAAATTTTGATACCCAACGCTTTTGCCGCCTCCGCCGCAGTGTTGGGCGCGACGGTTTTCACCGTTTCATCGCCATCGGTCAGCAGGACGAGAATCTTGCTCTTCGATGGCTTGTCCTTAAGCCGGTTGGAAGCACTCGCCAGCGCCGCACCGACCGCGGTCCCATCCTCCACGAGGCCGATGCGAAGACGCTCCAGGTTTTTCTCCAGCCAAGTATGGTCGAGCGTCAGCGGACTCACAAGGTAGGGACGCCCGGCAAACGCCACGATGCCGATGCGGTCATTGGGGCGTCCGGAAATAAAACGCCGCGTCACATCCTTCACGGCATCGAGGCGGTTCGCGCGCTGGCCACCGAGCGTGAAATCCTCCGCCTGCATCGAGCCCGATACGTCCAGCGCAAGCACGATATCGACACCGGACGATTCGATCGTCTCATTTGAACTGCCAAGCTGCGGACGCGCCAGCGCCACAAAAAGAAGCGCAAGCCCCAAAAGAATGAGCGGCCAGCCAAAGCCCCGCCAGCCTGCGGGCTTCACGCGGCCCACAGAACGCAACGACACGAGCGTGGAGAAACGAATCGACGGTGCCGGCCCGCGACCGCCGAGCAGCCAAGCGAGGACGATGAGCGAGGGAATTCCAACCAGCCACCACGGCGAGGCAAAGTTTATGATGTCGCCAAATCTCACGGTTTCGCCCCCTCCACAAATGCCGCCGCCTCGCGGAGCAATTCCTGGTTTTCTCCCTGATCCGCCTCGATCCGCGCGAACTTGATCAAGTCGCACCGCTCAAGAAACTTCGCCAGCAAGTCCCGATCACCTGCCGAAAAACGCGGTGATGCGGCGATGCTCGTCAAAAACTCCGGGGACGTCTGCTGAGTCGCATGCAGCGCATAATGCGCGCTGATGTAGGTCCGCAAAATGTCCGACACCTCCACACTAAACGGATACGATTCCGCCGAGAGCATCTTGCCGCGCAGCGTGTTGAGCTGCCGAATCGCGAGTTCCCGCGGCGTGGGTGGCGGCGTTTTCGGACGATTCTTCAAATACCACCGGACCGCCAAGACGATGAGCGCCAGCAGCAGCACCGACCCCGCGCCGATCGCCCACCAGACCCACTCCGGCCACGGCACCTCGACGAGTCGTGAATTGTCGCGTAATTCAGCCAGCGGGTCCGGCGCTTCGGGGGCTGCTTGAATCGCTGCGCGAGCGGATGAAAGCAGGCTCCAGCAAACGAAAGCAGCGAGTGCATGCCGCGAGGCTTTGGAGTGCGGGGGCTTGACCCCGCTTTTCTTTTTACGGGATCTCGCGCGCCGTTCCTGGGAAACGTGAGAAGCATCAGAGCGCCTCACGATAGACCTACTCTGAACGCCGCTTCCGTCGAAAGTTAAAGCGGGGTCAAGCCCCCGCACTCCAAAGCCTGGCGGCACGCTCGATGCCGCTCCGGAAATTGTCGCCGTTTTTTTCATCCGTGCAGAAGCCTGCTCGTCCGTTGCTGAAAGAATCGCCGCAACGCCGGGACATAATCGGCATCGGTGCGCAGCGTAATTGATTCCACCCCATACCGGCGAAAGTAGGATGGCAAAGCTTCGAGTGTTCCACCGATTCCTTCCGCAAACTGCAAGCGCGTCCGTCGATCGCTCGTGTTGATGACCAGCCGCTCTCCGGTCTCCGCATCCTCCAACACGACACGCCCGATGTCCGGCATCTCCAACTCACGCGGATCGACAACCGGTATCGCCACCACATCATGCCGCCGGGCCGCCACATTCAGCGGCTTTGAAAAATCCGGTGCCTGAAAATCACTCACCAAAAACACTACCGCACGGCGCGAAAGCACACGATTCATCGCCTCCAGCGCACAAGCGACATTCGTCCCCTTCCCCTTCGGCTCAAAGAACAAGATCTCGCGAATAATCCGGAGCGCATGACCGCGCCCTTTCGCGGGCGGGATGAATAACTCCACGTGATCGGAAAACAGAACGCACCCCACTTTGTCGTTGTTCCGAATCGCGCTGAACGCAAACAAACAAGCCACTTCCGCCGCCAGCTCGCGCTTGCTGAGATTCAGGCTCCCAAACTCCCCCGACGCCGAAACATCCACCACCAGCATCACCGTCAATTCGCGCTCCTCGGTGAATTTCTTGATGTAAGCATCACCCGTCCGCGCAGTGACATTCCAATCAATCGCCCGCACTTCATCCCCCGGCTGATACTCCCGAACCTCCTCGAAATTCATCCCTCGCCCTTTAAAGACAGACCGATACTGACCCGAAAAAGCGGCATCGATCATGCCGCGAGTTTTGAGCTCGAGCTGGCGTATTTTTTTGAGGATTTCGCGGGCTGCTTCCATCAGCCCTAGGGAACAGGAAGCGTCGCGAATATCTTCTCCACGATCTTTTCGCTCGTGAGGTCTTCGGCTTCAGCTTCGTAGGTCACCGCGACGCGGTGACGGAGCACATCGAGGCCGATGCTTTTCACGTCTTGCGGGGTCACGTAGCCGCGTCCGCTTAGGAACGCCTTCGCCCGCGATGCCAGCGTGAGCGCGATGGTTGCCCGGGGGCTGGCACCATAGCGAATCAGGCCGCTCATTTGGAGTTTGTAGCTCGATGGCTCGCGCGTCGCGAAGACGATATCGACGATGTAGTCTTTTACCCGGTCATCGATGTAGATGCTGTTCACCAGTTCGCGGGCGCGAAGAATTTGTTCGGGCTCTACGACGGGCGATACATCGAGTTTCGGCGTGCTCGTTCCCATAAGGTCGAGAATCTGGCGTTCTTCGACTTTGCTCGGATAACCGATCTTCAATTTGAGCAAAAACCGGTCGAGCTGAGCTTCCGGGAGCTGGTAGGTTCCTTCCTGCTCCAGCGGGTTTTGCGTGGCGAGCACGAGGAACGGGTCGGGCAATTTATGCGTTGTGTCGCCGAGCGTCACCTGCCGCTCCTGCATCGCTTCGAGCAAAGCAGACTGCACTTTTGCCGGGGCGCGGTTGATTTCATCGGCGAGGATGAGATTGGAAAAAATCGGCCCTTTCTTCGTGGTGAACACTCCCTCGCGAGGATTGTAAATCAGCGTGCCGATGAGGTCCGCCGGCAAAAGGTCCGGCGTAAACTGGATGCGGCTGAAGCCCGTGCGAATAGCGGAGCTGAGAGTCTTGACGGTGAGTGTCTTCGCGAGTCCCGGCACGCCTTCGAGGAGGACGTGGCCGTTGGTGAGTAACCCGATGAGCAGCCCATCGATGAGATAGCGCTGACCGACGACGACACGGGCGACTTCGCGCTGGAGCCCTTCGACCCACGGCGTGTGCTCTTTAACCCGGTTGGTGATTTCCTGAGTGTTGTTCGACATGAAATTTGCCCGCGTATAGCGATGTAAAACGTTCGATTTGTCTATCAGGGAAACATTTATTCGCAGAATCGCCCCGTTCGCAGTCAGCTCCTTGTCGCGGCCGCTTGGTTCTGATATCCCGTGGCGATGCAGACCGCTTCAGACTTTCAGGCTTTCCGAATCGCCCGCGCGCAGGCACTCGGCCTGCGGCTGGAGGATTTCGAGGAGAACTTCCACCGCAGCAGCGGCCCCGGCGGTCAAAACGTGAACAAGGTCTCCACCGCCGTCACCGTCAGCCATTCGCCCACCGGCACCGGCGTCACCGCGCAGGACACGCGCTCGCAAGGCCAAAACCGCCAACTCGCCTGGGAGCGAATCTTCGACGCAATCGAAACCGCCCGCGAAGACGAAAAGAAAGCCGCAAAGAACGCGAAGGAGAAAGTGCGTCGGCAAACCGCCAAACGTCCGTGGAAGGTGAAACAGCGGATGCTCGCCTCAAAAAAGAAGCGTTCCGACGTGAAGAAGATGCGCTCGAAATCATTTTGAACCCCTCATCTACGCTCACCTTCACTGATGCAGAAAAATTAGCGGTTCCAACCCTCGAGGGCTTTCATTCGCGCGTGTGATTAAAAGTGGAAACAGGCAAAGTCGCGAAAGCGACCAGGAGCGGGGCTTTTATAGCCCCGTATGCCACGAAGCGGCATCCTTATCCGCAACAAGCACGAACCGCGTGCGCCGACGAATGTAGGGTCCGCATTGCGTGCGACCATTCGGCAGCACCTTCGGCGCAGACGGGGCTATAAAAGCCCCGCTCCAATTTTGCTCTGCGCCATTCCACTTTCAATCACACCCTTCATTCGCGCGCTTTCGTATCGATGATGAGCGTCACCGGACCGTCGTTGACGAGCGCCACGTCCATCATCGCACCGAACTCACCAGACTCCACTCTTCCCGGCAAATGCTTGGAGAGTGCCTTGATGAAGAAATCGCAGACCTCTGTGGCCGTCTCCGCGCTCGCCGCACCGTGCCAGCTTGGTTTCGTTCCCTTTTTCGTGCTGGCAAAAAGCGTAAACTGGCTCACGACGAGCACACTCCCGCCGGTCTCCTGAACGTTGAGATTCCACATTCCATTTTGATCGGCAAACACGCGGAGGTGAGCCACCTTCTGCGCAAGCCATTCGATGTCTTCGGCACCATCGAGTTCCACGACTCCAAGCAAGACAAGCAGACCGGCGTCGATTCTGCTGATGATGTCGCCTGCGACGGTCACGGATGCGCGCTTTACGCGCTGAATAACGGCTCTCATTCCATCGAATACGAGCACCGAAACTGCGGAAAAGAACACAAAAAAGCGCAAAAACTTCTCCTCTTTCCGCACTTCCTACTCACACCAAATGCAGCGTTTGTAGATTACTGAAATAACGACTCGATGATGGAAAGTCGCGGCTCCCCTCCCCCAAAGGATTGACCTCTTCGGCAACCGTGCTCCAATACGCGAAATGAAGGTCCTCCGTTACGCCTCCGCGCTACTTATCATCGTCCATACCGTTTCCGCCCAGGAAGTTGTTCCGCCGGTTGTAAAATCATATCGGCAGGAACTCGCGGACCCCGATCGGCTCGCGACCGAACTTCTCCGGATCCGCCGCGACCGAAACGCAGCCAAACTGGAAACCGACTTGGAGGAGGCGGGCCTTGAAGCCGGGCGCTCGCCGGAGGAACTCAAGGCAACCATCGAATCCACGCTCGCGGATCTTCAAAAAAAGGCGGAAGTGGCCGCAGAGAAGCGGGAGAATCTCACGGCCACCAAAGACGATTCCCGCGTGGAAGCCGCGCAATGGCTCACAATCTCCCGTCTCCTCGAGTTTCTTGGAAATCACTCCGCGGCACACGACGCCCGCATGAATCGTCTGGCAGCGCTGACACAGTTTGCATCGGCCGAGGATTGGCTCGAAGGAGCGCTCGATGTCACCGTTTCATTCCGCAAGATTTCAGCGCGGGCCAAGTCCGATGAATGGATGGAGCGATGCAGGAATCTCGTCGAAACCGATGCGACCTTCCGCGGCTCCGAGCGGGCGAAAGCGCGCATCGCATTTCAAGAAGCAGTTGATTCAAATGAGTTCGAGCGGCGGGCAAAGGCGTCCGCCGCCGTGACCAAGGCATTCGGGCCGAATGACCCGTTCAGCATGGTCGCTTGCGAGGCAGCCGTGTTTGGATCTTCGTCGCTCGCCTGGTCGCAGGGCCACGCGGATGAATGGCGGCGACTGCTCCAGATGCGCGAAACCGTATTCGGCCCGACACACCCCGCCACCCTTCGCTTCGTTGCAAAGCTCGGGTATAACCTCCGGTATTACGGCGGCGACAAAGACGAGGGAATGCGGATGCAGAAACGTGCTGTGGACGGGTGGCTTGCGAACGGAGGGCTCGGCAGCACATCGCGGCTGTCAGTTGCCGAGACCATCGCACGACAAAGCCGGCTCGATGGCGACAATGTTTACGCGGACAAGTTATTGCGCATGCTCATCCCCATTTCGGAAAAACTGCGCGGCCCGGAGAATCGGGAAACACTCTGGCTGCGGAGCGATCTCGCAATCGTCATTGGAAACACAGGCAATTTCGCTGAAGCGGAGAAGATGAATCGCGACTTGCTCGAAATCCGCAAGCGCGCCTTGGGTCCGGATCACTCGGACACCATTACCAGCATCAACAACACCGCAGTCCAACTCTCGCACCAGGGAAAATATCGCGAGGCCCTGGCGATGTATGAAGAGGCATACGCCCTGCGCTTGAAGACCGGCAAGGAGGACGACCCAGAAGCACTTCGCACACGGTCGAACATCGCCGTGCAACTCATCTCGCTGGGTCACTTCGAAGAGGCTGCTCCAATCGTAAACGCAGTGCTCGAACTGCGAACCCAAAAACTCGGCGCGACCAATCGCGACACCATCTATAGCAAGGGGCAGCTCTCCGGCCTCCATTCGTCAAAAGGCGATCTCACCGCCGCGGAAAAGTTCGGCCGTGAATACGTGGATGAAACCATAAAGCTCCTCGGCGGCGAACACCCGAGCGCACGAAGCGCGAGGTCTCAACTCGCCGCAATCCTCCTCGAAAAGGGCGAGTTCGCCGCTGCTCTCGACACAGCACGAGAGCTCGCCGAATGGCACGAAAAACATCCCGGCGCAGACCGAACCGGAAAGAATGATTCCGACATGCTCCTCGGCGAAGCGCTTCTAAAATCCGGCGACCACGAAAAAGCCCGTCCGCTGCTCGTTGAAGCAGTCCGCGCACAGGAAACACTCAGTGGTCCGACGCACCTCGATACCCTTCGCGGAAAATTGCTCATCGCCCTCCTGCACATACGCTCCAGCGAGCCACAGGCGGCCGCTCCAATCCTTCGCAGCGTCATCAATACCGTCACGGAAAAAATCGACACAGAACATCCGCTCGTTGCCGAGGCCGCGATCGAGCTCGCAGACCTGCTCGAAAAAAACGGCGAAATCGCTGAGGCCGCTGATCTGAAAAAGCGCGCCCGCGAAATCGCCACGAAGAAACTGCACACCGATTCGCCGCTGCGAAAGCGGTGTGAGAAGTGACGACTCGTTGCATCGTCAATCTACAGAAGCGGATCCCGATTCGATGCGTGTTTTCGGGTATGTTCGAACCTTGGCCCGGATTTCTCACATTACAGAGAAGACGGGTGACAGCTCGCACTGCCTCTTAGCCACCGCACCGAGGCAGAGGCAGAGAAATCCGGTGAGAAGGTCGCGGCACTTCACGAGCCGCGGCAGGCCGTCGGCATCCGCACATTTTTCTGCCCGCCATTTTTATGCCGAATAAGCACCTCCTTTTGGCAGAAAAATGGCGGGCAGAAAAATATGGCCCTATCCGCCAGCCACCATCACTCGCAGTCAACCTCGTCTTGATTTCCCGAGATAAGTATTCGCGCACTGCGCCCTTCCGATATAGAGTTCCGTGCTCACTCGCTTCACAATTTCGAACACCGAAAACCCATGAAACACCGCACCGCCATCGTGGCCACATTCGTTCTATCCGCCTCTTTCGCCCTAGCGCGCGTCGGCGAGACGCAGAAGGAGATCGCCGCCCGTTACGGCGACGGGAAGAAAGCGGACACCCAACGCCTCGCCGGCACGGTGACTTACGCATACAAAAAGGAAGACTTCTACGTCGAGGTAGTCATTCTGAAGGGAAGATCGGTTCTGGAATTATACGCTCACACGAAGGGGATGACCGACGATATCATCAAGGAGCTACTTACGATCAACAGCACTGGCCTCACGCCGTGGCACTTCGCGCGAAAGACGGGAAGGTGGGAGCGCCAAGGAACCACGAAACTGGTCGCCTACCGGTGGCCGAATCATCCCGATTTTTTCTGCATCAAAGACCTCGACGCCTGCGAAGCGGCGGAGAAGCAGAACAAGCCAAGCGCCGTCGGGCTCTAGGAAAATCACCAGCCATCTCACTCGCGGGAGAATCACGAACATCAATGAATCGCCCAAACCCTTCGCTGACCGTGTTCCTCCTTTGTCAGATTGGTTTCGTCGCCGCAATGGTGCTGACATTTGACCGATTGCCGGAGCGAGTTGCTGCTCATTTCGACGCCGCCGGCCAGGCCAACCGCTGGGTTTACAGGACGAGCCACATATGGATGACGGGCGCATTGGGGGTCGGGCTTTCGGCCCTCACACTTGGCATATTTTATAGTATCCGCTTTTTTCCGCCTTCGATGATCAACCTGCCCCGTCGCGACTATTGGCTCGGCGCGGAGAGGCGCGAGGAGACGTTGGGGTGGGTGTTCCGTGCAGGCGTCTGGCTCGCATCTGCCGAAGTCCTTTTCATGCTCGGACTCCACTTGCTCGTAGTCAGCGCAAACGAGGCATCACCGCCACACCTCTCATCAGGCGCATGGTTTCTGGCCGGCCTCTTCGTGGCGTTTATTATCGTTTGGATCGGTGTGCTGTTCCGCCGGTTCAACCGCGTCGCCTGATTGCGGTGTGCTTCTGTCAGACCGGGTTTCCCGCATAGTCAATCCCGCACCGCACCCGTCACCATTTCGAGGACGCGGCGCAGGCCGTCGTCGCCTCCGAGGCTACCTTCGTTGAAAGGCGTGCGCGGAATCGGCTGCCAGTTGTCGCGTTCGTGGCTCGCCTCTGGCTGCGGGATTTTTGTGAAGGTTGGGTCGTATTGGCCGTCCTTGCCGCCCATTTTGTAAATGACGATGTCGAGCGACGGGACTACGAATATCCCGAAGCCGCCGGCTCCGCTTTTATAAAACGCATCGCGCGGTGCTCCGGCTACATGGCCGTCGGCATTGTGCTCGAACTGGAGGGAAAACGGCGTGTGTTTATTAAATGGCGACGGCTGATTACAGAGCGCGATGTAGTCGGCGGGGACGACTTGTTTTTCGTCCCAACGTCCCTTCTTTAAAAGGCAGTAGCCAAATCGAAGCGCGTCCGTCGCGTGCAGCGCTGTGCTGCCTGCGCCGTTTGCATGGGGCATGAGGAAGTCGCCACGCTGGAGACAGTAGTCCCACGCGCCCCATCCCATCGGCTTCGCGAGTCGCGTATCGATGTAATCCTTCAACTCCGTCCCCGACACCCGCCGCAATACCATCGAGGCGATGTGCGGAGACGGCGACGAATACGAATAGCCCGCGCCGACGTCGCACCAAAGCGGCACGCGCAGCGACGAGTTATCGAGGTCGCGGATGTTCTGACCGGGCACAGGTTTGAGCTGCGTGACCTTGCCATCCGCAGTCACTCCGGTCGGCGCACCGCCTTCGCCCCAGTAACCTGCGCTCATGCAAAGCAGATGCCCGAGCGTAATGTCCGCCTTGCGCGGGTCGTCGAGCGGGAGTGCTTCCGGGAGATACTTTTCGTTAAAAACCTTCGTCCCCAGCCCTTCTGGAATCTTGTCGCGAAATTCGCTGAACATCACACCGCATGCGATGCTGGTGAAAGCCTTCCCGGTGGACGCCATGTCCGGATTCACGTTGCGGCTCGCGCGACCCACGTATCGCTCGAAGACCAAGTATCCATGACGCGCGACGAGCAGCCCCGCATTCTGGCTGCACCGCTGTGCGAAATCCCACGTCCGCTCGAGTTGCACGAGATCGAGCCCAGCCTTTTCGCGAATCTCCTGCGCCGTTTTCAGCGTCCGCCATCCGCCCTCGCTATCCGGTGGCGGAAAGTAATCGGCACCGCTGACTGCGATGGTGGCGAGGAACGTGAACGCGGTGATGCGAAACAGAATGGATGTCATTGCGGCAAACTAACCCGCAGCCGCCCCGCAGCCAAGGAACGGAATCCGGATTTGTGCGCAGAACACGAAACGACCTCGCCGACCATTGCTGGTCGGCGAGGCGCTTTCATCGCAGTTATTTCACGGCCTGGAGCGGCGCGAGCGGCGATGTGAAGAGCATGTTTGGATTGCTACCCAGCATCGTCTGCGGGAATTGACCGCTCCACTTTTCCACCCGCGCTTTCTCGACATCGAGCGCCCGGATTTGCAGCAGCATCGGCGTGCTTGTCGCCGTCGCAGTATTGATGAGCCCGATGGCTTCGGCCTCGGCTTTTGCTTCCGCCAGCCTCGCGTCGCTACGACCGCGGGCTTCGAGACGATACCGCTCGGCGGAGGCGGTCGCCTCAAGCTCGATCCGCTCGTTTTCTTTCTGCTGCGCTTCGAACTTCGCGGCGGCCACGACTTTCAGTTGTTGCGAGATGAATGTCTCGTCGATTGATTTCTGAATCGCCGGGTTTTCATACGTCATACCGCCGAACATGCCGACGGTCGTCACGGTGATTCCGCGTTTCAAAAAGAACTCCGTCACGTCTTCGCGCACGGCATCCGCGATTTCCTGCTTTTTCGAGCGCAGAATATCGAGCGTGTATTTCGCCGCGACCTCGGCCGACGCCTGCTGGATGCGACCACGCACCTCGGAATCCATTACGGACGCAAGGCTACCGCTCGGATACCAATACAGGAACGTCGCAGCGTCTTTTTCGTCGATGAACGCCGTACAAGTGAATCCCATGCTGAAACCCACGCTGTCTGCGCTTTCGATCCAGATTGCCTTATCGCCACCGTGCGCGTGCTTTTGTTCGGCGGTCCACTCGCGAGTGATGGGCGAGCGGTTCACTTTCACAAGGCGCACCGTCGGCAGCCAGCTCCCGTCGTTTGAGAATCGCCCGGTCTGGTTCCAGCGGTGAGTGACGGTCACGCGTTTCGAAGCGACTTTCTTTTGGTGAAGATAGTCCACGCTTTCGAACTTCGTCTGCGTGCCTGTGTCGCCTTCGAGCGGGATCAGGAAACCAGTCTCGCTGGTCTCAATTTCCACGTGCTCAGGCTTGTCGTATGGCCGCACGCAACCGCTCGCGCTCAATGCAAGCGCGACGGCGGCGAGTGGCACAAACAGTAGTTTCGCGGGTTCCTTCCTGCGCCGTTCGTTGAGCGCAACGATGATCGTGCGACCGAACATCCACACCGGCCTGCCGAAAAGCAGGAGCGCTGTAAGAATCACGATCCCCTCCGCCGCGAACGACGGAAGTTGATGCGCAGCCTGCCACGTCGCGAGTTTGCGCCAGGCGTCGAAACCGCTCTCCATTTGGGCAAGCGCGAGCGGCGTCGCGATTTGCGGGTCTGCGAACTGGACCCAGAACTTCTGGCCCACGTACGCGATGGTGCTAATGCCTGCAAAGAGCAGGCAACGAGTATTCATTTTCATTGCTGTGATGACTGATTGATTAAACAGCCCGCGTGCAGCTCCGGCGTATTCTTCCAGACCTGCTATACGGACAATATGGTTGCAGGCATCAGCGGCGTCCGGCGTATCGCGAAAGCGACAACCGGACGTCTCTAGGACACCTTCCCTACGCCGACGGAGTTAGCTGACGGGCTCGATGAGGAAAGTCATCGGGCAGGCCGTTTGATCGGCCACCTTCGCCCCTGGCGGCGGTTTGGACCCGCACACCCTAATTGGTTCCCCCGTGACGCTCCTTGTGGAAGAGAAGCGTCTTTGGCAGGCGTCTATTTTAGCCGCTGCACAGTGGATGCAATTCGAATCGTGCGCCGCGAACGATATTTTCGAGGCGGGCACGAAAAGTGGAAATCACCCGCCGCTTGCAATCGCGATGAGGTGCCGCAATTCGTCCGCGACTTCCGATGCGTCATTCACCGTCGCCGCGACTTCTGCGCGGATGAGTTCGCGGAATCGGACGCGCAGCCGATGAATCGCCACTTTCACCGCAGTCTCGGACATGCCCAGCGCCGTTGCCGCGTCGGCCTGCGAGCAGTCTGCGCCGCCGTCGAGCCATGGTTTTAGCGCGGAAAAATACGCCTTCTTCTCTGCGTGCTCGGCTTCGAGCGCAGCGAGTGCGCGGGCGATGAGCGTGAATGCCCACTCGCGGTCGAATAGTAGCGTGTCGTCGGCAGTCGCGGGCATCGAAAGACCGGCGGCGGTGTCGGTGGTTAAAGCGACATGCTCCGCGCCTGCTCCGCGTTTTTCCGCCACGGCAGCGGCGCGGTGCTTTGAAAGGAAATGCTTCAGCGCGCCGAGTAAATAGCTGCGAAACCGTCCGCGCTCGCGCTCCGGCGCGCCCACTCCGCCCTCCAGCAAGCCTTCGAAAAAGCCATGTGCCATTTCGCGCGCCGAGTCCTCGTCGCGCCCTTCGCGCCGGAGGAATACAACGACCGGCGAGTAGTAGGCGGCGCAGAGATCGGACAACGCCGCCTTTGCCTCCGCGCCATCGCCGGAAGCCCGGAGCACGAGCGTCCAGCGGGTCGGGTGAAAGGCGGCATCCGGATTCGTCATGGAGTTGCCGACTCCAGTTCTTCCTCCGCATGAATCGGCTTCGTCGGTACTTCGGCTTTTTTGATGACTTTCAGCGCGGTATCCAGCCCCACTTTTTTCAGCGAGTCCTTGAGCCTGTCGGCAATCGCGTTTGCGATGTTCGCGCTCGATACGGCGTCAGGGTTTTGCGATTCGATGTCAAACTGGCCATCGGCTCCGGCGACGGGCTTGCTCACTACGTTGTTATCGAGATGCGCGCGGAGAATCGCTGTGGCGTTGCCGCTCTCAGGGCGAAACTCCACCCGCACTACGGCCCGGTATTCAGGATAATTGGCGCCGTCATACCGCCACTCGCCCGACTCCGGCGTGAAGTCGAACTCGTGATAGCTCATCTTGCCATCGGCACGCTCAAACGATGCGAACACGGTTGTCTTCTCGGGAATCGGGAACAAGCCTTTGGTTCCCGGTGTGTGGGCGACGGTTTTTACGAGGCGGAGCTTGCCTAGAAAGGGCTCCATTCGGGCGGCCATGTTCCCGCCCGGCTCCTTGCCGTATGTGGAAACCGAGAGTTGCTTTTTGAACTCCTCGCCATTCGACTCATTCGCCAGCACGTTCAGTTTGCGAAGCACGTCTTCGGCGGAGATTGCGGGACCCGGTGGCAGGCTGGGTGCAAGAGGCTCCATCGTCGAAACTGGCGCATCTACCGAAGCGCGAGCGGAAAAGCCGATAGGCCTTTCCTTCGCCCCAGTTTTAAGTCGTTCCACAATTTCTTCGGCTGTCTTCGGCTGTTGGCTGCGGATTTCCTCAGCCTGATCGGCCGCTTTTGAAGGACCAGCGTTCTTCGCCGCGACTTTCAGGCGGTTTTTCGGAGGCGCACTCGTTTTCACTCTCCAGCCTTCGGGTGTTTGCACGCAAACGATGCGGTTCTCGTTTGCCGATGCCCGTAAGTCGCCGCCCGCTGGGTGATTTGTGCCGAAGCTTTGGAAGACGAAAAACTTTGTCGGCACGATGACTTGGGTTCCCAAATCGGGCCGCGGCTTTGAAAATGCCGCGCGACCCTGGCCGTAGGTTGCCATGATCACTCGGGCATAGTCGTCAGGATCTTCATCAGCTTCCCGCTCGGCAGGGATGATTGCCGCGAGGACGCCTGCGACGTTGCGAGCCTGCGCAGCATCGCAGAGCGCACGGGCTGCGCCGACTGGCGTCGAGAAATCAGGCGTCCGTTCGGCAATCGGAATATCCGCCAGCGCGGGGCCGACCACCGGGTCTGGAGTGAATGGCGAGATTGCCGACGAGCGCCAGACGGGAAGCGCAAAGCCGATTACGAGAACACTCGCGCACATCGCGAAGCGAGCCCACAAGCCGCGTCGCCCCACGGTGACGATGATTACCCCCGCCAGTCCGATGCCGCTCAGCAAGACGATGTAAACCGCCTGTCGTGTGTTCCGCGGCAAATAGCGGTCACCGCCGAAGGTTTCGATGCTCTTAATGGAGGTCCGCTCGGTATCGTCGAGTGTCTCGAAGAATCGGCGGATGAGCGAATTGAGCAGCGTGGCGGCGGGGACGTTGTCGCCGCTAAGATACCCCAGTCCAACAACAGACAAATGGATGGTTTGCCCAACGTGTTCCATCCGGTGCTTGTTCGTATATGGCCCCGCCGCGATCTCGTAAGCTTGCTGAAGGCGCGCATCGGTCAACGAACTGTCTTCCGTCAGCCGAATTTCGGCTTTAGCCAGCGCGTAGCTGGTGGGCCATTGGCCATCGAACCGCTTCGCTTCAATGGCCCCGACGATTGTGAAAACGAGCGCCGCGAATCCGGCCCAAAACGCCGTTCGTTCCGTGCCGATGCCATCGTGCCTGAGCAGCTGTGACCAACCCAATCGACCGATTCCGACGATGACTGTCAGCACAATAAGTCCGGTGATGAAGAAGTGGCCTTTTTCCGACCAGATGGGCTTAAACTCATTGAAGACCCCGGCAACGCCAGCCGCGACGCCTCCGGTCAGTATCGCGATGACTACTGCACGGGAAGTTGAGCTTACGTCGTCGGCATTACTCCAGCATCGCTCAGCGATTTCGAGCAGCCACGGAACGACAGTTAACACGCGCAGAAGCGGACGCCAGACTGGTGGAATCAAACCACGGTGCATTTGCCAAAGCGCATAGCATGCGCCCGCAAATCCTAGGACGAAAGCGATTGCGCCAATGGCGAATATCGACACGCCGGCAACCAACCACGAGTGAGCATCGCGCATCGTTTCACCGATAAGGAAAATTCCCGCGCCCGCGCCGCCAAACAGCAATCCGGCGAGGATGAGCCCGAGCGCCCACAGCGTAACCTTCGCTGGCAGATCTCCGCGAGTCTCTGGCGCCGCATCCGCATGCTTCGCCGCGCGATGCACGTCCGTTTTGACTTCCTCGGCGCTTTGCTGGCGGAGGTTGCGTTCTTTTTCCAGCGTCTGGAAAACGATCTCGTCGATGCGCGCGCTCACTGCCGCTCGTTCGCTCGGTGCGGGGAAACGGCCTAGCGGGAGTTCGCCGGTGAGCATTTCGTAGATGACGACGCCGAGGCTGTAGATGTCGGCGCGGTGGTCCACGTCGTGCGGACTTTCGTGCTGCTCGGGGGCCATGTAGGCGGCGCTGCCGAGCGCGGCTCCGGTCATTGTGAGCGTGAAGTCGCGCTGCGGGTCGCCGACGATTCGGGCGATGCCAAAGTCCACAATCTTCACGCCGCCTTGTGCATCGAGGAGGATGTTCTCGGGCTTGATGTCGCGATGCCACACGCCCTGCGCGTGCGCCGCGCCGAGTGCGTCGCAGATACCTGGGACGACCGCCAGCGCTTGCGCCGGGGTGAAGCGTCCGGCGCGCATCGCCTGCCGGAGATTCACGCCATCTACAAACTCCATGATGAGGTAATAATAATGGATGCCGGGGGCGGCATTTTGTTCGGTCTGCGACGAGGGCGTCGCAGCTACAACGCCGCTCTCGAAAACGGTGACGATGTTCGGGTGGTTCAGCTTCCCCAGCACCCGCGCCTCGCGGGCAAAGCGCTCGGCAAACGCCGGGTCGCGCCCCAGCTCTGGTGACAGGATTTTCAGCGCCACCGTGCGATCGAGCGATGGCTGCCGCACTTTATACACAAAGCCCATCCCGCCCTGCCCGATGAGCCCAAGCACTTCGAGCTGGGGAAAAGCAGCGCTCACTTCCGCGAGCGACGGAGCCGTGCGACCGAGCGGTGGAAGTTCATCCGCACCGCGGAGAATACACGCCGGACAGAACCCGCCCGGCGCATGGGCCGGGATGGGAGTTTTGCAAGTAGGACAGATTTTCGTGTTCACACAGGTTCCTGACGGACGAAGCGCGGGAGGTTACACGAAATGTGCAAATGACGAATGGCGAATGACGAAACGAGTCGTCAGTCGTTTTTGATGGTCACCACTACGGGCGTTTTTCCCGGACGGTAGAGCGATGCTCCGTAACAAATCGGCGCTGAGCCTTCATTGACATAACGCACTTTTTTCAGCGCGGAATCCCAGCGCTCGATGTAGGAGCAGTTTGCCGTTTTCTTGCTACCGGGAATCGGGAGGTAGCGTGCAGTGGTATATGTGAGAAACGCACCATCGCCCGGGAGCGGGAACGGCGCGGCCCAGTTCGCCGACAGCCGCACGAACCGCGGGCCCGTAAGGTCGAGCGCGAAGGATGTGTCGCCGTCTGTGCTGTCGAGATGCAGCCCGAAGAACGCAACCCGGAGCGGTCCGTCGAAATGAAACAACTGCTGCGGATCCCGGGAGCTGTGGAGCAATTCCCACAGCCCTTCGAAACCGGGAATATCGCCCATCTTTGTTTCCTTGCCGGACTTCAAATCGCGCAGGAGGTAACTCCGACCATGCCCGAGGCCATTTACTCCATTGTCGTCGTCCCCCTTCACCTCGCCGATCACCAATTCGACCGACCCGTCCGGCGCAGCATACCGCCTCGCGGGTTCACCTTCCATCGCCATAGAGCCCGGCACCGGCTTGTCCTCAGGCCAGTCCTCGGGATCGCGGTTGGTAAAGAACATCGCTTCGTTTACCGCCGAGTACCAATCGGGCGCAGCATCAAGCTTTTGCAGGTGCTCGCCGAGAGGCTCCACGCTCCAGTATTCTGCGAGCACGTCGGAAAGCTCGCGCTTGAAGACAATCGTCTTTCCATCCGGCGCAAAGACCGGCGAGCGGTCCTGTCCTTTCTCGTCGCGCGTCAACTGCCGGAGCAATTTCCCGTCTTCCCGGTAAAGATAGATGTGCGCGTGGCTGGTGCCCTCGGCCTTCAAATAGCGAATGGCCACTGCGAGCTCGCCGGGCGGCTTTTGGGCAGCGGCCGCAGTATGCACGACGACGGCACCTACGAATGCCGCCATCACCTTTCCGACCTTCGAGGACAGGGATTTCATACAGCGTGCATCTCATCGCGCCTCCCGCATGGCAATTGAAAACCGCCCGATGTTGCGGTCGTCACGAACGTGAGCCCGACGGTTAGATCTTCTTATTAGCCTTCACGTCGTACGCGACCTTTACGGGGTCGGCAAATGACCCGTCCGGGTTTTGCTTACGATATGATATCTCGATTCTCGTGAAATTGAGTGCAACGGATTCGAGGACGGTCGTATCGCCATTGGACTCTGCGGATTCGTGATTGACGGTGGAGACAATCACGTCGGTAAGGGTGATCACGAGATAGTCCACGAGGCTCTCGGAATTATCGGTGCGCGCAGCTTTCAACTCAACCTTCGGGATGCGCTTTCCCGTCGCGCACGCGAGGAACAGTTCGGTGGAGGATGCATCCACATTCTTATGAATCATGACAGGAAGGAACTGGGCTTTTCCCGCGGCAGCTCCGCCCCCGAAATCAGTGAGTCCTTTCTGGGAGACGCCGAGCTTGAAAGCAAAGGTCTCGATTTCATTCTCATGACCCGGAACCGAGGATTCGCCATTGATGGCTGGAATTTTGACGAAAAACTGGGAGCCATTCTGAGCGTGGACACCAGTGATGAGGAGAAGTGCGATGACGATGGATGTGAGTAGTGTTTTCATAGCGGAAAAAGTTTCGGGTGCTTTTACGAAAGGTCAATGGCTGACTGGTTCGCCGGGTGCCGGATGATGGGTGGAGTAGGTCAGTCGATCAGTAGGTCAGTATTCGTCGGGCGGGCGACTGCCCTACTGACCCATCGCCCGACGCACTACTCCAGTTTCAGCGGCTGCTGCCAGGCCTCGACTGCCTTGCTTCGGAAGGACTGCCATTCACCGTACCGCGCAGCCGGGTACTTTCCTGACGGGGCCTGAAACTCAAAATCGACACTCACCGCGTTCGCGTTTGTGGGCGAGGCTTTCGCCGCCATTTTCCACTTTCCAAATTCCGAATCGTTGGACCGTTCGAAGCCTTTCAGCGCTTCCGCGCCAACCGGATGGGGAAACTGGATTTTGACGTGGCTCTCGATCCGCACAGGATGAAGTAGTTCCATCGGAAAGCGGCGTTCTTTCAGAAACTGCGCATCCAGATACTCGTGCTCCCAAATCGCCGGAATTGCGACCGACGCCGCCTTTGTAGCCGATGCCAGCGCGGGCATTGCGTATTTGAAATTAAAGACGAGCTCCGCCGCATTATCATCCATTCCCTCCACGGTGAACTCCTCGACGCGCCAGCGGCTGTCGTTTTGCAGACGCTGGATCGCTGCAAGCCGCTCCGAGGGCTGGATGGCGCTCACCCATTCGCGCCATCCCATCGCGAAATACCCGCCGACCCGGAACTTTTCGCGCACCGTCATTTCACCACCGGGTGCGACGGTCACATCGCGCTCGCTCCGCAGTCTCTCGGTTGGAAAAAGGGACCGCTCGGGCAGGCCCTCGAGCCTCGGCTTATCGGGATACAGCACGAGCGCCTGACGATGAAAAAGCGCAGGCGGCAGCATGCCGGCGGGAAGCACCGTATTCGTGGAATCGACAAATGCCGCCTTCTGCCCCGGGAGACGCACAATCATGTGATTGAACTGATCGAGCGAAGGCAGCGACGCCTCGACATCGCCATCCGAATGCACAAGCGCCAACTGCGCCGGGACGCCGGCGGCTTTGAACAACTGGTAGAGCAACAGTGCCTGGTCCTTGCAGTCACCGTAGCGGCTCGCCACCACACGCTCCGCGGGCTTCGGGATGCGGGCGCGGCGTCCGAATTCGATGGCTTGATAGGTCACATTTTTCTGCACGTAAGCGGTGATGGCGCGGATTTTTTCTTCATCGCTTTTCAGTTTCCCGGCGACTTCCGCAGCGATGGATTTGGCCTTTGCATCCGGCTTCAGGAGCGAGTCGATCTGCTTTAGGTAATCGCGACCAACCTCGGTCCAGTCTCCCTTTGCCGGACCCAGCCGGAGCACCGGAAGATACGTATCCGCAAACGGCAGATTTGATTCCGGTTTCCAGACCACCGGCTGGCGGACGAGCCATGACCGGGTCCCCTTCCCCTCGGTGACCTGCGCCGCCTTCTCCATCGACGCCGATGGCACGGCACGAATGCGGGCGGTGTCACCTGAAACAACGACCGCCTCGGCGAGCGTGGGGACACTGGTTGTGCAAATGAATCGCTCGTAGGGAAACTCCGTCGAGGGGCTGCGATCCTGCTTGGTCACCATCACCTCCAATGTGCACCCCGGCCTCAGCCCCGGCACCACCACACGCAACACTTTGCTGTGCGTCGCCTCGCCGGCGTCGGCAGACAAATCAACGACATACTGCTCCTCCGGAAGTCCCTCCGCGGTCACCTTTCCTTTTTCATCCGTGACGACGAGCCGGTTGACGTGGATTCGCTCGCTCAGCGGATCAAACTGAAAGGCCATCGTGCTGAAATCGCCAACCCCTGCCTGGGTGACAATCTTCGCGCGGCGATAAATCGTGGAAGACACGGGCTTTCCGGACTCGAAATGAAACGCACTCGCCCGCATGAGGTAGCACACCGAAGCGCCGTCGGGCACTGCGATGTCGCTGCCGATTTTGGTGATCGCATCGACCAGCGCGGAAGGCAGCGCGACAGGATCAATCGGCGCCTTCACCGCGGAATTGTCGCCTTCCCCGAGCATCGCCGAAACACGGGTGAGAGCGGCTGCGATACTTGCATCGTCGGGCGAAAAAGCGCGGGCTTTCTCAAACGCCGCCTTCGCCTCCCGCCACGACTTCCGTCCGAAGAGACTCCAGCCTTCAATCATTCGCGTGCGCGCCGTGTCGTTCCCGGCCTTTACGAGACCGGCTGCCACCGTCGCCGCCCGCTCATACTCGCTCTCGTTGTTCGCCGTTTCGCCGAGGCCGTATGCGCTCAGCGGATCATACGGCGGCTTGGCGAGGATCTCGTCGTAGATCTCCATCGCGCGTTTGGAATTTCCCGCCGACACATAGGTCTCCGCCTGCCAGCGCCGGACTTTCGCGCTCGCGCCCTTTTTCACGAATTCGTCCACGACCTTCACCGCATCATCCGTCCGGTTTCCGTCGATCAAAATATTGAGATACGCGAGCAAATCTGGCTCTTTGCCCGCCCCTGCTGTGAAAGATGCGTCGTACTCTGTGAGCGCTCCCTCCTTGTCACCCAGCCTCTGCTTCAGCCGTCCGAGCACCAGCCGCAGCGTCCCGTTTTTCGAGACTCGCCCGCGATGTTTCTCCAGCAATTCCACCGCGCCCTTGATGTCGCCGGTCTCCTCCATCGCAACGACGATACTCTCGAGCGTCGGGTCATTGTGCTGCGAGATTTCGTATGAAAGCGTGAACGCCTTGAGCGCCTTGGGCCAGTCGGCCCGATTTGCAAACTCGAGGCCGATACTGTGCACAAGCAACGAACGTTTCTTCGCCATCGCCTCGTCTCGCGGCGGAGGAAACGGACCGGCCGCAGCAGGAATCTCGACCGTATCGAGCGCGGCATCGACGTGGCGCAATTCCTTCATTCCAGCGCCCGAGTGCCAGCCCACAAAGAAATAGGCGCGCTGTCCCGAGCGTACAACCATCCCAAGGTAAGTGTACCGCTCTTTCTCCATCTCGAAGTCGGTGAAAAACCGGACGGCTTCGTCGGCACCGCTGAGCTTTACGTTCTCCAGTTTTATCTGCGGAAACTTCGACGCGAGCGCGTTGTAGTTCATGAAAAACGCCCGCGTGATATCCTCCATGGTTACCTCCACAGTTCCCAGCGGCATGGTGTCCGCGAGGAAAAACGACGCACTCGGGTGCATGGCGCAAAGGGAGTTTCCGTTTGAACTAATGTCTCCGTCTTTAAACGGCCGCCAGCCCAGCGCCGACAGCTTTGTCTGAAATCCATCCGTCCCGGTCTTCGCATCCGTCAACGCCGCCGCGCCGGAGGATGAGCGGCTAGAATCAAGTGCTCTAAATCCTGAAAGGAGCAGCCTCCCCGTCTGCGCGGAGGTATCTGCGTCGCGCTGCAACGTGGAGAGCACCCATTGATAAGAGTGACCTGCGTAACACGAAACCCAGAATCGCGTCATCTCCGCAGCCATCGCGCCTTTCTTGGGAATCTCCGTCGAGAATGACCTCCACTCGATCCCGTTGACCGTCTCCGGCTTTTCATCCGTGACCGTGACTCCCCCGAGCCGAGCCTCTATATTTGCTTTGGCAAGGGACACCAGGGCTTCGGTGCCAACATCCACCGGCTCAGCGATGAGGACTGCGAGCGCCTGCGGATATCCACGCCGAAGCACCAGCGTGGCATTTGGGTTGAATGACTTTGGCTCTTTCATCCGCACCCATCCGCCGGAGGGCATGATCAACTTGCAGTTGACGTCCGGAAACTCAATCGTCTCGCCGCCTTTTCCGGCCGGAATCACTTCCCGTTCCGCGGCCATGATCGGCGAGAATTCTGGACTGGAAATCACGCGAATCATCGAAGAGATGCGGAAGATGACGACGGTCAATCCGAGCAACATGCCCCACACCGCCTGCTTCCGGCCCTGCACAAACCCGCCGCTCTTGTAGAGCGCGAGGCCCACACACCCGAGGACAATTCCCACGAGCAAAAGCAGGCTCACGCCTCCATCAAACCAAAGCCCAAAATGCAAGCCGAGCACACCAGGAAACATCGCGACGGGAATCGAAACGAGCCAGGTCAGAGCGACCGCGAACAACGGAGCCACGCACAGCGCGCTCGTGGTTTTGCGCCGCATCAGCTTCACACATTTCACCACAGCGAGAAACGCAAGTATCACCCCGAGCGCTTTTCCCAAGGCTGCCGCCTCGGAGTCCGCTGCGGCCAGAGTGGATAGATAATTCGGGAGCAAGAAGGAAAGTGAACAAGACATCACGAGCGTGGGTTTTGGTGTTCGTAGTCGAGAATCCCGGAAGGAAGCAAGCGCTCCCGATAAATATCGCGCAAACCCGCGCCGCAGATGTTTCGGTGATACCCCGCTTTGACATTCCGCGCCCATTTGCCTATGACCGCGCGCGATGAAACTCACGACCGTCCTTTCACTCGCCGTTCTCACAACCGTCCAAGCCACCGACTGGCCGCAATATCGCGGGCCCGCGGGCGATGGCAGCACCCCGGATAAAATCGCGGCCAAGTGGGACGCGGCACCCAAAATTTTGTGGAAAGTTCCCGGCGGCACGGGCTTTTCGACCATCGTCGTGTCAGGCGCGCGGTGCTTCACCATCGAGGGAATCGGCGGCAAGGAAGTGCTCGTGGCGCGCAATGTCGCCAATGGTAAGGAACTGTGGAAAGCCGAGCTCGGCAACTCCGAGTATCAGGGCGGAGGCAACGATGGAACGAATGACAACAAAGGCGGCGACGGTCCTCGTTCGACCCCGACAATCGCAGGAAATGTCATCGTAACTACGAACGCCGACCTCGTCGTGCAAGGTCACGATGCAGCGACCGGCAAGCCAGTTTGGAAGCTCGATCTGGCGCAACACGGCGCCCGGAACATTTCGTGGAAAAACGCTGCGAGCCCATTGCTCGAAGGCGGCCTCATCTACGTCGCCGGCGGCGGCGCAGGCACATCGTTCCTTGCTTTGAACCCGGCGACCGGAGCCATCGTGGCGAAGGCGGGCGACGAGACGATGACGCACGCGACGCCGACTCCGACAACGATCGCGGGCACCCGTCAGATCATTTTCTTTATGAAGAGCGGCCTCGTATCCGTGGAGCCCAAGACGCTCAAGGAGCTGTGGCGCGCAGAGGTGAAGTTCAACGTCTCCACCGCCGCGAGCGCCGTGGTTGCGGGCGACTACGTGTTTGCGAGCGTCGGCTACGGCGTCGGCGCTTACGGGTTCAAGGTCACCAAGGACGGCACCGCATGGAAAGCCGAGCAGGTGATGCGCGTGCCCGGCGACCAGCAAATCGCGAACCACTGGAGCACTCCCGTTCATTTTGACGGCCACCTCTACGGCATGTTCCAGTTCAAGAAATACGGCAGCGGCCCGGTGAAAGCCGTGAAGCTCCCGGACGGCGAAGTGAAATGGAGCAAAGACGGCTTCGGCCCCGGCCAGGCTGTTTTGACGAACGGAAACGTCCTCGCGCTCAGCGACGCAGGAGAACTGGTCCTCATCGCCGCCAAGCCCGACGCCTACACCGAACTTGCCCGCGCCAAAGTGCTCGAAGGCAAGTGCTGGACCACGCCCACAATCAGCAACGGCCTCGTCTTCGTGCGCAGCACAAAGGAAGCAGCCTGCGTGGACCTGCGGGCAAAGTAAGCCCCGCGTTTATTTCGCCGCGCGATTAAGCGCGCTGAGCACGGCTTTGATGGATACGATCTCGATGTTCGTATCCACGCCCGCGTCGGTCGAAAGGCTGGCGCGGGTTTGTTTGTTTATTGATACACTCGCACTCGATCGCGGGCTGGTTGCACTTCCAAAAACGGGTTCAGTGTCTTTTTGGAGGTCTTACACCTTTTTTTCGAGCAAATCCCCCGACTTCACCCGCCGAACGACTCGCGATGTTGCACAACGCTGTCTTCTGAGGAAATATCGAGAGAACGATCAGGCGGGTCGTGAGATATGGCAATTTTTTCCTCGCAAATGCTTGAGACGAAGTGCGACTTTTCCGCCCGCCGTCCGCGAATGAAACGCAGCTCCACTTCCAAATCCACGCAAGTCTTTCCTGCTACTGCTGTTGACCTGTTCTGCGGTGCGGGCGGCCTCACTCGCGGTCTCATTGATGCGGGCATTTCCGTTTCTGCCGGGTATGACATCGACGCACAGTGTGAATACGCATACGAGCACAACAATCTCGGCGCGAAGTTTCATAAAACGAGCGTCACAGACCTCACCGCAAAGACCCTTGAGGCACACTATCCCATAGGCCACATCCGCCTCCTCGTCGGGTGTGCGCCATGTCAGACCTTTAGCAAATACACCCAAGGCATCAAAAATCTCGCTGACCCAAAATGGACCCTGCTCGACCAGTTTGCCCGCCTTGTCCGTGAGTCCGACATCGACATTGTGAGCATGGAAAACGTCCCCGAACTCCAGCGGCACGAGGTCTTCTTCGACTTCCTCGACACCCTAACGAACGCAGGTTTTCATTTCAGTGAGAACGTCCAAAAGCGGACCGTCTATTGCCCCGACTACGGCATCCCACAAATCCGCGAACGCCTTGTTCTAATCGCATCCCGCCTCGGCCCTATCGAACTCATTAATCCCACACACAAAGGCAATCATCGCACTGTCGCCGATGTCATCAACAGCCTCGCTAGGCTTGACGCGGGCGGCGCAGACCCCGACGACCCCCTCCACCGATGCAGCCGTCTTTCTCCGAAAAACTTGGAGCGAATTCAAAACTCCGAACCTGGGGGCACCTGGCGCGACTGGCCGCGCAGGCTCGTCGCCAAATGCCACAGACGGAAGTCTGGAAAAACATACCCCGGCGTCTATGGCCGCATGAAAGACGACGAGCCATCGCCGACGATCACCACCCAATTCTTCGGGTTCGGCAACGGGCGCTTTGGTCATCCGACACAAGATCGCGCTATTTCCCTCCGCGAAGGGGCCATCCTGCAGTCGTTTCCTAATTCCTACCAGTTCGTAAAACCGGGAGATCGATACAGCTTTAAAGGAGTCGGGCGCATGATCGGTAATGCCGTGCCGGTTCGACTCGGAGAGGCCGTTGGGGAAACCGTCATTCAACACCTGCTCCACTTTATTTCCTAAATCTGTATTTTCCCATTATGCCTGCCCAACAGCCCAATCTCAACCACTTGAATACCGATGAAGCGGAGACTCAGATCGAGCGTCACCGAAAAGTTGTAAATTACAACATCATAGAGTATCCGATTGAGGTGATCGTGGAAAAGTTGATGGACGAAGGCAAAGACGAGTATGGCAAGCCTGCGCCGCCGGAGTTTTACATTCCAGATTACCAGCGCAACCATACTTGGGATGAGAAGAGGAAGTCGAAATTCATCGAATCCGTCCTCATCGGACTCCCGATCCCGTTCTTGTTTCTTGCTGAAACCGACGATGAAGAAGGGAGGCTTGAAATCGTTGATGGCTCACAGCGCATAAGGACACTGGCAGAATTTACATCGGGAAAACTTGTTTTGGGCGAACTTGAGAAGCTTTCCTCTTTAAATGGTTTGACGTTCGATCAACTTCCGTTAGCCCGCCAACGGAAGTTCAATCGAAGCACGATTCGGATTATCGCGCTCTCAAAAGATGCTGACGAGGAGACACGTCGAGACCTATTTGAACGGATCAATACGGGTAGTGATCCGCTCCGCGATATGGAGCAGAGGCGGGGAATTATGAGAGGGCCCTTTATTTCGTTTGTTGAGGCGTGCGCGGGAAACCCGTTGTTACATCAACTAGCCCCCCTCTCGGATTCCTACGTAAAAAGACGTGAGCGCGAGGAGTATGTGCTTCGATTCTTTGCTTACACCGACAAGTATCTGGAGTTCGGAAAGAGCGTTAAAGAATTTCTGGATGACTATGTGAAGGAGAAAAATCAAGACTTCGCCAAGGAGCCGAACAACAAAGAGACAATGCTCGCTGAGTTCAACGCGATGCTCAGTTTTGTGAAAACCAACTTCGAGCACGGGTTCAAACGTCCGAATTACCGCACGGCGAAACGTGTTCGATTTGAAGCTATTGCTGTTGGTGTAGCGCTAGCGCTGCGCGAGAACCCGTCTCTTATCCCACCACCCACGGCCGCTTGGTCCGATAGCCCTGAGTTTCACGATTTGACGACTTCCGACTCCAGTAACTCAAAGCCGAAAGTTGAAAACCGGATTCATTTCGTCCGAGATCACCTACGTTCCTCCAATTTATGAACTCAGTTTTTGTAGATTTCGACACCCGAGCAAAAGAGGTCAAGGGCTACTTCAGTTTTGTCCTAAATCTAGCGGACGATGAAGTCGCTCTAAGGAAGGCCAAAGGGGATAATGCTGCGTTCTCTGCCGAGGAGCATGAGGAACTCATGAAGACCTTTAAGGCGACATGCTACTTGCTCCTCTATAATTTGGTGGAATCGACAATGAGAAACGCGATCGAAGCGATCTTCGATGAACTCAGCGTGCAAAAAGTCAGCTTCGATGACTGCCGTGAAGAATTGAGACGAGAAATTCTCAAGAATTTCAAGAAACGAGACATGGAGAAGTTGCTACCGAAGCTACTTTCACTGGCAACGGATGTTACTTGCAAAACGTTCGAACGAAGCGAAACCTTCGCGGGAAATCTTGATGCCCGTGCAATTCGGGCCACAGCAAAGCGCTTCGGTTTCGCTGAGCCGACCGGACGCGGATATACGCTGCTTCAGACCGTCAAGGACTTGCGAAATGATCTCGCTCACGGAGTTAAGTCGTTCGCGGAAGTCGGTAGAAATGCGTCCCCAACGGACCTAGAGAATGCGCGTAATGAAACGGTCGAGATACTTTTAAAAACCCTAGAAAATATTCGCGCGTACCTTTCCAATCGGGACTATTTGAGCGCATCCCAGCAGCCTACCGTCCCATCGCTTGTGTGATCGCTCGGTTGCTTTTTTCCACAATGGTGTGGCGAGCTACACCGCTGCCCGGTTCAGCGCGCTTAGCACGGCTTTGATGGATGCGATCTCGATGTTCGTATCCACGCCCGCGCCCCAGCGCAACGAGCCGTCGGCGAGTTGGAGCTGGATGTAGCTGATGGCGCTCGCCTCGGTGCCGGAGCTGAGCGCGTGTTGCTTGAAATTCGCGACTTTCGCCACGGGCGCGCCGGCGGCTTGCAGGGCGTGGACGAATGCGGCGATTGGGCCGTTTCCTTCGGCGACGAGGTGCTCTTCCTTGCCGTTGCGATGGACGCTGGCGCGGCAGTTGAATGTGCCGTCCACTCCGTCGGCGTGGAAGTGGATGAGCTCCCACGGGCTGACGCGATCGACGTATTCCTTCCACAGCATGTCCTTGAGTTCATCGCCGCGCACTTCGCGGCCCAGCGCATCGACGAGGTCGTTGGCGATGGGGCCGAATTCCCGTTGCATTTCCTTCGGCAGTTCGATGCCGAATTCGCTCTCCAGCAAATACGCGACGCCGCCTTTTCCGCTCTGTGAATTCACGCGGATGACTTCGCGGTATTCGCGGCCAAGATCGCCCGGGTCGATGGTCAAATACGGCACGTCCCAGTGATTCGAGCCGCCGGTTTTCTCCCACTCGGCCAGGCCTTTTTTGATAGCGTCCTGATGCGAGCCGCTGAATGCAGTGAAGACAAGCTCGCCCGCGTAAGGCTGGCGCGGCGGGACGGTCATGCCGGTGCAGCGCTCATACATTTGGATGAGGTCGTTGATGCTCGAGAAGTCGAGGCCCGGCGAGATGCCGTGCATGTAGAGATTCATCGCGACGGAGACGATATCGAGATTGCCCGTGCGCTCGCCGTTTCCAAACAGCGTGCCTTCCACGCGGTCCGCTCCAGCGAGCAAGCCCAGCTCGGTGGCCGCAGTGCCGGTGCCGCGATCGTTGTGCGTGTGCAGCGAGACGATGAGCGCCTCGCGATTGCGGATGTTTGTGCACATCCACTCGATCTGGTCGGCGTAAACGTTCGGCATCGAGACCTCCACGGTGTCGGGCAAATTCAGGATCATCTTCCGCTCCGCAGTAGGCTGCCAGACGTCCATCACCGCTTCGCTGATGTCCTTTGCAAACTCCAGCTCCGTGGCGCTGAAGCTCTCCGGCGAATATTGGAGCATCACGCGTCCGCCTGCGTCTTCGATGCGATGGATGCGCTCTTTCACCCAAGTCGCGCCGCGCACGGCCACTCGGATGATTTCGTCCTTCGACATCCCGAACACCACACGGCGCTGTGCCGGCGATGTGCTGTTGTAGAGGTGGACGATGCAGTTCTTTGCACCGGCCAGCGATTCCACCGTGCGCTCGATCAAATCCTCGCGGGCCTGCACGAGTACCTGCACGGCGACATCGTCGGGGATGCGCCCTTCTTCAATGAGCCGGCGATTGAATGTGAACTCGGTGTTCGACGCAGCGGGAAAGCCGACTTCGATTTGCTTGAAGCCGCACTTCACCAGTGCGTGAAACATCTCCAGTTTTTGCGCGACATTCATTGGCTGAGCAAGCGCCTGATTGCCGTCGCGGAGATCGACGGAAGTCCAAATCGGCGCATGGGTGAGGACGCGGCCGGGCCACTGCCGGTTTGGCAATTGGATCTGCGGATACTGGCGGTATTTGGACGAAGGATTGGAAATCATGTATAATTTGAAAAGGTGCGGGCAGGCGTTCTTGAAAAAGAGAAGGGACCGTGTTCCGCGTACCCGCCCGGGCATTTCGCGAGACCAGTCCTGTCAGCGCAAGGCTCCCCGGCGCGGGGCTCTTAAAGAGCGCTCGCGCTATCGCCGGGGAGCGGGATAAGTCGAATCGCGGACTGGTAAATCACGATGCACACATACGCAGGCCGCGCGCCGGACGCAAGCGCGGGAATTTGACACGGTCACTCCGGCAAGGCATTGCTTCGACATGAGCGAATCCTGCGAATCCGAAAACTGCTGCCAAAACGAAACTGCAACCGCCGCCAATGGCGTCGAAAACCCTGCCGTGCTCGATGCACTCGGTGTGGACTCTGCGACGGACGAAGTCGTGCTCGTGATGTTTGAGCCACGCCCATGGACGGGTGGCGAAAAGCAACTCTTCCAACTCCAGGAAAAACTAAATTCCTACATGTCCTTCGCGCTCGACGGCGAGATGGCGGAACAGCTCCCGCAGGTCGCGGGAAAGAAGGTGCGTATCACCCTCGCCTGCGCCGAAGAGCCGCCGGCACAGGTGACGGATTTGCTCCTTAAAGTCCGCGAGCAAATCTCCCTGCAAGGTCTGAATCTGACCGTCGAAGGCCTCCAGCCACCGGACGCGGAAGGCAGTTGCGGAAGCGGCTGCGGCTGTCACTAAGAAAACCCATCTTAAAAAACATGGCTCTCCGACTTCACATCAACGGCTCCCGCGGCCGCATGGGACAGGCGCTCATCACCTGCTCAAAAGAATTTGCCGACACCAACGTGGGCGCAGCCACGGATGCGGGCGACGATTTCTCCGCCGGGCTCGCACAGTCCGACGTGTGCATCGACTTCAGCCACCACTCCGCGCTCGGCAACGTGCTCGCGGCATGCATCGCGGCGAAAAAGACCCTCGTCATCGGGACCACGGGCATCTCCGATGAAGGCGTGGCGCGCATTCGCGAAGCATCGGCTAGCATCCCGATCGTTTATTCCGGCAATTATTCCACCGGCGTGAATACGCTCCTGTGGCTCACGCGCAGGGCGGCGGAAATCCTCGGGCCGGACTTCGATTTGGAGATTACCGAGACGCATCACCGGATGAAAAAGGACTCCCCAAGCGGCACGGCAAAGATGCTCGCGGAGACGCTCGCGGAAGTCCGCGGGCTTCAATACAACGAGGATGTCCGGCACGGGCGCTTCGGCGATGTCGGCGCGCGAACCCAAGGCGAGATCGGGATGCACGCCATCCGTGGCGGCGATGTCGTGGGCGACCACACCGTCCTTTTTGCCGCACTTGGCGAGCGCGTCGAGCTCACCCACAAAGCGAGCAGCCGCGACATTTTCGCCCGCGGTGCCATCCGCGCCGCGATCTGGGCCCACGGGAAACCGGCAGGTCTATATGACATGCGGGACGTCCTTGGGCTGAAGTGACGATGCGCACTGGAATCGCTCTGGGTTCGAATCTCGGCGACCGCCTGAAAAATCTCCGCGCTGGTCGCGACGCGGTCTTCGCGATCCCGGGAGTGTCCGCTCCGCTGCTGACTTCCGGCGTTTACGAGACCGAGCCTGTGGGCACCGGCCCGGACGCGGGCGCTTTCCTGAATGCTGTGGTGGAAGTGGATTACGCACATCATCCGCTCGCTTTGCTGGAAGCACTGCAAGCGATCGAAACCGCAATGGGCCGTCCCGCAACGCGCCCGAAGAACGCCCCGCGCACACTCGATCTCGACATTCTCTACGTCGGCGACTTCGTGCTCTCGAACGACCGTATTGAGCTCCCTCATCCACGGCTGCACCTCCGTCGATTCGTCCTCCAGCCGCTGCACGACATCCGGCCCGACCTCGTGCTGCCCGGGCAGCAAACCACCGTGCACGCGCTGTTTTCCGCGCTCGCCGACACGGCGGCGGTCGCAGAGTATGCTGCGGAATGGTGACTGAATACTCGACACCGGGCCGAACCCGCTCCTAACTTCGACCATGCTTCGCAGGTCACTCATCGCTGTTCTCTCCGCCGTCGCGGTCGTCGCGCAGGAACCGCCGCCGTCGCTATCAAAAGAGCAGATTGCAGCGGCGACCAGGGATTCCGCCGTCTCGATGCCCATGCCCGGCGAGCTTTTTGCGGCGCTCGGGAAATTTGCCAAGCCGGATTGGACCGCTTACTTTCGCAAGCCGATCCCCACGAACTTCACAAGCCGCCAGCAACTCGCGATGAACCTCGGAGGTCTCATCGCCGATGGATACCTCGCGGTCGAGGCGCTCGACGGACAGCAGGTAAAAAACATCGCGCGCGACGTGCGAACCATAGCAAACGCTCTCAGTGTCGGGCAGGATCTTCTGAACCGCGGAAACAGCATCAGCGAGTTTGCAGCCAACGGCCAGTGGGACGCGCTGAAGGAGGAACTTGAGGCAGCGCAAAACGAAGTCATCTCAGCAATGCTAGCCCACAACGACCAGAACCTCGTCACCTTTGTCACCCTCGGTGGCTGGGCGCGAGGCACCGAAGTCATAACGGCGCACATCGCCAAAAACTACACACCCGACGCAGCACGCATCCTCCGCCAGCCCGGCATCACACGCGCATTCGTAACCAAACTCGCCGCCATGCCCGAAAAGGCGACCGACAATCCCTTGGTCAAACGCGTCCGCCTCACACTGTTTGACCTGCAAAAAGCCGTCGCATTTCCGAGCGACCAGACACCCACCGCCGAGGATGTGCAAAAAATCCACGCCCTCGCGGAGTCCATGGTCCACGACATCGCAACCAAGGAACAATGAAGCGCATCCTCATCGCAATCCTCGCAGCCGCCCTCACGATTCACGCCGCAACAGACGACGACATCGTCGCCGCGCGTGCCGATGTCCTGGAACTCGCCGGAGCATGGAGCAACGATGGCTTTAAAATCCGCGATGGCTACTGGGGAGGCGAGCTTGCGGCAGGCGAACCCAAGCTCGTTCAGGTGAACCTTTTTGCCGGCAACCACTACTGGTTTTCCGTCGCCGCACATGCCCGCGCCAAAGGTGTTTCCATCGCCGTCTTTGACGAAAGCGGGAAGCCTCTCGCCGTGGAACCCTACTCCGACGGAGTCCGCGCCGCTGCACGTTTTGCACCAAAAGTGAGCGGTCCATACTTTATCCAAATCACCGCGAAGGAAGGCCAGCGCAGCGCTTTCTGCCTCGTTTACTCTTACAAATAAAATGCCGTCCGAAGCACCACCCACCAAACGATCCGAGACCACCCAGAAGCCCCCGAGCGGTCAGGTCATGCAATTCTCCATCTTCCTCCGGAACCGCGTCGGCGCGTTTCTTGATGTCGTGAGATTGCTTTCCGAGCATCACGTGGACGTTCTAGCGACGAGCATCGAATCGAGCTCCGACACCGCCATCGTGCGCATCGTCGTGAGCGATCCGGAAAGTGTCGAAGGAGTCTTCCATCTCCACTCCATCCCGCACGCCGTCTCCACGCTCATCGTGGTGGAAATGAAGGATGCCGAGCAGCTCGGCGCAGTCCTTAGCGCGCTTCTCGCCGCAGAGGTGAATATTTACGGCTCGTACGCACTCCTCACCCGACCCAACGGCCTCGCGGCCCTCGCGCTTCACGTCGAGGACCAAGACTGCGCCAGTTCCGTCCTCAAGACGGCCGGGTTCTCGCTCCTCGACCAAAGCGACATCTCGCGGTAACCGCTCAGTCGGCCGACAGCGCCATTACATAAGCCCGCACCGCCCGGTCCTGCGCATCATTGAGCCGCGCATCGACAGCCATGCGGGGCAAAATTCCCATCCATTCCGAGCGCGAGTAGCGGCCCACGCGCTCCGCGTTGTGACACTCCGTGCAGCGTGTGGTGTAAATCAAACGCCCTAGTTCCAGCACCCCGATATCCGTCCGTGCCGAAGCCGCCATCGCAGGAGTCACGGCCGGTGCGACAGGTGCCAGCGAACCACACCCGCCCACCGCAAGCGCCATCAAGCCCGCGACCGCAACTCGTTTTGGAAAATGAAACGTCATGGCTGCTATTTGCCGTGCATTTCGGAAAACGCGAATCGAAAACGAACCCGGCTCGACTTCGTTGAACAAATCCGCCAACTTCCTGTCGAAATAACATTGCCATGCCCTCGAACTCAAAACCGCCGCTTGTCCGTCGTGGATTCGTCATCGTGCTATCGCTCACGTTGCTGTCCGGCTATGTCGGATTCACCGCGATGCAACGTGCCCGTCGGCCCATCCGCAGCACAAAATCGACACAAGTGCTTCAGGATTTGCGGATGATTGATGCGGCTATCGATCAATACGCGATTGAATCCAATAAATCCGGCGGGGCGACTGTGGGTTGGAAGGACGTTCACGACTACTTGAAAACGCGAACCCGCTCAGAATTGCCGGAACAAGCCACCTGGAACGTCACGCAACCTGAGCCGAAACCAGATGAGGTTGATTCTCTTGTCCATTTGCTAACGCTTCACCCTTCTCCGGAAGTGAGAGGGTTTATCGAGAAAACGGTCCGCCCCGTTCTCGCGTCCACCTCCAAGAGCACTATACTCCTGAGTCAGGACGACATGCGAGCCATTGAACGCTCCGAGTTGTTTCAACGCATTACCAACCCCGCGAAGGGCTCCGACGAGTTAACAAGAATACTGAATAATCCCCCCGTTGTGCCCGCGCCAGTCACGCCCCAGTCGCCTTCCAAATGAACAGAACCATCCAGATACTCTCCCGAATCCTGGCGGTCGTAAGTGCACTCACTTTGCTCGCCTGCTACGTCGCCCGCTCCCAGCGGCAAACAGAGAATTCCGCCACGCCAGTGATTGCCCCAAGTTCTAAATCCGCGCCTGTTCAGGCGCTGCCGGTTCCGCAGCGACAGTTTGCACCAGGGTCGAAATCCGCGCCCATCAATACATTCATGGAGAGGCAGAAACCCGCGTCCTCGCAACCCGCAATACAGCGCGCACCCAACCGGCAATGAACGTCATCTACATGCTCGCGGGCGTTGGAATCAGCCTGCTGTTTCTCGTCGTTCTTTTCGTTCCGCTGGAGAAGACATTTCCAGCGAAGGCCGGGCAGAAATTTCTCCGGCCCGAATGGTGGACGGATCTCTTCTTTTTCCTCGGGCAATATCTAATCTGGAGCGGGCTCGTGCTCGGACTGCTGACATATTTCGGCAGTTGGCTGGATGGGATTGCGCCTCGCGATTTCCGTGCAGGCGTCGCCGCCCAACCGTGGTGGTTGCAAGCACTGGAAGTTGTCGTCCTCAGCGACTTTCTCATCTACTGGGCGCACCGGCTCCAGCATCGCGTCGGCTGGCTCTGGCGCTTTCACGCCATCCATCACAGCGCGGAGCATCTGGATTGGATGGCCGCCCACCGCGAGCATCCGCTCGATACCGTCTATACCATGGGGATCATCAACCTTCCCGCATTCATCCTTGGATTCCCGCTGGAAACGCTCGCGGGATTCCTCGCGTTCCGCGGGTTGTGGGCCATCTATATTCACTCCAATGTCCGCCTTCCCATCGGGCCGCTCCGCTGGATCGTCGGCGCGCCGGAACTCCACCACTGGCACCATGAACGAGTCCGTGAGACTGGAAACTACGCGAACATCTCTCCGCTAATGGACATCCTGTTCGGCACCTACCGCTGCCCGGATCACGAACCGTCCGAACTCGGCGTCGAAGACCCGATGCCTCGCAGCTACCTTGGGCAACTCTTGTGGCCATTCAAAAGGAAGCGCCGCGTTCAGCGCGAACCATAACGAACCCGCCGCTTCGTCATTTTGGCCAGGCGCATCTCGCTTCCCATCTTCCGTGGTCTCCGCATAGTCTCCGCCACCATGCTCAAGCGTCTCCTTTTCATCGCCGCCGCCGCCACCACGTCTGCCCAGGACTTGGGTGGCGATTTGACCCTTCATCGTCTGCTCATCGACGGCGAAGACTGGAAGCCCGTTGCCGAGGGGCTGACATTTGCCGACGGGCCGACGACGGACGCGGAAGGGAACTTCTATTTCAGCGACATGCGCGGAGACGGCGCGGGCATTTACAAAGTCACACCTGAAGGGAGCAAGACGAAGCTGAGCGACGAAGGTGTGAGCGGTCTGAAATTCGCCCCGGACGGACGTCTCATCGCAGCACAGGGCGCAAAGAAGCGCATCATCGCGCTCGATTTAACGAAGTCCGCGGCGGTCGAAGTGATGGCTGAGGACGTGCAGCCAAACGACCTTGTCGTCTCGGCAAAAGGGCACGCGTATTTTACGGAGACTGGCAAGAAGCAGGTGACGCTGCTGGATCTCAAAACGAAGACGGTGAAAGCCGTGGATACGGGAATCGCCGCGCCGAATGGAATCACACTCTCTCCGGATCAAGGGACGCTCGCAGTGAGTGATTCGCGCGGGGGAAATGTGTGGACCTTTCGTGTGGAGACGGACGGCTCGCTCGGCGCGAAGGCCCCGACCATGACGATGCGCAGGCCGGTGGACCCAAAGGGCGAATTCAAGTTCAACGAGCCCCCGCCGCTGCTCGCCGCAAGCGGCGGCGACGGAATGATCAGCGACGAAACGGGTCGCTTCTTTGTGACTTCGACGCTCGGCGTGCAGGTCTTCGACCCGACAAGCCGCGAGTGCGGACTCCTGCCAAAACCCCAGCGCGACAAACCGCTGACAAGCTGCACACTGAGCGGCGCGCGGCGGGCATATCTTTACGTAACGAATGGCGACCGCATCTACCGCCGTAAAGTGCAGGCGGTGGGGAGCTTTTTTGCGAAAGCGAAATAAAGGCCCTGACGGTATGCGCTATTTCCCGGAAAGCCGGGCGTTCATCTTCGTGAGGTCCTTGTGCGCCTCGCGAAACGCTGCGGCATTCACTTCGTCCATAGCGCTCGGGAGCAACTGCTCGATGAGTGCAATGCGACCCTGAATCAATCCGAGATCCTTCCGCGTCGGGTTCTTGGGATCAGAAATCCCATCCTCATTCAAATCTTCAATGAGGTCCTTGCGCTCCTCAGCGGGGACTGTCGGATCACTGATCGCCGCGAGCCACAGACGTTCCGATTCCGGGTCCGCTCCGACGAATTCCAACGCTGCACGGGCCATCGGCTCCTTCGCTTTTCTGAACTTCGATGGCCCTGGCTTGTAGGCGGGCGCGATCGGCGGCGCATCGATCGCCGGTTGTGATCTCTCGACACGCGATGCATCGGATGCGGCAATCGCCGTCGCTTCGGGCTGGGTAGTGTCTTCCGTCCGCGCGCCTACGCTTCGCACGGCTTCACGCGGGCTCGTATCCTTGGCAACGATTTCCTGCGGAGCGACGGCCGGACTTGCCGGGCTTACGCCGCGCTGCTCGTGGAGAAAAAGCAGCACGGCTCCGACGGCACACATGAGGCCGATCGCCAAGCCCGCGACGAGAAAGGTTTTAGATGTGTTCATGGGCGACAAACGATTTCCGCTATTTGAACACATCGCAGCGCACGACGCAAGGATGCCGCCGCGCCGGCTGATTTCTGAATTTAGGGATTGCGCTCCTATCGCGGAATTCGGCCCTTTGTGCGCGCCACTCATGAGTATCCATTCGACCGCCATCATTTCTCCAAAAGCCGAAATCGCCCAAGGTTGCGAAATCGGCCCATACTGCATCGTCGGAGACGGCGTCGTGCTCGGAGAAGACTGCCGGCTCCAGCACCACGTCTCGCTCAACGGCCCAAGCATCGTGGGTCGTGGGAATCAATTCTTCGCATTTACGAGCATCGGCCAGCAATCGCAGGACCTCAAATACGCCGGAGAACCGACGCACCTCGAGATCGGAGATGGCAATACATTCCGCGAGTTTGTAACGGTCAACCGCGGCACGGCAGTTGACTCAAAAACGATCATCGGCAGCAGTAACCACTTCCTCGCCTACTGCCACATCGCCCACGACTGCGTGGTGGGAAACGACGTCATTTTCTCGAATAACGGAACCCTCGCAGGACACGTCACCGTGGCCGACCATGTCATCCTCGGAGGGTTTACGGCGGTCCATCAGTTTTGCCGGATTGGCCGTTTCGCGATGACCGGCGGTTGCTCGAAGATCGTTCAGGACATCCCGCCTTTCATGATCGCCGATGGCAACCCAGCACGCATCCGTGGAATCAATAAGGTCGGCCTGGAAAGGCACGGCTTCACGCCGGAGACGCTGCGCCATTTGAAGGAGTCCTACCGGCTTCTTTACCGCAGCGATCTAAACGTGGGACAGGCCGTAGAGCAGATTCGCGCAGAACTCCCGGACGATCCGAATCTGGAACACCTCGTCGAGTTTGTGACGCGGAGCGCCCGCGGAATCATTAAGTAAGGCGGCACAGCCATTGCTATCGGATCCCCCATGTCCATCTCGATCTGGCTCATCATCGGCCTCGCCATAGGCGGAGCAACCGGCTGGCTGCTTGCGCAAAACGTATCGGTCAGGGCTGCCGCGGATCCCATCCAAAAACATCCGCCCGGAGTCGAGGAAAAGGACCCTTACAGTCTGCGGGCATCCGTCCTGACGCCCGCTCAGTGTTCATTTTACGAAATGCTGCGCTCGGTCGTTCCGGAGTGTTACACCGTCCTCCTCAAAGTGCGAGTCGGCGACCTCGTGAACGTCACCTACGGAGCCGGGAATCGCCAGACTGCGCACGCGCGCGCCTGTTCGAAATCACTCGATTTTCTCGTGTGCAATCCGCAATTGCGGCCGGTCGTCGCGATCGAACTTTCGGAGGGAGAAAATCGACGCTCTCGGGAATCGCTCGTGAGGATTCTGCACAAGATCGGTCTCCCGTTGGAGACGCTCCCGCTGCGCCCCGTTTACGACGAAGAAGAACTGCGGCGAGCCATCCAGCCCCACGTGAACCTCGGCTCTACCCGGCGGGCAACAGCGGACAACATCATCGCAATGTCAGCCTGAGGCGCGTTTCTTTTGTTTTACGTTCCTCGGAGACTTGTCATCGTGAGGGCAGACAGATGCCGGATATTGCAGTCAAAAAACTCAGAAAGCGCATGCGCAGAGGGCGCATCTGGGCGACGGTATGGAGGTCGCTCGTGAAGTATTCCGAAACCGACGGTGAGCAGCGCGCGGCATCGTTCGCTTACTACGCCCTCTTCGCGCTCCTCCCGCTTACGGTGCTCCTCATCACCATCGGCACCCGGTTTCTCGGCGATCAGACCAAGGCGACGCAGGCAGTGTTTCAGCTCATGTCAGACTACATGCCCGGGCTTAGCACCGGCGAGTCCGTTCAGTCCACGGTGGAAAACTTCATGCGTTCCCGCCTCGGGTCCGGCCTGGTGTCGTTCGCGATCGTCCTCTGGTGCTCGCTGCGTTTTTTTCAAGCACTCGTAACAGGCGTGAACAAGGCTTGGGGGACCAAGGAATACGATTGGTGGCGGCTTCCGCTGATGAATCTCCTGATGGTGACGATTCTCTCCAGCGCGCTGCTCATCGGTATCGTCACGCCGACGGTCATCAACGGGATCGACAAATACTATATCGACCATCAGTCGTTTTTCGGGTTTGATCAGGGGCTCGGCGCTCGCATGCTGAATCTGGTCCGCTGGCTGTTGCCGCCGCTCCTTCTCTTCTACGCCCTCGCACTTTTTTACAAATTCGCCCCGCGTCGGAAAACGACTTTTCGCGAAGTCTGGCTGGAAGCAATCTCCGTGACCCTCGTGCTCGGCGGCTTGCAAAAGCTCTTCCTCATCTATGCCGGAAAGGTCGCGCAATTTAACATCGTTTACGGAACCTTTGGCAGCGTGGTCGCGCTGCTAATGTGGATTTACTTTACGGGCGCAACCATTATTCTCGGTGGATGTTTCTGCGCTGCACGAGCCGAAATCAAGGAAGGCATGGCGGACCAAGCCGTCTCCGAGCATGCCAAATAAACAGCCCGTACAGACCGTATCCATTTTCAAGGCTCTCTGTGCTACCCACTGCGAAGGGGATTTAACCTCCGACATATGACCAATCAGCCCATCAAAATCCTGATCGTTGAGGATACTATGGAACATGCTCAACTCTTGCAGCATATCCTGGGCGCATCGAACTACCCCCGTTACACGACCGTTTGCGCTCATACTCTCGCGCAGGCGACGGAGCGATTGCGTGCCGGCGGAATCGACGCCGTGCTCTTGGACCTCACGCTTCCGGACAGTATGCCGAACCAGACGTTCCGCGCCGTCAACCAGGTCGCGCCGGATATCGCGGTCGTCATCATCTCGGGGTTATCCGACGTTTCCATGGCTGCGGAACTCGTCCACGAGGGCGCGCAGGATTATCTCATCAAAGGTCAGGTGGACCACAATCTTCTCCTCCGCTCGCTTCATTACTCGATCGAGCGAAAGCGCGCACAGGTCGCCCTCAGACAGGCGCGCGATCAACTCGAAGCCCGTGTGAACGAACGGACGCTGGCTCTCGTCGAGACGAATACCAAGCTTCAGAGCGAGATTGCCGAGCGGAAAAAGGCTCAGGAGTCGGCGCTCGGCAGCAATCGAAAACTCACGGCAACTCTGGAAGAACTTCACGCCGCACAACAAGAGATCGTCAACCGCGAACGCCTCAACGCACTGGGCCAGATGGCCAATGGAATCGCTCATGAGTTTAACAACGTCCTGACGCCCATCCTCGCCTGGACCGAACACCTCATCAAGAATCCGCACGAACTGAAGGACTATGGCGCGACACTCGACACCATCGAGAAAATCCACGCCGCTGCCACCGTCGGGGCCGCAGCCGTCGGGCGCGCACAGGAGTTTTCCCGCACTGAAGCGACATCCTACGGGCCGGTGGATCTGTCCGAAATTGTCGGCCAGGCCATCTCGCTCACGGAGCCTACGTGGAAAATCGCGGCCCGCGCGGCCGGAGTGATGATTGAAGTGCGCAATCGCTTCCTCCCCATGCCCGACGTCGTCGGCGACGCGGCGCAATTGCGCGAGTTGGTCAGCACGCTCATCCTCAACGCGGCACGGGCTATTCCACGGCGCGGTGCCATTTCGATTAGCGCCGGAACGCGCGACAATTTCGTCGGCCTCACCGTCCGCGACGACGGACAGGGAATGAACAAACTGACCCTCGAGAAATGCCTCGATCCGAATCTCGGCACAAGCCACTCGGACGGAAGCACGACCGGATTCGGGGTCATTCACGGCATCCTCCAGCGCCACAACGGGAAACTCGAAATCGAATCACTGGAAGGCCGCGGGAGCAAGGTGACCGTCCTCCTTCCGATCGCGACCGGAAGCGACGCCGTCGCGGCCGAAGCGCCTCTGAAAGCGAACGACGTCCACGAGCCTGAGCCAGCCTCCGGCGGAAGGCACATCCTCATCGCGGAAGACGACAGCATGGTCAGGGAAGTGATGAACGTTTACCTCGTGGACGAAGGCTTCGAAGTGACGATGGCGTCCAATGGCCGCGAAGCGCTCGATATTTTCAGCCAGGGAAAAGGAAGGTTCAACCTCATCATCACCGATCGCGCCATGCCGGAAATGAATGGCGACCAATTCGCGATCGAAGCCAAGCGCGTGAACCCGAAAGTGCCGGTAATTCTGCTCACCGGCTTCGGCGAACTCATGATTAGTGAAGGCGTGAAGCCCGAAGGCGTGGACCTCGTCGTCGGCAAGCCCTTCACCATGAGCAGCCTCCGCGAGGCACTCGCGAAAGTCGGATTCTAAGCCTGACTACTCTTTCCAGCGACGACACCGCTCGCGCCGCCTTCGATGAGGGGAACCGCTCCTCGGGAGCTTGGCGTAGCTCGACTTTCCAAAGTCGAGTTTTGACGTTTTCCACTGTGGGAACGCTCTGCTCTGCCCCGGCGCTTTTCTCAAGGCTGAGTTGGGTTGCGAACGATGTGCTATTTCCGCGTTGAATCATTCGTGTTTCCGTGGATGCTGCGCACATGGCTCGCCTGAACGTTTTGAAAACATACAAGCTCTCGATCGGTGGTAAATTTCCTCGCGGAGAAAGTGGTCGCGTGGAGGCTGCGCTGGCTCCGGATGGATCGAGCCTCGGAAACTATTGCATGGCGTCGCGCAAGGACTTTCGCGATGCGATGGTGGCGGCACGGAAGGCGCAGCCGGGCTGGGAAAAGGCGTCAGCTTATTTGCGCGGGCAGATTCTTTACCGCGCTGCGGAGATGCTCCAGATGCGGAGTGCGGAGCTGGCGGGGGAGCTGACGCGTGCCGGCTCGAAGGGAGCAGCGGCGGAGGTGGACGCGTGCATCGACCGGCTGGTGCATTACGCGGGGTGGACGGATAAGTTTGCGCAGGTGTTTGGTGCGGTGAATCCGGTATCGTCGCCGCATTTTAATTTCACGTTTCCGGAGCCCACCGGCGTGGTCGTGGTCGTGTGTCCCGATGAACCGGCGCTTCTAGGGCTCGTATCGCTGGTGGCTCCGGTGATCGCGAGCGGAAATGCGTGCGTGGTGCTGGCGAGCGGGCGAATTCCGCTGGCGGCGGTGACTTTTGCCGAGGTGCTGGCGACCAGTGATTTGCCGGGCGGCGTGGTGAATTTGCTCACAGGTTCGCGCTCGGAACTGGCCCCGCATTTTGCGAGTCACATGGACGTGAACGCGGTCGTGGACGGCTTGGGGGATGCTGCGATTGGCGGGGTATTGCGCGGCGGGGGCGCGCTGAATCTGAAACGCTATGCGAACCATTCGCTGTCGTCGGCGGAGTGGGCGACAGAGAAAGCGGAGTCGCCTTACTGGATCATGGATACCGTTGAGATGAAGACGGCGTGGCATCCGGTGGGTGTGTAGCCCGCACTTCTCACACCTTTTTCCAGCAGATTCAGGGACGCCAAAATATTTCCACCTGCAAAGAATCTGCGGGCCTCCCTGAATCTGCTGGAAAACTACATACGCGGTGGTGGGGCGCTTCTCAGAGTGTGAGCAATTCGGGTGTAGTGATTGCTCGATGCGTCGCGTGGGCGGCGTGCATCTGTAGGTTTCCGTTTTTTTTCGCCGCGCAAGAAATCGGGGACATGGTTCTGTAATTTCAAATCGAGTGGATCGGCTGCGTCGGGGATCGCGCAGCGAGCGTATAACCAGCTTGATGAATGCAGAAAGTACTTCCGGCCCGCGCGTTTGGTTGATCACAGGGTGCAGCAGCGGCTTTGGTGCGGAAATCGCGCGGGCGGCACTGGCGGCGGGCGACCGTGTGGTGGCGACCGCGCGCGACGTCTCGCAACTGGCGGAGCTCTCAGCGAGTGAGGAGTGCCGGGTGATAAAGCTCGATGTGACGCAGCCAGCGGCCGTGGCGTCGGTTTTGAAAGAAGCACATGCAGCTTGGGGGCGTCTGGATGTGGTGGTGAACAATGCGGGCGCAGGTTTACTGGGCGCGCTCGAGGAGGTAAATGATCGCGAGATCGAGGCCTGCATGGCGGTGAATTTTTACGGTCCGCTAAATGTCATGCGCGCGGCGCTGCCGCTTCTGCGTGAGGGCGGAGGAGGACATATCATCAATATCAGCGCTGCGGCGGCGATCGCGAACTACGCGGGTTTCGCGATTTACGGAGCGGCGAAAGCGGCGCTGGAGGCAGCGAGCGAGAGCCTGCGCGCAGAGATGGCGCACTCCGCCGTGAAGGTGACGCTCGTGCAGCCGGGGCCTTTTCGCACGGAGTTCGTCGGGCGTTCGCTGCGGAGGACCGCGGTGGTTTTACCCGAGTATGAGGGAACCGTGGGGAAGTTCGCCGCCCTGCTCGGCCGGATGAACGGGCGGCAGCCGGGCGACCCGGCGAGGGCCGCGGCTGTGATTGTGGAAATGGTGCGGCAGGGTCGCTCGCCAATGCGGCTGGCGCTGGGAAAATATGCGGTGAAAAAGGTGCGAGACACAGCGACTTCGAGGCTGCGCGAGGTGGATGAGTTCGAGTCCGAATCCACGCGTGCGGACTTTGGAACGTAGTAGAGACGGGGGCGGGTTTTCCAGAAAACCCTTTGCCTCCGCGCCTCCGCCCTCTACAAACCGCAGCCCTATGTTTGCAGGCACATTTACGGCGCTCGTTACGCCGTTTCGAAATAATCAGATCGACGAACAGGCTTTCACCAGCCTCATCGAAGCGCAGGTCGCTGGCGGTGTGACTGGCATTGTCCCGGTCGGAACGACGGGTGAATCACCGACGCTGGACCATGATGAACATCTGCGGGTGATCGAACTCGCAGTTAAAGTCGCGCATGGCCGTGTGAAGGTGATGGGCGGCACGGGATCGAACTGCACGAAGGAAGCCGTGGAATACACGGTGGCCGCCGAAAAACTCGGCGCGGATGCCGCTTTGGTCGTGGCTCCTTATTACAACAAGCCGACGCAGGAAGGGCTCTATCGCCACTTCAAGGCAATCTCCGAGGCGACGAAGATCCCGATCATGCTCTACAGCATTCCGGGACGTTGCGGAATCGAGATCGCGGTGGAGACGGTGGCGCGCTTGGCGGCGGATTGCCCGAACATCGTGGCTATTAAAGAGGCGGGTGGAAAAGTGGAGCGCGTGGTCGCTTTGAAGAAAGTCGTGCCTGGGTCGTTCGAGATTTTGTCGGGTGACGACGGGCTTACGGTTTCCTTTATCAAAGAAGGCGCAGTAGGCGTGGTGAGCGTGGCTTCGAATATCGTTCCGAGCGAAGTGAGCGACCTCGTGGGTACGGCGCTGGCCGGACGTTGGGATGAAGCGCAGGCGCAGCACGAACGGTTGGCAGACCTTTTCCGGGATCTGTTCATCGAGAGCAACCCGACGCCGACCAAGCAGGCGCTGGCCTGGCAGGGGCGGATGACTCCGGACGTCCGGCTGCCACTCTGCGAGCTGATGCCGGCATCGCAGGAGAAACTCCGTGCAACCCTCCGAGCGCTGCAATTGGTTTCGTAAGGGCTATCCTCGCACCTGGCCCGTTCCGCGGAGCACGTATTTGTATGTCGTGAGCTCTTCGAGCGCCATGGGGCCTCGGGCGTGGAGCTTGTCGGTGGAGATGCCGATTTCTGCTCCGAAACCGAATTCACCGCCGTCGGTGAATCGCGTGCTGGCGTTCCAATAGACCGTCGCGCTGTCCACTTCGGCGAGGAATTGCTCGGCCTCGGCGGCGTTTTCCGTGATGACGCAGTCGCTGTGGTGCGAGCCGTGGGACTCGATGTGCTCGATTGCCTCCGCGGTTGAATCGACGACCTTCACCGCGAGGATGAGGTCGAGAAACTCAGTGCGGTAGTCTTCCTCCTTCGCGTGGACGACGAGTGCGGGATTGAGCGGCGAGAGGAGCGCAAATGAGCGGTCGTCGCAGCGGAGTTGCACATTCTTTTCCAGCAACGCCTTGCCGGTGGTCGCGCAGATTTTTTCGGCGGCGGCGGAATGGATGAGCAGGGTCTCAACGGCGTTGCACACGCCGGGGCGCTGGACTTTGCCGTTGAGGACGAGCGCTTCCACCATCGCGGGATCGGCGGCGGCTTCGGCATACATGGCGCAGATGCCGTCGTAGTGCTTGATGACGGGCATCCGGGCGTGTTTGACGACGGTCTCGATGAGCCCTTTTCCGCCGCGCGGGACGATGCAGTCGAGGAACTGGTCCATTTCGCAAAGGTGGCGGACGGCTTCACGGTCGGTGACGGGGATGAGCAAGATGGCGTCCGCAGGCAACCCGGCTTTCGCTCCACCGCGCGACAGGGCGGCGGCGATGGCGACGTTGCTCTCGATGCTCTCGCTTCCGCCGCGTAAAATCGTGGCGTTGCCCGTCTTGGCGCACAGGACGGCGGCGTCGGCGGTCACATTGGGGCGCGACTCGTAAATGATGCCGATGACGCCGATGGGGACGCGCTTTTTCTGGATGCGCAAGCCGTTTGGCCGGGTCCACTCGCGGATGTACTCGCCGACCGGGTCGGGCAGGGTCGCGACCTGGCGGACGCCGTCGGCCATGGCGGCGAGGCGTTTTGGGTTCAAAGTGAGGCGGTCGAGCATGGCGGCGCTGAGGCCGTTGGCGCGGGCTTTTTCGACATCGCGGGAGTTTGCGGCGAGGATTTCGGCTTCGGAAGCGACGAGTTCATCGGCCATGGCGACGAGGCCGGCGTTCTTCTGTTCGGTGCCAATCTGGCGCATCAGCCGCGCTGCCGCCCGAGCCCGGCGACCGTATTCGAGAATCTGTTCTGCAAGTGTCATTTCCTCTCAGTGCGCCGGGGGAGCGATGGAGTCAAGCGGCAGCACGGGTTTTTGCTCTATGTCATCTGCGAAACATGGCGAATCTGTTACACAAGATGGGCTTGCATGTGACGGAAACTCAACCAGTGTTCCGAACCTTTTTTGCTTCACCCGACGCCACATGCTCCGAACATTCTTGTACATTTCCGCCTCCCTGACTTTTTTCATGGCCTCCGTCTTTGGCGTGCCTGTAGCGGTCAATGATTCGTTCGCCACTGATGAGGACACGCAACTGGCCACTGGAGGGGCACCCTATTATTCGGATGCGTTTCCAACGGACACGTCGGGATACACATTCAATAGTAACATATTCAACGTAAATACTGGTGGAGCCAACGGAACCGGTGCGTGGACCAACACGGATGGAAACCCCGCTGGAAGCCTCCTTACGAACCAACAGTTTCGCGCAAATACCGGGGCTATTCGTAACAGCGGTTGGTCGAAGGGATTCACACTGGCGACTGCGCAGACGGTGAGAGTGACGTTTCACTTCAAAGCGGTGGTGACAGGCGTGAGCGCGGCAGCGACCTCGCGGATTACTTCACGCACTTCGACGGGAGGGGCTACGACAACTCATTACACGGTGACCGGAAACGGAGATTCTGGATGGCAGGTGGTTACTTATACCTCCGCACTGGCGGCTGGGGCTAATACTCTACAGTTTGGTGTGGTATGCACCAATTCCTCTAGCGCCGGAACTTGTCTTGCCTACTTTGACAATGTGAAGGTGGAGCCTTTGGCGGGTGGTGGCGTGCTAACCAATGACACGGGTGGCGCAGTGAGTGCAGCGCTAGTGGCCAACGTCACCCATGGGGCGCTGACGCTAAATGCAGATGGTTCCTTCCTTTATACCCCGGCGGCGAACTACAACGGCCCGGATTCTTTCACCTACACCGCGAGTGATGGGACGACGAGTTCCAACGTGGCGACGGTAAGTCTGACGGTCAATTCGGTGAACGATGCGCCGGTCGGGAATATTGACTCATACAGCACCTTCAAGGATGTGACGCTCAATGTTCCGGTGGGAACAGGCGTGCTGGTGAACGATACGGACGTGGACACGGCAGCGGGAAGCCTCACAGCGGCCATCGCTGCCAACGCCGCGCATGGCGTGGTGACAATGAACGCGAACGGTTCATTCGGCTATGTCCCAACAGCGGGTTACGCGGGTGCGGATAACTTTACTTACACTGTGAGCGATGGCGCGCTGCAATCGGCCCCCGCCGTAGTCAATATTACCGTGATCGGCCAGAATGCCCCGGTCGGGGTGGCCGATTCGTATTCACTGATTCGGAACAGTTCGTTCGTCGTGACGCAGACGACGCCCGGCACCGTTCTGGACGCGGTGGTTCCGTTTTTGGCTACGAACTGGAAGTATCTGGATAACGGCACGGACCAAGGTACCGCATGGCGCGCTCCGGGTTTCGTCGATACGGCATGGAAGACCGGCACGGCGGAACTGGGCTATGGGGATGGCGATGAGGCCACGGTGGTGGAGGACAATCCGACGCCCGGCTACGACGCCGTAGCGAGCGATCGATATATTACGACCTACTTCAGGAAGACCTTCACAGTTACGGACGCTCATCGGGTCACGAATGTTGCGATCTCTCTGAAATTCGATGACTGCGGTGTCGTGTATTTAAACGGAACGCAGGTGCTCATTACACCCGGTCTGACCGCGAATCCAGCCTATAACGCGCTGTCCTCGGTCACTTCCACGGAAAATGCAAACCAGACAGTGAATCTGACGCATCCAGCGAGTGCGATCGTCGAAGGCACCAATGTCGTCGCAGTGGAAATCCATCAGCAGCTCCAATCGAGCTCGGACATTAGCATGGACTGCAAGATCGAGCTGACGAAGACCGTTTACGCCGGCGTCCTGGCCAACGACTCCGACGGGGACGGCGATCCTTTGACTGCTGTGCTCGTCACCAATGTCACAAACGGTGCTCTGACGCTCAACGCAAACGGCACTTTCACCTACACCCCGACCGCCGGATTCGCGGGAACGGATAGCTTTGTTTACCGGGCGAGCGACGGGACTCTGAATTCGGCCAATACGACTGCGACGCTGACGGTCATCGCGGGCGCGAATCAGCCTCCGGTTGTGGTGGCTGACAGTTACAATGCCACCGAGGATACCACGCTCAATGTCGCCGCAGCGCAAGGCGTGCTGGCGAATGATTCGGACGGCGAGGGCGATACATTTACTGCGGAGCTTGTCGCAGGGCCGACAGCGGCACAGGGCACTTTGGCTCTGAATGCGGACGGCTCGTTTGTTTTCACACCCACCGCGAATTTCTTCGGGCCGGCCACTTTCACCTATCGCGCTCGTGACGCGGCAAACGCCCTCTCGACCGCGGCAACGGTGACCATCAATGTCGCCGGCGTAAACGATGCGCCCGTCGGTTTTGCGGACTCTTACTCGACAGACCCCGGCGTGACACTGAATGTCCCCGCGTCCGGTGTGCTTGCGAATGATACCGATGCGGACGCGAACCCACTCACTGCGGTGCTGGTGAGCGGACTCAATCCGGCGAACTCGGGTACACTGACGTTTAATACCGATGGCTCCTTGAGCTATGTTCCGGCGGTGGGTTTCCTCGGCACGACGACCTTTGTCTATCGCGCCAACGATGGGACGGCCGACTCGGCCAACACGACCGTGACGATCCGCCTGAACGGTCGGCCTGTGGCGAATAATGACACATATGCTGCGACGGAAGATGTGCCTCTGACGGTGAGCGCTGCGGGCGTCCTCGCAAACGATACGGACCCGGAGAACGACCCGATTACAGCGGTCCTCGTGTCCGCCCCGATTCCCGCGCAAGGCTCGTTGGTGCTGAATGCGAACGGATCGTTCACCTTTACTCCCGCTGCCAATTTCAACGGAACAGCGACATTTACCTACAAGGCAAATGACGCAGGCCGCGACTCGATTGCGAGCGCAACAGTGACGATCAATGTCGCACCGCTAAATGATGCGCCGGTTGGTGTGACGGACAGCTATGTCACGGGGATCAACCAGCCAGTCACCGTGACCGCGGCGACCGGCGTCCTTGCAAACGACACCGATGTCGAGAACAGCACGCTTTCTGCGACGCTCGTTTCGCAGCCGCTGCATGGGACGCTGGTTTTCAATGTGAACGGCTCGTTCGCTTTCACGCCGACGGCTGGCTACATCGGGCCCGACAGCTTCACCTATCGTGCAAGTGATGGTGCTTTGTTGTCCGCGGTCACGACGGTGAACTTGCAGGCGGGCTTCGATCCGAAGGCGGTGATTATCAACGAAATCATGTATCACCCCGCCTCGGAGAACGACCTCCACGAATACATCGAGCTTTTTAACACCGCCCCTGGCCCGATCGACCTTACGGGCTGGAAATTCACGAAGGGCATCGATTTCACGTTCCCTGCAATTACGATTCCGGCGGGAGGCTATCTCATCGTTGCGCCCACTGTGGCCGGGTTTAACGGCGCCTACGGCAGTGTGCCGCAGATCGTCGGCGGCTGGGTGGGGACCCTTGCGAACGGGGGTGAGACGATTCGGCTTCAATATCCGGATTCCACGTCCTCCAGCGGCTATACCGAGGCGGATCAGGTTGATTATTCCAAGGAAGGCGACTGGGGACAGCGCCGTGCATTTACCGACACGGAGACGGGCTGGGAATGGCAGACACGATCGGATGGATTGGGTGATTCGTTGGAGCTGATCAACCCGGCGTTGTCCAACAACAACGGCCAGAACTGGACGAAGCGCGAGATTTCCGCGGCCGGCAACCAGCGGACTCCCGGCGGACCGAATACGCAGATTCTCCTCACGCCGACGCCAAACATCGCGCCGTTGATTTCCAAGGTGAAGCACTTCCCGCCAATCCCCGGACCATCGCAGACGGTGAATGTGACGGCGGCGATCTCTGACGAGCAGGCGACGGGTATCACCGGTGCAGTGCTATACCGCACATGGACGCCAAACCAAAGCACGGCAGGCGGCAATTTCACTCAAGTGACCATGCTCGATGACGGGCTTCATGGCGACGGCCTGGCAAACGACGGCGTGTTTGGTGCGACGCTGCCCGTGCAGGTCGTGAATACGATTGTGGAGTTTTACGTTCGGGCGACCGACTCGACGTCAAACGTCCGCACCTGGCCGGCACCCACCACATCCGCAGGAGCGCAAGGCGCAAACTGCCTCTATCAGGTCGATACGGAAACATGGGCCAATCGGCAGCCGATTTACCGCCTTATCTCGACCGGGCTCGATGAAAACGGATTCCAGGTCGCAAACTGGAATCAGAACTCGCAAGCGGCGATCAACGTCACATTTATTTCGAGCCAGGGCACCGACATCAAAGTGCACTATCTGGCCGCAATCCGCGTTCGAGGTGCTGGCAGTCGCAGCAACAATCCGCGCAACTGGAAAATCGAGTGGGTCGCCGATGACCCGTTCAACAACCAGACGCAGGGAAACCTGAACATCGCGTATCCTTACTGCCAGTATATCGGAGCGCAGCTCATGAAGCAGGCGAATCTCCCGCACGAAGGTGCAACGCCGGTGCAGGTGCGCCTGAACCACACGAACTACGCGGGCTCTGCGAGCGACAAGGTAAAATATGGCTACGGCATGTACGTCCACATGCAGCCGATCGGTGATACGACGTACATGGACGACAACTTTTCCACGGACTCTAACGGCAACATCTACAAAAAAGTGCGGCAAGGCGCGGCAAACTGGACCGTGCGCACAACCGGGACAAATACACCGGACTTCAATACCTACATCGCAGACGGGTGGCAAAAGCAATCGAACACGGGCGAGAACAATTGGAACGATTTGCACTCGTGGATGAAGATGATCACTTCGAGCTACAATGAAGCGACGATGAGCGTGGACATGGACATCGATCAATGGTGCCGCGCACTCGCGATGGCGACCATTCTCAATGACGCGGAGACGAATATCAGCAGCGGAGCCAACGACGACTTCGGGATGTATTTTGGCGCAATCGATACGCGCGCGAAGTTGCTCATCCACGACTACGACACCATCCTCGGCGGGGGAGACACCGGCACAACGGCCAATGGAAATAACATCTACTCGATGACCGACCCGTCGTTTGCGGCGGGAAACTCCGAGGTGCTTACGTTGATGTCGAATTTTTATTCCGACCCTCAAATAAATCACCGCTACAAAGCGCAGCTCTACGACTTGCTGAATACCGTGTTCCTTCCGGCGAACTTCAACGCGACGGTCGATGCACAGTTGACCGACTGGGTCAGCCCCGGAGCAGGCAACGCGCTGCCTGCCACGATGCGCGACGGCTTCAAGACCTACGCTGCGACCCGCCGGACTTACATCCTCGGCCAAATCGTCGGCACTTTCTCAGCAGCATGCAGCCTCGCACAGACGGGTGGATTTTTTACGACTACGACAGCGAATGCGACCGGCCTCAGCGGCACCGTCAACCCCGTCACGACACACCGTGTAACGGTCAACGGAGTCTCCATTTCGCTCAATAATTACATCGCTGGAGCCGCAGGCAGCGGCACCTGGAGCGCGGGCTCCGCAGTCACACTGCAACCCGGCGTGAATCAAGTCGTCGTCCGTGCGCTTTCGAAGGATGGTTCCGTGGTTGACTCGCAGACATTTGAAATCGTGTATGACGACGCCTCTGTCGCGAACATTTCTGCGGTCAATGGCAATACCGTATGGACCGTGGCAGGCGGGCCTTACCGCCTGACCGCGAGCATCACAGTGGACGATGAAACACTGAGCATCGAGCCCGGAACCACGGTTTATGTGGACCCCGGAATGACTATTAACGTCACTGGCACCGGTCGCATTCTCGCCGAAGGAACGGCAGCATTGCCGGTTCGCTTCAGCAAGCAACCGTCCGCAAGCGGAACTTGGAACGGTATTTTCATCGATGAAGCCGCGCAGGAGTCGCGCTTCAGTAACGTTGTCTTCGCAGACAACGGTAACACAGCAATCACCGCGCAGACGGGTTCCCGTGTCGTCATCGATAACGTGACATTCCGCAACGCAGCCATCCCGTATTTGTCGATGAGCGGGAGTTCATTCGTTCTGAAAAATACGACGTTTCCGGATTCCACCGCAGCATTCCCTCCGGTGTCGGTTGCAGGCGTGATGGTGGGTGGCGAGGCAGTCGTGAGCGACTGTGTTTTCGGCAAACCGCTCGGCGCAAATGCCGCGGTCACTTTCTCAAACATGAAGCGTCCCGGGCCGATCGCGCAGCTCCTGCGAAATACGTTTAACGGTTCGCAGGCGGACCTTGTCGTGTTCAACGGGTGCGACGCATGGGTGGAAGGAAACACTTTCCTGCACGCACACAAAAACAGCGCCGCCGTGAAGGCGAGTGCCATCGCGGGCGGAGCTTTCTCCACGCTAAAGAGCAACGTCACCATCATCCGTAACCTCATCTACGATTGCGATCACGCCGTCACGATGCGCGAGGGAAATGCGGCTGCTGTCGTCCAAAATACGATCGCCCGCATCACGAACGCAGGCGGCACTGATACTGGATCGGGCGTCTTCAATTTCGCCAACACCACCGAGACTCCCGGCTCAGGACTGATTGCCGAGGCCAACATCATATGGGACGCCACGGCGCTCACCCGCACCTACAATAGCTCCGTCACGCTCCTCAATCTCGACAACAACATTCTCCCGATCGCTTGGACTGGATCAGGAACGGATAACGTCGTGGCCGACCCGCTGCTAAACCTCGCCAGCATTGCCACGCCGGGAACTGCAACCGCCGCACAAGTCGCAGCCGCATTTGCCTTCGAGGCGAATTCTCCAGCCGTCGCCCGCGGGACGCTGGGCGTCGTGGATCGCGGCGCAAACATCCCGGGCGGCGTCCTCGTCGGCGGCGCACCGTTTGCGCCGACACCGAGTGCAAATGCGATGCTTATGTTCGGCCCGAACGGCGGTTTCGGCTCATTCGCCGCTTACGGCTACACTCATTATCAGGCAGCAGTAGATGCCGGAGCGTACGGTGCAGCGACGCCCGTTTCCATTGCGCTCTCGCTCAGCGGGCTCGCCGCTGGTTCGCATACCCTCTCAATTCTTGGTAAGAACGACGCGGGCATCTGGCAGGCCACACCGACTGTGGTTTCATGGACCGTAAACCCGGCAGCGATCACCGTGCAGATCAATGAAATCCTCGCGAACAACGTGAACGCTTATCCTGTCGGCACCACGAGGCCCGACATGATCGAGCTCTACAATTACGGAACAGTCGCCGTGAACGTCGGCGGCTGCGGCGTCAGCGACAATCCGGCGTTGCCGCAGAAATTCGTCATCCCGGCGAATACGATGATCCCTGCCGGCGGTTACCTCGTCCTTCTCGGTAATGCGGTGGACGGGAACCCCGGCATCCACATTGGCTTCGGTCTCGACGGTGATGGCGATAGCTTCGCGCTCTATCCTCCGGGAGCGATTATCGGGACCGTCCCGGTCGACTCGGTCGTCTTCGGAAATCAAATCGCCGACTTCTCAATCGGCCGCGCCGGAGTCTCCCGCACGTGGACACTCAACACACCCACCCCGCTCGCCGCGAACTCCGCCGTGACGCTCGGCACCAACACTGCGATCAAAATCAACGAATGGTGCGGCTCGAATGACTTCATCATCGCAGACGATTTCCTGGAGCTCTACAACCCCGGCACCCGGCCGGCTCCGCTGAGCGGAATGTTCCTGAGCAATGACATTCAGGTCCCCGCGCTCCATGTCATCCCCGCTCTCAGCTTCATTGGCGCGGGCGGCTTCGCACGTTTCGTGGCCGACGGCGACGCCACGGCCGGCGTGAACCACTTGTCGTGGACCATCTCCAAGACCCGTGAAACGATGCGCCTGCTCACCGGAAGCGGAGTGCTGATCGACCAAGTCGTCGCCGGGCCGCAACTCGCGGATCAATCCGAAGGCCGCGCCACCGATGGCTCGGTCACACTTGCTTTCTTCACCCTGCCGACGCCGGGATTCTCCAACAATACTGTGCTAACCACGCAACAGGACCTTCTCGATTACCTCCGCATCACTGAGTTGATGTACAATCCGGCTGGGGGAACCACGGCACCTGAGTTTATCGAGCTCAAGAATATCAGCACGAGCATCACGTTAAACGTCGGAGGTGTGAAATTCAGCAATGGAATAGACTACACGTTCCCCTCCACCACGCTCAATCCGGGTCAATTTATCGTGATCACGAGCAATCCCGCAGCCTTCACCGCGACCTACGGATTTGCAGCATTCAACTCGACAGGTTACATAGGCAAGCTCGCGGACGGCGGAGAAAGGATTCGCATAGAAATCGGAGACCTTCAGCTTGGCATCCTCGATTTCGCGTACGACTCTGCCTGGTATCCCACAGCCAACGCGACCGGTGCATCCATCGAGATCATCAACCCTCTCGCCGACCGCTCCACATGGGAAATCAAGGAAAGCTGGCGTGTCACTGCTCCGAATCCGGGACTCCAAGGAGTATTTGGCATCGTCGCGGGCGACGACTTTTCCGTCTCCCTTCCGGCCACGGCCTCGCTCGTGGGGATCATCAGCTACGGTTCGCAAAATCCTGCGAACGTCACTACCGCATGGAGTAAAGTGAGCGGACCAGGCACAGTCGGATTTGCCACGCCCGCAGCGCTCAACACCACAGCCAGTTTCTCGTTGCCGGGCACCTACGTCCTTCGTCTCGCAGCCACCGGATCTACCACCGTGTTCGACACCGTCACCGTGTATGCGGATGAGGACTACACGAACTGGGCGACGCGCACCATCGGAAGCAACACTGCGATCAACGGACTCACCCACGATGCTGATAAAGACGGCTTGGTGAATTTGCTCGAATACGCGTTCGGGACTAATCCCTCTCTCCCGACAACGCCTTTGCTCGTTGGCTTCAATTCCGGCGGACTTTTCGCCGTCAGCTTCACGCGTTCATCCACCGCGAATGTCGCCTTCGCGATCGAAGTCGCGGACTCGCTCTCCGGTCCCTGGACCAGCGATACGATCGTGACCAACCTGCAATCCGACAACGGCATCCTGCAAACCTGGGTCGGCTACGACACCCGGCCAATCACCGCCAATGCTCAGCGCTACATCCGGGCTCGCGTCGTAGCGAATTAAACCGACCACCGACTCAGTTTTCGCGTTTGGTTCGGAAGAAGTAAAAAGCGCCTCGATGAAGCCGATGGGCGCTCGCTTTTTACGCATGGGCAAGCCATTTGACCGGGTCCAATTCCGAATGTATTCGCTGAGTCGGGCGGTTGGCGAGGAGGCCGCCGTTTTCTCAGTGGCGCCAGTCTGGCGCATCCGCGCCCGGCGACCGTATCGGAGAATTTGCGGTGCCACCTGTCATTTCCTCCGTGCGACTCGGGAGCGATGGAGATGGAACTAAGCGACAGTTCGAGTTTTGACCTATGGTATTTGCGGAAAATGGCTATTCTGTTCCAGAAGCTGCGCTTGCATGAGACGAGAATTCGACCACTGTTCCGCACCTTTTTTGCTTCACCCGACACCACATGCTCCGAACATTCTTGTACATATCCGCCTCCCTGACGCTCCTGACGGGCTCCGTTTTTGCCGCGCCTGTGGCGGTCAACGACGCGTATAACACAAACGAGGACAAGTCTTTAACTGTAGGCGGCGGGACTATGGCGATTTTCTCAGCAACATTCGATTCGACGAATCTCGCGGCAGGGACGTGGCTTTATCTCGATAAGATCAAGAACAACCAAGCTGGTCAGACAGCGGAAGGGTATCCGCTCGATGGAACCGGGCTCGATTGGAAATCACTGAACTACAACACGGCGACTTCGACAAATGGGACCACTCCCTACGTGTGGGGTTCCGGGGCGATGCCGCTGGTCGGGGGGGTGATTGATGCCGTGCCTGGGGCGACAGCCGTGCTCACCGGGATGAATTCAACCGCCAGCACAGTGACAACTTATCTGTTCCGAAAAGTTATTACCGTGGATGCAGCAACGGCTGCTGTTGCAAATTGGACATTGCATGCGGTTGCGGATGACGGCGCTATTTTTTACCTGAACGGAGTGGAAATCGGGCGTCTCGGGATGGACTCAGCCACTTGGCAGCCTGCCGGTGCTCTATCGACCCTTACCGGCCCGGCAGCTTCGGGAAATGAGGCAACTTACACGGATATCGCGGCGAATCTTGCGGGCATCCTTGTGTCGGGCCAAAACGTCCTCGCGGTGGAGGTTCATCAGACTTATTCGGCCGGCACGTACGCAAGCTCGGACATTGGCATCGACATGACGCTGACTCCGGCGGGCGGTGGGACGCAGGGATTTGTGTACGCAGACAACACTTTTGGAACGACGGCTGGAGACGCGTATGCAAGTGGAAATGTCCCAACTGATTTCGGGAATCCCGGCACGTCATTGAACGTTTCAATGCTTCGTCCAAGCTTCCCAAGTGCGAACATTTCAGGGGGCTGGTCTCGGGATTTTACGCTTACGTCTGCTGGCAATGTGCAAATCCAATTGGATGCGCGCTTGAGGATGCTTGGGGGGTTCGAGGCCGGGGAGTTTGGGCAGGCAATCGTTGCGGTGGATGGCGTGCGTTACGGTCCGGTGGGGACGGCTCCAAACTTATCTCTGATTCAGACGTTCGGGCAGGGAAATGGCGTTAATGAGGTGCCAAATGCGTGGCAGTCTTTCACGATCGATATTCCAAATCTCGCGGCCGGTTTGCACACTATTACCGTAGGCGGCTTTGTTAATCGGCCCACAGATAACATCGAAAATGCCCAAGTGTATTTTGACAATATCACGGTTTCCGTTCCGAGCTCGGGCGGTGGAGTTCTCGTAAATGACACCGGCGGAGCGATCAGCGCAACGCTAGTTTCGGGACCTGCGACTGGGACGCTGAATTTTCAGTCCACAGGCGGCTTCACCTATACGCCCGCAGCAAACTACAACGGACCGGTTTCGTTTACGTACACGGCGAGCGACGGAACGACGAACTCAAATGTGGGGACGGTGAATATCACGGTGAACGCCGTGAACGATGCGCCAATCGGGGTGGGCGAGTCTTATACGACGGCCCGTGATGTGCCGCTCGTCGTGCCGGTCGGAACCGGCGTTTTGGTGAACGACTCGGATATCGATACACCACAGGCGAGCCTTACTGCGGTGTTGGCAGCGAATGCGCAGAACGGGTCAGTGACGCTCAATGCGAACGGCTCTTTCACCTACACGCCGACGACGGGTTACTTCGGCGCGGACAATTTTTCTTACCGGGTGAGCGATGGCGCGCTGCAATCCGGACTCATTACGGTAAACATCACGGTGACGAGCATGGGCCCGCCGACCGGCGTGGCGGACAGTTACACGCTGGTTCGCAACTCGTCGCTGGTTGTTGCGCAGACGACCGTCGGAACCGCGACGGATGAAGTAATCCCGTACTTGGCACCAGCGTGGAGGTATTTGGACAATGGAACAAACCAAGGGACTGCATGGAAGGACGTCGGGTTCAATGATGCCGCGTGGGCGAGCGGGCCCGCCGAACTCGGATATATTACCGGCGGCGGTCAGGCGACGACGGTCAGCTACGGCCCGGATGCGGCAAACAAGTACATCACGACTTATTTCAGGAAGAAATTTACCGTCGCAGAACTGCACCGGGTGACCGGCGTGGAAGTGGTCCTCAAGTATGACGACGCGGGAATCGTCTATATCAATGGGATACAGGTCGCAATTACTCCGGGTTTGACGACTGGTGCCGCATACAACGCGTACTCGACGGTATCCGTGAGCGGATCGGCCGGCTTGTTCCAGACGGCGAACCTCACCGTGCCCGCGAGTGCGCTGGTGGAGGGAGAAAACACGATTGCAGTCGAAATCCACCAGGCTACGGCGGCGAGTTCGGATATCATCATGGATCTGCGCCTTCGTCTCACCAAGACCGTCTATGCGGGCGTGCTGGCAAACGACTTCGACAACGAGAGCGATCCATTCACGTCCGCACTCGTCACAAATCCGACCCACGGTTCGCTGACGCTGAATCCCGACGGGACATTTACATACACGCCGACTGCGGGCTACTCGGGCACGGATAGTTTCGTCTATCGCGCTGTGGATGCGACCGGGCCTTCAGCCAATACGACGGCGACGCTTACGATTATCGCCGGGCCGAACCAGCCGCCGGTCGTTGTCGCCGATAGCTACAATGCGCCCGAAGACACGACGCTCACGGTTGCTGCGGCGCAGGGCGTTTTGGCGAATGATTCGGACGGCGAGGGAGACTCGTTCACGGCGGAGCTCGTCGCCGGGCCGATTGCCTCGCAAGGCACGCTCACGCTCAATGCAAACGGCTCGTTTGTTTTCACGCCAACTGCGAATTTCTTTGGGGCGGCCGGCTTCACCTACCGCGCCCGTGATGCTGCAAACGCGGTTTCCACCACAGCATCGGTCACGATCAATGTGGCCGGTGTGAACGATGTGCCGGTCGGTGTCGCGGATTCATATTCCACGGATCCAGGGGTAACGCTCAATGTCACCGCTGCGGGCGTCCTCGCCAACGATACGGACGCCGATGCCGACGCGCTGACGGCGTCGCTCGTAACGGGGTTGAGCCCGGCAAATGCGGGAACGCTGACGCTAAACGCGAACGGCTCTTTTAACTACATTCCCGCGGTCGGATTCACCGGCACTACGACATTCGTCTATCGCGCGAACGACGGCACGGTGAGCTCTGCGAATACGACCGTGACGATTCGTCTAAACGCCCGTCCGGTGGCGAACAACGACACGTACGCTGCAACCGAGGATGTCCCGCTGACGGTGACTGCGACCGGCGTCCTCGGAAACGATACGGATGCCGAGAACGATCCGTTGACGGCCATTTTTGTGACCGCGCCGAACGCCGCGCAAGGCTCGGTGACGCTCAATGCGAACGGCTCGTTTGTCTTCACTCCAGCGCTCAATTTCAATGGTGCTGCGACTTTTACCTACAAGGTGAACGACGGCAGTCGCGACTCGGTGGCGAATGCGACCGTGACCGTCAATGTCGCCGCAGTGAACGATGCGCCGGTCGGAGTGGCGAACAGCTATGTGACGCCGGTGAATACTTCGCTCACCGTGCCGGCAGCGACGGGGGTTCTCGCGAATGATACTGACACCGAGGGCGACCCGCTCACCGCAGTCGTGGTCGCGCAACCCGCGCACGGGACGCTTACTTTGAACGTGGACGGGTCGCTGTTCTTCGTGCCGACCACGGGCTATATCGGACTCGATAGCTTTACGTATCGCGCCAGTGACGGAGCGCTGCAATCGGCGATTACGACGGTGAATCTGCAAATCGGCATCGATCCGAAGGTCGTCATTATCAACGAAATCATGTATCATCCGGCGTCGAACAACGACCTCGAAGAATACATTGAGCTCTACAACTCCGGCACGGGGCCGATGGACATGACGGGCTGGCAGTTCACGAAGGGCGTGGACTTCATCTTCCCCTCAGTGACCATCCCGGCTGGCGGCTACCTCGTCGTCGCGGCGAATGTCACCGCCTTCAATGCGGCATACGGCAGCGTGCCGCTCATCGTCGGTGGGTGGACGGGTTCGCTCGCAAATAGCGGCGAGACGATTCGCTTGCAGTTCCCGGATTCCACGGCGCAGGACGGACTGAGCGAGGTGGACAAAGTGGATTACTCGAAAGAAGGCGATTGGGGATTACGCCGCGCATTTACGGACACCGAGACGGGTTGGGAATGGCAGACGCGCTCGGACGGTTTCGGTGATTCGCTGGAACTCATCAACCCTGCGCTGCCGAACAGCAACGGCCAAAACTGGACGCGCCGCGAAGTCGCTGCCGCAGGCAATCAACGCACGCCGGGAGCGCAAAATACGGACATCGCGCTGACCCCGACGCTCAACAGTGCCCCGTTCATTTCGAGCGTGAAACATCGCCCGCAAATCCCGAATGAAACGCAGACGGTGAACGTCACCGCGAAGCTCACGGATGAACTGACAACAGGACTTTCCGGCGCAGTGTTTTATCGCACATGGACGCCAAGTCAGAGCACGGCGGGCGGGAATTTCAGCCAGATCGCGATGTTTGACGACGGTCTCCACGGAGACGGTCTGGCAAATGATGGCGAGTTTGGCGCGACGCTTCCGGCGCAAACGCTGAATACAATCGTCGAGTTTTACATCCGCGCGACCGATAGCGGTTCCCGAGTCCGCACTTGGCCCGCGCCAACGACGAACGCCGGTGCGCAAGGCGCAAACTGCCTCTATCAAGTCGATACCGAATCGTGGACGGGACGGCAGCCGATGTATCGCTTGATTTCCACGGGTCTCGACGAATACGAGTTCGCCCCGGCCCGCTGGGCGCAGGCTTCGAATGCCGCGATTAATGTCACGTTTATCTCGACGCAGGACACCGACATCGACGTCCACTACCAAAGTTCGATCCGCGTCCGTGGCGCAGGAAGCCGGAGCAACGTCCCGCGAAACTGGAAGATCGATTGGGTCGCAGACGATAAGTTCAACGGTCAACGGGGTGGAAATCTGAATATCGCGTATCCGTATCTGCAATACCTCGGAGCCCAGCTCATGAAGCAGGCAAACCTCCCGCACGAAGGAGCGACTCCGGTGCAGGTTCGGCTCAATCATTCCAATTACGCGGGCAGCACCGGTAACAACGTGAAGTACGGCTACGGGATGTACGTCCACATGCAGCCAATCGGCGAAAGCACATACACCGCGCAGAATTTCTCCACGGATGCTGGCGGCAATGTTTACAAAAAGATTCGCCTCGGTGCGACAAACTGGACCGTGCGCTCCGTCGCCGGTGGAGGGCCGGACGGTGCGACTTATATCACCGACGGTTGGGAGAAACAGACCAACACCAGCGCGAACAATTGGAACGACCTCCATAGCTGGATGCAGACGATCACGACGAGCTACACCGAGGCGACACTTGAGCCGAAGCTCGACATCGACCAATGGTGCCGCGCACTCGCGATGGCCACGATTTTGAACGACGCGGAGACCAATATCTCCAGCGGCGCGAACGACGATTACGGGATGTATTTTGGCGAAATCGACACCCGGGCAAAGCTGCTCATTCACGACTATGACACCATCCTGGGTGGTGGCGATACCGGAACGACCGCAGCCGGAAACAACATCTACTCCATGACCGACCCGACTTTCGCCGCCGGGAACTCCGAGGTCATGACCCAGATGGCGAATTTTTACTCGGACCCGCAGATCAATCAGCGCCTCAAAGCGCAGTTCTTCGATTTGCTGAACACGATTTTCCTCCCGGCAAACTTCAACGCGACGGTCGATGCGCAATTGACCGATTGGGGCAGCCCGACGGCCGGCACATTGCCAGCGGCATCGCGCCAGGCATTCAAAGACTACCTCACCGCCCGGAGAACCTACATCCTCGGGCAAATCAACGGCACATTTAGCGCTGCGTGCAGCCTCGGTGTGTCGAATGGTTTCCCGACGACGACGACTGCCACAGCGACTGGACTTTCCGGCACGGTCAATTCCGTCACGACTCGCAAAGTGACCGTCAACGGAGTCTCCGTAACGCTCAATAATTACAACGGCGGGGCAGCCGGAAGTGGAACGTGGACCGCAGGAAGTGCGGTAACATTGGTGCCCGGAATCAATCAGGTCGTGGTCCGCGCACTCGGCGCTGGCGACGTCGTCCTCAACTCGCAGACGTTCGAAATCGTCTATGACGATGCGTCCGTGCAAAACGTCGCCGCCATCAGCGGCAACACAGTGTGGACGGCGGCGGGCGGGCCTTACCGGATTACTGCTTCGCTGAGCGTGGATAACGAGACGCTGAGCATCGAGCCTGGAACCACTGTTTACGTGGATTCCGGGATGAGTATCAATGTCACGGGAACAGGCCGCGTTCTTGCAGAGGGAACGGCGGCACTGCCGATTCGCATCAGCAAACAACCGTCTGCGTCCGGAACATGGAACGGATTTTTCCTCGACGAAGCGGCGCAGGAATCGCGCTTCGTTCACGTCATCATCGCCGACAACGGAAGCACCGCAATTGCTGCGCAGACCGGCTCTCGCGTCGTCGTGGATAACGTCACATTCCGGAATGCAGCAGTGGCGTTCTTGTCGTTCGGCGACAGCTCGTTCGCAGTCAGTAACACGACCTTCCCGGATTCGACCGCGGCATTTCAACCGATCTCTGCGTCGGGATCGCTCGCAGGCGGCGAGGCCGTCATTCGCGATTGCGTATTTGGAAAAACGCTCGGCGCAAATGCCTCGGTCACATTCTCGAACATGAAGCGTCCCGGGCCGATCGCGCAGCTCCTGCGAAATACTTTCAACGGCTCGCAGGCGGACATCGCCGTGTTCAACGGTTGCGACGCTTGGGTGGAAGGAAACACCTTCCTCCACGCGCATAAAAATAGCACCGCCGTGAAAGCCAGCGCCATCGCAGGCGGCGCGTTCGCCACGGTGAAGAGCAACGTCACTATTATCCGCAACCTCATCTATGACTGTGATCACGCCGTCACCATGCGAGAGGGAAATGCGGCGGCTGTCATCCAGAACACCATCGCCCGTATCACGAACACCGGCGGTACCGACACCGGGTCGGGAGTGTTCAATTTCGCCAACACCACCGAGACTCCCGGCTCCGGATTGGTAGCCGAAGCCAACATCATTTGGGACGCCACCGCGCTCACCCGCACTTACAATTCCGCGGTGACGATGCTGAATCTCGACAACAATATCCTCCCGGTGGCGTGGACAGGGTCCGGCACCGATAATGTCGTCGCCGATCCGATGCTCGGTCTGGCGAGCATCATCACTCCCGGCACGGCAACCGCCGCACAGGTCGCAGCAGCATTTATCCCGGATGCGAATTCGCCCGCCATCGCACGCGGCGTTCTGGGCGTCGCGGATCGCGGCGCGCTGATCCCGCCTGGAATCCTTGTTGCAGGAGCGCCCGGTTCGCCGACGCCGCTTACCAATGCGATGTTATTGTTCGGTCCGAACGGCGGCTTCGGCTCCTTCGCGGCGTATGGATACACGCACTACAAAGCAGCAGTGGACAGCGGCGCGTATGGTGCCGAGACGCCGGCATCATCGGCACTGACGCTCACCGGTCTATCGGCGGGAGTGCACACCGTTTCCATCCTTGGGAAAAACGACGCCGGGATCTGGCAAACGACGCCGACCGTGGTTGGCTGGACGGTGAACCCCGCTGCGATCACAGTCCAGATCAGCGAGATCCTAGCGAGCAATGTGAGCGCCTACCCTGTGGGTACCACCCGGCCCGACATGATCGAGCTCTACAACTATGGCACCCTCGCCGTGAACCTCACGAACATGAGCGTCAGCGACAATCCAGCGCTGCCAAGGAAGTTCGTCTTCCCCGCGGGCACAACGATTCCGGCTGGCGGATACCTCGTCCTTCTCGGTGATGCTCCGAACGCAAACCCCGGCATTCATATCAACTTCGGACTCGATGCCGACGGCGACTCATTCGCGCTTTATCCGCAAAATGCAGTGATCGGGACGGTGCCGGTTGATTCCGTGTCATTCGGATCGCAGCTCAACGATTTCTCCATAGGGCGTGCGGGACTTTCGCGCGCATGGACGCTCACCACGCCTTCGCCGCTCGCGGCAAATACCGCAGTCGTCCTGGGAACGAACAGCGGAATGAAGATCAACGAATGGTGCGGCTCCAACGACTTCATCATCTCCAGCGACTTCCTCGAACTCTATAATCCGACGGGACTTCCGGTCGCCCTCGGCGGAATGTTGTTGAGCGCGGACCTCCAGGTCGCGGCGCAGCACACCATCGCGCCGCTCAGCTATATCGCTGCGGGCGGATTTGTGAAATTCATCGCTGACAGCGACCCTGCCGCCGGCCCGAATCATCTCTCGTGGGGGATCTCGAAATTCCGCGAATCCATGCGCTTGCTGACTTCCGCCGCTGTCCTGATCGATCAGGTCGTCTCCGGCCCGCAGCGTGCGGACATCTCGGAAGGGCGCTCCACGGACGGCTCGACGACGCTGACGTTCTTCACGCTCCCGACGCCCGGTTATTCGAACGGCACCGTCCTCACGACCCAGCAGCAGTTGCTCGACAATCTGCGAATCACCGAGCTGATGTACAATCCGAGCGGCGGCACTACGGCACCGGAGTTTGTGGAACTCCAGAACACCAGCAGCGTGCTCACGCTGAACATCGGAGGCGTGAAATTTTCGAATGGAATCGGCTTCACGTTCCCCGACAACACGATGCTGCTGCCCGGTCAGTTCATCGTGATTACCAGCAATCCGACGGCCTTCGCTTCGACTTATGGTTTTCAAGCGTTTAACCACAACCTCGGTGCATACGACGGCAAGCTGGCCGATGGAGGAGAGCGGGTCCGGATCGAAATTGGCGGCTACGCACTTGGAATCCTTGATTTCAGCTACTCCTCGGCTTGGTATCCCTCCGCGAACGCATCCGGCGCATCGATCGAGATCATCAATCCGTTCGCTGATCGTGCTACATGGGAGGTCAAGGAAAGCTGGCGCGCCACTGCGCCGAATCCCGGATTGGAAGGAATCTTTGGCGTTGTGGCAGGAGATGACCTCATCATTTCTCTCCCTGCCACCGCGAGCCTCAGCGGCGTCCTCAGCTACGGAACGCAGAACCCCGCCAGCGTCACCACGGCATGGACGAAGGTCAACGGTCCCGGAACCGTCACATTTAGCGCGCCGACTTCGCTCGAAACGACTGCGAGCTTCTCGCTGCCTGGCACTTATACGCTCCGCCTCTCCGCATCCGGAACTTCGACTGTCGTTGATACCGTGATCGTCTCCGTCGATGAAGACTACTCGAACTGGGCGACGCGCGTGATTGGCACCAACACTGCGATCAACGGACTCACACACGATGCCGACAAAGACGGGTTGGTGAATTTGCTCGAATACGCGTTCGGGACCAATCCGACGCTCCCGACGACACCATTGCTCGTCGGCTTCAATTCCGGCGGACTTTTCGCAGTCAGCTTCACGCGATCATCGACCGCGAATGTCGCCTTTGCGATTGAAGTCGCGGATACGGTGTTCGGCCCCTGGACGAGCGACACGATCGTGACCAACCTGCAATCCGACAACGGAATCCTGCAAACGTGGGTCGGCTACGACACCCGCCCAATCAGCGCCAATGCCCAGCGCTACATCCGCGCCCGCGTGGTTGCTCAGTAATGGGCTACTTCGACGGAATGATTTCCCGCGCCCGTAAATTCGGGGCGGGGGATTTCACAAGTCGCAGCCGCCGGTCTCCGAGGGTCATCAAAACGCCCTGACGATCACGGGCGATTTGTGCCTCGGCGGCGGCTTTGGCGTGATCGGAAAACCGCAGCAGCGTGGTCTTGCTCCCGGGAGCCAGCGTGTAGTCGGACTCAAAGGAAACGCCGCGCCCTTCCGCCCAGCCGGTCATATTCTTCGCCCCTTCAAAGACATTGCGCCAGCCGGTGAGACGCGCGCCTTTGAATAAAAACCCGTAGTTTTCCCAGTGGTCGATCTCGCCTTTCTGCGCGTCGAGGTCTCCTCCTGCGTGTTGCAGAAAATTCGGATCCTGAACCCACTCGCCCTGCAAAAACTCGGCGGTAACGGGCGGAATGCGGACGAAGAAAAACCACACCGCGATCGCGCCGGTCCAGGCGACCACCGCGACCATCGCTGGTTTCTTCAGGCCACGATCCGCGATCGGCATTTGGCTACGTCTGCGCTGGCAGCATCCCGGTCTGGCGCGCGTAATTGAACACGCCGCCGGCATCGACGACGGGAATCACTTCGCCGAGCGGCTTGAGCGTCCATGTGCGGTCGCCGACCTTGAGCGTCGCGGCTTCGAGGTCGAGCGTGCCGATGTCGCCGGTCTTTACCACATCGCACAGACGCTCGCCCGCTTCGCACGGATAGAGCTCGCCGGTGGCGATGCAGTTGCGGAAGAAAATGCGCGCGTAGGATTCGGCGACCACGGCTTCACAGCCTGCCGCGCCCATCGCGATCGGCGCATGTTCACGCGAACTACCGCAGCCGAAGTTGCGTCCGGCGATGACGATTTTATACGGCGTCTTCATCGTGCCTTCGGTGATGAACTTCTCCGGATACTGATCATCCGGCAGACCGATGAGGGCGAAGCTGCCGAGCTTCTCGTATTCGTCGAGCTTCGTGGGCACGAGCGTGAGGTATTGCGCAGGGATGATTTGGTCGGTGTCGATATTATCGCGAACGACGAAGACAGGACTGGTGATCGATTTTGCCATATAAAAGTGAAGTGAGAACAAAGCGCACCCGAGCCCCGAGGGAAACGGAAAAGTGCATTACTTCTGCCAAAGACCGCAACGAGCCCCTTCAAGGAGTCATCAACCACTCGATATTGAAGCGGGCGACACGGATGTCTTCTTTCCCTTCGTAGAGGCAAATCACGGTGCCGTCGGGCAGGACAGCGAGGTCGGAGTAGGCGCTGGGGCCGGGTTCCAGCGTTTTGTTCACAGGCCAGGTCTTGCCGTCATCGCGGCTGAGTTTGATGCTGAGATTTTCGCGCTTCCCTCGGCCTGCGGGCTTTTCCTGTCCGTCTTTTTCGAGCGCGAGCGTATGCGGATTGGAGAAGAGCAAGGTGCCGGGCTTCGCCGGAAAAGCGATGATGCTGGCCATGCAGATGGGCTCCCAAAGGGCATCGTGAAAAACGGGCGTCGTCCAGTTGCGCGCACCATCCGGGCTGGTGGTGATGAGCTTGCGGTTCGGCTTTGATACGCTGCGGGCGACAAGCATAACGCGGCCATCGGAGAGCTCGGTGATCATGGTTTCGTTGGGATTGCCGAAGTCGCCTTCGTTTGGCAGGCAGAGGTCGCCGGCCTGCCAGGTCTTGCCGTGATCATCGCTGAAGATCGTTCCTGCGGCGGATGGCGCGTGGGCACCGGCCTTGCCGTATGCGAGCCAGATGGGGACGACGAGACGTCCCGATTTAAGCTGAATGCCGTGCCCCGGACCGGTGGCGATGACCTTCCAATCGACCTTCGCGCGGAAAGGTTCGAACGTTGCGGTGATTTCCGTGGGCTTGCTCCAAGTGAGGCCGTCGTCGCTGCTGCGCATGGAGAAGCAGCGTGCGTAATTCACGCAATAGAGAAACTCGATTGCTCCCGTCTCGCGATCCACGATGGCGACGGGATTGTTCACCGTCTGCTCGTTTTCACCGCCAACTGCCTTGGTGGGATTTCCTTCGATGCGTTCTGCGGAGTGGGCTATTTGCTTGGCCGGTTCCCAAGACTTGCCGCCATCGACCGACCGGCGTGCGTGAATCTCGATTTCGCCCCAGTCGGAACTGCTGTTCTTTCGCGCCTCCGAATACGCAAGCACGGTGCCTTTCGGGGTGACGACGATGCCTGGGATGCGGTATCGCGCGATGGCGTTCATGCCGGCGGGAAAAACGTCGGTTTTTTCCAGCATCGGCTCAGCCGCGTGGGAGCTACAAAGCCCGCCGAGGATTGCGATGACGATCGGACCGATCTGCCTGAAAAAACGGGTCATCGTTATTTCCGCCAAAGCCAGCGCAATGCTTCCGGGAAAATGCTGCCGCCGTGCTTCGAGTTGTGCCCGTATCCCTCGGCATAATCGAAGCGCACATCGTATTTCATGTATTTGAGCGCGGCGTTCATCTGCTGGTTGGCGAGCGGCCAGTTGCCGAACGGATTATCGAGATCGCCGCTCGCATCTTCGAGGAACACGCGCAGGGGTTTGCGCTCGGTCTTGCGAATCATCGAAGGATACGCGTCGCCGCCCCGGAGATTCACGAAGCTGCCGATCGTCGAGAGGACTTTGCGAAAGGCGTCGGGGCGCTCCCATGCGACGGTGAATGAGCAGATGCCGCCGCTGCTCGCGCCGCAGATGGCGCGCAAGTCGGGGTTCTTGGTGAGCGGCCACTTCTTTTCCACCTCGGGAAGGATTTCCTCCAAAAGAAAACGCGAGTATCGGTCGCCGAGGCTGTCGTACTCGAGTGAACGATTGTTCGCTTTCCATTTCACGTCGGAAATGTTTTCGCCATCCTTGAGCTTGTGTCCGGGATTCAGGAAAATGGCCACGCACGGCGGCATGTCGCCCTTCGCGATGAGGTTGTCGAACACCGTCGGCACGCGCCAGCTCCCTTTAGGTCCGATGTAATCATGGCCGTCCTGGAAAATCATCACCGCAGCCGATCCATCGGATTTGTATTGCGCCGGTACATACACCCACCATTCGCGCGTTGTGCCCTCGAAAACCTGCGATTTCCAAGGCTCCATCCTGGTAAGGACGCCCTTCGGAACGTCCGGTTTCGCAACGTGGTCGGGCGATTCGACGAATTCATCCGCAGCAAATGCAGCGGCGGTGAGTGCAAGGACGGTGAGTGGAATGCGCATGATACCGACTTCATGGAGAGTCGGAGCGGAAAGCGCAAGGCGATGCTTGGTCGGTGTGTTCTCGAGTAGTGGGACGTCTCCCCCGCATTTTAAGAGCAAGGATGAAGCCTCGTCCAAGCACGCTCTCTACGGCACTGATTGCGGGGCGCGCTTCGCGCGGCATGTTGCGGATCCACGCGGAAATCAATCCAGTGTCCTTCCATGAGCGGCTTCGTCGCGCGACAAAACTTCGAGGATAAGAACTCGATTCCATCACCGATTTCGTGTCGGGTCTTCTCCGGCTGGACAAACCGGCGCGCTTCATTGCCGCTGACTCAGTGTGGCACGATTCGCTGAGTCGGTCCCTGTCCAAGTGGCGCGGAAATAGGGTCGAAGGAGTGAGGATTCCCGACTGGATGCTTCAGCTTTTCAGTGTTATTCGTTAATGGTTGCTGTTGTCCTGCTTTTGTCAGGCTGGGATGGAGCACCGAAGACGTATGTTTCCGCTGCTTGTGTAAAGTGATCGAATACACCTACGCTGTGCGTGCCTTATGCCAGATGAAAGCGAGTGGCAGACTCGGAAACAGCGAATCGACGCGCGGCTGAAAAAGCTTGGGTGGACGATCATACCGTTTTCCAGCGCTCTGGATGTCGGGACGCTGGACAGGGTCGCGGTAGAAGAATTGCCGACGGCGAATGGTCCGGCTGACTACGGCCTCTTTGTCGGTGGCAAGCTGCTTGGCATCATCGAGGCGAAGAAGGTGACGGTGAATCCCCAGAACGTCCTTGAGCAAGCCAAGCGTTATGCGGCGGGCGTGTTCGCGGCGGTTGGCGAGTGGGATGGCCTGCGTGTGCCGTTTCTCTACGCGAGCAATGGCACGATCATCTGGCATCTGGACACACGGCCAGCGAAACGAGTCTCGCGCCCGATCAGCGACTTTCACACACCCGAAGCGCTTGCAGGCCGATTCAACGACAATGTGCAGCCCGCGCTCGACTGGCTGCTCACCACAGCACCAGAGCAAATCGGGCGGCTGCGTCCCTACCAGGGAGGCTGTATCGTTGCCGTCGAAGGCGCCATTATTGGCGGAAAGCGCGATCTCATGGTCGCGATGGCGACGGGCACAGGGAAAACTTTTCTCACCGTCGCGCAAATCTACCGACTGCTCGAATCGAAGCTCGTCCGGCGCGTCCTGTTTCTTGTGGATCGCAAGGCGCTGGCAGCGCAGGCCGTGCGCGAGTTCAGCGCATTCAACACGCCGAAGGGCAATAAGTTCACGCAGGAATACGAAGTGTATAGCCAGCGGTTCCAGCGCGAGGACTTCGGCGATGATGATCCGTTCGATCCGAAGGTGCTCCCGAACGAATACCTGACGGCGCCGAAGACCAGCCACACGTTCGTCTATGTCTCCACGATTCAGCGCATGGCGCGGAATCTTTTCGGCGCGCAGGGGGCTTTCGCGCAGACAGGCGGGGATGGCGAAGGCGAAGACGACGCCGATGCACTCGATATTCCCATCGACGCTTTCGATCTCATTATCGCGGACGAGTGCCATCGCGGTTACACCGCGCAGGAGACGAGCCTCTGGCGCGACACCCTCCAGCATTTCGACGCAATCCGCATGGGCCTCACCGCCACGCCCGCCGCGCACACCGTCGCACTTTTCGGCGAGCCGGTGTTCCGCTACGGCGTCGAGCAGGCGATCCGCGATGGCTGGCTCGTGGACTACGAACCAGTCGTCATCACGTCGCAAGTGAAGATGAACGGCGTCTTTCTCAAGGAGGGCGAGCAGATTGGGAAGGTGGACACGCAGACCGGCACTGAGGCGCTCGATCAGATGGAGGACGAGCGGGCGTTCGATGCAACAGCCGTCGAACACGACATCACCGCGCCGGACTGCAATCGGAAGATTGTTCAGGAGATTGCCAAACACGCATACAAGCACGAACAGGAAACTGGGCGTTTTCCGAAAATCTTGTTCTTCGCCGTCAACGACCTGCCGCACACGTCGCACGCCGATCAGCTTGTCCGCATCTGCCGCGAGGTCTTTTCGCAGGGCGACGACTTCGTCAAAAAGATCACTGGCAACCCGAACGTGGATCGTCCACTCCAGCGCATTCGCGAGTTCCGCAATCGCCCAACCCCGAAGATCGTCGTCAGCGTGGACATGCTCACGACTGGCGTGGACATCCCCGCACTTGAGTTCATCGTCTTCCTGCGCCCGGTGAAGTCACGCATCCTGTGGGAACAGATGCTCGGACGCGGCACACGTCGCTGCGACGAGATCAATAAATCAAAGTTCGTCGTCTTCGACTGCTTCGACGGCACGCTGCTCCGCTACTTCCGCGACGTGTCCAATTTCAAGATCGAGGAACCGCGCGCCGATCCGCTCACACTTCCGCAACTCATCGAAAACATCTGGCAAAACATCGACCGCGACTATCACGTTCGCCTGCTCGTGAAACGGTTTCGTCGCATCGAGCGCGACATGAGCGGTGCCGCGCGCGAGCAATTCGCACGATGGATTCCCGATGGCGACGTGGGCCGCTTCGCCGCTGAGCTGACGAAGAACCTGCGCGAAAAATTCACCGACACGATGAAGCTCCTGCGCAATCCCGAGTTTCAGGATTTGCTCCTCAACTACGAGCGCGCGAAACGCCAGTTCATCATCGCACACGAGACGCAGGACACCGTGACTTCTCGCGTTGAGGAACGCTACGGCCAGCAGCCATCCGCCGAGGACTACCTCGCGGCATTCTCCGCCTTCGTGCAAAACAAGGCCGACGAAATCGAGGCGCTGCGCATCCTCATCAGCAAACCAGAGGGTTGGAATCCCGACGCGCTCATCGCCCTGCGCAGGCAGCTCATTGAGAACGGTTACGACGAAAAGACCCTGCGCCGCGCACACGAGCGCGTGTATCGAAAGGCGCTCGCCGACATCATTTCGATGGTCAAACACGCGGCCGATGCTGCTGCTCCATTGCTGACTGCGGAGGAGCGTGTGCAGTCCGGGCTCGCGGAGTTGCGAGCCTTCCACAATTTCAATCCCGAGCAGGAGCAGTGGCTCGGCCTCATTGCGCGTCATCTTGTGGAGAATCTTTGCGTGGACACGAGCGACCTCGAAACGCAGCCGGTATTCACAGGCAAGGGCGGCTTGGGCCGCGCGCGCAAGGTTTTCGGGGACCGGCTCGGGCCGTTGATCGAACGGCTCAACTACACGCTTGCTGCGTAACGGCGGCTGAATACTAACAAGCTATGAAGGCGAAAAATCTGAAGGAGACAGTGAATGAAGATAGTGATGCGAAGCCGCCCCTGGGAGAACTTTCCGAGCATTTGCGGCTCGTCCATTTCACACTTATGCTATCAGCTATTGTATTGTTGGTGGCCGCCAGTTCGGATAAAACCGCGCGAATTGACGTAGCCATCCAGCAAGCTGAGCAGATACAACACCTGCAAAAGGATCTTCTTGGAAATCCGACTTGGTTAGAGGAGCACGCAGAGTTAGTCTATGGGAGGGAGAAAATATCACGACTTGCCGACGCAGATGATGTGCCTAAATCGATCGGCGTGATGGTTGGATCGACGAAGGCCGACCAATTGTTCCGGGTAACAGAATCAGCGGTTCCACGATGGACGTTGCGGATGGATGGACCAATACCGCTCGAAAAACCAACCGCCAGTCTAGATCGCAACCGCATTCCCGCTGACGCACTTTCCACTTCCCCGGTCGTGACTCAATGCCCGAAAACCATCGAGGAGTTTCGGCAGTTTTGGAATTCTCTACGCCACCGACAGATTGCAATACTCATTGGATTTAAGCCGCTGAGCGCTGAATCGAGTGACCCGGATCGAGGCGGTAGCCCGGCCGTCGCTCGATTCGCAACATTGGCGGAATTGGAAGGACTAAAAGGCAATCATTCCGACTCATGGCTTCTTATTCCAAACACACCGAACCCTCGCTCCATCCGGTTACACTTGATCGGAAGATCAGGCGTAATACACTATGATTGTGAGAGTGAAATTCCCGTAATAAAAGTGGACATTAAGGCGCAAGAGAAGATGCGCGAGTTCGTGGGAGAGAAATGGCCGGTAGGGAATTTCGAGAATTCATTTCCTGAACTAGGGGAATTCACGAAAGGTCTTGCCGCTCTGACATTGGAAGACACTCTCTCCGCTCTCAAAAATGAGCGTTCCCGGGCTGCTGGTGATGTGGAGATAGTCGGGATTAAACTGACCGAGAGGCTAGTCACGGGATGGGGTAGTTTGCTGTTGCTCGCCATTGGGGGTTACCTCGTGATACATTTGATGGAATTTCTCCGTTTACTCCGAACCGTGCCACGGGCACCCGCGCTTAACTGGTTTGCACTCTATCCCAGTGTCGCTGGGCGCGGCATTTTCATAGTGTCTGCTATCATTCTGCCTTTCACGACCATCTGTATCCTTGCGCGCAAGGCGTGGACAGGAGAATTGCCCTCCTTCGGCCCGACTGCAGCCGTGATCAGTTTGGCGCTTTCGGCGATTCTTTCTTTGCTCGTCCTCTGTAATATCTGGCATATTTGGAAGAGGCTCCCTCTAAGGGGCGCGTAAATCGCCATCCAATGTCCGACATCGTAAATAAACTCTGGGGCTTCTGCCACACGCTGCGCCACGACGGCGTGGACTACGGCGATTACATCGAGCAGCTCACCTACCTGCTCTTTTTGAAGATGGCCGAGGAGCGTGGTGCGGACGTGCCGAAGGGCTGCGACTGGCCGAGCCTCAAGGAGCAATCCGGCACCGCGCTCACCGATCATTACGCCGACATCCTGCGCAAGCTCCGCGAGGCGGGCGGACTGCTCGCAGACATCTTCGCGCAGGCCACGCCGCGCTTTAACAACCCCGTCAATCTCAAGCGCATCATCGCGATGATCGACGAGGAGGACTGGTCCGCGATGGACGTGGATGTGAAAGGTGCGGCCTTCGAGGGCTTGCTGGAAAGGGCGGCGAGCGAGGGGAAGAAAGGCGCGGGGCAATACTTCACGCCGCGTCCGCTCATCCAGACCATCTGCCGCGTGATGCATCCCGACCCGCGTGGCAAGCCGGACTTCAAGATCGCCGATCCCGCGTGCGGCACCGGTGGCTTTCTCGTTTGCGCCTACGAATGGCTCGTGGCGGAATCGAAGGGCGTGTTCGACCGCGCCGATGCAAAGCGCATCAAGACCAAAACCTACTTCGGCCAGGATCTCGTCGCGCGCCCGCGCCGGCTGGCGCTGATGAATCTCTTCCTCCACGGAGTCGAGCCGCACATCGCGCTTGGCGACACCATTTACGAGCCGGACCGCGGCGACCGCTTCGACTGCATCCTAACCAACCCGCCCTTCGGCACCAAAGGCGCGAACCAAGCGCCCGACCGCGACGACTTTACCATCGAGACGAGCAACAAGCAGCTCAACTTCGTCCAGCACGTCCTCACCACGCTCCAGCCCGGCGGACGCGCCGCACTCGTGCTGCCGGACAATTGCCTCTTCGAGGGCAAGGCCGGCGAGGTCTTCGAGATTCTCATGCAGGACTGCGCGCTGCACACCGTCCTGCGCCTGCCGCGCGGCACCTTCACGCCCTACAGCCAGGGCGTGAAAGCCAACGTCATCTTCCTGCAAAAGGGCCGGCCCACCGAGCACGTCTGGATTTTCGACGCGCGCTCGAATGTCCCCGGCATTACCAAGAAAGACCGCCCGCTCACCGCGCAGCACTTCACCGAATTCGAGCAGTGCTACGGCACCGACCCGAACGGGCTGGGCAAACGCAAAGACCTCGGCGAGACGGGCCGCTTCCGCCGCTTCTCCCGCAGCGACATCAAAGCGCGCGGCTACAAGCTCGACGTGACGTGGCTCAAAGACGACTCGCTCGAGGACAGCGACGACCTCCCCGAGCCGCAAGACCTCGCCGCCGAAGCCATCACAGAACTCGAAGCCGTCGTGGACGACCTGCGCGAGATAGTCGCGCTCGTGGAGAAACAGGAGGCGGTCGAGGCATGAGCGATGCGCTACCGGCGGGGTGGGCAACCGCGAAGCTCAACGACGTTGTTCGCTTTGCACTCGGCGGAGATTGGGGAAAGGACCGCGAAGAGTTCGATGACGGGTTGGCGAAAGTCCGGGTCGTTCGGGGCACCGAGTTTAAGACTTGGCGCGAGGACAAAGGCACCACGGCGGCAGAGCGCTGCATCAAGATTTCCAGCCTTGAGAAGCGGCAACTCCAGACAGGCGACCTCGTCCTAGAGGTTTCTGGTGGCGGGCCTCATCAGCCAGTCGGCCGAACCGTTCTCATCGACGAGGAAGCATTGAATCGCGCCGACGCACCTCTTGTTTGCTCAAACTTCTTCCGGCTTCTCCGCCTTCAACCGGAGATCGATGCCCGCTTTGTGAGTCGCTTTCTCGGCTACGCTTATGCGCGCGGTGCATTCAACGAGTTCCAGACCGAAACGACCAATCTCCGCAATCTCAATGTCACTGATTTCCTCCAAGAGACGGAAGTGCCGCTCGCGCCGCTCCCCGAGCAGCGGCGGATTGTGGCAAAGCTGGAAACGCTGCTGGGCAAAGTGGACGCCTGCCAGCGGCGACTGGCGAAGATTCCACGCCTGCTCAAACGCTTCCGCCAATCCGTCCTCGCCGCCGCCTGCTCCGGCCGCCTCACCGCCGACTGGCGGGAACAACACGCGCCGGACGGTACGGAGGAGTGGCGCGAACTCGAACTGCGAGACATCTGCACGAGTATTACGGACGGCGACCACCTGCCTCCACCGCAGCAACCATCGGGAATCCCATTTCTCACCATCGGCAACATCAGCTCAGGGCGGTTGAATTTTTCCAATACTCGCTTTGTCGGCGAAGATTACTATGGACGCATCAAGGCCGATCGAAGACCGGCACCCGGTGATGTTCTATACACGGTCGTGGGTGCGACAATCGGCATCCCGGTCATGGTCGATACGGATCGGCCCTTCTGCTTTCAACGGCACATCGCGATTCTCAAACCTTCATCTGCGACGACGTCAGCATTTCTCTATCTGCTGATGAGCGCACCTCCGACTTTTCGCGAAGCATGGGCGCGCGTGACGGGAAGCGCACAACCGACCCTGCCGCTCGGTAACTTACGCCCGATCCCGGTGTCTCTTCCTCCGCTCCCCGAGCAGCAGGAAATCGTCCGCCGAGTGGACCAGTTGTTCACCTTCGCCGACCAACTCGAAGCCCGCTTCGCAAAGTCGCAGGCGCACGTGGACAAGCTCACGCAATCCCTCCTCGCCAAAGCCTTCCGCGGCGAACTCGTCCCGCAAGACCCGAACGACGAACCCGCCTCCGCGCTGCTCGCGCGCATCCGCTCGGAACCCAACGGTGAGGAAAAGCCAACGCGCAGCAAAACTAGGGCATGAATCCGATTTTGCCAGCGCGTCTCGATTGGCCTTCCGCGATTGGCAACTTCATCCTCAATTACGGGGTACTGGATTGGCTCATGTTCGTCTTCCTGGAAACGCGGATGCCACCGGAGCAGTTTGCCAAAATCGGCAAGGAGCACTTTCAGGAGCGGGCCACGCGAGTGAAAAGGCTCGTCGCCACGGCTGAGTTTTCTGCGGAGCAGAAGCAGACATTCGAGCAGTTTTTTAAGCGGCTGGAATCAGTTCGTGAGTTGCGCAATCACATCGCACACGGCCACCTGCTCGTTCGAATGACAGATGTCGGAAAAACTCCAGTTCTCACGCTCTCACTACCCAAGGATCTCGATGCCACCGAAGCAGCGGAAACGCGGCATCTGGAATTTGAAGAACTGACCAAAGCTCAAAGCGAGTTAACAGCGCTCATCGAAGAGTTTCACAAACTCACCGATGACTGGCGCAGCGAAACGTGGCCCATCGACATCCGATGAAGGTCTGCGTCTTTCGATTGAAAGAAACCTCTGGAACCACTCGCGAGAATGAACGTCGAAGAAGCTGACTCAACACCACTCTGCCGACTTTGCCAGAAGCCAGGAAGCCTCTGTGAATCGCACATTCTTCCCAACCTCGCCTACAAAGAAACGATCGACCCGAGCGGTCATCCGCGGATGATTGTAGTCTCCGCCGTTGCCGGCAATCCGGCTGTGGACAAGTCAAAGCAGACAGGCTTCACCGAGGCGCTCCTTTGCAAAACATGCGAAGGGGTCTTCAGCCGATGGGAAACATACGCGGCCAACAAGCTGTGGAACTTCCCGCTGCCCGCCCCGATTCAAAATCAGATTACCCTGTGCGATTTGGACTATCCGAAGTTCAAGCTCTTCCTGTTGTCCTTAATTTGGAGCGAGCATTTCGCGTGATCGTTTCTTCAAGTGCGTGAACCTTGGTCCGCACGAAGAGAAGATTCGCAAAATGCTCCTTACTCCGGATCCGGGAGAGCCCGGCGAATACGGATGCTCTATTTTCAAGTTGGTGCCCCACGCTTTGCTGGACTTTCGCTCGATGGTTTTCGAGCCGTTCAGCTTACGGCTCGATAAGCAGAATCTCATCCTGTTCTGTTTCCGTGGCTACGTTTTTCAGTTCATGATCTCGAAGCCGTTTACCAACGATCCGTTCCGGCCGACATTCATCAATGAAGAGGGCGGCCTACGAATTCTTGAAACCGACGTGCGCAGCTTTCGGCCACTGTGCGAACTGATTGATCGCGGCATTCGCACGGCGCGCGCATGGCCGGAATGATGTTGCCACCTCCTACGGCTTCACAATCCGTTTGATACCATCCGCCAGCGCGACCTTGAAGCCGTAGATGCACTCGACCGTGACGAAGACCCGGTTCCTGCTCGTTTGCAGCTCCGGCGGCTACGCAGTTTGCGCTCCGCGTGGGAGGGAAGGCGCTTACGCGCTACGCGTTCGGTGTGGCGCAGGTAGCCGAACGTGCGGCCTGTTGCTCCTTCGGCCATGCGGTGAGGGCATGACTTGAACGTGCGGTTTTCCGCGATTGTTGCATCCGCCCACGCGGACGATTCTGCCCTGCGGCATTCCCTTAAAAGCCGCGCTTGTCAGGGCAGCGGGAATCCGCAACGCTACGAAGTCCATGCCATCTGTTTTAATTCCAACACCACTCCGCAAACTCACCAACGAGCTATCCGAAGTCAGCGCCGCTGGGGCAACCGTGGGCGAAGTCATCGAGAATCTCGACAAGGCCTTTCCGGGCATCAAGGAGCGCATGTATGACGAAGTCGGCGAGGTTCGCCGGTTCATCCTCGTTCACGTGAACGGCGAGGACATCCGGTTTCTCGATGGAGTGAGGACCGTCGTCACCGACCGTGACGAGATCAGCATCACTCCGGCCCTTGCAGGAGGCTAGAAATTTCTCAAAGGCTTGCGTTGACACGGAGGTAGGGGCCGTTATCTTCCGCACCCTTTTTCACCACTTTCTTTTATGCCAAAACGCACTTATCAACCAACCAAGCGCACCCGCAAGCAGCAGTTCGGCTTTCGCAAACGCATGAGCACGAAAAATGGCCGCGCGATCCTTTCACGCCGCCGCCAGCGCGGGCGCAAGCGCCTCCTGCCGAAAGGCGTTGAGGTGCATTTCGCACGGCACACGGGAGCCTGATCCCTCTTCAGCCAGACGATAGAATTCGCCATGACGCGGCGGACGATTCCATGAATCGCCCGCCGCGTCTGCGCTTTCCCAAGATAGCGCACCTTTCCGAGTCCTCGGAGTTCCTCCGGGTCCGGACGAAAGGCGAGGCGGTGCACGGAAAGTTGATGGTTCTCGGTGTGTTAAAAGGAGTGAATGACGGACCCGCACGGATCGGACTGGTCACTTCCCGGAAGGTCGGTGGTGCCGTGGTGCGCAACCGCGTCCGGCGGAAATTGCGCGAAATTGTCCGCATGGTCCGCGGGGCGATCCCGTCCGGCACATGGCTCGTCATCGTGGCGAAAACCCGGGCGGCGACTGCGAGCAGCGATTTGTTGTGTCAGGAGTGGACCACTTTGGCCCGCCGGGCGGGAGTGCTGCCATGAAGTGGCTCATTTGCAAGCTGCTCCGCGGGTACAAGCGATTGATTTCGCCCATTCTCCACGCCATTGCAGGGCCAGGGGCGGGCTGCCGCTTTGAGCCGACGTGCTCGGAGTATTTTGCAGAGGCCGTGGAGAAGCACGGCATTTTTCGTGGGAGTCGCCTCGGTTTTGGACGCATCTGCCGATGCAATCCGTGGTGCAAGCCGGGCGTCGATCCGGTTCCGGAAGTCGAAAATCCAAACGCGCCGCGTGACATTCCCCCACAAACGGCTAAACACCCCGCCCCGCCGGAACGCTCGCAACCTTTAAGCTAAATTATGGATCGTAAAGCCATCGCAATTCTCATCCTCATCGTCGGGGGTTACCTCGGGTATCACTACGGCGTTTACATGCCGAAATACCGGGACTGGCAGACCAAGCACGAAGCGTGGAAAGCCGAGCAGGCGAGGATCGAGGAGGAGAAGAAAAAGAACGCGCCGGCATTACCGATCGAGGCTCCCGCTGTTCCGTCCTTGACCGCCCAGCCGGCGAATCAAATCAAACCGCCGGACGCCAAGCCGTCCGAACCCGCAAAGCTGGAGACGATCTCGAGCCTTCCAGGCAGCGTAGAATACGTATTCACAAACGCGGGCGGCGGTATCGCATCGGCAACGCTGAAGCGTCATTTTGAGGACAAGGATCGGGGAACGCTCGTGACGCTGAATGAGTTCGGCACCATCCCGATTGGCGCGCTCGGCGAAGCGGCGGGCGACACTGCGTTTGTGAATGTTCCGTGGGCAATGCAGGTGGACCAGACAAACCGCGTGGTCACTTTTGAGCGCACCGACGAACCGAAGAAGATCAAGATGGTGAAGAAGTTCACCCTGCCGCGCGAAGACACGCTGAAAGACGAGTATGTGGTCGGCCTGGAAATCATTTACACGAATATTGGCGAAGGACCGATGATGGTGCCTTCAAACTATCTCCATCTCGGGAGCTGCTCGCCTCTGCGCGAAGCTGAGATTCTGATGTACCAGACATTTAACTGGTGGCAGGATGGATCGAATCACTCCACGACCGCCGATTACTTTAGCGCCGGTGGATTCCTTTTCTGGAGCCACCCCGAGCGGCCGGAGTATCGCGCGAACAGCGAACAGATTCGCTGGGCTGCGGTCGCAAACCAGTATTTCACGACGCAAGCCGTCATTCTTTCCGAGCCAAACTCCACGGAGGAAACGCTTCGCAAGACACTCGGCAATTCCGTTTGGGCCAAGCGGAGTGAAATCTTGAACGACACGTGGCGCCGTGCGAACCACGCCCGCACTGGTAGCACGCGCCTTTACACGATGGACGGTGCGATCGCCATGCCGCAGATCGCGCTCCTGCCCGGAGCGTCGGAGACACGGAAGGTCCAAATCTACGCCGGTCCCCGCGAATTGCGTCGTCTCCGATTGTTTGAGAACAACGAGAGCGATGTGCTCGATTACGGCTCGTTCCTTGGCGTGCCGACCGGTCCGTTCAGCAAGCTTTTGCTGAACTCGATGAACTGGCTCTATTCCAAGGTCGGCAGCTACGCCCTTGCGATCGTTCTGCTCACGATCATGGTGAAGTCGATTCTCTGGCCGCTGCAGAGCAAGGCCAATAAGAGCATGAAGAAAATGGCTGAGCTCAATCCTGAGATTAAGCGCATCCAGGAGAAGCATAAGGAAGACCCGGTGAAGCTCCAGCAGGAGATGGCCAAGGTCTGGAAAAACGCGGGCGTCAATCCGCTGGGCGGGTGCTGGCCGATTTTCATTCAGATTCCGATTTTCATCGGCTTCTACAACATGCTCGGAAAGGCCGTGGAGCTCCGCCATCACGGCTTCCTGTGGGTGAAGGATCTTTCCGCGCCGGACACCGTCGCGCACATCGCTTCGTGGCTCCCGATCAATCCGCTCCCGCTTTGCATGGCGGCCACCATGTTCATCTCGATGAACCTCACGCCAAGCAGCGGCGACCCGATGCAGCGGCGCATGTTCATGCTCATGCCGCTGATGTTCATTTTCATGTGCTACAATTTTGCCTCGGCCCTCGCCCTTTACTGGACGGTGCAAAACATTATTTCCATCGTGCAAATTTTGATCAACAAGCGTAACAATCCGCCCGCTGGAACGGTTCAACTCATTCCGGCGAAGTAAACAAAACGCCCTATGAATCCATCGCCCAAAGAAATTCTCGACACATTGCTCGGTCACCTCGACTTCGCATTTGAAATCAAGGAGATCGAATCGGGTGGCGGAGTCACACTGCAAATCTACAGCCCTGAAAAAGATCGCCTTCTCGGGCGCCGGGGCGAGGTGATGGAGGATCTGCAACTCATCGTGAATCGCATGCTCCTTGCGAAGGACCCGAAGGCGCCGCGCGTGACGGTGGATGTTGAGCACTATCGCGAAATGCACGACGATTCGCTCGTCGCCCGAGTGAAACAACTCGCGGAGATCGTTCGCGCGACGGGCCGTCCGTATCAGTTGGAGCCGATGAACAGTTACCAACGGCGCATCATCCACAATGCGTTCAAAGACGACCCGGAAGTTCAGACGTGGAGCCCGCCGGACGATGCGCGCATCAAACGCATCACGCTGCGGAAAAAGTAGGGGGATGCGTTGCTTAGCCCGAAGATCGGCGGGTTCGGGTGGCAGGATGGGGCGAAAATGCGCAAATAGTTCGTCAGAGCGTAATTTTTCCGCACACGGCGCTTGCCACGTCGAAAACCTCCCAGCTAAAACACCCGTCCTTCTTTAACCAAAACATTATGCCAGAACGAATCGGATTTGTCGGAGTGGGCCGCATGGGTGCCAACATGGCCCGTCGCCTGAAAGAGGTCGGTTACAACGTAACCGCCGTCTATGACATCAACAAAAGCGCGGCTGCGGCGCTCGCGAAGGAGCTCGGCTCCGAGGCTTGCACGAAGCTCGCCCGCGTCACGGAACTCAGCGACATCATCATCACCGTCGTCACCGACGACAAAGCCCAGCTCGCGCTCTTCGCAGCGAAGGGCGACAGCCTGCTGAAAGGCAAAAAGGGAGTCGCGAAAGGTCGCGTCTTTGTGAACTGCGCCACCGTCTCGCCGGACATTCATATTAAAGTCGAGAAGCTCGTGAAAAAAGCAGGCGCCAGCTCGCTCGAAGGCTGTATGGCGTCGTCCATCACTCAGGCGCGGGCAGGCACGCTTTATCTCATGGTCGGCGGCGACGCTGCGACTTACGAAGCCGTAAAGCCCGTCCTTTCCAAACTCTCCGACGACGGAAAACTGATGCGCCGCATCGGCAGGACCGGTCAGGCTGCACAGCTCAAGGCGCTCGTAAACATGGTCATGAATATCAACACCGCCGGCCTCGCCGAGGGACTCGGCCTTGCGCAGGCGCTGGGACTCGAGCTGAAGACGGTGATGGAGGTTTTCAGCCAGACCGGTGCCAACAGTCGCGTCCTCGCCACCGATGGCGACGACATGGTGAACCGCGACCACTCGTGCTTTTTCAGCGCCGCACACGCCGCGAAAGACAGCGGCATCGCACTCGGCATTGCGAAGAAACAAAAAATGAAACTCCCGCTCGCGCAGGCCACTTTCGACCAATTCACCAAGCTCACCAAGCTCGGCTTTGGCGGCCTCGACAAGAGCGGCATCGCCGAACTGACCTTCAAAGGCCGCGGCGTTGCCAAAAAGAAGAAATAAACCAATTTGCCCGCACACCGCGGGCGATAAACAAACCAACAAACCAATAGAACAAACACTACCATGAGCCACGTCCCAATGATTAGCTCCGGAGTTGCCGGCCCGCTCGGCGCTCTCCACCTTCCACGCCTCTGGCTGAAAGTCAGCCTCGAAGCCGCCGGCAAACTCGCCGCCGGCTATCCCGGCATCGGCGCTGGATACGACTCGATGACCTGCGCAGCACTCGGGATCGATCCCGAAGCCGTGAAGAGCTTCATCGCATCCAACAAGCCCACCTACCCTGCCTTCGAAGCATGGGTGCGCGCGAACGGCAAGAACCTCACAAAGGCCGCCATCCACAAGCATAACCTCGCCATCCTCGGCTACATCCACGCTGACGAAACCCGCAAGGGAATCCTCGGAGCCAGTGGCATCGCAGACGACGGCAGCGTCCTTCCTGACGCCGTGAACCTGAACAATCTCGACGACTGGTTCGAGTTCCATCAGGCCAACCTGAAGTAGTCCAAGCGACTCAACATTTGAACCGGCGTGGCAGCGATGCCACGCCGGTTTTTTTTTGTTACACCGGACGCCGCGAGGCGCGGGTATGTGGTTAGAGCCTTCGCGCCTCAGGGGAACGGGACGTTCCCCCTCCTTGGGGGCATTCCAGATACGGCACGGCGTGAGAATGATACGTACACATAATATCTGATTGCCGAAATACGGTCCCTCGGCGACAGTCGAGTTCGATATGCCTGCAACTACTTCCGAGATTTTTGATCGCCTGCTGGCGGATGGAGACGAGACGACTGCGGGGAACTACTTCGTCGCCAATTATCCGCCGTTTTCATTTTGGAAACCGACCCTCGTTCCGCGAGTCCGGGAGGTCCTCGAAAAACCGGCACCGGAAGGAAACGCGCTTGGCGTTTACTTTCACATCCCGTTTTGCCGGAAGCGCTGCCACTTCTGCTACTTCCGGGTTTACACGGACAAGAACGCCGAGGACATCAAAGGCTATATCGAGAACGGAATGCGCGAGTTGGAGATGTATGCGCGGACACCGCGAATCGCTGGGCGGAAGCCGAAGTTCGTATATTTTGGAGGCGGCACGCCGAGCTATTTAAGCGTGTCCCAACTCACGATGCTGACGGAGCGGATGAAGGCTGCGCTGCCGTGGGACGAGGCCGAGGAGATCGCGTTCGAGGCGGAACCGGGAACGCTCACGGAGTCAAAGCTGGAGGCCATCCGGGCGATGGGAGTGACCCGGCTTTCGCTGGGTGTGGAGAATTTCGACAAACATATTTTGGAAGTGAACGGTCGCGCGCATAAAGAGGACGAAATCTACCGCGCATACAATCACGCGCGGAAAATCGGCTTTCCGCAAATCAACATCGATCTCATCGCGGGAATGGTCGAGGAGACGGATGAAAACTGGCAGCGGAATATCGCTAAACTGCTGGAACTTCAGCCGGATTGCGTGACGATTTACCAGATGGAAGTGCCTTACAATACGGGCATCTTCAAGCAGATGGAGGCCGAGGGGAAACTGGTCGCTCCGGTCGCGGACTGGCACACAAAACGCCGCTGGGTCAACGAGGCCTTTGCGGCGCTGGAGCAGGCCGGATACACCGTGACGAGCGCGACGACGGCGGTGCGCGATGCGGAAAAGACGAAGTTCGTTTACCGCGACGAGTTGTGGAAAGGCGCAGATTTGCTCGGGCTCGGAGTCGCGAGTTTCAGTCATCTTGGCGGCGTGCATTTTCAGAATCTGCCGGACTTTGAGAGTTACACTGCGGCTGTGGAAAAAGGAGAGCTGCCGATCGGGCGTGCGCTTGAAACCACGGCGGATGAGCGCTTCATCCGTGAGTTGATTCTCCAATTGAAACTCGGGCGCGTGTCGCTGGCGTATTTCACGGGAAAATTCGGCGTCAACGTGATGGAACGATTTTCGGCGCAGTTTGAAGAACTCACCCGTCGAGGCCTGATGAGTGAGGATCGCGGGTGGCTCGTACTCACCCGCGAGGCGCTGCTGAAAATCGACGTGATTCTCCACGCGTTCTTTTTGCCGCAACACCAGAACGCACGATACACATGAACGATTTTCTCCATCCGCTCCCGGCGCTGTACGCGGCGGCCGGTCGGGAGATGCCGGAGTTTGAAATCGTGACGGCTGCGGAGCTGAGCCCTGTTGCAAAAATGCTGCTGGTTCATTCTGGCGACATGACTTCGAAGCTCGAGGAACACTTCGCGGACGACATGCTGCTGCGCGTGATTCAGCGCGAACACACGCCGGAGCGCTACCGCCGCGAGGTCGTTCTATTCGGTGCGACGAGCGGTCTTCCCGTGGAGTATGGAGCAATCGAAATCGCGCTGGATGCGTTCGATGAACCGCTACGGTCCGAAATTGTCGCCGCGCGCCTCCCGCTGGGCGGATTGCTCAATCGACACGCAGTCCGTTACCGGAGTGAACCGCACGCTTTTTTACGGGTCGCGCCCTGCCGGCACCTCGCGGAGCTTTTCGGGCTTGCAGAACCTGTGGCGCTCTATGGCCGCTCCAATCGATTGCTCTCGGCAGACGGTGTGGTCCTCGCGCGAATCGTAGAAGTGCTCCGCCCCGTGTAATGTGCGTAAAATTGACTTGTCCGAAGCGAAGAAATGACTGCTAATCGAATTATGCGCCGCTTCGGTGGCGCGAAATCCAACAAAAACCTACCATGACTAAACTCACAATCCTCGCACTCACAGCAGTTGCGGCCTCAGCCTTCGCAGGTCACGAAATCGCCGCTCCTGTCAGACACAGCAAAGCCGTTATTCCTCAAGAAGCATGCTTCGGCGAAACCGAACTCCAGTTCGACATCTACGGTGCGCACGTCGACGGCGGCGGCGTACTCGGCGAAGGCTTCGGCGGTGGTATCGCAGCGACTTATTTCTTCCACCGGAATTTCGGTGTGACTCTGGATGGCAATTTCACGAATAGCGACGTGGACGACATCTGGCAGGTTTCCGCCGGTCTCGTGGCGCGTTACCCGTTCGAAATCGGAGGCATCTGCCTCTCGCCCTACATCAAGGTCACCGGCGGCGTTCAGTCCGAGAACGGCACAAATCCGTTCCTCGGGCTCGGCGGCGGTCTCGAATGGCGCATCACCCCGCGCGTTGGTCTTTTTGGCGAAGCGACCTACGGCTTCGTGGAAGAACGGGACGACATGCTGAATCTCCGCGCCGGCGTGCGGTTCGTGTTCTAATTTAGCGCCAGAGAGCGCAACACTCACTCACCCGCAGTGGACCAATGGTCTGCTGCGGGTGATTCGTTTTCAGGCCGGATCCTCGGTGACGCCGCCGAGCTTCCGCAGGTAGCGAAACGAATACAATCCCGTGGCGTGCCCATCGCCCCAGGTCGGCTGGAAGGCGTAGCCACCGATGAGTTGCCATCCGCGGAGTTCGAAGCTCGAAACCATATGACGGACTTCCGGCTTCATCACATTTCCCAGCGCGTCCGGTTCGCCGCAGCATGCTGCGCACGGGCAGGAGAGCCGAAGTTGTTCGAGAGTCATGAAAGTCTCGCGACCATCCTCCCACGCGATGGCGAGTTCATTCCCGATAATCTGGATGTTTGATGGTGCTAGCCGTTTCTGCATCCCTCAGTCATCGCCTGTCGGACCCGATGGACGCCATGTTTTTCCGCTGCGATCCCCGAAAATTGCCGTTCCGACACGGACGAGCGTCGCCCCTTCCTCGATCGCCACGCCGAAATCGCCGCTCATGCCCATTGAGAGCTGAGGGAGTCCCAAGCGGTACTCGCTTTGAATCTGGTCGCGCAATTCGCGCAGCATCACAAAAAACCGGCGCGCGTCTTCCGCTTTCGGCTGCGGAGGCGGGATGCACATCAGGCCTGCAATCGTGATTCTATCCAGCAAGAGCAGCTCGTCCAACTGCGCTCGAAGCGTTGCCGGCGCGAAGCCGAACTTCTGCGATTCCTCCGCGAGTTTGACTTCCAAAAGGATCGTCGGTCGCTGTGATTCCTCATCGGAAATTCGCTGAATATCGCGTGCGGTCTCCAGCGAATCCACACCGTGAAACATTTCGAACAACGGCAGCGACTGGCGGATTTTATTGCGCTGAAGGTGGCCGATGAAATGCCAGCGCGCGCGTCCCGGCACGAGCGGGATTTTTGCGCGCGCCTCCTGGACGCGGCTTTCTCCGTACAGCGACTGGCCTGCGTCGAGCGCCTCCATTACCGCTTCGGGCGGATGGGTTTTGGAAACGGCCACGAGCTCCACTTCGTCGGGTCGGCGGCCTGCCTTCTTTGCAGCAGCGGCGATTTCCGCCTGAATGGCTCTGAGTCTTTGTGCTACGGATGATTCTGGATGCGTGGGCTGATTCATTGCTCGATAATTGTAGTTTGAAAACGGTGGCAGGTTTTCAGAGAGCACCGAGAAAAACAAGACGACGCGATGCGCGGCCTTCGATCTGGCGAAAACCGAGCAGACGTTTTGACATCCCACCGGACTGCCAGTAACTCAGAGCCATGAAGCTCACATTCCTCATCGCCTTCGCGGGCATCGTCACCGGATTCGCTGCGGACCCACTGGAATTCAAAGGAAGCATCGAGCGGCTCGACCCGGCGTTTGATGCACTGGTCGCGGCGGATGCGCGAGTGGAGAAGCTGGCGGAAGGCTTCAATTGGTCCGAAGGCCCGACGTGGTATGAAGGCGCGGTGGTTTTTTCGGACGTGCCTGAAAACATCATTTATCGGTGGAAGGAGGGAATGACGGCGGCTGAGGTCTTTCTGAAACCGAGTGGGATGACTACGCCGGTCGCCGGTTTTCGCGAGCAGGGAAGCAACGGGCTTTCGCGCGATTCACAAGGCCGCTTGCTTGTTTGCATGCACGGCGACCGTCGAATTGCGCGTTGGGAAAAAGGAACGTTCACCACGCTCGCAGACCGATTCGAAGGAAAGAAGTTTAACAGCCCGAACGATCTCGCCGTCCGCAAGAATGGCGACATCTATTTCACGGACCCGCCATATGGGCTGGATAAAGGCAACGATTCGCCGCTCAAAGAGCAGACGTTCAACGGCGTTTACCGCGTCACCTCGAAGGGCGAGGTTTCGTTGATTACGAAGGCAATTAACTGGCCGAACGGAATCGGGTTTTCTCCGGATGAACGGATCCTCTACGTCGCAGTCAGCGATGGCAAGGCACCGCGAATCATGGCGCACGACGTCCAGTCGGACGGCTCGGCGACAAATGAGCGGGTCTTTTTTGATGCCTCCAAGGCAGGCAAACCGGGCGACAAGGGCTCGTGCGACGGGATGAAAGTCGATGCCCGCGGAAACCTGTGGGCCACAGGGCCCGGTGGAATTCTGGTGATTTCGCCCGCCGGGAAACTCCTCGGTCGCATCCTCACCGGCCAGGCCACCGGGAATTGCTGCTGGGGCGATGATGGCTCCACGCTCTACATCACGGCGGACATGTTTCTTGTTCGTGTTAAGACGCTGACCAAGGGAGCAGGCTGGTAAATGCAGGAGACTGGAATGTTTCGGATTGTTGAAACAGGGAATTGATGGCGTTCTCTTTCCCATCGACCAGCCGCAGCCAGACCTGACAGTCCGAGAAAAATGGAAGCGAAGCGTGCGCAAAGAACGCACGCCGATTTCCGTCCGTGCGATTGGCATCCCGTATCACGTCGAGATCGAGCGGGAGAGCGATCCGAGCCGTGTGGATCATATCTGGCTCACGATGGAAGTTCCTCCCGTGGGCCGGCTGATCGTCTCGATCAACACGCTCTCGCGCTACAATCGCGATGCCGGTTTCGACCCTCGCGTCCGGCTCGGTGTCATCACGTCGCGCTACATGGAGCGACCGGAGCCTCTGCTGGAAAGACACGAGCCTCTCGACTACACGGTCATCGAAGCAACGCATCCCGTGGAGTATTTGCCGATGGAACACGACCCCATCGAGGAACTCCTCATCGAACGGTGCAACAGCGCCGTGCGCGCCGAAGTCTGGGGCGAGCTCTACATTCACGAGCATCTCGGCATCCACCAGATCCACAGCCGAAGAGCGAGTTGTGCGGTGGCGCGGGACATCATCGGGCGGGACGGAGGTCTGCGTCTCTATTTTCGCGACGGGGTCGCGGAGCTTCTGTTGTTCAAGTTTTGCGGGCAATGAGCGCGCCTCTTTGTCGATGGCTCGGACGTGTTCCGTTTGAAGAAGGGCTCAGGATCCAGGAAGAGATCGTCGCACGCAAAGCGGCGCATTCCTGCGTGCCAGATGAAGTCCTGCTGCTCGAACATGATTCCGTCTTCACCATCGGCCGGACGCTTGATCGTTCTTCGCTGCGCGACCCGGAGCGGCTGCCGGCACCGCTTGTGGTCATCGGTCGTGGCGGGCAGGCGACGTGGCATGGTCCGGGGCAGTTGGTCGGCTATCCTTTGCTCGATTTGAAGACGCGCGGCCAGGATTTGCACCGCCATTTGCGGACGTTGGAAGACTTGCTTATCGCGTTGTGCGGCCGCTTCGCCGTGGTAGCCGCCCGGCGTGAGGGACTGACGGGCGTGTGGGTCGAAAATCGTAAACTGGCGAGCATCGGCGTGGGTGTGCGGAAATGGATTTCGATGCACGGATTTGCTCTGAATGTCTCCGGCGACCTCGAAGGATTCTCGCACATCACGCCGTGCGGAATCGCCGGGGTGGAAATGACCAGCCTCTCGCGCGAAGCCGGTCGGGAGATCGAGGTGCGCGAGGCGGCGGACGTTTTTGCCGAACTCGCCGTGACGCTTTGAAGGCAAGAGAAAGGGCGGAACGCCTCAGCGTCCCGCCCTTTGCTAATCTTGGATTAGTTGAAAGCCGGAATTATTTCTTTTCCTCGGGCTTTTTGTCCTCGGGTTTACGATCTCCACCGCGGCCGCCGCGAGGCTGGAAGCCTTCCTTCATCTTGGTCTTCTGCTCCTCGGTGAGCACTGCGCTGACTTCTTCCATTTGGGTTTTCATCATCTCGCGCATCTTGGTCTTGTCTTCCTCGGTGAGGTTCTCGCGACCCTTCTCGCGGAATGCCTTCATCGCGTCGGCGTTCTTGGCGTAGATGGCTTTGATTTTGTCCTGCTGTTCCTGGTTGAGACCGAGTTTCTCGGTCATTGCCTTCATGCGTTCCTCGGGAGTGCCGCCGCGTCCGCCGGGGCCGCCTGGGCCTCTGCCTTCTGGTTTGCCTTCCGGTTTGTCCTGGGCGTTGGTGAGTTGGGATGTGAAAAGCAGCGCGGTGGCTGCCATTGCGATTGATTTGATGGTCGTTTTCATCACATGGAGAAACCACCGGTCGTCGGGAAAGTCGCAAAGTTTTTTTGCGGAGCCGATTTCCCGCACGTCTCAACCTCCGGTCGCCCCGGCACCGGAGTGCTTCAGCCAATTTTCCAGCACCCACTCGCACCAGAGGAGCATCCGGTCGTCCGCCTTGCCTGCTCTGTGCGCAGCACGTTTGCGCGACAGAAATGCCGATGAAAGCCCTCCGGGTGCCGTGGAATCGAAGCTGAATCTCCCCTCGCGAAGCCAGCGCCCGATCGGCATTCCGAAGCCCTTTTTTGGGCGATCGATGATCGCGTCGGGAATCACACCCCGGAGCGCCTGCTTTAAGATCCACTTCGTTTGCCCGTTGCGCAGTTTCATTTGCCACGGGATGCGCCGCGCGAGGTTTACGACGTCGATATCGAGAAAAGGTGAGCGCGCTTCGAGCGAGCACAGCATTGATGCGCGATCCACTTTCGCGAGGATGTCGTCGCGTAGATAAATATCCGTCCACCATTGCAGCGAGCGGTCCACGAGATTCGATTGTTTGCAGCGGTCCCAGGCCTCGATTGCTTCGCTGAAGACATCTTCCGGATCGCACGGCGAGCCCGTGAAATCCGCGATCTCCGAAGGCTCCAAAGCGGACATCCAGGCCGCATTCCAGAGCGCCGGAGGATAGCTCGCGCCGCGAAGGAAACGCTTCACTTTAAAGTCGAAGCTCACATTTGCATGCGAGACCGGAATACGGGCCGCGAGGAGCCTCAGAGCATGGTGCACGGGCCTCGGCACCCAGCGCTGCCATCGCTCCGCGGCGCGCAGCGCTTTAAATGGATCGTAGCCCGCGAAAAGCTCGTCGCCACCATCGCCGCCGAGCGCCACCGTGACGTGCCCGCGCGTGAAGCGACTGAGCAGGTAAGTCGGCAGAAGCGAGCTGTCGCCGAGCGGTTCGTCGAGTCGCGAGACGAGGCCGGGCAGTAATTCACGGCTCTTGTCGAGGTCGAGCGTCTCATGATGATGTGCGCATCCGAGCGTGTTTGCCACCAGCCGCGCGTGGCTGGATTCATCGAAGGTCGGGTCCGTGAATCCGATGCTGAACGTGTTCAGTTTTCCCTGCGGAACATGGCGCGCGGCGAATGCAGCGATCGCGCTGGAATCGATGCCTCCGCTGAGAAACACACCAAGCGGGACATCGGCCATGAGCCGCCGCTTCGTGGCCTCTTCGAGTGTGTGCGCGAGCTGTTCGGCGACTGAGGACTCGTTGGTGAGCGAAGGATCCGGCTCGATCACGAATTCCCACCAGCGCCAAGTTTTCAGGTCGCGCGATGCAAGATCGAACGAGAGAGAATGCCCGCCGGGCAGCTTCCACACACGTTCACAGATGCTCCGCGGGGCTGGAATGTAGCACCACGCAAAATACTTTTGCAGCGATGCCGGAGAGATCGAGCGTGGACAGGAGGGATGTTCGAGAAGCGCCGGCAGCTCGCTTGCGAAGCCAAACGTGGAGCCTTCGTGGAAGTAGTAGAGCGGCTTTTTCCCAAAGCGATCCCGCGACCCGAAAAACCTGCGCCGCGCCGGATCGTAGATGACGAATGCCCACATCCCGTTGAGGCGTTCGACGAAAGAGTCACCCCACTCGGAGTAAGCATGCAACAGCGTTTCCGTGTCACTGTGGTCGGTATGAAAAACGTGACCGAGCGCGAGTAATTGCGCGCGGAGCTCGGCGTGATTGTAGATCTCGCCGTTGAAAACGATGCAGAGGCTAGCGCATTTTTCGCAATTGCAGGTCCACATCGGTTGCGCGCCGGTGGCGATATCCACGATGCTGAGCCTGCGAAAACCGAGGTAAACCGCCGCCGACTCGTCATGCCAGTGCCCGGCGTCGTCCGGCCCGCGATGCTGGATGCGAGCGGTCATTCGCTGCAACGTGTCCCGGTCGCCGGTGCCTGTAAATCCGGCTATTCCGCACATGTCGATCGCGAGTTATTAAAGAGTGGCATGACGCAATGTGAACGATCCTCCGGCGCGGAGTCAGGCTCCAATTCAGGATTTTCCACGGAAGATTCGCGGTTTCGGCTCCGTTTTTCGACTCGGAAGCCTCACCAATCCATCATCCCGCAGCGACGGGAAAAAATGGCTGTCCCGCGAAACCCCAGCATTTCCATGACTTCATCGTCACAGAATCGCTTCAGAGGCCTTAACTCCTAGCAAGCGGGTGGTGGGCAAGTTTTTTCTTGGGAAAAAAGTGATGACTTTTTCGCGAAATGGCTTGGCAGTTTGGGGTCCGAAACGGAAGACTGCAACCGCTCCGGCGGGCCAGTCCCGAACCGTTGTGAATAACTTGTGAATACATTTCGAATCATAAAGGAAGCTAGACTTTTTTCCGTCCGCCCCACGGATTTCGGTTTTTGTTTTCGCGATGTTGTCGAATTTGTCGGTGTTCCATGGCGTTGCAATTTGCAAACGATTGACTCCCAGTCGTTTGCTGACACCTTAATCGGTGTTGCTCCGCCGCCCGTGGAACATTGATTTTCTCCCAGAGGTTTCGTGGAAGTGCGTTCCTTCGATCCCTTTGCCATTAAAACTAACTCCGATACACAGCTCACCGCCCCTGTGGATAACATAAACAAATTAGATCATCTCAACCCTGTATGGGCCGGCATTGCCACGGAGCTCCGCTCCACGGTCACGTCGGATATTTTCGACCGCTGGTTTAAAGACGTCAGCCTCGTCGAACTTGCCAACGAACAGATCACGCTTCGAGTTCCAAACGATATTTATCGCTACTGGATCGAGGACAATCACATGGCCCCGCTCCGGGCAGCCGTGTTAATGGTGTTGAAAGGTGCCCGCGAAGTCCGCTTCGTGTGCGGCACGGCAAAGGACGTGCCGAAACCACAACCCGCGCGGGCACCGGAAGTCGAAGTCATCTCCGATGAAGTCGTCGAGGAACGTGCGCTCGCGAACGGTTTTAACCCGCGCAACACCTTCGAGAACTTCGTCGTGGGTCCAAACAACGAATTCGTGGCGGCCGCCTGTCGCGCTGTCTCCGATAATCCCGGGAAAGTGTATAATCCGCTGTTTTTCTACGGCGGAGTGGGCTTGGGGAAGACGCACCTGATGTTCGCGATCGGCCAGCATTTGCAGGCCACGCGGAAGGGGATCAAAATCGCGTACCTCACCAGCGAGAAGTTCACCAACGAGTTCATCGACGCGATCCAAACCGGGACGCTTGTCCGCTTTCGCAAGCGCTATCGGCAGCTTGATGTCCTTCTCATCGACGACATCCAGTTCCTCGCCGGCAAAGAGCGGTCGCAGGAAGAGTTTTTCCACACGTTCAATACCCTCTTCGACGGCCATAAACAGATCGTCCTGACGTCCGACCGTCCGCCATCTGAAATCGGCAGCCTTGAGCCGAGACTCGTCTCGCGGTTTGAGTGGGGGCTCACCGCAGAACTGCAACCGCCGGACATTGAGACGCGGATGGCGATTCTCCAGAAGAAGGCACTCTCGCTCGGTGTGAAGGTTCCGAAAGAGATACTCAGCTACCTCGCTGAGCGCATCCGGACGAACGTCCGCCGGCTCGAAGGTGGTCTCATGCGGGTCGCGAGCTACATCTCGCTGAGCGGGGCAAATCCGACCCCCGAGCGCATCGACATGCTGCTGAAGGACATCCTTCAGGAAGAAGCCCGGCGCGCGGTGAATGTGGAGCAAATCCAGAAGCGCGTTGCCGAGCATTTCGATGTTCGGAATGCCGACATGACGAGCAAGCGCCGCCCAAAGAACATCGCGTTTCCACGGCAGATCGCCATGTATCTCACCCGTGAACTGACGAAAATGTCGCTCGTGGAAATTGGTGATGCATTCGGCGGGCGCGACCACGGCACCGTGCTCTACGCCCACCGGCTCATCAAAGAGCGCATGTCGGACGACGACAAAATCCGTTCGGTGGTGAAGTTTCTTTCCGACCAACTTTCCCGATAAACGGCAGGATTCCGATGAACCATCTTCGCATTCTCCTTATCGCATGTGCGGCATTGTTCGCATCCTGCGCGACTTCCGAGAGGGCTCCATTGCAGACGGCAAAGCACGTGGACATCCCTCGCTATATGGGCGATTGGCGCGTGATCGCGAATATCCCGTATATCGCCGAGAAAGACTGCGTGGACAGCGTGGAGAGCTACGCATTGATGAAAGACGGGCGGATCGATAATTGGTTCACTTACCGCAAGAAATCGTGGGACGCACCGCAGAAGAAGTTTACCGCGCTCGCGTGGGTTCACAATAAGTCGACGAACGCCGAGTGGCGTGTGCGTTTCTTCGGGCTGCTCACGGTGCCGTACCTCATTTTGGACGTGGACCCCCAATACCGCTGGGCCGTAGTCGGACACCCGTCGCGTGACTATGGCTGGATCATGGCCAGGGAGCGCACGATGCCCGAGCACACTTATCAGGCGATTCTGAAACGGCTCGCGGCACAAGGATACGATCCCGCAAGATTCGTGAAAGTTCCTCAGATTCCGCCGGCGAAAACCGCCAAACCCTAGCGCTCGGGGACATCAAGGCCCGGGCCTTCCATCTTCTCGTATTCGACGAGGTGGTCGGGGCGTAATGGCTCGCTGATTTTATAGTCTTCGCCCAGCCACTTTCCGAGGTCCACCATTTTGCAGCGATCCGAGCAAAATGGACCCATCGGAGGGGCAAAAAAAATCCGCGGGCTTCCCGCAAATCGCGCACTTGAGAATCGCTTTATCGGCCATTGGCTAGTGCAATCTGAGCTGTCCCGGCACGTTGCGATCCCTTTCGATCGGCGGGTAATTCTGCGGACTTCTCCGTGGACGATTGTTAGCCTCGGAAATCGCAAAAATGGCCCCAATAACCGCGAGGATCGCCAGAATGAGCAGCGTGATTTTGATCCAGCTCTTCGGGTAATTGCCGGCAATGGCTCCGGTATATCCATTCACGACCACCTGGAAGCGTCCGCGGCGGTAGTCATACGCAAGGAGCCACACGGGAACGAGGATGTGCTTGAAGGTTTGCGCGGAAAAATCCGCATCCACTTGCAAGTCACGATGGGTGTCGCCCGGGACCTGGCTGGCGCAAAGCGAGCGGGTTTTCGCTTCCATGATTTGCTGCGCGGATTGTGCGGCTGCGACGAGATCGATTTGATACTGCTCCACGATCCAGCCGCTGAGGAACCCGGCATTATACGGCTTTAGATCTGTAAGCGTGGGGAAGGGTTCGACTTTGCGCAGCAAGTCCGGCTGCACACCGCGTGTGGCGGAGACGAGTTCATCGTCGAAGAAATGATCGAGATGTCCGCTCGATGGATACCATCGCACCTTTCGCACCTGCCGGGTTTGCCGGTTTCCGTTGGAGTCCGTGTAGCTTTCGGTCTCGTAGTAGTAATCGCCGGACATCGCCGACCAGTCCGCCGCCACTTGCGAGTCGAAGGTCCAGTATGGGATGTAGATTCCCTTTACGGTATCGGTCAGTGCCTTGGTGCCGAGTTTGTTCGGGGCAAACCACCGGGAGCCATACCACTGGCGGATTGCATCGCGGACCTGCGGCTCGCTCAGCTTAAATTCGAGCACCGATTCCGGGCGCACGGGGCGCAACTGTTCATCGACCGGGATGATACTCGACGAGCCACAAAAATCGCACCGCTGCGCAGCCCGTGAAGGTTCGAAAACGGTCACTGCCTGGCAGCTCTGGCATTTGACAGAGCGGGTCTCCGTCGCCCATCCGCGGTGATCTGCGTCGAGATTGCGAAGCGCCGTAATGAGGCAGTTTTCCGTGATCTCGCCGCCGGCCTCGCCGGGCTGCATCGGCGCGCTTGTGCCGCAGTATCCGCAGACAAGCATTTGCTTTGAGGGATTCCAGACGGCCTCTGCGCCACAACTCGGGCAGTGAAACTTATTTTGCGCGCGGACTTCTTCCATTTATGGGAGTGCGATGGCTTCGAGTTTGAGGGGAATATTTACGACCGATTTTGTCGTGACGAGATAGACCTTCGCGATCATCCCCGACGGTGCTTTTTGGCGCAGGGAAATCGAAACGCTCTTCGGTCCGCCCCCAAAGCTCGACGAAGATTTTCCGCCGGTCTCCAAAGCCTTCCCGTCGGCGGCGCAAAACTCCACCGCCGCGATGACTCCCTTTGCATCCTGGATTTTGTAGCTCGCGTCGTCGCCTTTCGGCGCATCAAAAGTCAGCGTCGCTCCGTCGGATTTCAGCACCGGATGTTCGAGCGGTTTTCCTGCCGATTTCGCGAGATCGACGGTAATGACACTCGCCGGGTCTTTGGACGGAACGAGCAATTGCAGTGAGCCGATGATTCTCGCCGTCTTCGCTGCGCGTGCTGGATTTGGCAGCTTGAGCTTGTGCTCAAATTCGCCCGGCTTCTTGTCACTGCTAAAGCCAAAGCCTTTTTCCAGCGGCTCAAAGCCACCCGAATCAAAACCAAACTTCTGGATCTTGCTGATGTCCGTGCCCACGTCGTCCTTCGCCTCGGAAATCGCGATTTTCATCCCCTTCGCTTCCGCGAGTTCCTGCCCTGAGAGATTCAGCGTAAGTTCCAGGCCCTTGAAAAAATCACCGGTCGTCCGCGTGTCGGTGATTTGAGCGACGTTCACTTTAACATCGGCAGATGCTGCAGCACCGAGCGTGAAAAGAGCGAGCATAGTGAGAATGGAGTGTTTCATCGCGGGGACTCTTAGCGCATCGATCGCCGCATGACAAAAAGGAACTGCGAAAAATTCGGCACTCGCGGGACCGCAAAGCCGAACGCGCTGCACTCCTTATGAATCGCGGAGAAAGTGGATAGCCCACCCTCCTGAAAGCACCGGACTCGTGATTCGTGCGAGGGCTGCGGGCGGAGCGCTCGTGCCACGCCGCGTGAACGCGCTTCATCCGGATTCCATTTGTAATCACACCCGTTTTTTGGAGGGAGTATTGACGTCTCACGCCAAACCCTGAACGGTTGTCAGGAATGAAGACTGAGATTTCGCGATTCTGTAATGCGTGTGTGGATGCCATGGCTCCTTTGCCCGGTGCGCTGGATGCTGCGGTGGCGCAGTTTGAACGGCGGACGGATGTGCTGGGACATTCGCTCGCCTCATTGAATGACGTGCGTGCGCATTTGCGTTCACTCACGGACAAGCTGCGTAATCAGCAGGCGTACCTGCTGATCTTCGGTCCGCTGAAAAGCGGGAAGAGCACGCTGATGAACGCGATCAGCGGAGCGTATGTCAGCGAGGTGACTTCGCTGCCTGGCTATCCGTGCCTGGTTTTTGTCCGTGACCATCCGGAGGCTCGTTTCGCGGCAACGCGTTACAATGGACGGGAGTCGGTATTCCCCGACAAGCTCGTGCTCGCGGATGTCGTGACGGAGGCGCATCACGCGCTGGCACAGCAGATCCGGGCGGCGGAGTTGCGCGGCGAGGCGTTCGATCCGCGGACGACTTTTACGGAGGCGATCCGGCGGATCGATATTCAGCTCCCCGTACCAGCTCTTGCGGAGTCCTCGACGGTCCTCGTGGACACTCCGGGACTGTATAGCCGCATGAATTTCGGATACGATGTGCTCACGCGGGAGTTTCGCGACAGCGCGGCGTGCGCTGTGTTTGTGGTGAAGCCGGAGAATCTTTTTTTGGAGCAGGTATTCGCCGAGTTCAATCAACTGCTGGGGCTCTTCAGCCGGATTTTTATCGTGGTGAATGTGGACGCGGGAAAACGCGATCTCGCTCCCGATGGAACGTTGCGCCCAAGCGCGGAAAGCGAGAATCCGGAGCGGGTCATCGAAGCCTTTACCACGCTGTCGATGGCAGGCCCGTTGCGCGACGCGTACGAAGAGGGACGTGTGCGAATCCATGCGGTGGACTTGCTCGGAGCGGCATCGTCGCTCCTCGCAGGCGAGACCGTGGCAGGTCCGCAGCGTGCGGCGTTTGATACATTTCAGCAGGATCTGACGGACTATCTGAACAGCAGCGACTACACGCGGGAGTTTGTCCGAGACAGCGTGCGCCAGGCGCGGTCGCTCGCCGAGGAAGCGCGCGCGGTGGCCGCCGGCCCGGAACTTCGGGAACTCGCGGACACCCAGAAGGAGCGCGCCGCACAGATTGCGCGTCTCGATACACACATCGCTGCGATCGATCGCCTGCTGGGCGCCGACTGGGGCGCGATGTTCCAGCGCTTCCACGAGGAAAATGCGCGCGCCGCAGCCAACGCGATCGCCGCGAGAACGCGGACAATGCGCGAGGAAATGCGGGCGGTTCTTGGCCGGTGGTTTGATCGGACCGAAAGCCTCTCCGACCTCTGTACGAAGCATTGGAACGAGTTGCTCGCGAATACGGGACGCGATCTTTTGGACGAGATTAGTTCGCAAGTGAAACGGGCTGCGAGCGGCGAGCACGCAGGCGTCACCGTGACCGATCAGGTGCATGCCGATATGAAAACCACCGGCTTTTCAGCCGCGTCTGCGGGCGGAGCAACGCTCAGCGCAATGAGCGTGACGTTTGACTCCACAGCGTTTACCGCGCAAGTGGCAGCGGAATCCATCCCGGTGCGCAAGACGTTCGCGGACTGGCTCCTTTTCCGCTCGATTGCGAAAGTACGCACGAGATTGTTCGGAGCCGACGGGACGCGCGATATTCCCGCGAAGGAAAAATCAGTCCGCCTGCTCGAACCAGCACGCGCGGCACTGGAGAAGCAGATCGACACGATCGTGAGCGCACGCTTCCCGGGCATCCCGGAGAAATTCGCAGCGAGCCACAGTCTCGACTATGCGACGCGAACCGCGGCGGAAATCACGCGCCGGCTGCGCGGGCTGCGCGAGACGTTCGTGCGGGACTGTGCTGCTTTGCAAAAACCGTTTGAATTGGATGGCGCTGTCCTCGCCGCTGCTGCGCAGCTCGGCCAGCGCGCCGACGATGTTGCTTCGGACATCGAGGTGCTCGCGATGCAGGAGGATGTGAGCTTTACCGATCCGGTGCCGCCCGAGCCGGACTTGCTCCCTTCTTTTCCGCCGCTGCTGGTTGGATAAATTTACCGGGACACGGCTGTCCCAATTGCGCCGGTCGCGGCTATTCTCCAGCAGAATCGCAATACGCTCCATACCATGAACCGGCTTCTATCGACACTCATTGCAACCGCTGCGGCCACCGCAGTGCCGCTCACTTTAACCGCGGCACCTGGAGGAAAAAACAGGCGCAGGGCTTTGCTTAATCCGCCCGCGGGCCCGGCAGTCGCGCCCGCGCCAGCGCCGAAAGCGCCGACGGCCCCGGTCGCGGACGTCAGTTCGGCATGGCATACGTGGAGTGACAATCAGGGCCGGAAAATCGAAGCGGCTTTTTGCTCGCTCCAAGGAGCCGTCTGCACAGTGCAAACCAAGGACGGGCAGACGTTCCGGCTGAACGTCGAAATGCTTGTGCCTGCGGACAAGGCGTTCGCCGCGGCCTACGCGGCGAAGTTGAACGAGAACCGTTTCAAGGACGCTTACGTGAAGCAGGCGGCTTTCCAAATCGACCATCTCATCGGCACGACATTGGTGGCGAAAGGGCAGAAATTCAATGCGCCCGCGAGCGATGAGCAGTTCGTGAGGCGAATCTATCTCGACACGGTGGGACGCGTGCCGACCGCCGGGGAAGCGGCTGCATTTCTTAAAGAGCCCGCCGCCGACAAGCGCGCAAAACTCATCGACGCGCTGCTGAATTCGCCGGGCTACACGATGCACATGTATAACTGGCTCGCCGATACTTTCCGCGTGAAGGATGAATTTGGCAAAGGCGCGAAAGCGTATCTTTTCCAGGACTGGTTAAAGGACCAGCTCGCGGCCGATCGCCCTTGGGATGCGCTCGTGAAAGAGATGCTCACCGCCGATGGAAAGCTGTGCGAAAACGGAGCCGCCGGTTTCCTTTTGCGCGATGCGCAGATGCCGCTTGATGGCGTGTCGAACATGCTGACGACCTTTCTCGGCGCAAACGTCGCCTGCGCGCAATGCCACGACCATCCGCTCGCGCAGTGGACGCAACGGGATTTCTACCAGATGGCTGCGTTCTTTGGCGCGACCGATGGATACGATCAGGCCGCTTATGGACGGGCACGCAAGCTCGGGAAAAACGGCGCGGCAGGCCTCACCAAACAGCAGGTGCAGGGCATCGCCGGCGTGAATATTTTCCGCCTCGCCGATACTGGAAAACAGGATCTCTCCTACCCGAAAGACTACAAATACGACGATGTGAAGCCGGGCTCGACCGTAGCGCCGCATCTCATTTCCTGGTCCGCGACCGACACGAAGCTGCCCGCCTACCAGATCAACACCACGAACCCGACACAGCTCCGCGACGAGTTCGCGCGGTGGATGACGAATCCGGACAATCCGCGCTTTGCGACCAACATCGCGAACCGGACTTGGAAAAAGGTTTTCGGACTCGCCGTGCAGGAGCCGGTGAGCGACCTCGATGCGCTGGACAAGGCAAGCAATCCGCAACTTCTCGAGCACCTCACGACCATCATGAAAGCGGCGAAGTTCGACCTGCGCCAGTTTCAGCGGGTGCTCTTCAATTCGCAGACCTATCAGCGCACGGCAAGCCTCACGCCGGACCTCGAAAAAGGCCCGTATCTTTTTCCCGGCCCGCTCCTTCGCCGTATGACTGCGGAGCAGACTTGGGACAGCATCCTCATCCTCGCCAGCGGCCCCGAGGTGGACAATGCGTTGCTCCGTCGCGGCGACGAGATGCAGCTTTTCTCCCTCCCCGGAAACGCGATGACCGCGGAGAACTTTAAGACTGTCATCCAGCGTGCAAAGGATGCCGGCGTGGAAATGGGAGGTTATGGAGGCGGAAAGAAAGGCGGTGGTCCGAACCCCAAAAAACTCATGGCAGCCTATGAAGGAACAAAGCCGCAGCAGCGCCACGGGCTTCTGCTAGCCCGCGCCAGCGAACTCCCGCAGCCCGCACCGGAGTCGCATTTTCTCCGGCTTTTCGGACAGAGCGATCGCCTCGTAGCCGACAGCAATACGACCGACGGGAGCGTGCCGCAGGCGCTCATGATGATGAACGGCCCAATCGGCCAGCTCATCTCCGACCCGAATTCCGCGGCGCTCGTCGCCGCTGCCGCCGGGAAGAGTCGCGATGAGCAGATCGATTCCCTGTACCTCAGCTTCTTCGCGCGAAAGCCCACCATTTCCGAACGCAGCACGGCCGTGAAGAGCCTCGAAAACGGTCTCGCGGTTTCCGACGTCGCGTGGACGCTGCTCAACAGCCGGGAGTTCCTTTTCGTTCAGTAAATCCAGCCACTCTTTCAAATCATGAACTTCAACCTTCTTCGCGATCCACAAGACCGCCGCACATTCGTCGAACGCTGCGCACGCGCCGCATTCGGGCTCAGCATCGTGCCATTTTTTACAGGAGCTGCAACCGCCGCAGAACGCGGTGCGGGCTTTGGAAAGGCAAAGCGCATCATCATGATCCACCTCGACGGCGGGCTCTCGCATATCGACTCGTTCGACCCGAAGGAAGGCGCCTCCAAAGGCCCCGGCACACCGGTGAGCACGAAAGCCGGATACCAGATCACTTCCTTTCTGCCCGAGACAGCGAAGATTGCCGACAAGATTACCGTCATCCGCTCAATGAGCGCAAAGGTCGGCGTGCATGAAAACGCCCGCTACCTCATGCGCACGGGCTTTGAAAAACGGGGCACCATCGTGCATCCGACACTCGGCGCGTGGGGCCAGCACTACCTCGGCGCGAGCAGCAAGACGCTCCCTTCGTCCGTCTGCGTGAACCAGAATTCCGCGCACGGCAACGGCTTCTTTCCTGCGACGTATTCGCCGCTCCCGATCCTCGATCCCGACGGAGGGCTTGCGAATTCCAAGACCACCGTTCCGGAGGAAAAAGCAGCGAAGCGCCAGCAGCTTCTCGCGGAGCTCGACAGCTCGTTCTCCAAACGAGTGCCGGATGAAAACGTCCGCGCCTACAACGATTTTTACGACACCACGATGCAGCTCATGAAGAGCAGCGACCTCGCCGCTTTTGACCTCACTGCGGAAAAGGCGGAGCTGCGCGAAAGCTACGGGCGCAACAAATTCGGCCAGGGCTGCCTGCTCGCACGCCGCCTCGTGGAAAACGGCGTTCGTTTTGTCGAGGTACACAGCGGCGGCTGGGACATGCACAAGGAACTCGAAGACGGAATGGAGGATCGGGGAGGCGAATTCGACCGCGCTTTTGCAGCGCTCGTTTCCGACCTCGATTCCCGCGGGCTTCTCGACAGCACGCTCGTCGCCGTCACCACGGAGTTTGGCCGCAAGCCAAACTTCGAAGGCAACGGTCGCGGTCACCATCCGCTCGCATTCAGCACAGTGCTCGCGGGCGGCGGCGCAAAGCGCGGCTTTGTTTACGGCAGCAGCGACGCGAAAGGATACAAGGCGCAGGACAACCCGACGACCCCGGGCGACTTCCATGCAACCATCGCGTGGGCTGCCGGAATGCCGATTGAAAAGGAAGTCGTCGCTCCCAGCGGCCGGCCTTTCACCGTGGGCAACAAAGGCAAGCCCGCGATGGGCGTCTTCGCTTAAGCGAACGACTACTTCTTCCGCGCGGCCTCAATCTTCGCGAGGTACTTCTTTGGGTCCTTTTTGAACTCATCGACGCAGCCGTCGCAGCAGAAATAAACCTTCTGCCCTTCGTGCATGTAAAGATACGGCTCGCCCATGCTGCCGAGTTTTTTTCCGCCCACCACGCAGGTATCGAGCGGGTAGTCCCCGAGGTTCGGCTTCTTCTCACCGCACGCGGAAAATGCGGCGGCAACGGCGACGGCGATTACGGCTCTTGCAAAGTTCATCCGCGAACCTTCGGTCGGCGCGGCCCGTTTCGCAAGAATCGTCTTGCTCGGCGGGTGTGATCAACAGCGAACACCGTCCTCGTCCGGCGCTGCCCGCAAAGGGCAGCGGTTCGGTTCCAAGGCGTGCGGCTTCGCCGTTTGAGGGGAGCCGGACCGGGGCGTCCGGGACACGATCACGAGTGGGGCGCTCGTGCCACGGCGCGCTTCGTCCGTGTTCCTCCCTGAATCCTGTGGAATAATTACTCCTGCGTAAGGAGACGCATGCGGACACAGTTAGACCGATGCGGCACATTTTCGATCGTGATTCCTACTTCAAACAGCCTTACTAGTTCTTCAATGCGCGTATTGCTTGCCGAAGATGAAAAGAAGATTGCCCAGCACATCCGTGCCGCGCTGCGGGAGCAGGGCTTCACTGTGGACATGGTCCACCGTGGCGATGAAGCACTGGAACACGCGCTTTCCACAGCGTATGACGCCATCGTGCTCGATGTGATGATGCCCGGACGCGACGGAATGAGCGTGCTCCGGGTACTTCGCGAAAAGCGGATTCTCGCCCCCGTTCTCCTCGTCACCGCTCGCGGTGAAGTCTCCGAACGAGTCGAGGGTCTCATGCTCGGAGCGGACGACTATCTCGCAAAGCCGTTCGCCATGTCGGAGCTCGTGGCAAGGGTCGTCGCGCTCTCGCGCCGCGCCAATACGCAGGGAATGACGCTGCTGAGAGTCGAAGACCTGACGATGAATCTCATCACCCGTGAAGTCACTCGCGGAAACGATAAAATCGAACTGCCGCTGCGGGAATTCGCGCTTCTGGAGTTTCTAATGCGCTCATCGGGTCGCGTCCTCTCGCGCACCCAGCTTATCGAAAACGTCTGGCAGTGGCACTTCGATACCGGGACAAACGTCGTGGAAGTGTATATCCAGCGCCTCCGTAAAAAAGTGGATGAGGGGCATCCTGTAAAACTCATCCACACCGTACGCGGCGTCGGCTACGTGCTGAAACCCGAGGCATGAAGCGGCTGCCTTTTCGCAAACGGCTGACCGTTTGGTCCACCATCGTCGCTGCAGTGGCGCTCATTGTCAGTGGAGCGATCACCGCATTTGTCGTCCATCGCCGCGAACTCTCGCTGGTGGATGAAAGTCTCCGCGTGGACAGTGCGCATTTTTTTTCCGAGATCCATCACCACGGCGGAGTGAAGTTTGACTGGAAGACCATCGAATTCGAATTGCGCGAATGGATCCCCCAAATGGATCCGCCCCGGCCCATGGAAATCCGGACCGGCTCCGTCGTCCGCTGGCGTTCCCCGAATCTTTCTGCGCCGGGCTTTACCAATCACCCCGCCGGATTCTCAGACGTGCAACTGGGCGATACCGACACCCGTGTGCTCGTGCAGGAAAACGGCGGCATCACCTTCGCCATAGGGTCCGACTTGCGAGCTCCCCGTTCGCTCACCGGAGCGCTGGCCGGTGCAATGTTCGCATCGCTTCCCGTGGCACTGGCCTTCGCGTGGTTTGGCGGCCGCCGGCTGGCCACGGCTGCTGTCGCTCCACTCGACGAAATGACGGAGGCAGCGGAACGAATCACCGCAGACCACATCGATCAGCGACTCCCCGTTCCCGTGACCAACGACGAAGTCCAGCGTCACGCGGTGGTTTTAAACCGGACGTTCGATCGGCTTGAGCGCAGCTACCAGCAGGCGCTCCGGTTCAGCGCCGATGCCTCGCATGAACTCAAGTCCCCGCTCACGGTGATGAGGGTGAGCATTGAGGCGATGCTCCATTCGCCGTCGCTGGATGAGAACGATCGGCAGACGGCGAGCGGATTGCTTGAGCAGACACGGCGGCTCTCCAACATCATCTCCAGCCTGCTCCTCCTCGCCCGCGCCGATGCTGGCCGGCTGAAATTGGATTTCGAGGAGCACGACCTCGCTGCGATCACGGAAGCGTGTGTCGAGGACGCTCGCATCATGGCTGAAGAGCGCGGCATCCGAGTGGAATGCACGCTCCCTGAAACTGCAATCGCCCGCGTGGACACGCTCCGCTTTTCCCAAATCGCCAGCAACCTCCTCGACAACGCGGTAAAATACAATCGCACCGACGGCGAGATCCGCGTCGAACTGAGCGAAGGCGACGACGCCTGCCGCCTCTCCGTTGCCAATACAGGGCCAGAGATTCCGCAGGAGATGCGCCCCCGTTTGTTTGAGCGATTCTTCCGCGCGGAACATACGAGCGAGCAAAGCGGCTCCGGCCTCGGCCTCGGGCTTGCACGGGAACTTGCGCGCGCCCACGGCGGCGACGTGGAACTCGTGCGCAGCGAAGATGGATGGAACGAATTCGTCCTGCGCCTCCCGAAATCCAACCTTCCACAGCCGCAGACCGTGCTAAAGGGAGAATCCGTTCGCCACGCGAGCGCCGTTTAACTTTATCCTGTGCCCATGCCAACGACCGCCCAAACAAACTCTCCGCCTCCCGCTCCGGTCAGTCGTCCTTCGCGGCTGCCTTTCCTGCTTACGCAAGCGGCCATCTTCGTCGCGCTGTCGTTCCTTCTGCGCGTCATCCTCGTGTGGAAATTCCGCCCCGGCGGCACCGCGACTTCGGTCGATGCCGCAAGCTGGCTCCGCGTATTTGGCACGGGCCTGCTCCTCGATGCCACGGTCGCCGGCATCCTGCTCACACCGGCAGCGCTCTGGCTCGCAGCATGTCGCGAGCGTTGGGTGGACACCCGCTGGCACCGCAGCCTTCTCCTAGGCGGCACCGCCTTCGCGTGGGGGCTGCTGATTTTTCTGTTTCAGGGCGAATTCTTTTTCTTCGCGGAATACGCGTCGCGCTACAACACCGTCGCCATCGACTACCTGCACTACTGGACGGAGGTCAGCGGCAATATTGAGGAGATGTATCCTTGGAAAACCATCATCGCCGTATGCGTCGCCGGGGCGGTCGCGGTCGCGTGGCTCCTGCGTCGCAAAGCGTGGCCCGCAGCCGAAGTCCCGCCTGCGCGGCGCGGAAAAGAGCTGCTCGGATGGCTCGGTGTGACCGGCGTGCTTTTTGCCGGTGCATCGCGCATCGAATTCCAGTCGAGCAGTGAACGCGTGATGAATGAACTCAGCTCGAACGGACTCACCAGCGGCATGATCGCCCTGTGGACCCGTGAACTCGACTACGCACATTTTTACCCCACGCTCCCGCGCGAGGAGGCATTCGCCCGTGCGCGGAAACTCTTGGATTCGCCCGGGGCCGTCTGGTCGGGCGACCCATATTCGCTACAACGGCGCATCCCCGGCTCCATGGAAAAACCGCGACTGAACCTCGTTGTCCTCGTCCAGGAGAGCTTCGGCTCGGAGTTCTGGGGCAGCCTGAATCTCAAGGACGGAAAGCCGCGAAAGAACAGCCTCACGCCCGCACTCGACACGCTCGCCGAAAAGGAAGGCATGCTGTTTACGAATCTCTTCGCCGACGGAAACCGCACCGTTCGCGGGCTGGAGGCCATCTTTGCTTCCATACCGCCGCTGCCCGGCGACGCCATCCTCGGCCGGGCCAAAAGCGAAGGCTGCGAGACTCTCGCCAGCGTGCTGGCGCGTGACGGCTACTCGACGACGTTTATGTACGGCGGTCGCGGAATCTTCGACAACATGAAGCCCTTCATGACCAAGAACGGCTTCCAGCGCTTCATCGAAGGCCGCGACTTTAAAAACCCGACCTTCACCACCGTATGGGGGCATTGCGACGAGGACCTCTACGATCGCGTTCTCGACGAAGCGCGCGCGTCCCACGGCACGGGGCAGCCCTTCTTCATCGCGAGCATGAGCGTCTCCAACCACCAGCCGTTCAAATTCCCTGCGGGCCGCGTGGACGAAAGGCTCAAAGGCCACAAAGCCGGCGCGCGCTACAACGATGTCGCCATCGGCAAGTTCTTCGAAAAAGTCCGCACCGAGCCGTTCTGGAAAGACACCGTCTTCGTCGTCATCGCAGACCACGGTGCGCGCGTTTACGGCAGCCAGACCGTGCCCATGCTCTCATACGAAATCCCGCTCCTCATCCTCGGGCCCGCCGCAGTGAAAGCGCCTGTGCGAATTGACACACTCGGCTGCCAGCTCGACTTCGCGCCCACCGTCCTCGGGATGATTGGCCGGCCTTACGACACCGTCTTCTACGGGCGCGATCTTCTCGCTCCGGCTGCGTCCCGCTTCGCCCTGATGAACCACAACCGCAGCATCGCGCTCTTTCGGGAAAATGAAATGATCGCACTCAGCCTTGGCAAAGTCATTGAGCGCTTCAAACGCACCGACCGCAACACCGTAAGCCGCGAACCCCTCGACGACTCGACGACCGAAGCAGCGGCCGACGCCACCGCGCTCTTCCAGACCGCATCCGAGCTCTACAACGAGCGCCGCTACTCCATCAGCCCAGCCAAGCCGCAGGTCCAGTAAGGCCTTTCACGCGGTTATTGGGGCTCCGCGCGGACGTCTTCAGAAATCTTGGAATGGAAGCCAGTAGTTATGACAATTCCGTCCGGAGAATTGGCGCTTGTGAAAAGTTTCACAAATTCGCCTTGCCGCAATCGTCGCTGCATTTAGTGTCCACAGACCATGTCCACGCAAGCCGCTTACGACTCGAAAATTGAAGGCAATATCATCTTCACGAAAGTGGATGCCGCTATTAACTGGATGCGCAAAAATTCGCTCTGGCCCATGCCGATGGGTCTGGCGTGCTGCGCGATCGAGCTGATGGCTACAGGCGCATCCCGTTTCGATATCAGCCGCTTCGGCGCAGAGGTGATGCGCTTTTCGCCGCGGCAGAGCGACGTCATGATTGTCGCGGGGACGGTGACTTACAAAATGGCGCTGGCGGTGAAGCGCATCTGGGACCAAATGCCGGAGCCGAAGTGGTGCATCGCCATGGGCGCTTGTGCGAGCAGCGGCGGCATGTATCGCAGCTACGCGGTGCTTCAGGGCATCGACCGGCTTATCCCGGTGGACGTGTATATCTCCGGTTGTCCGCCGCGTCCGGAGGCACTGATCGAGGGACTGCTCCGACTCCAGCGGAAGATCGACACCGAGCATTCGCTTTCCGCGCAGAAGGGCGAACTCACCGCGTCGCTCGTGTAATCGACTTTAGATTTATCCACACCATGACCAAGACGACCGAAGTATCCGCCACAGCGAAAAAAGACGCCGATGCAATCGCGGCGAAGTTTACCGTGGTGAAACGGAACGAATTTCGCGGTGAACTCACACTCACGGTGAATCGCGATCAGTTTCGCGACGTTGCAAAGTTCTGCAAGACCCTCGGCTACGACTACCTCATCGACGTG
>JANMGP010000214.1:0-1852 GCA_031374705.1 Verrucomicrobiaceae bacterium | reverse complement strand
GTCCTCGTGCTCGATAGCGAGGCTCATCAGGAATTCCGGGCCGGGCGAGAGGCCGAGCTTTTCGACGATGTCCTGACTCGCTTCGGAGTAGCGTGTGAGTGTCGCCGATGCGATGGATACGATGATTGGTTGGTTTCTGTGGTTGCTCATAGATTCGTGTCTGGGCCGGGGTTTACCACTTGTCTTCCACTGCGGGCTTTGAAGGAGCGGTTCCTTCTGGTTTTCGCTCGCGGAGTTGGGAGTCGAATGCGTCGATCCGTTGCTGCAAAGCGGCGACATCGCGCTTCAAAGCGAGGTTCTGCCGGGCGATCTCCTGCGACTGACCGGCGGCTTGCGAAAGCTCGCCGAGCTTTTGGTTCAGCGTCGTGGTCTGTTCGATGAAAGCCCGCGTCGCGGCGCGTTGTTTGTTCACCTCGGCGACTACCGCATCACTCGCTGCGACCCGTTGCGGTGCGGACGTTACGGGCGGAACGGGCGCGCTGGCGGCGGCTTGATTGAGATTCCAGTTCGCGGTGGATTCGATGCGATAAACCGGATGACTTTCGTGCATCACTCGCGGGTCACGTGAGTCGGCGTAGCGACCGAAGCAATACTCCCGAATCTCTTCGGAAGTCCGCAGCGGCGCGACGATGCCACGGGACGGCTCGGTGTGTGCGATGATGATTTTCTTCGGCGGGCGGGATGCGCACGCGGCGAGGAATACGACTGGAATGATCAGTATGTGTTTCATGATTAAAGGGTGCTATTTGGCCGCCGGATGGCGCTGAGCCTGAGTGGATGTGGCGCGCAGCTCGTTCTCCGCGGTCTTGGCACCAGCGACCTTTGCGTTGTCGCGGTCCATCGTTTGCGTGACGTAGAGGTAGAACTGTTTGCCGGCGGGCACGCGGACGTAAAAGCCGTCGCGGTCGATGCTCGTGAGAATCTGCTGCGCGTATCGATCCATCACGCTTTGTGCGCCTTTGAGCGGAGCGTTTGTGAGAGCCGGTGCGGTGAAGGAACCGAACGCCGAAGCGCTCTTTTCGGTGAAAACATCCGCCGCTCCGCTGAGCAGCGAAGCAGCGTAGAGCTTCAGCTCGGCGAGATTGTCGCTCTTTATGAGCCGTCCGCGAAGCCCGGCGCTGCCATCGGAAATCGCCCAGGTGTCGGTGGGTTCGTCGCGCTCATGATCGAGCGCGATGCCGGACACGCCGAGTTCTTCCCCGGTTTGCCAAACAAGCGTCCATCGGCCATCACTGGCGATCCGTTCGCGAACACGGTCCACTTGAGCGCGTCCGTGGACTTCCGTCCCTGCGGGAATCACGAGCACGCCGTGATGAAAGATGTCATCGGTGACGAGCCCGACAATCGGCGTCTGGATCGCTGACGAATCGACGGTGATGATCAGTTCGCAAGGAATGAGGCGTCCAAAGGGAACAAACTTCTCACTGATCGCGTTCTCAGCGGCTTCAGCGCCCGGCGACTCGGCGACCAGACTCAGTGGGGGCAGTTCGAGCTTCGGTGGCGCTGATGCAGCGACAGGCAACGCAGTCGGATGCGTAGGTTGCGAGGACACAGAAGCCGGACGGAACGGTGATATTTCACGCTCCACCGATTGCGCGATTTGTTGGCCGTTTGGTGCCTTTCGCGACGATGGATCTGTTTTCGATTCAGTCGAACCACTCCTGCTGTTTACCAGCACAAGCAGGAGCGCAAGGCCGATGAGAAATAGAACGAGCGCACCGGCCGGGGAGCGCAGCATATTGAGAAAACGACGTGGGTTCATTTGGAAAGGTCCGGCAGTTCGCCCAATTCGGGCAGGATGGAGGTGGCAGTCGCGTCGATGCGGGACAGGATAAAACTGAAGTCGTTCTTC
>JANMGP010000203.1:0-2667 GCA_031374705.1 Verrucomicrobiaceae bacterium | reverse complement strand
AGGTCCGGCAGGCCCAAAGGGCGACACCGGAATACAAGGAATCGCTGGCGCAGTCGGGCCAAAAGGTGACATTGGTTCTGTCGGTCCGCAAGGTCCGCAGGGAACAAAAGGCGACACCGGCGAACAAGGAATCCCCGGCACACAAGGACCGAAAGGAGATGTTGGTGAACCCGGCCCGATCGGGCCGGCAGGTCCGCTCGCCTTCGGCGGACTCACCCCGACACGACTCGGCACGCTGCGCTGGTTTCGCACCAACACCGCATACGTCACCACGTCCCTCGGCGGCACCTCGCAGCCCGTCGGACTTTGCTTCGATGGCAGCTACGTGTGGGCAGCGGAATCCGGCAGCAACCAGGTCTCGAAACTCCGGCTGGATGGCTCGCTCGTCGGCGGATTCGCACGATCGGGCTCGCCGCAGTTTTGCACGGCGGCGGGAGATTTCGTTTGGGTGACGCGTAAAACGACCAATTCCGTGAGCAAGCTCAACGCGGATTCCGGCGGAGTTTCCGCAACCGTCCCTGTTGGAACATCCCCGAGTCATTTGTGTTTCGACGGAACGTTCGTGTGGGTCGCAAACACCGGTGGCAACTCGCTCACAAAAATCAAAGCAAGCGACAACACCGTGCAGAGCGGCAGCTACAACGTGCCGACTCCGCGCGGCATTTGCTTCGACGGTGCGGCGCTGTGGGTGTGCTCGTTCAGCAGCGGCACTGTCGTGAAACTCGACCCGCGGAATGGAAACGTGCTCGGTACATTTCCCGTCGGTGCTCAACCCGAGTCGCTGTGCTTTGACGGCACTCACATTTGGGTGACGAACCAAGGCGCGAATAGCGTGTCGCGGTTGAACCAAAACGGCGAAGCCATCGGCACGTACACTGTCGAAACTGCACCCGCCGGAATCGTTTTCGATGGGCGCTCAATTTGGGTCACGAACTCAGGCTCAAACACCGTTACGCAGCTCGACTGTATCACCGGCGCACTGATTGACACATCGCCAGTCGGAAACAGTCCACTTGGACTTTGCTTCGATGGAACCGCGGTATGGGTCGCAAACAAAACAAGCAACAACCTGCTTCGGCGGTAAGCCCGCTGGAAACCTTTCCCAGCCCACGGCAATGCGCCGTGGGTTTGGGAGAGGGACGCCCTACGTCTAAGCGGAGCTTAGAAAAAGTGTCCGAGCACGGAGGGCGTCATCCGAGGGACCACGAGGAAATCATGATCGTATGAAAACGAATACCGACACAGCCGCGCAGGCGGCGCGGTTCGAGGAAGCCGTCCGCGCATTTACGCCAGTCTGCAAGACCCGCTACGCAAAGCTGCTGCCCTTCCGTGACAGCATCGCACAGCTCCGCGAGAAAGGCGCGAGCTACGACCTCATCCGCGAAATGCTCGTTGTTGCGGGCCTTACCGTTGCCGTGGACACTATCGGCAACTTTGTGCGCGAGGTGATCGAGCAACGAGACCGACCACAAACGAACCCCCGCCGTCGCCCACAGCCGAAACCATTCGCAGCCAACGGAGGTGCCACGGGGGGCGCACCGCGAATGCCGTTCACCGTCGCTCCGCCCGCTTGCGATGCGCCCGTCGCAGACACCACAAAGCACACGTCAAAGTGAACGCCATGCTTCCCGCGAAGGTTCTCGTCGCATCCATCGCAAGCGCATGGCTGCTATCGTTGCTCATCCTCATCGTGATGCCGCAGCGCCCTCGCAAACGACTCGTTGCACGGCTCGGCGGCTTCGTCTGGACGCGCGAGGACTTCTGCCGTGGGTGGCTCATCACCGGCGACACGGGATCCGGCAAGACGCGCTCCGGCATCACACCGTTGCTGCATCAAGTGTTCACCAATGAGCCGACTTGGGGTGGACTGTGTATTGATGACAAAGGGCTCTATTGGGAGACGCTGAGCGCGATGGCGAAGCACTTCGGACGCGAGGATGATCTGATACTCTTACAAGTGCGTCCCGAGGGCGCTGGCGCTGACTGGCAAGCGCTTCACACATACAACCTCACGTCGGACGTGACGATCCCCTATAACACATTTGCGAAGGCCGTCGTGGACACCGCGTCGTCGCTCGGACAGTCGGGCGACAAGGGCTTCTTCCGCAACCAAGCGCAGACCCACATCGCCGCCGCGCTGGAACCGAGCGAAGCGAGATAGCCTGCCGCAGGCAGCCCGCAGGGCGAAGCGAAGCGAAGGCAAACGCTGCGGCTCATCGGTGCCGACGCCACGTTGGAAAATGCGTATCATCTCCTGCTCGACGAACGCGACCTCGAAGACGCCCTCAACGACCTCACCAACGCCGCCGCACCAACACCACGCCATCGCGAACTCGGCGCCCACTTCCGCAACCGCTACCTTTCCCAGCCGCCGGAGCAACTCGGCGGCGTGCGCGAAACGATAGCGAACTATTTACAGGCATTCATCACGCCCGACATCGCGAAGGTATTTTGCCCCGGCGCGAACACCTTCAATTTTGCAGACATCGACCACGGCAAGATCATCTGCGTGGCCATGCCACAAAAGTTCCAGGTCGAGCGACGCTACGTGAACACGTTTCTGAAGATGCTCTTTTACACCCACGCACTGCGCCGTTTCGATAAACCCGCGAGTGCCCGCCGCGACGACAACCTGCTCATCCTATGGGCCGACGAAGCGCAGCGGTT
>JANMGP010000198.1:0-8177 GCA_031374705.1 Verrucomicrobiaceae bacterium | reverse complement strand
GAACTCCCGCGCGTTCCGGCGACCACCCCCGAGCAGGCGGCGGCGGGTATTGTGGTGCGTCCGGGCTTCCACGTCGAACTCATGGCTGCGGAGCCACTCGTCGTGGATCCGGTTGCGATGGCCTTTGATGAGCACGGACGGCTTTTTGTCGTGGAGATGCGTGACTACTCGGAGCATCGGGATGAGAAGCTCGGGCGCATAAAACTTCTGGAGGATACGGATGGCGACGGGCGGTTCGACAAAGCATCCATTTTTGCCGAAGGACTGCCGTGGCCGACGGCGGTGACATGCTGGGATGGTGGTGTCTTCGTTTCGGCGTCGCCGGACCTGTTTTACTTCAAGGACACGGACGGCGACCGCCGCGCGGATGTTCATGCATTCGTGTTCACGGGTTTTGGCAATCTTGCGGAGAAGCTCAACGTGCAGGCGCTGCCGAACTCACTCCAATGGGGGCCCGACCAGCGAATCCATGGCGCTCTCGGCGGCAATCCCGGACGTGTCGAGAACTTCGCGCTCCACGGATCGCCAAAGATCGAGTTACGCGGGCATGACTTTTCGTTCGACCCGCGCCTCATGGACCTCCGCCCGGAGAGCGGCGGCGGGCAATGGGGAATGACATTTGACGATTTGGGTCGAAAGTTCGTTTGCTCGAACAGCAGGCACATCATGCAGGTTCTTTTCGACGACCGCTTCGCCGCTGCGTCGAAGACTCCGCTGTCCTCGCCAGCAGTGGACATCGCCGTGGATGGCCCGCAAGCGGAGGTCTTCCGCTTGAGCCCGGATGAGCAATGGCGAGTGGTTCGTACAAAATGGCGCGTCGATGGAACGGTCAAGGGACTCGTCGAAGGCGGCGGACGCCCGAGCGGCTATTTTACAGGCGCGTGCGGAATCACCATCTACCGCGGCGATGCGTGGCCTGCGGAATTTCGGGGAGACGCATTTATCGCGGACTGCGGAAGCAATTTGATTCATCGCAAGAAACTGCGGGGTGACGGGCAGCTCATCGCGGAGCGCGCGCCGGATGAGAAACGCTCAGAGTTTCTCTCGAGCCGCGACAACTGGTTCCGCCCCGTTGCTTTCGCCAATGCACCCGATGGCTGCCTGTGGGTCGCCGATATGGCGCGGGAGATCATCGAGCATCCGTGGTCGCTGCCCGAACCGCTAAAATCCAAGCTCGACCTCGATTCCGGCAACGATCGCGGGCGCGTCTGGCGAATCGTGCCGGACGGCGCAAAGCTGCGTCCGCCGCAAAAGATCGCCGGTCTTTCCAACGCGGCGCTCGTAGCCATGCTGGAGCATCCGAACGGATGGCATCGCGACACCGCCGCACGCCTTCTGCACGAGCGGCAGCCCGCCGAAGCCGCACCAGCCATCGCCGCGAACGTGGCGAAGCGCACCCCGCGCAACGTGGTGCCCGTGTCTTCGAGCAGGCCTGCCGCCGATTATGTGGCACCGAAAGCCACTGCGACGCGCGCCGAGGCGATGACGCAATTCCGGCCTGCACTCACCATGCGCGGAGATGCGCAAAAAGGGCGCGCGCTTTTTGCAGCGCGCTGTTCCGTTTGCCACCGCTTTGCCGGAGCGGGCAATGCCGTCGGGCCCGACCTCGATGCCGCCGGCTCCGCGGGACGCGAGAAGGTCCTCGGCAACATTCTTGAGCCGTCGCGTGAAATCACCGCCGGCTTTCCATTGGGGATCGTCACCCTCAAAAGCGGTGCCGTGGCCGCCGGCATACTCGCGAACGAATCACCCGCCGGAGTAGTCCTCCGCATGCCCGGTGCCGCCGAGCGTGCAATTGCGTCCGCCGACATTGCGAAAATCGATCGTCCTGCGCAGTCGCTCATGCCCGAAGGGGTGGAAACCGGCATGACCGTCCAGGACATGGCGGACCTCCTTGAATTCCTAGCACCTTCGGCGGGACTCTCCCGCGATCTCCTGACCTATCGGGACGACCGAGGCACTCACCCCGTCGCGACGCCGGCGGACTGGCAGAGTCGCCGCAGCGACATCATCAAGGCCGTGCAAAGCGTAATGGGGCCTCTCCCCGGAGACGCCAAACGCTGCCCTCTCGACGTGAAGACCGAAGAGGAAACAGACTCCGGCAGCTACGTCCGCCGCCGCATCACATACGCCAGCGAACCCGGCTCGCGAGTTCCGGCGTACCTCCTCATTCCCAAGAAACTCCTCGGAAACCCCTCTGGCAAAGCCTCTGGAATCCTGTGCCTCCATCCCACCGATGATGTCGCCGGCAACAAAGTCGTCGTCGGGCTCGGTGGAAAAGCAAACCGGCAATATGCTTCGGAACTCGCCGAACTGGGCTTCGTCTGCCTCGCTCCAGCATACCCGCTTCTCGCCGATTATCAGCCCGATGTCGCGGGACTCGGCTACGCGAGCGCAAGCATGAAAGCCATTTGGGATAACGTCCGCGGCCTCGACCTGCTGGAATCCCTCCCTTTTGTGCAACCCGGCAAATTCGCCGCGATCGGCCATTCTCTCGGCGGACACAACTCCGTCTTTACGGCTGTGTTCGACGACCGCATCCGGGTGGTCGTCTCCAGTTGCGGGCTCGATTCATTCCGCGATTACAAAGGCGGCGACATCACAGGCTGGACCGGCCCGCGCTACATGCCCCGCCTCGCAGCTTTCAAAGGACGCACTGGTGATATCCCATTCGATTTCGACGAACTCCTCGCAGCCCTTGCTCCGCGCGTCTGCTTCATCAGCGCACCGTCACACGACGACAATTTTCGTGCCGACAGCGTCGATCGGATCGCAGCAACCGCGCGCTCGGTCTTCGCACTGCACGGCGTCCGGGAAAACCTGATCGTCGAACACCCCGATGGTGCACACGACTTCCCCGACGCCATGCGGCAGAAAGCCTACGAACTCATCGGGAACGCATTAAAACGGTAGGACGGATCAATTCCGCCCTTCGTCCGCGTCGATGTATCGGAAGAACGTCTGAATCTCCGCGCGGTCCTGAAAGCCGCTCTCAACCTTGCGTTCCGCGAGACGCTGACTTCCGGAATCGTCCCAGCCGCGCTTGCGCATAAACTCGTTCCAAACGTGCTGGTCCTGGTCCGTGAGCTTGCGTCCGTTCTCGAAACACCACGCGAGAACCTCATCATCCGTGCCGCCCGCCTTGACCCGCTCCACGAGGGCTTCGTAAGCGATTCCAAAAAGATTCACGCAAAACTTATCGAGGCCGTCGCCGAGGTTCGCTACGTAATCTGCCGGAAGTTGTCCGGATGCGTGGATGCGGATTTTATCCACCATGCGGCCGAAGTAAACGAGTGTGCCGACTTTATCAAACGGGCTGCGAAGTCCAGGAATATGCATGCCGCAATCGATACGGACCCCTCCACACGCTGGCAATGTTAGTTTACGCCGGGTTCGCGCTCGGTCTTCGCCGGAGAAGCCGTCACCCAGTCGAGCGGGAAGCGCGCAAATGAAAGGGTCGCGATGCTGCTCGCGTCACCGCATTCGTAAAGGATGCCGATGGTGCCGTCCTTGAGAACGCTCATACACGAATACGCTGATGGCCGGGGATCGAGCAGCCGGCCAGCGTTCCACGTCTTTCCGCTGTCCAGACTCGAACGCACGGTCATCGAAACGCGCTGCTTCGTGTCTGCGGGATTTGAGAAAAGAAGTGCGCCTTTCGGGTGGCTGATCAGGCTCGCCATGCAAGTCGGCTCCGGCAGATCGAACCATGGCCGACTCCATGCACCCTTCCCTATTTCGCCCTTCCATTCCCAACGTGCCCACGCGCGAACTCCGGAGCGGCTTTCGTTCCGCATGGCGAAGAGAAGTGAACCATCCGGGCACTCCGCAATGGCAGACTCACTCGTCGGCGGTTGTTCGGGTAATGGCGGCGCGACAATGTGCCACGCGGTCCCGCCGTCGCCGGAGTACACGAAGCACGAATGCGGCGCTCCGTTTTCACCCCGGAATTGCGCCGGGAAAACGAGCGTGCCATCGCGAAGCTGGATGCCATTGCCGGGACCGTTGAAACACAGCCGCCAGACAGGGTCTTTCACCTGCTGGGAGATGCTCTCCGGCTTGCTCCACGTCAGGCCGTCGTCGGTGCTTTTCGTGATGACAAACTGTCCGGTTTCCTCCGGCGTCAATCCCGCCTGCGAACCGTTCCACGCACGTTTTCCCTTGGACCACAGGGCCGCGACAAAAATGGTGCCTGTCTCCGAATCGACGAGAATCGCAGGGTCGCCGACTCCGTTTCCCACACTGCCGGGCTCGCTCTTGTCGAAGTCGAGAATTCTCCGCAATGCACCCCATGTCGCACCGTTGTCCGTGCTCCGCATCAGCCCCACGTCGATGTCCCCTGGAAGGTCCCCGGCGGATGAGTGTCGAATATCGAATACCGCAAGCAATGTCCCCTTGTTCGAAGTCGCGAGGCCTGGGATGCGATACGTGTGAACGCCGTCATCGCCCTGTTTACGCACCACCGTGCGGAACACGCGCGAATCATCGGGAACGCTCACGGCTTTCTGCTGGCGCTCCGTTGCTGCGGCGCCCGGCTCGGCTGCGGCGAGCATGGCTGGCAACGATAGCAGGCAGAAAAGGCGTGTCATGACGTCATCCATGCGCGGTCCGCGCAAAAATTTCCAGCCCAGACTCCGAGTCGGCCGCGCCGACGAGCGACTACGCGTAGTGGCGCTCCGGGACGACGACATCCCGCGGCGTCGTGAGCCGCTCGATAAGCCGGTTCCATTTCTCCTGCCCGCCCACGATCTCGACTTCGATGCGCAGGTAATAAATCGGCACCTCCAGCTTTTCGATTCCGGCAATCGCAGCGGGAAAACGAACGGCGTCCTTCTCCGTGGTCACGATGCAATCGAGGTCGCGCGCACCGGCACGGGTGACGAAGTCGCGCAATTCCTCGTCGTTGAATCGATGGTGATCCGCAAAGCGGGCGGTGATGACGCGGTTCGCACCCAGTTTCTCGAGCGAACCTTCGAAGCTCTCCGGCCGGGCGATGCCGCTCAGGACGCCGATATAGCGCCCCTTCAAAAACTCGAGCGGACGCCGATCGTCGGCATCATAGAGATTCTGAAGGTACTGCGGCTTGTGCGAACATTCGATAATCTCGGCAGCCGGGTTGTAGCCTTTGATGCGCTCGATGATGTCCTCGTTCTCGCCCGCGATGGCTTTCGTGATGAGGACATACTGCGCGCGGCGAATGTTGCCGGGCGGTTCGCGAAGTGTTCCCCGCGGGAGCAGATACTCGTTTCCGAATGGTGCGCCGCGATCCACGAGGCATATATCGATCCGATGTTCGATGTCCTGATACTGCATCCCGTCATCCAGGATCAGTAAATCCGTGTCGTACTCGCGGATCGCGTGGCGACCCGTGCGCGCTCGATCGCGGTCCACGAGAACGATCACGTCGCCGAGCGAGCGCGCCAGCATGTAGGGCTCATCACCGGCCCACGCGGAATCGAGCAGCAGCTTTCTGCCGTCATGCACGACGCGCGGCTTGAACTTCCCGAAAAACCGCCTCCGAAACCGGCGAAGAAACGGCAGCTTCTTGCTTTTGTAGCCGCGCGAGAGAATCGCCACCTTGCGGCCGCCATCCTGAAGCTCCCGTGCGAGCTTCTCTACAACGGGCGTCTTTCCCGTGCCGCCCACCGTGAGATTCCCGACACTCAGGACCATCACACCGAGCTGACGCCCTTTGCGGATGCGCTTGCGGTAAAGCCAGAGCCGCGATTGCGCAGCAAAACGGAACACCCACGACAGCCCGTAAAGCGCCCAGCGTAGAAACAGCGCGCGCTTGCCGAAACGGCGCTCCAGAATCACATCCGTGGCAAACTGCTCAAATCGATCCATGCTGTCGCGAAGTGCCATGACTTAAAGGATCGTCGCGCCGGAGTTGTCGGCCGATCGGATAAGTGTGAATGCGCCGCCGTTTCCGCTCGCGGCCAGCATCGCAGCGGCGACAGCGTCCGCATTTGCCAGCGTCACGCAGCAAATCGTCGAGCCGCTCCCGCTCAGAAATCCCCCAATCGCGCCCGCGCCTTCCGCCGCCGCAATCACCTTCCCGAGAAACGGGATGAGCCGCTCGCGATACGGCTGATGCAGCCCGTCGCCGAAGCTCCCGCGCAGCAAATCGTAGCGTTGCGTGAGGAATGCCGCGGTGATGCGGCATGCGTTCGACGAGCTCATCACCGCATCGCGGCGCGGGATCGTGTCGGGCAGAATACTGCGCGCCATCGGCGTGCTCACCTCGAAGTCCGGGACGAGCAGGACGAACTTCAGTTCCGGCGCCACTTCGCAGCGAATCGTCTCCGCGCCCGACCGCGAAACCGTGAAGCCGCCAAACGCCGCCGGCGCAGCATTGTCCGGATGCCCCTCCAGCGCCGCGCACAACTCGAAGAGCGCCGTGCGATCCAGCGGCGAGCCCGCGAGCGCATTCAGCCCGTGCATCAGCCCCAGCCGCACCGTCACGCTGCTCCCCAGCCCGCGCGACTGCGGGACTTCCCCCGAGATCCTCCAGTCGAACCCAAACGGCGCAACCTTCGCCGCCGCAAAAAAAGAACGCGCCGCATCCGCAAACACCGCCGGATGCTCCGAACGGTCGCTGCGGGAAACCGCCACTTCATTGGCCAAGCCCAGCGCGATCCCCAGACTATCAAAGCCGGGACCGAGATTTGCCGTCGTGCCTGGAACGCGTGTTGTGACCGTTTGCTGCATGGCGTGGAGCATTCGTTTCTAACGCGACGCGTCAAGGTCGCAGAGTGAATCGTGAGCGCGGCACCGCGGTGCTCATGCGCGGAAAACACGCCGAGCTTCAAAGGCGCGCGCGCTCTGCGTCGTGGAAGCGACGCCCCGTCGCTTGGGAGGTGCCGGCGGCGCCCGGCCGCCTCTGCCTTCCACCCCCGACGCGCCGCGGGCGTCGCTTCCACCTGCAAGCGACGCGGCGTCGCTTCTACGACGCGCAAAGCGCCACCTCCGCCCTTCCCACCCGACGCCGCGCCATGGTAAAACAAACCCCATGCATGCCGACACACCCGAGCCCCCGCTGCGCCGAAAATGGCACCTTCAACGGTGGCTCGTCGTCCTCGTCGCGGGCATGCTGGCCTATGTCGCGTGGACCGAATACGCCTTCCGCTCCGCGCTCAAGCAGGCAGAGGCGATGGAGTGGCAGGTGACCTACACCGATCCGGTGGAAGAGATTCGGGCGAACTGGAAAAAGGCATTCAAGAAAGAGACGTGGCTGGACGGAGTGACAGACGTGAACATCTGGCCGGGCGCAGAGTTGGAGCAGCACACCGCCATCGTCCATCGTCTGAACCCAAAGATTTTGGGAATCGGAAACGCGCAAGCGTTGCACGACCTCTCAGCGATCAAGCGACTCACCCGACTGGAAAAACTTGTCATCGATGATGGACACAACCTGACCAATGTGGACGCACTTACAAACCTCACGGCGCTGAAGTGGGTCGGTCTCAACGGATGCATTGCCCTGACGAACGTGGACGTGCTCAAGGGTCTCAAGGCACTGGAAAACGTCGTGCTGTTCAACTGCATTGGCCTCACGAACGTGGATGGGCTCAAAGACCTCGCCGTGCTGAAAGAGCTCGACCTCACCGGCTGCACGGGGCTTACGAACGTGGATGCGCTCAAAGGCCTCACAGCACTGGAAGAGGTCATCCTAATCAGATGCACGGGCCTCACGAATGTGGACGGGCTTAAAAACCTCACGGCACTGAAACAGGTCTGGCTCGACGGATGCACCAAGCTGACGAAGGAGCATATCACGGCGCTGAAGGCCGCCCTCCCGACTACGGAGATAGACACCGAAAACGCATCACCATTCCCCAACATCCCGCCGCAGTGAACCACGCGCGGCGAAAGTAGTCCCCGACTTTAGTCGGCGGAACCATGCTCCTTCAAAGCGGCGAATGCTTTGCAAAAAGGCGCGACGGTGAAATCGGAACCCCTTCCCAAGAGCCGCGCAACGCCGACTAAAGTCGCGGACTACTTTTGCAAGCCGCCGGAGCGGTGAGCCTCGGGCGGCGGGCGGGGGGCGCGGGGCATATAGGGTTAGCCACGCCGTGCGGGGAACGCCGAAGGCGTCCAATCACTCAGCCCATGGTTGATGCGAGGCACGAGCATCTACCATGGGGCCCCCGCCCCGCACCGGCCCTACCCTGCAA
>JANMGP010000189.1:0-71086 GCA_031374705.1 Verrucomicrobiaceae bacterium | reverse complement strand
GTTCTTCGCGTGGTCGTCGGCGGTGAGCGCGGTCCGGGGCACTGGGCCGAGCTTTTCCGGCGGGAGGAGTTCGGTGCGTTTGTCGTCGAGCGACATGCCGTCGGCGTCCACGTCGTAGAACCAGACGTGGTCCGTGCCGCCAGAGTTGGTCTTGGTAAAGAGGAGGATGGCGGTGGAGACGCCGGCGTAGGGCTTGAACACGCCGCCGGGCAGGGAGATGACTGCGTCGAGTTTCTGTTCCTCGACGAGGAGCTGGCGCAGGGTCTTGTGCGCGTTGGACGAGCCGAAGAGCACGCCGTCGGGCACGATGACGGCGGCGCGTCCACCGGGCTTGAGCAGGCGCAGGAAGAGGGCGAGGAAAAGCAGTTCGGTCTTCTTGGTCTTGACGATTTGCTGGAGGTCCTTGGCGCAGTTCTCGTAGTCGAGCGAGCCAGCGAAGGGCGGATTGGCGAGGACGAGCGTGTATTTTTCCTCCTCGCCCGCGTGGTCCTGCGCGAGGGAATCGCGGTAGCGGATGTCAGGGTTTTCCACGCCGTGCAGGAGCATGTTCATGCTGCCGATGCGGAGCATGGTGTTGTCGAAGTCGAACCCGTGGAAGAGGCGGTGGTGGAAGTGTTCCTTGAGCTTCGCGTCGCGGAGAATCTCGGGGTGGTGATCGCGGAGGTATTCGCCCGCCGCCACGAGGAAGCCGCCCGTGCCGCACGCGGGATCGCAGATGACATCCTTCGCCGTGGGCGCGGTGAGTTCGACCATGAGCTGGATGATGTGGCGCGGGGTGCGGAACTGTCCATTTTGCCCGGCGCTGGCGATCTTCCCGAGCATGTATTCGTAGAGGTCGCCCTTGGTGTCGCGGTCCTCCATCGGCACGCCGTCAATCATGTCCACGACCTTGGCGAGCAACGCGGGCGTGGGGATAGTGAAGCGCGCGTCCTTCATGTGGTGCGCGTAGGTGGAGTCGTCGCCGCCGAGCGTGCGGAGGAAGGGGAAGACGTGTTGATCCACGACCTCGAACATTTCCTTGGCCTCGAAATGTTTGAAGCGTGACCAGCGGAGGTTGTCGTAAGCGCGGCCCTTGGGGTCGCGGCCCTCGGGGAAGACGCGGCGCTCCATCGGCTTCTTCAGGCGCGTGGCTTTGTTTTCCTCCAGCGAGTGCAGATCGTCGAGGCGCTTGAGGAACAGCAGGTAGGTGATCTGCTCGATGACTTCGAGCGGATTGGAGAAGCCGCCCGTCCAGAAGGCGTTCCAGAGGGCGTCGATTTTTGAGCGGAGTTCGCCGGTGAGCATGGTGGGTTATTCGTTGGAAATGGAATCTGAGGCGGGGGCATCCGGCCGGGATTCCCGGCAGGGCGATCTGTCGGGCTTTTCCAGCGCGGCGTTGGCAGTGTCTTTTTCTGATGGGGCAACCCAGATCATGCATGCGTAGTATTCGGACGCGTGACCGACGGCAAACAATAATGCGAAGTTCGATCGTCCATCCGCCCTGCTGTTCTTCGCCTCGGAAGCGCGGGGTCTCCACTTTCTGCTAGGCAGGCAGGCCCGCTATGGGACAGCCTCTGCGCCGATGAAACTTGCTCGCTTTCTCGCCGTCCTTTCCACGATCTCCACGCTCCATGCCGCGCCCGGTGCGCCAATCCGCTTGTGGGAGGGCGATGCCTCCGGCGCGCTCGGCCAGACGGAGCAGGACATCCCGACGCTCACGCCGTATCTTCCCGCGGAGGGAAAGGCGACAGGGACCGCGATTGTGATTTGTCCGGGCGGCGGGTATGGCGGCCTCGCTCCGCATGAAGGCGAAGGCTACGCGAACTATCTTGCCGAACATGGCGTGGCGGCGTTCGTTTTAAAATACCGGCTCGGCAGCAAGGGCTACCGGCATCCTGTGATGCTCGGTGATGCGCAGCGGGCGATTCGGACGGTGCGGGCCGGTGCGGAAAAGTGGGGCGTGAAACTCGTGGGTGTGATGGGCAGCAGCGCGGGCGGCCATCTCGCAAGCACGGCGCTCACCCATTTTGATGCAGGGAATGCCGCGGCGACGGATGCTGTGGAGAAGGCGTCGAGCCGCCCCGATTTTGGCATCCTGTGCTACGCGGTAATCTCGATGGAAGACGGCGTGACGCATGGCGGCTCGAAAAATAATCTCCTCGGCAAAGACCCGGACGCGAAGCTCGTGGAGTTTCTCTCCAGCGAAAAGCAGGTGACGAAAGAAACGCCGCCGTGCTTCGTCTGGACGACCTGGGAGGACAAGGCGGTGCCGGTGGAAAACAGCCTGCGCTTTGTGAGTGCGCTGCAAAAAGCAGGCGTGGCGTATGACTTTCATGTCTTCCAAAAAGGCGGGCACGGAATGGGCCTCGGCGGCGGACGGAAAGGTCCGGGTGACGACGTGCATCCATGGGGAAAAGACCTCGTTTTCTGGCTGAAACAAAACGCCTGGATCAAGTAGCCGCACCCGTGAGCGACTCCACACAAAAGCCTTGGGGAATCAGCGCGGTGAACTCCGCATTGCAGTCCCGGCGCGCGGCGGCTGCGAAGAAAAAGGAGTCGTTTTCGCAGTTGGTGGATTTCGAGGAACTCGAGCGCTTTGATAATCTGCTCGTCTTCGCGAAGGCGGCGGTGGAGGGCTATTTTTCAGGGCGTCACAAGTCGCCGTTCACCGGCAGCAGCGCGGAGTTTTCCGACTACAAGGAATACTCGCCGGGCGACACATTGAGCCGGCTGGACTGGCGTGTTTACGGACGCACACGCCGGCTGTTCGTCCGGCAATACGAAGACGAGACGGATATGACGGCGTATCTGCTCTTGGACTCGAGCGCATCGATGCGCTACGCGGGGGCAAAGCGTCCGACGAAGTTTTTTCTCGCCGCGCGCATCGCGGCGGCGCTGTCGTATTTGATGCACAAACAGGGCGACAAGGCGGCGCTCCTGCTCTTTGCCGACAAGGTGAAATCCTACCTGCCGCCCGGCGGAACGAGGCGGCATCTGCACCGGATGGTGACGGAACTGGAGCGCACGACACCATCGAGCACGACGGGCCTGGCCAGCGCGCTGACGGAAGCCGTGCCGCTATGCAAAAAACGCGGGCGGCTCGTGCTCATCAGCGATTTCATGGACGACCGCGCGGCGCTCTTCGATGCACTGAGCCAGTTCGTGCACCGGCGCTTTGACATCCTTCTGCTGCAAGTGCTCGACCCGGATGAACTGAATCTGCCCGGCAACTCGGCGGCGAAGTTCGTCGATGCCGAGACGCGGCAGATGGTGCAGGTGGACGCCGACGAAATCCGCGCGGCGTACCAGCGCCGGATGCAGGAGGAAATCGCCGCGCTGGCGAAGGAAGCGGACCTTTTGCAAATCCAGCATCAACTCGTCGATACGCGTCGTCCTTACATCGAGGCTATCGAGGCCTACATGGGCTTCCGGGGGAAACAGGCATGACGTTTCTGAATGCCGGGATCTTCGGGAGCATCTTCGCCGCAGCGAGCATCCCGCTCGTCATTCATCTGCTCAACAAACAGTTCCCCAAGCTGTTTGAGTTCTCCTCCGTCGCGCTTCTTCGCGAAACAGTGGCGCAGCGTTCGCGGCTCTACAAATGGCGTCACCGGATTCTCATGGCTCTGAGGACGCTGTTTCTCATCCTGCTGCTCGTCGCATTTTTAAAGCCCGTGCTCCCGCGCTTTGGCGGACTGACCTCCGGCGATCAGGGCCGGATGGTGCTGATCGTATTTGATCACTCGCTCTCGATGGAACACCGCGGCGGCGGCCAGCCGGCACGGCAACGGGGAATCACGGCTGCCGATCAAATCCTCGCCGGCCTCGGCGTGAACGACGTGTGCAACGTCATCATCGCAGGCCCGACTCCGGGGACGTGTTTTTTCGACTGGTCGCACAATCACGGGCAGGCGCGGAGCTTTTTGCGCGACCTGAAACCCGCTGCCGGGACCGCCGATTTCTCGCTCGCGAATGCCACGGCTGCGCGCCTGCTCGGCAAGGAACCCGCGAATGCTGAGGTGTATTACATTTCGGACTTTCAGCGGAAGAATTGGGCCGGTGTGGACTACACGGCGCTGCCACCTTCGGCGCGACTTTTTTGGAGTCCGGCAACGGACACACTTCGGGAAACTTCCGCCATCCTTTCCGCCGCTCCAGCGCAATCGCGCATTCTTTCCGGCGATACAGTGTCGGTGGAAATTGAGCTCGGAAATTACTCATCCACTCCGCTGCAAGTCCCGGTACGCTTGACGATGGATGGCGGCGCTACCTTTGAGCGCGACGCGTTTGTCGGCCCGTGGTCGTCCGGCAAAGTGTCGCTCCCGGTTCCCGCCGGAACACCCGGCCTTCACCTGTGCGAAGTCTCGCTTCCACCGGACGATCTCCCCGAGGACAACCGCCATCATTTCGTGATGAGCGTGGCGGACAAGGAAGGCGTGCTGCTCGTCACCGATGCCGCCACTCCCGAGAACGATGCGCCGCATTATCTTCGCATGGCGCTGAATCCGTATGAAGGCCGCGAAGGCTCCCTCAAGCCCGAGCAAATCAGCAGCGCCGAGCTCAATTCCGCACGCCTCGCGTCGGTAAAAAAGGTCGTCATTGCGCGGGCTGGTGCGCTCTCGGAAAAGGCGGCGCAGGAGCTCGCAGCTTTCGTCTTCAACGGCGGCGGCGTGGTGTGGTTTCTCGACAGCGCGAATGACCCTGCGACTTACGAAAATCTTCGCAAAGCCGTCGGCGGCCAGCTCCCGCTGACCATCGGTCCACAACGTGTGGCAAAGCGCGTCGGCACGGATGCACAGCAAATCGCGCGCGGCGATTTCCAATCGAAATTCCTGCGCATGTTCCGCGGCGCGCGGCGGCAGGATTTGAGTTTGCTGGAGTTTTACGACATCCGCGACTGCACCGCCACGGGTGCCGGAAAAGTGCTCCTGCAATACGCCGACGACACACCGGCGATGGCGGAATTCACCTATGGGCTCGGCACGATGTTGATGCTGAATTTTTCTGCGAATGAACTGTCGAGCAACCTCGCCCGCCAGCGTGCATTCCCAGCGTGGCTGCATGAAATCGTGAAGCATCTCTCGGTCGAAGACGCAGCAGTGGCGTCCGTCACGGTCGGCCAGACAATCACCGGCGAAGGATGGGCCGCAGACTTCACAAAGAGCCCGCTCCGTGATCCGGGCGGCGCGCCACTCGGGCTGAAAATGGAAGCCCTCGGCGAGCGCGCAGGCTTCTCGTTCACCGCAGAGCAGATGGGTTTCTACACGCAGCGCGGCACATCGTTGCTGCAGGCTTTTGCGGTGAATCCGCCTTCGGAAGAATCCGACCTTCGCCCGCTCGACGCGTCGCAACTCGCGAAGCAAACCGGCGAGCACTCCGGATTCGTCGTCGCCGGGCGGGACGACTTGAACGACCTCGTCCGCGGACGTCCGCTGTGGCAGTGGTTCATCCTCGCTGCGGCGGCGGTGCTCGTCATCGAGTCACTCTTTCAAATTTGGGTGAGGAGGGCCGCAGTCGTATGATCGCATCAATCGTCCTGGACCCGCTCATTCCCCTGCCCGTCGTGCTGGGCCTCGGCGTGCTGCTCATCGTGGGGACGTTTGCCACTTACTTTCACATCGGCGCCAATGTCTCCCGCCGCGAAAATGCACTGCTCGCGTGTTTGCGCGGCGTGGGCATCACGGGCCTCATGTTCCTTCTCCTCCAGCCTTCCCGCGTCGAAACGGTTCCGCCGCCCGAGGTCAATCGCGTGACGCTTGTCGGCGTCGATGCGTCCAAGTCCATGCGGCAGGACGACACACCCGCCGGAACCCGCTCCGACGCCGTCCTCGCAGCGCTGAACGATGCGGAGTTGCTCGACGCATCCGGCAAACCCGCCGCCGGGGGACTGCGATTTTTCAAGTTCGGGGAAGATGCCGAACCGGCGTCTGCTTTTAAGCCCGATGCCCCGACGACGCGCTTTCACACGAGCGTCCTCACGATGCTCAACTCCCTCCGCGCCGGCGAATCGGCACGCGCGCTTTTGTTGTTCACGGATGGACACGATTTCGAGCTGATGAATCCCGCGAAGACTGGCTTCATCGCGCGACAGCGACAGACGCCCATCTTCGCAGTCGCGATGGGCAAACAGGGCAAGGTGCGCGATGTGTCGGTGCGAATCACCGGGTTCCAGCCGTACACGTACGTGAAGCAAAAATCGCGGATCAGCGCCGCGCTTCGCTGCATCGGAATCGAGCTGGAAACCGTGCGTGTGGAACTCATGCGTGCCGGCAAAGTGGTGCAGAGCCGCGACGTCCAGACCGGCGATGCCAGCGAGGTTCCCGTTGAATTTGAAGTCACCGAGGAGAAAGTCGGGCAGTTCGAATACGAAGTGCGCACGCTCGCTGTGAAGAACGAGACCGAACTGGACAACAATTCGGCGCTCACTTTTCTGAACGTCATCGACCAGCAAATCCAGGTGCTTTTTCTCGAAGGCGCGCCCTACTGGGACACGACATTTCTCCAGCGCTCTCTCCTACGGAACGACAAGATGAACGTGGACAGCGTGGTGAAATTCACCACCGAAAAAGCGCGCACGATTCGCAAGGATCCAAAGCTCGGCTTGCTGAAAATCCCGACAACAACGGCTGAATGGGCGCACTATGACGTGGTAATCCTCGGCCGCGGCATCGAGCACATTCTCGACGCAGCACAGCTCCGCGCGCTGGAGCTCCACATCCGCGACGCGGGCGGTGCAGTCGTGTTTGCACGCGGCCCGGCATTCTCCGGACCCCTCGCCGAAAACGAGCTGGAACCGGTCATCTGGGCGGAAAGCCCGACGCCTCATGTAAAGCTCCAGATCGCCCGCGAGGGCTCGTCGCTGGCACCTTTTCGCACGGTAAACAACTCGCCCGGCGGCGCGGATGGGCAGCCCGAACTCATCGCAGGGCGCGCCGTCTCCTCGAAAAAACCGCTCACCGCCACGCTCGCGAACTCCGTAGGCGATCAAGGCACCATGCCGGGATTTGTGCACCGTCGGTTCGGAAACGGGCAGGTGCTCAGCGTCGGCGTGGACGGCCTGTGGCGCTGGGCTTTCAACGCGAAAACCGACGGGCCGAATTCCGTCTTCGACCGCTTTTGGGACCAGATGCTCCTTTGGATGCTCGCCAGCCGCGACTTCCTGCCCACGGATAAATTCGGCCTCCGTGCGAGCACGGCCAATGTCCCCCTCGGCGACAAGATCGTCTTCCGGGCAATCGTCCGCGATTCCGGCGTGGCGCTGAAGGACGTCCCGCTGATCATCCGCCGTGGCACCGAGGAAGTGGCGCGCCTGAGCCTCACCGTTGGCGAGCAGGGAAACGACCGGCTCACCGCTGAGTTTCAGCCGCCGGCAAAAGGAAAATTCGAGGCCACAGCGACTTTCCCGGGTGGAGTGAAACAAAGCGTGCGTTTTATCGTTTTCGATGAGAACGCCGAGGAGACCGAAGTCGCGACCGACTCCACGTTCCTGCGCAAACTCTGCGAAGCCAGCGGCGGCCGGCTCCTCGATCCGCAGGAACTTCCGAAGTTCCTTGCCCAACTCAACGACAACGCCATCGAAGCGCAGGCCACCACGGCCCTCGTTCCCGTGTGGGATAGCGCGTGGGTCCTCTGGCTCATCGCCGCATTCTTCGCTGCGGACTGGTATATCCGGCGGAAGCGCGGACTTTCGTAGGTTCGCTACTTCACGAAATAGCTCAGGTTTTCGAGCTGGATCGCGAGGTCCACGTTGTTCACGACCACGCGCTCCGGGACCTGCAGGACGCTTGGCGCGAAGTTCAATATCGCCTGGATTCCCGCCTCGATGAGAGTATTCGCGACTTCCTGTGCAAAGTTGCCGGGCACTGTCAGGATCGCCAGCCGCACGTTGCGTTCACGGATGAACGAAGGCATTTGCTCCATCGGCAAAATCGGCACCTTGATATCCTTCGGGCGCTTCCGGTCCGTATCCTGATCAAACGCCGCGACGAACTCGAAACCCTCTTTTGCAAACCCGCCGTAACGCAGCAACGCAGTGCCGAGCTGTCCGGCACCCACGAGGATGACCGGCTGCAGCTTCGCCATCCCAAGCACCTCGGTGATCGCTTTGCTCAAGCCGGCGACATTATAGCCCAGTCCCCGCGTCCCCCACTGGCCAAAATAAGTGAGGTCCTTCCGCAACTGTGTCGGCTTCACGGCCGCGGCCGCCGCCAGTGCCTCGGAGCTCACGGTGTCCACTCCGTTGGCCTTAAGCTTCTGGAGCGCACGGTTATAGATGGATAGTCTGTAAATTGTTTTTCGTGGGATATCGTCCTTATGCATTACCTTGTGAAAAAGAACAAAAAAGCGACAGAGCGCTAGTACTTTTTTCACTCACCTTCAGAATTGTCACGGGAACCACTCATGAAATACACTCGCAATGAGTGATTTATCCAGCTCCTTCATCCGGCGTGGTTGCCGGGCGGTGTGATTAAAAGTGGAATCGCGTGGCACGGGTGCCCTCGCCCGCGAATGTGCGATGGACGCCCCGTCCGGAGCGTCCATCGCGAAGGAGGGCTCAGTGTATAAATCACCCGACTCATCAGTGTGCGGCTGCGCCGGAGAGGGTGCCGGACGAGGGCGTCCGGGACACGCTCACGGGCGGGGTGCCCGTGCCACGACGCGCGTTGCCGGGCGTTTTGCTTGATGATGATTTCGTGATTATTTCTTGTCGTGCGCGTGCGGGGCGCCGGCGGGGGCTCCGGTTCCGCTGGCGGCGAGGGCGGCGTCCACGTCTTTCGTGACGATGAGTTTGCCCCACATCACGACGAAGTGGCCGGGCATGGTGCAGACGTATTCGTATTCGCCTTCGGTCGTCGGTGCGTTGAGTTTGATGGTCTCTTTTTGTCCGGGCTCGATGACCTTGGTGCCTGCAAGGATGTCTTTCTCGAATTCCTTCGGCGAGTAGGCGCGGCCTTGTTTGTCGAGTTTGTCGGGCGTCATCGTGCTGGCGGCGGTGCCGATTTTCTCGTGCAGGCCGGGGTTCACGACGAACAGGTTGTGCGGCATGGTGTCGGCGTTTTCGAGGATGATCTCGAAAGGCTTGCCGGGCTCCACGACGATGCGTGCGTTGTCGTAGCGCATCTGCTCGTGGACGGTGTGGATTACGAACACAGGCACACCGAGCGCACGGATTTCCTTGCGGAGGCGCGTGGCGTCGGCGGGCGCGAGAAGGCCGGCGAGTTCGGTCGCGGCTCCTGCGGTCTCGATGTAGTCCTGCTTGGTGCGGTCGCCAGCCGGGACGGTCTTGGCCCATGTAATGACGGATTCTGCAACGGCCCCGGCGGCGTCTTTGTTCCAGCTATCGCGCGGGAGTTGCATGATTGCGCGGGCTGCGGCGGTGCGGTCTTGGCCGGTGCGGAGGGCGTTGGCGAGGACGGTGAAGTTTGCCGCGGCGTTTGCCGGGCCCATGAGCGGCATCGCTTTGAATGCTGATGCACGGGTGGCTCCGTCGGCGATCGCGGCTGCGAGCATCGGCTGGAACTTGGCGCGGAGCGGGGGATTCGCGATCAGCACGAGCGAGTCGAGCACCCGGTTTTTTGCGGCTGCGTCGGTGGCGGAATTCCACACTGCGGTCGGCGCGTCATCGGCGGTGATGAGCGAGGCGTAAATCGCGCGCCCGACTCCGCCGGATGGGTTGTTCTTCAGCGCGGCTTCGAGCGAGGGACGTGCGGCCTTGAGCTCGGCGGCACTTGCAGTGACGAGCAGTTTGCCGAGTTCGTCGGCGCTGGCGGCTCCGCGGGACAGCGCGTTGACGGCTTCGACGGCTTTGCTAGTTCCTTTGATTCTCGCGAGCTTGGTGAGCGCGTCGTCGCGCTTTGTGGCCTCGGTGCCTTTGCGATCGATTCTGGCGAGGAACACGGGCTCCAAGTCTGGCGCGCCGTTCAGCGCTTTGTCGTCCATCTTGCCGATATATGCGGCGACGATGGCGGGATCTTTCGGGAAATACGGTTCCTTCGTCAGCGTGTTGAGCTGCCGGAGCGTCTCTTTAAACGTGTAGTCGAGGTAGTAGTCCGTCTCTTTGGTGAGGATGGAATACGCAACGTCGAGCGCGGTGGTCACGTCGGCTCCGTTGAAGAAGCTTGCGGCGCGGACGGCGTGCAGACGGACGCGCGGATCTTCGTCCACGGCGGCTTTCTTGAGCAAGTCGAGCGTGCCGGGAACGCGGTCGCGCCAGTAACCGAGAACACGCACGGCCGCGGCGCGGGCGCGGGGTTCGGGCGATGACAGGACGCGCTTGAGCAGGTCCGCATCCACGATGTTGTTCCATTGGCGAACCCAAAGGGCTTCGAGCAGATGGTGCTCAACTTCCTTGTCATTCTTATCGAGCGATGCGACCCATTTCTTCAAGGCCTCGGAGATTTTGACGGGATCGTGTTTGCTGATTTCCACCTTAGCGAGCTCGCGGGTGCCGTCCTCGTGGATTTTCAAAACATCGAGCAGCGCTTCGAGCGGCTGTCCGTCGATTTTCGGCGGCTTCACGAGGTCGCGGCCTTCATACGTGATGCGGTAGATCGTGCCGTGCTGGTGGTCGCGGTTTGGATCGCGGAGATTGTGCTGCAAGTGCCCAATGATCGTCTGCGCCCAGTCGCCGAAATAAATCGCGCCATCCGGTCCAGTGCTCACGCTGATGGGCCGGAACGTCGGCAGTTCCGCCGGGTCGCCCGAGACGATGTGCTCCACCGTGGTTCCCTTGATGCCCGAGCCGTCCTGCGTCACATCCACACGCGTGACCGCCTGCAAACCGATCACGTTCAAGTTCATGAAATCGCCCTGCCAGTCATCCGGGAAATGGCGCGATGAAATCGTGCCAGTCGCCGGACACGGACGCGATGGCCGGCTCCAGAACTCTTTGTATCCGCCGTGCTTCCCGTTCTCCAGATAGCCGGAAAACGCCACGTCGAAATAGTTCGCGTTGCCCGTCGCGTCGGTGATGACGCCGTTGCCCCAACGGTCCCAAGTCTTGCCGTGCGGGTTTGCGTAGCCGTAAGGCGCGTATTGCTCGAACTTCCCGGTCACCGGCTCAAAGCGCCAGATGATGCCGTCGCTATGCCGCTTCGGGCCGACCGCCGTCTCCACTTGCGTGCGATGAAACACACCGTCGCTCAAATAAATCGCGCCGCCCGGGTCGTGGCCGAGCGCATTCGTCGTGTGATGCGAGTCGGCGCTGTCCATGCCCATGATGAGACGCTCCTTCGTGTCCGCCTTGCCGTCGCCATCCGTGTCGCGCAGGAAAACCAAGTCCGGCGCCTGCATCAGAATCACGCCATCCTTGTGGAAAGTGAAGCCCGTTGGACCATTCAGTTTGTCCACGAAAGTCGTGCATTTATCTGCCTTGCCGTCTTTGTCCGTATCTTCGAGGACGATCAGCTTGTCCCAGTTCTTCGTCGTCGGCCAAGCCTCGGGATACGTCGTCCACGCCGCCACCCAAAGGCGGCCCTTCGTGTCCCACGCCTGCTGCACGGGATTGATCAGATCGGGAAACTGCGACTCGTCTGCGAAGACGTTCACCTTCACGCCCGGCGCGTGTTTCATCCGGTCGAGCACCTGCGCAGCGGTCGGGTAAGTCCACGAGCCGTCCGGCTTGTCGCCCGGCTTGTTCGTTTCCACCTTCACCACATCCGGGAGATTGTCGTCCTTCACCACGAGGTCGCCGCCCTTTGCCACAGCCCATACGCGCTTGTCGCGATTCGCCGTCATCACATCGCGCTGCTGCATTTCTTGTTGCATCACTTCGTTGTTCACGAAAGCGCGCCCCTCCTTGCCCTCCTTGTCCTTCGACTTGTAGCTCATGCGCGAGCGGCCACCATAGACGTTGTAGCCGTCGATGGTCCGGTAGCGCTGATGCCACTGCCAGTTCTTCTCCGTCACCGCGGCGTTGAGCTTTTCATTGGCCGCCGGAGCGTCCTCCCCGAAGAGCTGTTTGAAAATCAAAGGCGCCAGCGCCTTGTCGCCTTCCGCTGTAAGATGAATGCCATTCATCGTGAGCGATTTCCCTTTCGCCGCCGCGTCTTTGTAGAGCTGCTGAGACGGCGTGTAGAGGTCCACAAATTGCACGCCGTTTGCCTTCGCCACATCGGTCATCGCCGCCACGTAGTTCTGCAATCGATCGTTGATTTCCTTCGGGTCCGCGAAGTTCGGGTCCTGATGCCGCTCTGCTGCAATCGGCGAAAAAAGCACGATCTTCGGTGCGCCCTTGCCACCGTGGTTCTGCTTGGCCTGATCCTTGATGAACTTCTCGAGGTTCTCCTTAAACTTCGCCACGCCCTCGTATCCGGCGAACGATTCATTGAACCCATAGAACGCAAAAATCACGTCCGTCGCCGTCCACGTCAGCCACTCATCCCTCGAGCCGAAAGACTCCGAGCGATGCCACGAATTCACCTCGTCCGTGGCCACGGCGAGATTGCGGAAAACGAGATCCTTGTCGGCAAACTTCTGCGCGATCAGCGTCTCCAGCCAGCCGGAGTGCTGCATCCGGTCCGCGAGAGCGTTGCCGAGGAAAGTGACGTGAGTATCCTTCGCCAGTTCAAGCTTCTGCGCGTGAGCGACGGAAGCACATGCGGCGATGAGGGCGATAGGTGCGAATGTTCGTAGGTTCATGGATTTTAAAAGGAGCGATTTGTGTGGCTGGAGAACCCGCAGCGGGCAAGCCCGTTAGTCGGGAAAATTCAACAACCGCTGCGCGCGATTGACAGATCAGTGCCTGCCCACCACTTTCAGCCCTCCGAAATCGAACCGCCATCCCGGCGCGTCTGCCTCTTCACCATATCCACGCCACCATCCATGCTCAACCGCAGCCAATACTTCATCCGGGAACACACCGGCATCCTCAAGCTCACCGACGTTTACGACATCCTCGACCCCGAGACTAAGAGCAAGATTGGCGAAGCCCGCGAAGAAGTCAGCAGCCTCGTAAAATACCTCCGCCTCATCATCAACAAAAGCCTTATGCCCACGACCGTCTGCGTCTATGAAGGCGCGGACGAAACCACCCGAAAGCTCCTCTTCTCCATCAAGCGCGGTGTCGCCTTATTCCGTCCGAAAGTCACCGTCAGCGGTGCCAACGGCAACACCCTCGGATACCTTCAGGCAAAAGCCTTCTCTCTCGGTGGGGCCTTCCGCGTCTTCGACGCTGCCGACAAGGAAATTGCCCAAGTCAAAGGCGACTGGAAAGGCTGGAACTTCAAATTCCTCAGCGGCGAAACCGAGCTCGGCCTCATCACGAAAAAATGGGCCGGCATCGGCAAGGAACTCTTCACGTCCGCCGACAACTACCTCATCAGCATCACCGGCGAAGTGAATCCCGGCATCAACCTCCTCCTCCTGGCCGCGGGCCTCGCCGTCGATACAGTCTTCAAAGAGAAAAAATAACCTCTTGCGCTCGCCGCCCGTCGTTCACGAGCCATCCGCCCGGACAGATACGCTGGCCTCGAATTTACAGTAGCGCTGCGACGTGTGCCGTTGCAGCGCTCGCGAGTCCGACGAGATTGTAGCCGCCTTCGAGCAAGCTGACAACGCGGCCATCCGCTGTCTTTCCGGCGATTTCACGGACGATTTTTGTGAGGTCGGCGAAGTCCTTGTCGGTGAGAAGGAAATTGCCGAGCGGGTCGCCTTCGCGGGAGTCGAATCCCGCGCTGATCATCACAAGTTCCGGGCGGAATCTCTCCATCGCGGGGACGAGCTTAGTTTCGAACGCACCGACGATTTCCTCGCGCCCGCTCCCGGCGGGGAACGGGCAATTCATCGTCGTGCCTTTGCCTGCGCCCGCGCCGGTTTCGCTTGCAGCGCCCGTGCCTGGGTACCACGGCGACTGGTGCGTATTGAAAACGAACACGCTGCCGTCTTCGTAAAAAATATCCTGGGTGCCGTTTCCGTGGTGCACGTCCCAATCAACAATCAGCACGCGCCCGATGCCGAGCCGCCGTTGAGCGTGACGCGCGGCGATGGCCACGTTGTTCAGCACGCAAAAGCCCATGCCTTTCACTGCGTTTGCGTGATGCCCCGGAGGACGCACCAGGCAGAATGCGGTCTTCGCCTCGCCTTTCACAACAGCCTCCGTGGCAGCGATCGCGCATCCGGCTGCGGCCGTAGCGGCGTCCCAGGATTCCGGGCCGATGTTTGTGTCACCCGTGCTGAGGTGATCATAGCCGCCGCGGATCTCTCGCTCTGCGAGGTCGAGGTAACGCGCAGCGTGCGCTAGCTCGAGGTCCTCGCGATTCACGGCGCGCGGGCCGATGACCTTTGCCTTCGCAATGATTCCAGCAGCCTCCAGCGCTGCATAGACGGCTCCATAGCGCGCCGGTTGCTCGGGATGTCCCTTGCCGGGATTGTGCGTTTTACAGGCGGGATCGGTAGCGAAAATCATATTGCGTCATCGAGTATGCGATTGGACGAAGCGGTCGAAATCGTGGTTGCGCGTAGTGGGTCGGGCGACCTCGCCCGTCGTAGTCTTGGAGGGCGACCCGCCCGAAGCGCGGCGATTGGGCGAGTCGCCCAACGAGACGAATGCAGGCGGGGCGCCTGCGCCACTACTGCCGGTGTGAGCAAACACTTTGAACCTCAGTTTCATGCCGCAGTTATTGTCCGAGTTTTTCCCTCAACGATTTGAGCGCTTTTTCCGCTTCGTCTTTCAGCGCTGCCTTCTCCTCCGGCGTCAGCTTCTTCTTCAAAAGGTCGGAAGCTCGGTTGCCGTCGCGCTTTTTGTCCACGACTTCACCGGGTTTTTTTGGATTCGGTTCCGCCGATTTTTTGACAGATGGATCGCCTGTTTCCTTGATCGGCTCCGGCGACGGGGCCGCGGGCTTCTCGGCGTCGGGGCTCGCGTCGGGTTTGGCGATGACGGGCTTCAGCGGCTTGAGCGTCACGGGCTTTTTCAGCACGTCATTCGCGGCGGCAGCGGGAGTTTCCGAAACCGGCTTCGCAGACTGCGGCGCTTCTTTTTTCGGCCTCTCGATTTCCTTCGCAGGCTTTTCGATCTCGTTCACCGGCTTCGCGATCGCCGGTTCCGGCTTGGGTTGCCTGAGTGGTTTTCCTGCCGGGATTTCTGGCTTAGGCGCCTCGGGCGGCATCGGCTTCACCTCCGCGGATTTCTCCGGCGGAACCACTTTAGGTGCAGGCTCTGCGACAGGCTCCGGTGCGGGTTTCACCAATGCGTTGGGAATCTCGCGTGGCGCGGGCTCCGCGGGCGGTGCGAGCGGCGGCTTCTTTTCGACGACCGGTGGTTTTGAGGACGGCGCGGCGGGCTTCTCGCCGGGCGGCACCGGGCCTCGCGGAGTCACTTTCTCCGGGACGACGGCTTTGGGCAGAACCGGCTTTTCTGCAGGCGGAACGACCGGTCTCGCTGCCGGTGGTGGCGGAACAAACGGCGCTGGTTTCGCCATCTGCGGTTTCTTTTCCGCAGACATTTTCCGGAATGCCTCCCGCTCGTCCTCTTCCGCTTGCCGGGCCTCTGCGGCGGCTTTTTGGCGGATGGCTTTTTCAGCCGCAGGATCGGCTCCGGTCCATCCGCGGTCGAAGTCGCGCGTCGCCGTTTTGCGCACCATGCGAGGCACCGCAACGGGACGATCATGATTAAATTGCGGCGCAACCAATCGCAGCAATCCCGCTGTGATCACCGCAGGAGCAATTGCTGCGCGGCCCTCCGGCACTTCCTCCCGTTGCAAGCGGACCACCTGCACCGGCGCGGTGGACCGGGCGTTCGCGAAATTGATATCCGGCCCTTCGTTCACGATCACCGTTCCGTTTCCCGAATCGCGGTAGGTGATGTTCGTCACGTTCACCGTGTTTTGGATGATGGTCACATTGCGCTCCGGCTCGACGATACGTCCGAGATACGTCCGCCCCGCCCCGAATCGCTCGCGCGGCACGAAGTTGTAATTGCGCGCACCGATGTCGTAATACTCGTCCACGCTTGCATTGAAGCCGCGTCCGCTGTGCGCCTCGGGCGGGAGAGGCGCCCAGCCGATATGCGTATCGCTTTTCCGCCACGACACCCACGCAGGAGCCCACTCGCTGCCGGGAACCCACATCCAGCCTTCGCGGGTGTGCCGCACCCAGCGTCCATAATGACTAGTCGCCCAGCCGTGCGGCTCGTTCGAACGCCACGTCCAGCCCTGCTCGCTGCGCACCCATTCGCCGTCGGTGTAAGGCCGCCAGTTTCTGTCCCGCTGCGCCTCGCGCGGCAAAAAAACGGGGCCGTATCCTTCCACTTCATCCCAGTCGCCGTATGAATCGAGGGCCGTGTAAAAGAAGTCGGAATTCCGGCCAGCACCAGTCGGAGGTGTGTTGCGCGCGCGTTCCGATTTTGCGGCGCGTTCAGCCGCGATACGGGCCTCGTCAGCCTCGGCTTTCGCACGCGATGCGGCGGCGGCTTTCATCTCGGCGACCTTCAGGGCGTCGTCGCGCCTGCGAAGTTCCGCTTCCATCGCGGTGCGTTGCTCGGCGGTTACGCGGGCGGCGTCATCTTCCATGCGCTTGCGGTCGGCATCAATCGACGCACGCTCCGCGGCAAGGCGGTCGGCCTCCGCGCGATTGGCATCTGCGGCCCGGTCTGTCTCGGCCTGCGCGGCGCGGAGTTTTTCCTCTGCGAGCGCCTGTTTCTCTCTCTCCGCCGCCCGTTCCTGGGCGGCCATACGCTCGGCGAGGTCGGCGTTTTGTTTTTTGAGCTGCTCGACTTCTGCGGCTCGTTTCTCTTCTCCGCACCCGGCGAGGAGTGCTGCGATGGTGACGCTAAGGATAATGCGTGGCTTCATGATTTGCAGCTTTGGACGCAAATGACCGCGAGTCGATTCTACATTTTTTGAAGATTCGCAAATCTCCGGAATGCATGCCTGCTGGAATCTTCAGCAATTCGCGATCGGCGTGACTATGCCTTCGCGGCTTCCTTCACCCACGCGTCCTTGAGCGTGATGGTCCGGTTGAAGACCAGTGCGCCGGGAGTGCTGTCGCTATCGAGGCAGAAATACGCGAGGCGCTCGAACTGGTAGCGCTCCTCCACGGTCGCAGAAGCGAGCGCAGGCTCCAGTTTGGCGCGCACGACTTCGAGCGAATGCGGGTTCATCACCGTCTTGAAATCGCGTCCGTCGGCCTCCGGGTCGGCTTCGGTAAAAAGGCGGTCGTAGAGCCGCACTTCGGCTTCCACGCACTTCGTCGCGCTGACCCAGTGGATCGTTCCCTTTACTTTGCGGCCTGCGGTCGGCCCGCCGGTACGGCTGTCCCAATCGGCGGTGCAGTGCAGCTCCACCACGTTGCCCGCGTCGTCTTTCACGATCGATTCGCACTTGATGATGAACGCGTATTTTAGCCGCACCTCGCCGCCTGGTTTCAGGCGGAAGTATTTCGGTGCGGGGATTTCCATGAAATCGTCCTGCTCGATCCAAAGCTCGCGTGTGAACTCGATCTCCCGCGTTCCGGCAGCCTCGTTGGACGGCAGATTTCCCGCAACGCACGGCGTCACGCCGCCTTCGGGGAAATTCGTGATCACGACTTTCAGCGGGCGCAACACGGCGAGCCGCCGAAGCGCACGGGCGTTGAGATCCGTGCGGATGGAGCTTTCGAGCACGGAGACATCGGTGAGCGATTTGAACTTCGTCACGCCGATATGATACGCGAAATCGCGCAACGCCTCCGGAGTCACGCCGCGGCGGCGCATACCCGAGATGGTGGGCATCCGCGGGTCATCCCAGCCGGTGACGAGCCGCTCTTCCACGAGCTGGAGCAGCTTGCGCTTGCTCATCACCGTGTAGTTCAGATTCAGCCGCGCGAATTCATACTGATGCGGCCGCGGGTTCCACAGCCCGACGGAGTCCACGAGCCAGTCGTAAAGCGGGCGATGCACCTCAAACTCCAGCGTGCAAATCGAGTGCGAGATGCCCTCGATGGCGTCGCTGAGGCAGTGCGCGTAATCATACATCGGGTAAATCGACCACGCGTTGCCGGTGCGATGATGCGCGACTTTGCGGATGCGGTAGAGCACCGGGTCGCGCATGTGGATGTTTGGCGACGTCATGTCGATTTTCGCACGCAGCGTCTTCGAGCCATCAGCAAACTCACCCGCACGCATCCGCGCAAAAAGGTCGAGGTTTTCCTCCACGGTCCGCTCCGCGAAAGGCGAACGAATCCCCGGAACCGAGGGCACCCCGCGATACTCGGCCATTTCCTCGCCGGTGAGGTCGCAGACAAAAGCGACGCCCTTCTTAATGAGCGTCACCGCGAAACCGTAGAGCTGCTCGAAGTAATCGCTCGCGTAAAATGGCTCGCCGTTCGGCTTCAGCCCCATCACCCCGTCGGCCCAGCCCCCGATGAGCCAGCGCACGTCGCGCTGGATGCTCTCGTCGTATTCCACGTCCTCCTTGGTCGGGTTTGTGTCGTCCATCCGCAGGTTGCAAGTCCCGCCAAACTCGCGGGCGATCCCGAAGTTCAGACAGATGCTCTTCGCGTGGCCGATGTGCAGATAGCCGTTCGGCTCGGGCGGAAAACGCGTGGTGATTTTCGGATACGAACCGTCCTGCACGGCTTGCGCGACGATGTCCCGGATGAAATCGGACGGTGCGGCAGGCGGAATTGGCGTATCGGTGGTCATTTTGGAAAAGGCGCGGAACATAGACAAGCCCCCCGCTTGCTGTCGAGCGGCGCGGAAAAGAATCACCGAATCCATTTCCGCAACCTCATAAACGACGGAAGCCAGGCAGCAGTGAACTGCTTGCCTGGCTTCCAAGTTTTCGGGATACGTCCGCGCTTTCGCAGCCGACGCAGGTCTTAGAGCGGTTAGTCTTTCGACTCCTCCTCGCCCTCTGTTTCCTCGCCGTCCGTGTCATTGTCATCTTCATCGTCCGCATCGTCCGCGACGACGAGTTCGTGATTGCTGAAAAAGTGGCGTTTGCGCTTACCGGGAGGCAGAGGCACCAGGTTCATAATGACGTTTTTTCCCATCATCTTCGGAGCAGATTCCGGGTGCCCCATGGTGACAAGGTCGGCTTCGATCCGTTTCATCAAGGCCATGCCGATTTCCTTGTGGGCCATTTCGCGGCCACGGAACTGGAGCAAAATACGAACCTTGTTTCCCTTGTCGAGGAACTCCTCAGCATGGCGGAGTTTGGTTTCGTAATCGTGCCCGCCGATGTTTACGCGGAACTTGATCTCCTTCATTTTGGAGGCCGCGTTCTGCTTCTTTTCCTTGTCGTGCTTGGACAGTTCGTATTTGAATTTGCCGAAGTCCACAATCCGGCAGACGGGAGGAATGGCATTTGCGGAGACTTCAACGAGGTCGAGGCCAAGTTGCTGCGCAGCCCGCAAGGCGTCTTGAATTTTCATAACCCCGAGCTGCTCGCCGGTGGAGGCCACAATCACGCGCACCTCTCGCGCGCGAATGCGTTGGTTTACACGAATTTGAGTGAGTTGGATGGTATTGATTAAGTGGGATCCTCAGCCGTGAAGCCCGGTCGGATCCATTTCGTTCTGGCGTCGCCGTTGCCACTCAAGGGTTTTCAGTCCCTCCAAATGGCAGCTTCTTTACCTTCCCCACCAGCGACCGGTGTGAAAGGTGAACTTCAAGGTATTTCCTCAGTCCAACGCGCGATCTAGGACTGTTCACGCATGTCCGCAAGGATTTTTCCAGAAAGGAGAGAAATAAAGCACGCAGCGGGGATGGAACCCGCACGGGCCTTGGCAGAGAATTACTGCCAGGAAACGATGTCGTCGGGCTGTTCGTTGACCGAGCCGGGTTTTTTGAAGCTGCCTTCGTAGCCCTTGCCGCCGAACTTGCCGTCTTTGCCCAGCGAGAATGAAACCGCACTGAAGCGAATCTTCGCACTGCCATCCGAGCCGCCCTTCATATCCTGCCAGAAGTCGCCGAGATCGAGTTCTTCGTTCCCATCTGCGTCGAGGACTACGAAGAACTCCGCGCCCCATGCGTCGTAGAGGCGGCCTTGGCGGTCTTCAAATTCTTTGCCATCGGCGAAGCCACCGCGTGTCTTGCGAGGTGTAGTGTCCTGGGCCTTCTTACCTTCGAAGTATTTCTGTTGACGACGGTTCAGGATGTGGTCCTTGTTCTTGCCACTCTCGCGGGCGATTGCACGGAGCACGTCGAATATCTCGTTAGTGTTCACTTTCGCCTTACCGTTTGAAAGCTCCACGTCGCCGTAAACATAGTACGTTTCCGGAGTCGCGCCCGCGGCGGTGCCACCACCCTCCACGAGGGCTTCCTGAATCGGCGGGTACTTGCCGTAGTCATTGTAGTAAGCCTTGCTGGCATTCACGATGTTTCGCACCATCGTGCCGGTTTCGGCGCGACGGGCATTATCCCTGGCTCCGCTCAGGGCCGGGAACAGAAGCCCCATGAGCACCGCGATGATGGCGATGACCGTGAGAAGCTCAACAAGTGTGAATGCGAATTGTGGACGTAGTCGGGAGGTGTTCATTTTGATGGTGTTCTATATTGGTTGGTGGATGTTGCAAAATACCGACTACCTCGACAGAGACAACTGAATTTCTCGTTCGATTTGATCGAATCGCCGGCGAGCAGTGAGGAATGCGCGCTGGACTCCGGCCCACAATCCGTCAATCTTGGGACACAACGCCGACCTTCTGCCCTTGGCCAGACGCATCAAGAAAACCAGCCGCAAATCGAGCGGCAACCGACCTCGCAGCCACTTCCGATGGAAGCGATTCATCTTCTTCCTGTTCCTGTGGCCCACCCTTCTTTGCAGCCTCGTTCTCGCCATTTACTATTGGAGGGCCTCCAAGTTCGACATGGCGGGAGTCACCCAGATGAAGGAACGGTCCACGGTGTATGACATGGACGGAAAAGTGTGGGGCCGGATGCAGGGGGAAAACCGCGTTCCGGTAAGGCTGGACGAGGTTGCGCCGCTTTTTGCTGCGTCGCTCCTGGCCAGAGAAGACACCCGGTTTTACAGCCATTGGGGCGTCGATCCGATGGGGCTTGCACGGGCGGTTGTGCGGACGGCGCAGGGGAAACAGCAGGGCGGCAGCACGCTCACGCAGCAACTCGCGCGCAACAGCTACGATTCGCTGGGCCAGCGAAAGAGCATGGATCGAAAACTCCTCGAGGTCTTCGTGTCGCTCAGGATCGAGAAGGCGTACACAAAAAACGACATTCTCGAGCACTACATGAACCGGATTTATTTCGGGAGCGGCGTTTACGGGATCGAGATGGCAAGCCGGGTGTACTTTGGAAAGAGCGCGGCCCAATTGACTCTGAGCGAGGCGGCCATGATCGCGGGGATCATCCGTGCACCGACGAAGGCGTCGCCATTTACCAACTTCAAACGAGCGGTCGCCGAGCGCGACATGGTGCTGGATCGATTAAAAAGCGACGACTGCAATTGGATTCGCGAGAAATACGCCCTTTCGGAGGAGTCGATCGAAGCCGCCCGGAAATCTCCTCTTAAGATAGCCGCGGCAAAACGCATCACCACGCAGGAAAACTACGCGATGGATGCCGTCATGCGGGACCTCGATATCCTCCTCGACGACGACCAGCGCGATCAGGGCGGACTTAAGGTTTACACGACCATCGACCCGATTCTCCAAGCGGAGGCGCAGGCGGCACTGGATCGCCAGCTCACGAAGGTCGAAGCACTCGCAAATTACGACCACCCGAAAAAATCCGCGTTTACCGAAGAGATGCGCCACGCCGAACAGCCGACCGAGTATCTTCAGGGCGCAGTCGTTGCGCTCGACAACCGCACCGGCGCGATTCGCGCATTGGTCGGCGGGCGCGACTACCGCGACAGTAAATTCAACCGTGCGCTCGACTCGAACCGCCAGATCGGCTCGACCTTTAAGCCATTTGTTTACGCTGCGGCATTTGAAAAAGGATTGTCGCCATCGACCCTTATTTCCGACGAAGCAATTGGCCGCGGCGAAATCGAAGGTGCCCCAAACTGGACTCCCGATAACTCGGACGACAAATACGGAGGATTACTTCCCGCCGAGGACGGCCTGATCCGCTCCCGAAATACGATGACCGTCCGCGTCGGGGTTCGCGCGGGCCTCGAGGCGGTGCAGAAAACCGCGAATGCCGTGGGGCTGGAGGGCATGCCGCTCGCACCCGTCTCTTATATTGGGACGTTTGAAGCAACGCCGAAGGATCTCACCACGGCCTACTCGGTCCTGGCAAACGAAGGCCTGCGTCGCCAGAGCTACATTATTGATCGTATCGACAATGAAGATGGCGAGGTGATTTACCGTGCCTCGCATGTGAAATTCCCCGCACTGTCGCCGGATGTCGCACGGACAACGACAGGCGTGTTGGAGAAAGTCCTCGAGCGCGGATCAGGAGCTTCCGCGAAATCGCTTGGCTGGAAACTTCCCGCCGCCGGCAAAACGGGCACAACAAACGATTATCACGACGCGTGGTTCGTCGGATACACAACCAGCCTGACCTGCGGCGTTTGGGTGGGACTCGACAAGCCGGCCAAGATCGTCCCCCGCGGCTACGGTGCCACGCTGGCGCTTCCGATCTGGGTCGATGTGATGAAGCGCGCATCGCTCGATCGCTACCCGGCCCAAGGATTCAAGCCGGGAGAGCCCCGAAAAGCGGATGTCGCCGAAGTCAAAAAACAACCGCCCCAGGAACAGGGAGGGCTGCGAAAACCTGAACCGAAATCCGAGCCCGGATTGCTCCGTTCATTCCGGCGATTTTTTGGCGGGAACTAAGAACCCGACAATTACGTCCAGCGTTAAGATCCTCGGTAACGGAAAATTACTTAATCAAGAATTGTGCAGAAATGTTACTTTTCTGCAAATAAGTTGATTGATTTTTCCGACGGAATCCCAAAGAACCGTCCCTCATTCCAAGAGCCGTTACCAAACTCCTTATAAACCAAGATTCCGCCCGTGAGCTTTTACCGATTAGACCGATTTGAGATGAAGTTCGTCATTGATGGGGACACCCGTGCCCGATTGATGGAGACGCTTGAGCCGCAACTTTGTGCCGACGCAAACGCGGACGAGACGGCCTACTATCCGATCGTTTCACTCTATTACGACAACGACGATCGGGACTGTTATTGGGAAAAAGTAAGGGGCTCCAAGAACCGCCGGAAATTCCGTGTCCGCGTTTACGGCAGCAACAGCGGCAAAATCCCGCCGACCGTTTTTATCGAGGTGAAGCACAAGCAGGAAGGTCGGGGAGTGAAGCGCCGCGTGCGAATGTCGCTCGAGGACGCGCTCCTTGTCGGCGCGGGCAAGATGCCGACCTGCCCTCTGAATCCCGTGGACACTCGCACCTGCGAGGAAATCATTAACGACCTCGTGATCCGCCGCGGCTTCAAGCCCGTGATGACCATGCGCTACGACCGCCGCGCATACGCCGCAAAAGACCCGACGAGCGACCTGCGCGTCACGTATGACACCGGGATCGCCTACCGCCTCGATAATCTTGCACCCGTTCCCGATGATCAGAACTTCAGCCCGGAGAACTATATGTATCCTGCCGACATCTCCGTTCTCGAGGTGAAAATCACCGGCACCATCCCCTACTGGCTCAGCGTCCTGTTGGCTACAACCGGCTGCAAACTGCAAAGCCACTCCAAGTATTGCAACGCGCTTGAACGCAGCGACCCGGTCCTGCGGGCGATGCTCGCTCCAAATTGGAGAAAGCCGCTTCCCATCGGCGGCAATACGGAAATGGACAAGGTCGCGTGATTCCACCGATCGGCTGATCTCCACTCAACTCACCTCGAATACAAAAACTCAATAATGCTGCACAACATCATACCAACCATGGCCGTCGCGGCCTCTGTCGCGGACGATTACGAACCAGAAAAACTCGGACCTCTCCTAAAAGTCCTGCACGACATGAAGCTGACTTCAGTCGTGGACTTCTTTCAGAATACTCTGGCTTTCGGTGCTGCCGACGCAGGTCTCCCTGAAATCCTTTTCGCAATCTTCCTGTCGTTCGTCCTAACGTCGGCCATTGCTGCGGTCTACCGGTCGACTTTTCGTGGTTCTAAACTTTCGCAGGACTACGTTCATACGCTGATGATTCTCGGCACCGTGGTGACCGTCATCATCATGGTTGTCCGTTTTGGCGACAAGGAAAAGGCGCAGGCAACCGCGTTCGGTATGTTCGCCGCATTCTCGATCATCCGGTTCAGGGCGACGGTTTCTGAAGCGCGCGACATTGGCTTCATTTTTCTCGCAATGGCGGCTGGCCTCGCTGTGGGCGCCCGGCAATACGGGATGGGAGTCGCAACCACTGTCGTGGTGCTCGCGATTATTTACTACTTCTCGCGCGGCAACTGGTTCGCCCCGAATCGCGCAAGTCACTTCCTCCGTATTCGTGTCACAAATGACATCAATTACGACGTTGCATTTGATCAAGTTTTCTCGAAGTTCCTTACTCAGCACGACATCATCTCGGTTGAATCCATTCAGGCCGGAATGATGACGGAAATTCGATACAACATCAGCCTGAAACCGGAGCACAAGTCCGGGGAACTGGTCTCAGCGATTCAACAGGTGAACGGGAACAATCGCGTCCTTCTCACCTCGACCGCGCCGAACCGGACTCTGGGCACAGACTAGAAACATGAAACTTAAATCATCTGCCGCCACGCTACGCCGACAATCAGCTTTCACGCTGATGGAGATTCTGGTCGTTATCGCGATCATCATCATCATCGCTGCGATCGCGCTTCCGGTCTTTGGAAGACTCCGGGCGAATTCCAATAAGGCGCACGCGGTGAACATCATGAAGAACCTCGCGAGCGCGGCAATGACGTATGCAGGAGCGCACGACGGGCAATTGCCTGAGGAAGATGCCCAAGGAAAGGAGGACTGGCCAACCATGACCAACCCGGATCAGCAGAAAGCATGGTACAACGCCCTCCCAACACAGATGGGGAACAAATCACCAGCCGACTACGTGAACGAAGGGCGCACCGCCGCCTACTACACGAAAGAGAACATCCTCTTCCTTCCAGGAGCCCAATATCCCGAAAGCAAAAAGATGGTAAAGCCGCTATTTGCAATCGCGATCAACGGAAAGCTCCAGCGCAAAGACAAGGACGGCAAGAAGAGCGAAGTTCGCCTTCAAAGTGTGGCGCTGCCGGCGCGCACAGTCATCTTCCTCGAACAAGGGTTGCCGGGCGAACCACGCGCACACGAGACCATCGCAAAAAAGGACTACGACGGCGCGCCGAAAGGCAACGCGAAATCGTTCGTCGCCCGTTATACCGGTCGAGGCGTCATCTCATTCCTCGATGGCCATGCCGAAGAGGTCTCCGGAAAGGATTTGCTCACACCAACCGGCGACATCATCTGGACTGCGGACTCCGAGACAAATCCTTCGGCGATCTTCTGGACCGCAAACCCCAAGGATGACCCGAAAGGGAAATCCGGCGGCGGCACTGGCGCCGGCGCAGGCGCACCAAACTAAGCCTCAGCGCACTCAAACTTCTCAAAAAAGGGCGATTCGACACCGGTCGAGTCGCCCTTTTTTGTGCACCCATCCCTTGCGCAACAGGCAACGAATGGCTATCTGAATCCGACAGTCGGGCGATATCCGCCACCAAGAACAATCCTCACCATGCAACAAACAATCGCACCCTTTTATCTGATCCGCTTCCTGCTTCTCGTTCTGTCCACTTTTTCGCTTCGAGCAGGAAACGCGACCTACAACTCCGCCGTCTCGGCAGATGCGCCGATTGCGTTTTGGTCGTTCGACGAAACGACCGGCACGAACGCGGCCGACTCGGCTGGTGTCGCGCAGAATGGCATATACGAAAACTGCACGCTGGGGCAGACGAGCGCGTTCCCAAATCTCGGGACATCTGCGCTTTTCAATGGGGCCAATTCCCGTGTGCGGATGCCTGCGGACGCAGCGTTCAACCTCGGCGCAGGGGATTTTTCGGTGGAGCTCTGGTATAAGACTACGGTCACGGCGCGCGGGGACATGTTCAATTTTAAGGCAGGTGCGGTGGACTTCGGCATCTTCTCGAATGACGCAGCGAGCGGCAGCTTGCGCGGGTGGCACAACGGGTTTCTACCTGGGCCGACGGCGGCGAACGCGGTGCCGATCAATGCATGGCATCACGTCGCGTACGTACGGCAGTCCGGTACCATCTCGCTCTACATCGACGGCATCTTTCATTCATCCCAGGCAGATACGGTGTCGATGTCGGCCAATACGGACATCGTCATTGGCGCGAACATCAACGCCATTTGGTTCACGGGAAATATCGACGAGGTCGCCTACTACGGGACGGCGCTGAGCGCGGCGCGGGTTGCAGCTCACTACGCGGCGGCTACCACGACGAATCCAAACGCACCCATCGTCACGACTTCGGCTGCGTCGGGCATCACTTCGAGCGGCGCGACCATCGGCGGTGCGTTTACGCAAGTCGGTTCGCCTGACCCGACGGTGACGATGTACTACGGGCTCACGAATGGCGGCAGCGTTCCAGCGAACTGGACCAACAACGTCGTGCTCGGCACACGCAATACCGCATTTACCACGAATATCACGGGGCTCACCGCAGCGACGCAGTATTACTTCATCGCACGGGCGCAGAATGCGAGCGGTGACAGTTACGGCCTGCCTGCGGGAACTTTCACGACGGCGAATGGCGCGCCGACGGTTGCGAATATAGCGGCGACAAATGTGGTCGCATCCGGCGCAACCATCGGCGGACAGATCGTCGCGACGGGAGGGTTGACGCCGAATCTTACGCTTTACTACGGACCGACGGATGGCGGAACGACGCCGGGTTCATGGGCGAGCAGCGTGAATCTCGGCGCTGTTGCGACATCGGCGACGACGACGCTCACCGGCCTCGCCATTAACACCCAGTATTTTTTCCGCGCATTCGCGACACACGCGGGAGGCAGTGCCTGGGCTCCGGCTTCGGCGACGTTCACTACGCCGACCGCGACGCCGCCATCTCTCACGACCGACGCAGCGACGGACGTAAATGGATTTTCCGCCACGATGCGCGGAACGGTGACGAGCATCGGCAATGACCCGCCAGTCGTGAAGTTTTACTACGGCACAACCGATGGCGGAAACACGGCGGGTTCATGGACTTCAAGCATCACTCTCCCCGGCACGCAGACCTCAGCATTTGCAAAAGCGCTCAGTGGACTCGCAGCGAACACCACGTATTTCTATCGGGCGCAGGCGACAAACGCGGCGGGCACCGTGTGGGCTTCGGCTTCGCAAACATTCACGACGACCGCCGCAACGACGCGCACCGTGGTCATCAACGAAATCCACTATCATCCGGTGGAACTCCCCGCTTTCGATGTGAACGGAGTGCCGAATCTCGACCTCACGGAAGAGCAGCACGAGTTCATCGAAATCAAAAACGTTTCCGCATCGCCAATCACGCTCACGGGATGGAAATTCACGGCTGGTGTGGAATTCGCATTCACCGCCGGGACTACGATTCCCGCAGGCGGATATTTGGTCATCGCGAAAAACCCGACGCGCCTGCAAACCGTTTACGCAGGCCTCACCGGTGTGCTCGGGCCGTTCACCGGCACACTCACCAACAGCGGTGATACCGTGACGCTGAAAGACCAGTCGAACATCGTCGTGGACACGGTGAAATACGACCGCGAATTCCCGTGGCCAAACAGCCCCGACGCACTCGGTGCAGGCGACGACTTTACGCTGCTCAATTCCGCGAGCTACCAATACAAAGGTCGCTCGCTCCAGCGCGTGAGCCCGGACGCAGAAGCCAACGACCCCGCAAACTGGCTCGCCTCGCCCATCGGCAGCGCTCCAACGCCCGGCGCGGCAAACGCCGTTTCGATGTCCGTGCCAAAGCCGGTGGTTGTCGCGTACAGCGCGGTGCAGCAGAGCGACGACAGCGCTACGATTCGCGCGACGCAGGTTGTCCGTGTCGGCGCACAGTTCTCGAACACGTCGGGGCTCACGAACGTGCAGCTCGAATATTTCATCGACGCCATCGACGGCGCGACCGCCTACAGCGAGTCCCGCACAAGTGTTGCGATGACGACGCTCGGCAACAACCAATTCACCGCAACAATCCCCGGACAGGCGGATCGCAGCGTGGTCCGCTGGCGGGTGAAAGCGAACCGCGGCGACGGCGTGGAGCAGGTCTTCCCACGCACGGACGATGCCGCCATCGTGCCCGTCGGCGTGAGCACCCGCGAGGCGTGGGCGTCGTATTTTGTCCTCCCCGTCCGCACGACGACGAAGACTGCGATTTACGACGTGCTCATTTCAAACAGCGACAGCACCGACGGCCAGTTCAACGGCTTCAACGGTCTCGCTGCGATGAACTACAACATCACCGGCGCACCGAAACGTGTGACCGATGGTTCGATCAACGGCCTGCCGCGCGACACACCCTATGTGGCCGCGAGCGCGAAAATCTGGAACGGCAGCGTGCCGTGTATTTTCGTCATCGACGGCGTCCTCCGCGATGCGCACATCCGCTACCATGGCAGCCGCTACAACCGCAACGCGGGGCGGCAGTCGTACAAAGTGAAGTTTGCCGACACGCAGCAGGTGAACGGGGCCGACAGCTTTTTTGTCACCGACAAAAGCGATTACTTCAGCGTGGCTCAGGGGCTGTACTACAATGCGAATCTGCCCATCTCGGAAATCAATTGGGTGGACTTTTACCTAAATGGAAACGGCGTCATCACCCGCCTGCAACAGGGCGAATACAACGGCGACCTGCTCAGCAAATACCACAAGCGAATCGCCGACCTCACTCCGGGCTCGACGAAGGAGCAGAACGGCGAGTTTTACAAAGACGTAGGCACCATTGAGGACACCGGCGAAGGCCCGTACGCACACGGCGGCGCGCGCACCATCCCGGCTGGCGGGCCGTGGACGCAGCTTCAGCGCTACGACTGGACTTTCACGCTGCAAAATAACGCGTGGAAAGGTCCGAAGCCGATCCGCGATTTGATCGAGAACATGTGGGTGGCCCGAGCCGACAATTATCTCTTGCCGAATCCGAACCTCGCCGCGCTCCGATCTTATTTCGATGCAAACCTCGATGTGGACGCCACGCTCACGGGCCTCGCGATTTTAAACTGGATGTGCCCGTGGGACGACACCACGCAAAACCATTTCTTGTGGAAGCGCGCGAGCGGCAAATGGGGGCACATCGCATGGGACTTCGACGGCATGTTTGGCAATGGCGACACGACCAGCAGCAACTCGTGGATTTACCTCGGCGAAAACGGCACACCCTCCCCGGCGAGCAACACCCTCGGAACGGTGCTCGGCAACAATTTCCGCGGGCCAAACTGGTTCAAGGATTCCGTCTTCAAAGCCTACCGCACCGAGTACAACAACAAGCTCTGGCTGCTCAATAACACATACCTCTCTGTCCCAAATCTCCAGTCGCTCACGTATCGAAATCAAGCCGGCGCGAACGTGAGCTACTACAGCTTCATCAACGGTGTGAAAGCGAACTTCTGCGAGCAGCGCTTCCAAAGCGTGAACATCCAGACCGGCCACGCCGCTGACGGCAGCGACTTCTTCCGCCCGACCTTGCCGACGCTCACCGCGCCTGTCGGCGGAGTCACCGCACTTCCACCGACCGCGTTCACGACGAGCGCCTACACTCACACCAGCGGCAACACAACCGGTGGAAATGCGCACGCGAAATCGAAGTGGGAAATCCGCAGCAGCACCGGGACATACGCCGCGCCCGTTTTTCAAACTACGAGCACGACGAGCCTCACATCGCTCGCCATTCCGTTCAGCGAACTCACATTTGGCGAAACGTATTTCTGGCGCGTGACGTATATTGACGCGAGCGAACACCCATCGTTCCCGTCTGTGGAAGCATCGTTCACCTTCGGCGCGCAGCCGGCGAGCCAGACATTCATCGCGTTTAATTCCGCAGGCTGGAAATACAACAACAACACCGCATTCACTGACAATTCGTGGACGCTTCCCGCATTCAACGACGCGTCGTGGACGGCGGCCACCGGAGTCGTCATCCAAAACGGCGAGCCCGTCCCAACGCCCGGCACCGCAGGCACGATCGTCGCCGCGCCCGGCACACTCACTCCTGCGGGCCGCGCTTACCTTTTCCGCAAGACGTTCACGATTTCGACGAACCCTCTCACGATTTCAAACCTCCGCATCCGCCATCTCATCGACGATGGCTGCGTGATTTGGATCAACGGCAATAAAGTCCACCGCTACTTCATGAACGAGCAGCCGAACTACACTACCGCCGAGTTCACTGCGGGAGGTGCCGGCCCCGGAGAGGGCGTGCTGCAAATCGCCGACGCGATCACGAACACCGCAAATTGGGCGTGGGTCGATCCGCGCCCGTTCCTCGTCCAAGGAACGAACACCATCGCCGTGGAAGTGCATCAAGTAAACGCCACGAGCAGCGACGTGATGATGGGTGTCGAAATGACCGGCACGATTCCGGCGAACGGAAACGAAATCACCATCAACGAAATCATCGCCAATCCCGCGACTGGCGGCACCGACGTCATCGAGCTGAAAAACGTCACCGGCGCAGCGATCAATATCGCGGGCTGGGGACTCAGCGACGACCTGCTCAATCCCACACGATACGTCTTTCCAACCGGCACGAGCATTCCCGCGGGCGGCTACCTCATCGTTTATTGCGATGCTTTGGCGACGCTCCCGACCGATTTGCACACCGGTTTCGGACTCGATAGCGGCGGTCAGCGCCTCATCCTCACCAATGCTGGCGCTATCAAAGACTACGTCGCATTTGGACCACAGGCGCGCGGCCTCTCGCTCGGGCGAATCGCCGACGGCACCGGCGCATTCACGCTCTGCACGCCGACGCTTGGAGCGACGAACGGTGCCGTTCTTTCACTCGGCTCCACCGCCAATCTGCGCATGAACGAATGGATGGCGCAGCCCGCGCATGGCGACGATTGGTTCGAGATTTACAACAACGACTCGCTGCCCGTGAACATCAGCGGCCTCTGGCTCAGCGACACGCCCGGCACGCCGAAGATCACACAGATTCCACCGCTCAGCTACATCGCGGCGAAGGGCTTTGCCGACTTCCAGGCCGACGGCAAAAACGATGGCGGCAACCACGTCAATTTCAAGCTCAGCGCAGGCGGCGACAACCTCGTCATTTCCAGCACCGCGGGCACCGCGACGCTCGACACCCTCGCCATCACCAGCGGCGGCAGCAACATTTCGCGCGGTCGGTTCCCGGATGGCAGCGCGACCGTTGTGAACTTCCCGTTCACCGACTCCCGCGACGAAAGCAACTGGCTCCAAGCACCCGTCGTCATCAACGAAGCACTCACAAACTCCGTGCTCCCGCTTACCGACGAGATCGAGCTCTACAACCCGACCGGCACCGCCGTGGACATCTCCGGCTGGTGGCTCAGCGACGACGCATCCGCGCCGCAAAAGTATGCGTTCCCGAACGGCACCACCATCGCTGCGGGCGGATACCTCACCGTCAACGAGGCGCAGTTCAACGTCGGCGTGGACGCATTCTCGCTCCACTCGCTCGGCGAAGAAATCGCCCTCACCGCGACGACCGGCGGCGTCCCGACCGGATACCGCGCCCGCGTGAGCTTCGGGGCCGCTGCGGACAATGTCCCGTTTGGCCGCGTGCTCACCGGCTCACCGCAGGGTTCGTATAAAGCGGAGTTCTGGCCGCTCGTCTCGCGCACACCCGGGGCAGCGAACAGCGCATCCATCGTCACGCCCGTCATCATCAACGAAATCCACTACCACCCGACCGACCTCGCCGGCCCTGTGGACAACGTGCGCGACGAATTCGTCGAACTGCACAACCCCACCACAAGCCCCGTCGATCTCAGCGGCTGGAAACTCAAAGGCGCGAGCGACTTTATTTTCCCGAACGGCTCCTCACTCCGCGCGGGCGACTACATCGTCATCGTCGGCTTCAATCCCGTCACCGACAGCGCCTCGCTCAGCGCATTTCGCTCCGCGACCGGAATGGCCGCAAGCGTCCCCGTCTTCGGACCATTCACGCCCAAACTGCCAAACGACGGCGGCGACGTGGAAATCTCACGTCCTATCGCCGCCGGCACAGTCTTCGTGAACGTGGACAAAGTCAGCTACACCGACTTCGCGCCGTGGCCGCTCACGCCCGACGGCACCGGCCCGTCGCTACAGCGAATCAGCCGCAGCGTCATCGGCAACGACCCCGCAAACTGGACATCCGCCACCGCCACACCCGGCACAGTGAATAGCGGCGAATCCGCCATCACCGACAACGACGGCGACGGAATGCCGAACACGTACGAAGACGCGAATGGCCTCAACAAATTCGTGAACGACGCGAACGGCGACCTCGACGGCGACGGCCAAAGCAACCTCGCCGAATACCTCGCCGGGACGAACCCCAACAACGCCGCCGACCGATTCATCATCACCAGCGTCGTCAAAGCGGGCGGCCCCGGCTTCGTCATCACCTTCCCCGCGAAAGCCGGGAAAACGTACACCATCCAATACAAAAACGCGCTCACCGACGCAACGTGGTCCTCGCTGACAAACATCCCCGCAGCCGGCGCCGACGCACCATCACAATACACCGACCCGACCGCCCAGCCGACGCGCTTTTACCGAGTCATCACGCCTCAGCAGTGACGTGACAACCCGCCGGTCTTCTTCCGGTTACAGCCCCGGGATACCCGGCAAGTTCCGCGCTGCGTTCGGCGCCACACGTGGCGTTGGGCGCGGGCGCGTCGCGAATACTTGCAGACCGCTATACGATCCGCCCGGATTCAGGATGAGAGCTACACGTGCGGCCGGCGCACCAGCCTTTGCCTCAGCTTCGGAGTTCACTTCGGCAGTGATGGCAATTTGAAAATACTCCCACGCGTCGGACAGCCCGGCACCCGCTTGCGTCGCCATGGGCTGCCAGCTCCCATCCTCCGCGTGTCGGGAAAGAGATACTGTGCCGCGCTTCTGCCACCCGGTGACGTAGATGTTCTTGCCAGCCGCATCCGCGAGTTCGATGCGGGACTCCGAAAATGAGAGATAGTCATTGTTTGGGCGTTCGATGAGGCGCACGGATTCCAATGAGTCGCCCGAAGGTCCGCTTCCAATCTTCCAAATGACCGGCGGCAGTTTTTGAAGGATTTCTTTGACGGGAGGCAGGATATTTTTTCCGAGCCGGAATTCGTTTGCCTGGCCGCTTACTACCCGGCCTTCGGCAGTGCTTACGGCCAGAAGTCCGCCAATCGGTTTTGGAAGACGCCCGCGCCAAACGCCCGTCGCTGCGGCATTCTCGATGACTGCAAACCTCTCGAAGCGACCGCTTCCCTCACCGAAAAAGAGCTCCACCTTCATCTCCTGAGGCTTTACTCGCGAGGCCACTCGCATCGCCGTTGCCTTTTCTTCACTCGTGAAATACCAACCGTGCGACCATGCCACTTCGCTGGTTCCGTCCGGCTCAGTTCCCGTCACCCATGCTATCGGCGCAAGATCACTACCCTTTCCGCTTTGCGCTGCGATGACCAGGGACGATTCGCGAAGGGCGTCCAGTAGCGATCTGTCACGGGGCGGACCATTGATCGTGAATACTCTCGCGAGCAGTCGCACCGCTTGTTCATTCCCGGCAGCGGCGAGTTCCCTCACGCGGGCCGACACAGGGTTCGGACTCAAGTCTCTGCTGTTGACATAGGACGCCAAGTCCATTGCAGGGTTTCCTGGATTCCCTATCCCCGTGCTTTTTTGCATGCCTTCGATGAGGTTTAACAGGACGGGAATCCGCTCGGCCGCGACGCTTTCGCTCGCCGCCAATGTTTCGAAAAGCCAGCGCCCTGCCTTATCCAGACCGCATCGTGCGCCGAGCATTCCGTGGCGCGAGAGTTGAAGTATCCTTGGTCCGAAAGATTGTTTTCTGTGTGCGGACTCAAGCTTGCTCAGAGCCACGCCTGCTGCTTCGCGAGCCTCGGGCCACCCGGAGAGTATCTCCGCGAAGTCCTCAAGCATTTGTGGCATCATGGGCTGCGCCATACGCAAGTTCAGGTCTGCGATCACCGCGACATCGCGTGAATGAGCGCGAACGAGCATCGCGATGTCCTTAGCCAGCCAAGTGGCCTCGCCCTCAAATGTCGCCTGGACTGCCGCATCCACGCCAAGCGCGGAGAGTTGCTCAAGCAACGGGAGCGCGGAGCGGATTCTCCCGCTCTCCCGAGTGAACGAAATAGGATCCCCACACGGCTCCAATGTATTCCGCAGCATCGTGGCGCAGAGTGTCTCGATAGCGTCCCTGTCCTTCCTAAGCGCGAGCATCTCAACGAGAGTGGCAAAGAGGTTTTGTTCTTCGTACGACGACACCGCGCGCTCACCAAAAAGTTTTTGCATCCATGCGAGTGACTCGTCCCGCTTACCGGCAAACCACAGCTCGGTGCCAAGATTCATGGCAGACGAATGCGCAAGGCTGGCTCGCTTGATGGGCCATTTGTCGAGGAGCGTCGCCTGCCGTTCGGGTTCTTTGCCCACCAGCCTCGAGGCTGTGTGCAGATCGAGTCCTCCCTGTGCTGCTTTCAGCAGAGCATCGATTTCAAACCGGGGTTGTTTTCCATCCGCAGAATTCTCCAGGGTGGAATGAATGGCTGTCCAATGCCTTGTTTTTTCCGGTTCGAGGCGAAGGAGTGCGCGTTGTGCTTCTGCGAGCACGGTCAGTGCAATCTGGCGCAATGCGGCATCAAGGGAGTCGGTCGCGGTTCCGGACGGTTTCGTTCGCGGCTCATCACCCGCCTCGGGAATCGCACGCGCAATGGCATCCGCAAGGACGGTGATGCGATTCCATCCGGCCGCGTCGTCCGGCTTAATGGCGCTCCGCTGTTTGTCGAACCACGATGAAAGTTCGCCACATGTTTGAAGGGCGGAAACGGCGCGCTGGACTGAGTCGTTTGACTTCTCGTGGCGTAAAAACGACGCGTCCGGCCACTCGAGAACGCGGCGAGCGAGCGAAACAGCGCCTTCGAAATCGGCCGCGTCGATGAGCAAGTCCAGGTAATCCGGGATGTCATCCTGAAGCGGTGGAGAATCACTTCTCTTGAGCCTCTCAAGCGCGAGCTTTCCCGCCAGAGCAACCAGCATTGCGCGCTCCGGTTCCGCGCTTTTCGATGCGAGTTGTTGTATCACACTTCTCGCATTCGCACATGACGCAGTATCGAGTGGAAGTTTCACGAGAGCATCTGCGGCTGAAATCGCCTGCGCGGGAGCTAAGTGACGAGCTCGAAGGTTCAATTCTGCCAAAAGCCAGCCACCGCGACCGACCGGGCCCATCGGGAATTTGAGCGCATCAAATCGGGCATTTCCGTCTCCACCTTGCTCGCTGGCGAGAAGCCCGGCCCAAACCCGGACAACGCTTGCTGAATCAATATCCGCCTCGATTGGAAGACTGTTCAACGCTTTTGGTGGGCCCTCGTTTCCGCCGATTGAGATCTCGGAGATCCACTTTCCCATCCACGCGATGCGGGCGCACTCGGGCGGCAAATCCTTCACGCGCGCTGCTATACGCTGTTCGAGTTGCTTCTCCTCGCTGTTCCGCACACGGGCGGAGAAATAAAACAACGGCGTGAGCAGGCCCGACGGGATGTCTCCTCCGAGCGACTTGAGATGACCGGCGAGCCCTCCATAAACGAAATTGGCGCTTTGGTGCTGGCTTCGAAACATCGGCCAAAACAGGCGTGGCACGTCCCCTCCGCTGCACATGGCGCTCGTTTCAAGTGCGGACGGCCAATCGGTGCGACGGGGAGTCTGCAGGCCCATCCACCGCAGTGCGAGTGCCGCCGCGTCGTCGCGCTTTTCCTGATCTTCAAATGCACTAGCCGAACCGAAAGTCGCGGTATGAAAACGCGCCCATTGTTCAGGCTGCGGTCCAAGACCCTCATTCCCGAATCTCTGAAGCGCATCCCTGAACTCTATGTCGGCGCGCTCGAACTGGCCTTCATCGAAGAGTCTCCAGCATTGCTCTAGACGGACGAACCATGAGCGCCTTGCAACGGGTGGTCGGCGGGGAATGGCGTCTTCTTCCGGTAATCTTGCCCGGAGTTCCAAAGACTGCCCGACAACTTCCGGGGTTGCGTACGGCAATTCAAGTATCCGTGCGAGTTGATGGCGGACAAATACCTCGACCGCGAGCGGCCTTTCCGGGTTATCCACGATCGCTTTTACCGCCTCAAGAATGCCGGAGAGATGTCCTGCGACACTCATCGTCAGCAATCGTTCCGAGGGCATCCAGTGCTTTGTTCGGCTGCGAAGCAGCTCCATAAATTGTTTTGCCTCATTTCCGTTCAGACTTGCAATTTTTTGAAGGTAAACGGCAGCGATGTCGCGGGCATCCGAAAGCGACTCGACCGACCAAGTGAGCGACGTTTCGTCGCTCGGAGCGAACACTTTCGGCTCCCCCTCGACCTGACTTTCCAAGTCGGAAAACCGCCGGGCGATTCCGACACCGGGCATCGGAATTACGATATCGACGCCCGACGCCATGTTCTTGCGCGCCCTCACAGTGGAGGCGAAATTCTGTTCGTCGAACTCACGTTCAAAAACGCGCCACAATAGTTCCCGAGCTCCCGCACAGTCGTTTTCGAGGATGGCAAGTTCACCGAGTGTGAACAACAGCTCCCAACCGGCGGACGCAGCGAGCGGAGTAAGGGTTTCGCGAATTTTCGCGGTTATCCCTCTTGTCCAATACGCGGGGAGCGTGGCCCGCCACCGAGCGGCAATCGGAGCCAGCCGGGCGGCGTGCTTCGTGAAAACCCGCAGCGCATGCTCGGGAGCACCAAGCGTGGCGAATGCGTCGAGCGCTTCAATTAATTCGTCATCGGACGGCGAGTCGCCGAGAGATGCTTCCATTCTTGTAGCAGCATCTCCATCGAAACGGGCTTTTCGCGCTGCCTGAATTGCAATTTTTTGCAGATGCCTGTGCGAGTCATTGCTCTTGAGTGCTTCGATAACGACGCGATACCCGAGGGCGGGATCGCCAAGCGCGATGCACGCCGCCGCATATTGAGCGGAACCATCGATGTCCTTTTTCGCGGCCATCGACTCGGCCCACGCCTGGCAATCTCCCGCCGCGAGATGCGCCCGTGCAAAATCGGGAATCAGCGCCAGTCTCACTTCCGGCGGCAATGGCTCCGATTCGAGTTTTCGAAGCGCGGCCCACGCCGCAGCGAGGTTTCCCTTCTCCTGTGCAATCCTGGCCGGGAGAAGAAACGCGTCCGCCTTCGCCCGCCCGCCCGTGAGCAACGAGGCGGCACGTTTTGCGGTTTCATCGCCCACGGGTGAATCCGCGCGTATCTGCGACTCGGCAAGTGAGAGCACTGCTGCGGAGTTTTCCGGTGCCAGCGACACCGCTCGCTCAAAAAATGCCCTCGCCTGCTCGGGCCGGCCCGCCTCGAAAGCCATCCACCCAAGCAGCACCGCCGCATTGGCGTCCGTGTTTCGTGCCTCCAGGGAGGCATGCCATTCATCGAACTGCCCGCTTTCGACCGCGAGCGCCCGCAGGCTCCAGAGCGCGAAGCCAGGCCCCGGATCCTTCAACGCGATTTCCTCCATTTCGTTCATAGCCTTCGTGAACGCCGGGGTCGCCCCGTATCCATGCGGCGAGGCGAGCAAAGCGAAAATGAAGCTCAATACTCGAAGCTGTGAGGAAATCATGCTGCGCACTTAGCTGCCGAGACCCGGCGGGACAAGCGGATACATTTCGAATCACGGCAGCGGCGTTGAGAGTGTGATTCCACCCCGTCGCTATTTGCGGGAAACGTTTCATCGACCGAAACTTTGATTTGCAACGCGAGTTCTGGCGATCGCGACAGGATCCGCCGCGAAGCGCGCTTCGCAGGGCGCACGTTGGGAACGATTGAATTCATGGGAATGTGGGAGCCGTGCTCGCACCAAATCCTGTCGGCGCGCTCTTCGCAATTTCGCGGAGACAAGCTCGTGACCGCCTTGCAAAGCGTGTATTCACTGGCGAAATGAATCCATGATTACCACAGCCATCCATCAAGCCGTCCGCGTCGGCCACATTCATCTTAAGGTCGCCGATTTGGAGCGGGCGATTGCGTTTTACAGCGACGTTCTCGGCTTTGAAGTGACCCAACGATTTGGAAAGCAGGCGGCGTTTTTATCTGCGGGCGGGTATCATCATCACATCGGGCTCAACACATGGGAGAGCTCGGGTGGCCTCCCGCCTGGTGCGGGCACGACCGGACTTTATCATGTCGCCTTCCTGTATCCATCGCAGGCGGAACTCGGCGATGCGCTTCGGCGGCTGACGAAAGCAGCCATCCCGCTCGATGGCGCGGCGGACCACGGCGTGAGCGAGGCGCTTTACTTACGCGACCCTGACGCGAACGGCGTGGAGTTGTATTGGGATCGCCCGATGAATGAATGGCCGCGCACGCCGAAGGGTGAACTGGCGATGTTTACAAAACCTCTCCACCTCGAAGCGTTGCTCGCGGCCGGCGCTCAGTAGAAAAGCTTGCGGCTCGTTCCCGACGATGCCGCTCAATTCAGCAATCCCTCAAGCCAAGGCGCGACTTTCTCCACCCAACGCGCTGCGTGCTCGCGCAGGCCGGGGCCGCTGAAGTGGACGCCTTTGCCACCAGCTTCACGCAGATTGCCTTTAAGCGCGTCGGAATCGGGCCCTTCGTTTGCGAAGCCGTCTTTCCATAGCGAGGCCTGCGCGGCACGGATGTCGGGCGACGCCTCGTCGCCAGGGATGTGATAGCTCACTTGCGCGACGAACCACGGCGCTTCCCAGCCGATGGCGGTGCGTGAATCGCGGATGAGTTTTTCCAGATACTCGCGGTAAAGCGTTCCGGGCAATGTACGCGTGGAGTCGGCTTGATTCGCGTCGCTCTCACCCTGATGCCACAGCACCGCGCGAAATCCCCGAGTGCCGCACTGGCTCATGCGTCCGGTGAAGGAACCATAGATGTTTCCCTTGCTCTCCCAGCCGCCACCGTCGAGCTGCCGGACTTGTCCCGTGAGCGTCGGCGGGTTTGGGAAAGTCGCGCCTTTTGGCAGCCATTCGCGCACGCTCGTCGCGCCGACCCCGGTTGCGACGATGCCCACGGGCACGTGAAACTTCTCCGCAATCGCATCCCCAAACGGCGGGATGAAACTGCCGCCGCCACCGCTCGCGCCGGGCTGCGGGTCGGCCGAGAGACGCCAGCGGTTGCCGTCAAAGGTCGACACCATTCCGGACTTCGATATCTGCTTTTCCTCGCCGTGATTTGCCGAGTTTGACTGGCCAGCGACGACGAAAACTTCGCCGACTCCGAGGTGCTCCACCACCGCGACACCCAGCACGTTTTCGCCGCTCCGCGCGCGCACTTCGAGCTGATGCCATCCGCCAGCGGGCGCCTCCATCATCGCGGAAAATTTCGCACTCTCACGCTTCGCATCCAGTCGCTTCCAGTCGCCGGGCTTTCCGTTTGAAAAAATACGCGTTTCGATCAGATCAACCTTCCCCGCCGACTCTGCAATTTCACCTGAAACCTTCAGAGTCCCTTTCTCTCTCGATGCCCGCTGGACCACCTGATAGTCGAGCGGCGACGAGAGTGTGAGCGCGCGACTCGCGTGCGCTTTTACGAAAGCCACCAACTCCGCGCTCTGAAAAAACCCCGTCCACATATTGTGTCCCTGCCCCGCCGGAACGATCAGTTGCATGCCGCCACCCAGCGCCTTGTACCGATCGTTCAGCAGGCCTGAATTCGCCTCGAGCGGCACCGTTTTATCCACGTCGCCATGGATGGAAAACAGCGGCACTCCTGCTTTGGCCAATGGCGCGAGCCGGTCCACGGGATTAAACTCTGCAAGCCGCACCTTCAGCTCGTCCGCTGCTGTTTCAAAAGCCCCGGCGGCCTTATCGACGCCGGGATAGCTCTCGATGTTGCAAACCGGATATATCCCCGCGAACCCCCCGACTTTCCCGGGATTCGACGCGGCCCACGAGAGCGTCATCAGCCCGCCGCGGCTGCGTCCGATCAACACCGGCTTCCGCGAATATCCGCGTGCAACGGTGAGTTCCGTGTAAAGCGCCGTGAAGAGCGTTTGTCCCGCCGGACTGCCATAAGACTCGCCCACATCGATCCCCGCGACCGCGATCCCTGCATCGCGAAACTGCTCAAACATCCACTTCTCCTCCTTGCCCGGCAGATTCGGCAACGTCGGCGCATACCACACCCAAGGCTTGTCGTTTGAAGCCGCTTCCACTTTTCCCGCGATGAGGAAGGCGGTGTGCCCTTCCATCGAAAACACTTCACCCGGCAACGGCAGGTTTTTCGGGGGTGGAGTCGAGTCGGCAGCGTGGGAGACGCTGGAAAGGGCGAGCAAAAGTGCGGCTGTTAAAAATCGAAACATGTTCCAATAAGCAGCCGCGCGTATGAGTCGGCCGCTCGGTTTGGTAAAGTGAACAACAGCCGCGATATTAGTTTGTCCCGATATGCCTTATCCGGGCAGAACACCACGACTCCATGAAACACATTCTTTTCACGCTCCTCTCCACCATTTTCGCCTTCGCTGCGAACGCAGACGAATCGAAGCTCAAAGACTACGGCCAAAAGCCATACGTCCGTCTTTCCAAAGATCTCCCGCATGTCGCCGACGCGCCGTGGCGGCTCGTTTGCACGATGCCTTACAACTGCCACTTCCAGCCATGGATCGAAGTCGAGGCACCGCCGGGGAAAGTCATCGATTTCAACTCCACGAATCCGCTCGTGCTCTATCTCACAAAGACGGAGAGCTACACGACTCGCGAGGGCGTGCAGGAGTTTGAGGCGAAGCACTGGATTAGCGGCGAAGGCGCGATCTACACAATCCCCGCAGGCGTCACGGTGCGCGCGGTGAAGTATCGCGAGACGGGCTATGACACAGAGTTTGCGGGCTCGTTTGAGTGCAACGACAACGACTACAATGTGCTTTGGAAAAAGGCGGTGCGCACGGCTTACATCTGCATGCGCGAGCATTTCTACGACTGCCCGGACCGCGAGCGCGTGGGCTTTTGGGGCGATGGGACGCCGGAGCTGAACCAGTGCTTTTACGCGTTCGATGTGAAGTCGCACCGGCTCTGCAAAGAACTCGTCCTCCGCAAGCTGGAGCCGAAGTTTTATCCCGGCCAGCACCTCGAGTTTCTCGGCGATTACGGGCTGTGGTTTTACTATTTGCAGACGGGGGATTTGGATTCGATGCGGGCGGTGTACGAGCCGACGAAGACGTTCCTTTTTGAGACGTATCAGTTCGGCAAAAAGACGTGGTTCGATTGGGGCAAGGAGAACAAAGACATCGCGGTCACTGAGACGTGCTTCTATTTCAACTGCCTCGGCACGCTGCGCAAAATCGCGCTCGCCACGGGGCACGATGCGGACGTTCCGGTCATCGACGAAAAGCTCGCCGCCATCCGCAGCACCTTTGACAGCCAGTTTTGGAAGGGCGGCTACTACATGTCGGCGCAAGTCAATGAGCCCGACGACCGCGCGAACGCGATGGCCGTGAATGTGGGCCTCGCCGACCGCGCGAAGTGGGACGCGATCTACGAAAACGTGCTCACAAAAAAGACGTATGCGAGCTGCTTTTTCGACCGCTGGGTCTTTGAAGCGCTCTGCACAATTGGCAGGCAGGAGCGCGCGTTGCTCCGGATGCACGAGCGTTACAGGACGATGATCCCATGCAGCTTCACAACGCTCTGGGAACACTACGACCGTTGGTGGGCGTCGCGGATCGATGCGTTCGACGACGGCTCTTCGCTCAATCACGGCTGGAACCCGCCCGCGATCATCCTCTCGCAAACCATCGCCGGAGTTTCGCCGGAAGCGCCGGGCTGGAGCACGTATCACGTCCTGCCGAAAGAGGCGTTTCTCACCGACATTAAAGTCGTCGTGCCGTCCATCAAAGGTGCCATCACCGTCGAGCTGAAAAAGACCGCCACCGAGTATGCGCTCGCGCTCAATTCGCCCGCTGCGACCACCGCGATCGTCGGCATTCCGAAGGGCTCGTTCACCACGCTCGACGCGATCAAAGCGGGCGACGTCACGATTTGGAAAGGCACCTTCCGCGGAGGCGTCGAGGGCATCACATGGAATGGCGAGGATGCCGACTACGTGAAGTTCAACGTCGCCCCCGGCGCATGGAAATTCGTGGCCAGCGGCAAGCTGCCAATCACATCGCCCAAGCCGCTCCCCTCGCCGCCCTCGCTGGCCCGCGCGCTCGAAAAGAAATCGTGGACCGCATCCGCATCCGTGCCCGACAGCACCTTCGCGTTCAGCGGCGACAAAATCCCGATCGACGGCTCCGCCGCCAACGCGCTCGACGGCGACCACTGGACCGGCTGGCGCAACATGACTCAGACACAGCATCCCGGCCAGTGGTTCCAAGTCGATATGAAGCGCGAACAGCGGTTCGCAAAAATCGTCCTCGATAACACATGGGCGCTCTGGGATTCCCCCGACACCTACGCCGTCTCCGTATCGAAAGACGGCGCGACATGGAGCGAGCCCATCGCAATCGGGCGCGGTGCATTGGGCATTACGACGATCACATTCCCCGAGCAAACCGCGCGCTACCTCCGCATCACACAGATCGGCGCGAATCCAACGTATCACTGGTCCATCTACGAGTTGGATGTGTTCGCGGAGAAGTGAATCCGAGCGTGGACAACGTGAGCCTCCGATGAATTCGCGTTTGAGGCAGCTCCGCATCCCACCAAAGCTTTCCACGTCGGCTGGCTTGTTCCCCATTGTATGAAAACTCCACTCATTCTCGCCACCGCACTCTCGCTCGCCACCGTTGCATTTTCCGCCGAAGTCCCGCCTCCTGCGGATGGGAAGTGGCCGGTGCACAGCATGGACCGGCCGCGTCCAAGGGTCGTCGCGCCGCAGTATGACGGTGTGCCGGTGGCGGCTCCGGCGGATGCGGTGGTGCTTTTTGATGGGAAGGATTTGGCTAAGTGGAAACAGGACGGAAAGAAGGATGCGCCGGATGATTTTCCGAAATGGAAAGTGGAGAACGGCTATGTGGAAATCGTGCGCGGGACGGGCACGATGGTGACGCGTGAGGCGATTCCAGGGAGCGTGCATTTGCATATCGAATGGGCGACTCCGGCTGAAGTGAAAGGATCGAGTCAGGGACGCGGGAATAGCGGCGTGTTCATCGGCGGGTTTCCGGAGGTGCAGGTGTTGGATTCGTTTGAGAACGATACGTATCCCGACGGGCAGGCGGCGGCGCTTTATGGAAGCAATCCGCCGCTGGTGAACGCCTGTCGCAAGCCGGGCGAGTGGCAGGCTTATGACATCACGGTGGAGCGCGCGAAGGTGGTGGACGGCAAGGTGAAGCAAAAGGCGCGAATCTCGGTGAAGCACAACGGTGTGCTCGTGCAGGATAAAGTGGAGTTTGACGGCAAGGGGCAGGACGGGACGCTGTCGTTTCAGGATCATGGGAATCCGGTAAGGTATCGGAATATCTGGTATCGCGCGCTGAAGTAGCGCGGCGAGGAAACTCACAACTGCGGATTGTAAAGGGGGGGTAAAATTTCACCCCTCGCCGCCGTGTTTTCTGGTATTGATCGGCACATGTCTGAAAACCAGCGCATCCTTGTAATCGACGACGACAGGAAACTCACGCGGCTCATCGGCGATTATCTCGGCCCGCTTGGCTACGAGGTCTCCGCCGTGCACACCGGGCCGGATGGCGTGGCGAGCGCGACTGCGGAGCAATGGCACGCGATCATTCTCGACGTGATGATGCCCGGGATGGATGGCTTTTCCGTGCTGAAGGAAATCCGGAAAACGAGCGAGGTCCCAGTGTTGATGCTCACAGGCCGGGGAGAGGAAGCGGATCGAATCGTGGGGCTGGAGATCGGCGCGGACGATTATCTGCCGAAGACTTTTTCCACTCGTGAACTGCTCGCCCGCCTCCGCGCAGTGACCCGGCGGACGACACGGACCACCGCCGCCGATCCGGATGCACTGCTGCCGGAACTCGTCGTCGGTCCGCTGCGTGTGAATCCAAACACGCACAGCGCCTCCATCGGCGATCAACCGCTGACGCTGACTCCCGTGGAATACGACATCTTGCACGCGCTGGCGCGATCAAAGGGCCGGGTGAAGTCGCGGGAGGCACTCGTCGAGCATGTGCGCGACCGGCACTATGACGTGTTCGATCGATCGATCGATGTTCACATTTCCGCCCTGCGGAGAAAGCTCGGCGATGATGCGAAGTCTCCGCGCTACATCCGCACCGTGCGGGCCGCCGGCTACATGCTGTGCGACCCTTCCACTCCGCTATGAAAGCGCGGCTTCCCATCTACGCGAAGATCCTCTTCTGGTTTTTCATCAACCTCGCGGTGCTCGGGACGGCGGGATGGTTCGTCCTCCGTGGGAAGCTCCGCTTTTCCATCTTCTCGGAAAGCAGCGTCACCGAGCGCGTCGCACAAGTCACGGACCGCCTGGTAAAGGAGCTGCCGCTTCAGCCAGGCCCGCTGTGGACTGTCATTACGAACAAATTCAGCGTGCAGCACGGCGTGGTGTTTTACTGCTACGATGACATGGGCAGGCTCCTCGCCGGACCGCAGAAGGCGATTCCGCCTGAAATCCACAGCCGGCTTTTGCGTCGCGGGCCGGAGGGACGCCCTATTGATCGCCCCGGCGCGGGACCGGGACGCCCGCCGCGGGATGATGGGCCGCCACCCGACGATGAACGCCCTCCGCGGAATATTGGACGACCGACCAGGGATGATGAATTCGAACGTCCGCCGGGCGGCCCCCTGCCCCGACTCTTCGGACGTCCGGCACCGGCATCACGCTTTGTCGCGGAAACATCCGACCCACATACTTACTGGGTGGGCATCCGCGTGGATACACTCCGCGACGGCGCGGAACCGGGCTACATCGTAGTGTCATCGACCTCGCCAACAGGAAACGGACTCTACCTCGACCTGAAGCCATTCGTCTGGGCGGGTGCCGGCGTGCTCATCCTTTCAGCGCTCATCTGGTTCCCATTCGTCCGCGGCATTACACGCTCGGTGAAAGAAATGAGGGACGCCACGGGCCGGCTCGCCGAGGGCGATTTCGCGGCACGGGTGGGCGATGACCGTCGCGATGAACTCGGGGAACTCGGAGACGGAATTAACCGCATGGCCGTTCGCCTCAAAGGATACGTGGAGGGGCAAAAACGCTTCCTCAGCGACGTGGCGCACGAACTTTGCGCGCCGACAGCACGGCTGCAAATGAGTCTGGGCATTCTCGAACAGCGCGCACCGGAGAGCGAACACGAGCGGCTTGCCGACGTGCGCGAAGAAGTGGAGCACATGTCTAACCTCGTGCATGAACTGCTTCAGTTTTCAAAAGCGAGCCTCGGCAGCAAGAAAGTCGCGCTGCAGCCCCTGGATACGCGGGCGATTGCGGAGCAAGCCATCCATCGCGAAGCAGGCGACACTTCACAAATCACGCTGGCCATCGGACAAAACGAACTCGCCCTCGCCGATTCCGGCCTGCTCCAGCGGGCGCTCGGAAATCTCATTCGGAATGCCATCCGGCACGCAGGCCATGCCGGACCGATTGTCGTTTCCGCTGCTGCCGATAGTGACCGGATTTGCATTACCGTGAGCGACGAGGGACCCGGAATTCCCGAGACTGAGATGCCGAGGATCTTTGATCCGTTTTACCGTATCGACGAAGCCCGGACGCGCGAAACCGGCGGCGTAGGCCTGGGTCTCGCGATTGTTAAAACGTGCGTGGAAGCATGTAACGGCACCGTTTCCGCGGCAAATCGCCAGCCCAAGGGATTCAGCGTTACGATCAGCCTGAAACGCCCGGAAATGGGTTCGATCAGCAAGACCGAAATCTGAGGGTTGCACGAAACGAAGAATCCCTCTACGCATCGTAGCTCACCTTTCTATGTCAGCTATCGCATTCTCCAACGAACCACTCGTACGTACCACTGCCGGCGGCACCGCCGAGCTTCCGACTGAGCGCAAGGCGCTCACGAAAAAAGACACCGCCGCCGATCACCCGACGTGGTGCCCCGGTTGCGGCGACTTCAGCGTGCTGGCGCTGTATTACAAGCTCATCGAGAAGCGGAAGATGGAGCATGAAAAGATCACCACAGTCGCAGGAATCGGGTGCTCCTCGCGCTTCCCGTATTTCGTCCAGGCGCACGGCGCGCACTTTATCCACGGCCGCGCACTTCCTTTCGCCAGCGGCGTTTCGCTCTCGCGTCCGGACCTGCATGTGTTCGTGTTCGGCGGCGACGGCGATGCGTTTTCCATCGGCGGCAATCACTTCACACACACGGCACGCAAGAACGTGAAAATGACCTACGTGGTCATGGACAATTTCGTTTACGGCCTTACGAAAAAGCAGACATCACCGACCTCGCCGATCGGCTTCAAGTCCAAGACGGACGGCTGGGGCGCGCAGGATCGGCCCATCAATCCGATGAAGCAGGCCATCGCCGCCGGAGCTTCATTTGTCGCCCGCGCAACGGCGACGAATCTCCCGCACCTCATGCAAATGTTGGAACTCGCGATGGACCATGACGGCTTCTCGTTCATCGAGTGCCTCAGCGAGTGCAAGGAGTTCTATGAAGGTGCGTTCGATGCCGCGAATCCGCGCAAAGGCGGGTCATTCCTCGAAGTGCCGAAAGAGCACAACGTCGAAGACGAATACGCCGCGTATAAACTCGCCGACGCTGCGTGGCCGGGTCACTTCGGTCTCTTCTACAAAACGAATCGCGCGACGAAGAATGCCAGCGAAGCCAAGATCATCGCCGACCACAAAGCGAAGGTCACAGGTCTGGAAGACTGGCAGATTTTGCAGAAGAGTTTCGACCGGATGAAGTAGGCGCGGGAAACCCGCATCTCGAATCTCGACACGGAGCGGCAGACTCGCGCAATCTCGCGTCTGCATGAAAACTCGTCTTCTGCTCCTGCCCATCCTCGGATTCACCGCATTCGCTGCCGACGCGCCGCGCGTCCTGCCCACCGGCACACTGCCCGCCGATGTCCGCCTGAAGCCGCTCACGGATCTAGACGGCTATTTCTCATGGACTCCGCCATCCTCCGAATCCGTCTGGAAGATTCGTGCCGAGCAGGTGCGCACACAAATCCGCGTCGCGCTCGGCATTTTTCCGGAACCCACGCGCACACCGCTAAATGCGGTCGTCCACGGCAAAGTGGTGCGCGACGGATTCACCGTGGAGCGCGTCGCTTTTGAGGCGATGCCGGGATTTTTTGTGAGCGGCAGCCTCTTTCGTCCGGACAAGCCTGGAAAATATCCGGGCGTCCTCTGCCCGCACGGGCACTGGAATGACGGGCGCTTTTACCGGAACGCCGAGGCGAATGTGAAAGCCGAAATCACCAAGGGCGCGGAAGCCTCTCTCGCAAATGGCTCGGCCCCGCTCCAGGCCCGCTGCGCCACCCTCGCACGGATGGGCTGCGTGGTGTTTCACTACGACATGATCGGCTATGCAGACTCCCAACAGCTCGGCATGGACCTGGCGCACAAATTCGGCAAACAGAGCGCCGCAACGCCGGGCGGACTATTCACTCCGGAGGCCGAGAGCCACGCGCAGAGCATCATGGGTCTTCAAGCATGGTCGTCCATCCGTGCGCTGGATTTCCTGGAGACGCTTCCCGATGTGGACCGCACCCGTCTCGCCTGCACCGGCGCGAGCGGAGGCGGCACGCAGACTTTCCTCCTCGCCGCGATCGATCCGCGACTCACCGCCGCGTTTCCTGCCGTGATGGTGAGCACCGCCATGCAAGGCGGATGCACTTGTGAAAACGCGAGCCTCCTCCGGGTAGGCACCGGAAATATCGAGTTTGCGGCCCTCTTCGCTCCGAAGCCGATGGCCATGACCACCGCCGATGACTGGACCAAGGAAATGCCGACGAAGGGCTTCCCCGATCTCGCCCAGCACTGGGCAAATCTCGGTGCGCCGAACAACGTCAAACTTTTCGCAAATCCGCAATTCCCGCACAACTACAACCGCGTCTCGCGCCTCGCGATGTATGGCTTCTTCAATGAGCACCTCCACCTCGGCCGTACACAAATCGACGAGCCGGACTTCCAGCCGCTGAGCCGCGACGAGTTGACCGTGTGGACCACCGACCATCCCGCGCCGGCAGGTGGACCGACCTTTGAGAAGCAGCTCTGCAAATGGTGGCGGGACGACTCCGCCAAAGCCGTCGCGGAAGCAGGCGAAAGGGTCACACGCCCCGCAGTGGAAGCCATCTTCCAGCGCACACTCGCCGGCGAGAAAGCGGCGATGGACCATTCGACCCTCAAGAAAGTGGACCACGGCGAATGGATGCTCCTGAGCGGCCTCATCGAAAATCAATCGCGCTCCGAAGCAGTGCCGGCGCTGTTCTTCCACCCTAAAAAGTGGAACGGTCACACCGTCATCTGGCTCACGACCCGCGGAAAGAACGGCCTGCTCAATGGCGGCGAACCGACCGACGAAGTGCAACGGCTCGTCACCAGCGGTGTCAGCGTCATCGGGGTGGACCTGTTCATGCAGGGCGAGTTTCTGTTCGACGGCCAGAGCGATAAACCCACGCGGCGCGTGAAAAACCCGCGCGAAGCGGCCGCCTACACCCACGGGTATAACCACAGCCTTTTCGCACAGCGCGTGCACGACGTCCTGAGCGTCACCTCCTTCGTCCGCGACCATCAGGAGCACAAATCGCAAGCCGTCTCGCTCATCGCGCTCGACGAAACCGGCGCCATCGCGGCTGCAGCCCGCGCGCTTTCCGGCGACTCGATTAAGAACGCCGCCATCGACGCCGGTGACTTCCGATTCAGCACCGTCGCGGATCTTGGAGGCCCATATTTCCAGCCCGCTATCGCCAAATACGGAGACCTCCCCGGCCTCATCGCACTAGGCCGCGGCGCACTGTGGAAAAAAGCCGACGGGAAGACCGCCATCGACTGGCTGCTCGCGCAGTAGGCACGTATTTCAGGCACGCACGTTCTTCGTCACCCGCCGGAGGAAAGGAATCTCAGCGATCGCCTTCAGCGCACCGGCCACCGCTGGTTGCGGCTTGTCGAGACGCGGTTCGATGCGCATCCCGATCTGCGTCTCCATCAATTTCGCAAACCGCGCGATTCCCATGGCGCAGCCCGTTCCGTGAATCGCCACTGAGTTCATTCGCGCCCGCATCTCGGACGGCAGGTTTTCGATGAGCGTCTGGATGCGTTCACTGATACGCAATACCGCGGGCATTGCACCGTCGCGGAGCAACCCGGTATCCAAAACCCGCGCATCACGCTCGCCCAAGCCGGACTTGCCAAGCCATGTCGTCCATCCCGCCGCCGGGTAACCGCCACTGTCGGCAAATCCGTTCCGCCAAAGCGCCGCAGCGACGGCTTTTTCATCGGGAACAAAACCGCGCGTCAGGCGGCAATGGATTCGGATATCGCGGACCAAATCTTCAACGCCCATCGAGCCATCACAACTCGCAACGATTCCGCTGAGTGACACGATTGCGAACGAAAACCAGTCATTCGACACCGTCAAAACGGCGCTCAACTCTGCTCCTTGGATATCGACATCGAGACCAATCAACGCGGCCATCGGATGCTCGATAAAGTAAACTTCGGCAGCACCCGCTTCAAGCACCGCTCTTTTCGTCAGTGCGACTTTCTCTCCTCCAGCCCGGCAGGCGAGGACCACTGTCGGCCTCGCCCGCAAAATTCTCCTCGGGAGCAACTGCCGAAACCCAGACTTCATGATAGCCCCCGCACCGGCGCTATCTACAACGAATCCCGATTCCACCACGCGACTGCGCGTCAGCGACGGCGGACACACTTCCCAGTCACAAGGTTCATTTCCAACGACGAGCACCTTGCCATTGTCCGCCGCGACGCCCGCATACGCGGGAATTCGCAGCGGTTCGGGAACGTCCGGACTTTGAAAAAACAACGCATCATCACATATCGACATCGCGACCTTCGGCGCGAATCTGAACAGCCATCGATTCAACAGCGGCTGCATGGTGCGTCCTTACGGCTGCTCCGGCTGCATCTTCTGCCGCTGCCGGCAAATCGGACAATTGTCATTCGCTTGTGTGTGCAGCAGTTGATTCAAATCCGGCGGCAGTGCTGGATCACCCGTCAGCGCGTTGTCCACGTTCAGTCCGTACAGAACCATCGCTTTTCCTCTCGCCCACGGATTCCGCAGCGCGAGCCGCTTCAGCGCTTCATCCGCGAGTAAAGCGGGCGGCTTCGCTGGATTCGAAAGCTTCACAAACGCTAGCCCATCCACCGCCTGCGCCACCTCCGCGGGCGACACCGCCTGCTTTTCCTTCCCCGGCGGACGCGTCGAAGCGAGCCACTGCGTCCACGCATCCCAGCCGATATCCTCCAGCATCACAAACACCGCCAGTTGCGCCGTCTGCCTTGGCAAATCATTCTGCTTCGCAAAAAGCGGGAGCAACCCGGCCAGCCGCGGTTCACCTGCTGGCGCGCACTTCAGCGCCCGCTGTGTCCCCGTGTTCTTCATCGAAAGCGCCGCCGTCGGCAGCACGGCATCGGACTCCCCTTTTGGTTCCAGCTTTGCCTCCAAGTCACGCAACACGACCTGACGCTCCCCGTTTTCCCCGACAAAAACCGACCCCGCCGCAATCCCAACCGTTACAGCCTCGGCCGCCACGTTCGCCAGCCGCAGCGATGCCGAATCCCGACCGTTCCCAGTCATCACCGCAGTCACCTTTCCCGACTCCAGCGCCTTCGCAAGCGGCACCGCATCCGCAAACGCGGCACAGCACGACAGGAAAAAAACAGCGGACAGCTTCAGCACTGGCTGACTTAAACACCATCGTTTGGCCGCTGGCAATCACAGCCCCGCGCTTTCCATTTTACGAAACGCCCGCGCCCCGGCATAACGCTTGCCTCATGCAGCCCATCATCCCGCTTGCCATCCTCATCACAACAGCAGCCTCGCTCATCGCGGCCGACCAGCCGCAATTTGGGAACGCGTGGGATCGCAACATGGTTTCTGCCGAGCGCGGGCTTCCGGAGACTTTCGACATCAAGGCGGGCGCCAACATTAAATGGGTCGCCGATATTGGGACTCACACCCACGGCACGCCGATCGTCGCGGGCGGTCGCGTGTTTATTTCCACCAACAACGAACAGCCGCGCGACCCGCAGAATACCGCCGACGCCGGCGTTCTCATGAGCTTCGCGGAAAAGGACGGTGCTTTTCTCTCTCAACTCACCGCGCCGAAACTCTCGGAAGATCCGTATCTCGACTGGCCGAAGGAAGGCCAGTCCTCGCCCGCCAGCATCGAGAGTGATCTCGTTTACATCGTCAACAACCGCACCGAAGTCCTCTGCCTCCACGCCAGCGACCTCGCCAAGCCGCCTGTTTGGAAATTCGACATGCGCACGGAGGCAGGCATCTGGCCGCATGACGGCTCCCATTCCTCCATCCTCATCCACGGGCGGCATCTTTACCTGAACACCGGCACCGGCGTGGACAACACCCACCGGAAAATCCGCACCCCGGACGCCCCGAGTCTCATCGTGCTCGATAAAGCGACCGGCAGGCTCGTAGCCCGCGACCGGGAACAAATCGCACCGAATATCTTCCACGCCACATGGTCCGCGCCTTCCATGGGAAAGGTCGCGGGGAAAGAGACGGTCTTTTTCTGCGGCGGAAACGGAATCACGTACGCATTCGAGCCCGTCCCGCAGGATGCACCCGCCGGAGAGCCGCTGACGCTGAAAAAGCTCTGGCAATACGACATCGACCCCGACGGTCCTAAAACTGAAGTCCACCGCTTCACCCAGAACAAATCCGAAGGCCCGAGCAACATCTACGGGATGCCCGTTTTTCAGGATGGAAAGCTTTATATCGCAGGCGGCGGCGACATTTTCTGGGGAAAAAACAAAGCGTGGCTGAAGTGCGTGGACGCCGCGACGGGCAGCGAACTCTGGAGTTACGAATTGAATAAACACGTCCTGTCCACGCCCGCGGTCACCGGAGGCCTCGTCTTCATCGCCGACATCGGGCGGACGGTTCACTGCGTGGACGCCGCCACCGGCAAGGGTGTGTGGACGGAAGCCGGACCCAAGGGCGACTTTTGGTCCTCCCCACTCGTCGCAGACGGCAAGCTCTACATCGGCACCCGCAAAGGCGACTTCTGGATCATGTCAGCCTCCCGCGAAAAGAAAATCCTCGCCACCATGGACCTCGGAGCCGGCATCAGCGGGACCGCGACCGCCGCCAACGGCGTCCTCTACGTGGCCACAATGAAACAACTCTTCGCCATCGGGAAATAGCCGCGCGGGCAAATGCCTGCGGAGCACAGGCGTGCGACCCCGGCGATCTGAAATGTGGAAAAGTCAAAGGGACCAAAAGTCGGACAGACTGATTGTCATTCCGGGTGCCGTTCACGATCGCGCCATTCATGCCGCAGCTCGTGAGCCGGCGGATTGCTTCATCGCGAATCGAATCGAGGCGCGCGTCGTGCAGATGATTGTGGGCGTCGTAGTAAAACACGCGTGCATCCTGGCGAAAAGAGCCGCTCCTTTCGATAACCAAAAATCCCCTTTGCCCTGCCCTCCCGGCGGGTCACCACTTTGCACAAATAGATGACTTCCGATGTGATCCGTATCGTTCGCACGCGCCAAATCAACCTGAAGAACCTCACGCTGAAAACCCCGCGTGAGAAACTCCAGCAGAATAGTGATAATAGTGAGTCTGCCCCCGCTGTCTTGCTGATATTCAGGAGGCGTCATTCTTTCCTCCTGTATTTCAAATCACCGCCGGTGACGCTTATTGCGCCGTGCCGCTCTGTAACGATTGTAAGATTCAGGGATTGTGAAAGATCGAGCGTGATTCCCGTTCCGAGTATTTCCGAGCGTTTTAGTCGAACGGGCCGCCCAAAATCGTAGCCGTAAGAAGCCACAATGCTTCTGGGAGGCAATGCCACCTTGGTCATGTCTGCCACGACTGCGACATCGTCGGCAGCTTCGATAATTTCAGCGTCCCCTATCGGAACCTTGGCAACATATGCGTGAGTTGTCTCGGAATCCGAGAGGGGATCCGCGTAAGCCACCACGGCAGTAAGCGAAACTTCCAACGAAATCCGTCGCACCTTGTATTCAAGAACTGCGGATTCGGCGCGCACATCATTGACGACGCAAGCAACCTTCATCCGCAGTTCCCCCACCTTCGAACTGTCAACGAGCGCACCTTGGCTTTCGAGCTTCAACACTTGATCTCGTATCACGCCGACGATGTCGATTCCGACGCCGTCCGGATAGCAAAGGCGGATTGGTGGCGTCGGCGAAGCAGGTAGGCCTATGGTGAGACGCAGTTCTGTGATCTCGTAAAGTATGACACGCACACGTTGGAGCCTGCCCCAATTTCGAATCTCCTCAGCGGTGAGTGTGTGGAAATCGCGGAGAATGATTCCAAACTGCCGGGCCTTCGACCGAGCGCCTTTGGTAAATCCTGAGGCCGATACGGCAATTACAACATCCGCGCGAAGGCTGAGCCGACGCCCAATAAGTTCCTCGATCCATTTGACGTCTTGAGGATTGTTTTTGTGAATGCGGCACTCTACTATCGCTAGTTTGGAGTCTCGGGTAATTGAAACGTCGATCTGACGAAGCTGAGACGGGTTGTCAGGGTCGGGTCGTTTGTCATTCCAAACCACCACGGAGCCCTCTGTCTCGATCAGCCGATGGATTCGCTCGATCCGCCGTTCAAAATCGTCCGATATGTCGCTCATTTCAAACCCAATAGAATTGGACGTATGCTGTGCCTACCATCCTACTCTCCCGTAAACGAGGAAGCTGTTGTTGGCATGTGGAGTTGGCATATTGGTTTTTCGGTTTGCGGATGCCGATGAGAGCGGTGCTCATCCCCTCTGTCGAGGGAAACTCCCGAGCAGGAAGGGCGTTGGCATCTTCACCCAAAATGCCGACTCCGCGGGGTGCCCTCGGAGTCGGCGATTGAGTTTGCGTTTAACCGGTTGCGGCGGGCATTAGCCGCCCACAATTACTTCTACGACCTGGCTCCAGATGCCTACTTGCGCGTCGTCCACGTGGAAGATGGCGCGGTATTTCCATTTCGTGAGCGTGGCGGGGAAGGGCGCGGTGTCGGTGTAGCCGGGGGTGGTGTCGGAGGCGAGGTTCACCCAGCCTTGGCCGCGATCGACTTGGAGCTCCAGCAGGTCGAGGTGTTCGCTGAAGCCTTCCCAGCTCCAGCCGATGGCAACGACATTGCCTTCGATTTCGGCGGTGATTTTGGGCTGGATGCTGGCGAGGTCGGGGCCGGTCTTCTCGGCTCCGACGATGCCGAGATCTTTGCCGATGACTTCGGTGTAGCCGGCGGAGTTTTTGATGTCGGCGATGAGTTGGAAAAGACGGTCGAGCGCACCCGGCTTTACGGGGACGGTGCCGACGGGCAGCGCGGGTGCGATGAACGTGGTGAGGACTTGCGGGTCTTCGCCAGTGCCGTTCATCGCGGCGTTTGCGGCCGCTGTGCACGAGGGCGCGAATGCGCGGACGGCGGGCAGCCATTTGTGCGACGGTGATGCTGGTGAGGACGGCTTGGTAGCATGCAGATCAGTGAGTCCAGATCAGTGAGTTTGTCCCCGCCGTTCTGTCCCCACCGCTTTAGCCGAGGGCGATGAGCATCGCTGAACCGACGTCCAAAAACTGGACGATTGACGCAATATGAATCCGAAGGCAATTTTCCCCTATGAGCACGCTAGTCCAAATCGAGTCTGAAGTCGTGGGATTGCCGCCGCAGGAGCAGTGGTCGCTTTTGACTTGGCTGCAAGCGCGGCTGACAGCGGTGCCTAAATCGCCCGGCCCGGTGCGTGGGCAGACTCAGGCAGAGATAGACCAATGGCTCGCGGAGCTAGACCAGATAAAGGCGGAGACGCATACGGGGAAGGAAGGCGTGCCGCTTCAGCAGTTGATGGATGAGCTTCGGGAAGACCGCTTTTGAATGAGCTACTGGGATACTTCTGCGTTGCTTAAACTTTATCTGGTTGAGAGCGATTCTCCGAGTTTTAGGAGCTTGGTCCGCCCCAGTCTGCCCCGAGCGACGGGCTTCATCGGTAAACACGAGCTGCGTACGGTGTTTCGTCGGCGCGAGGCGGAAGGAGTTATTTCAAAAGGAGGAAGTGTTGTGTGTTTCGACCGCATACTGGATGACATCGCGAACGGATGGCTGACGCTGGTTCCTGAGACTGCGGCGCTGGAAGTCGCATTTGCTTGGGTGCTGGAACGCTGTCTTTCGCAAGTGCCTCCGGTGTTTATCCGCACCAATGACGCATTGCACATCGCGGCGGCAAAAGTAGCCGGCGAAATGGAGTTCATCAGTGCGGACAAGCATCAGCGCGCGGCGGCAGCGTTTCTTGGTTTTACCGTGCTGCCCGCCGTTTTCCCGATCCCGACTCCAACGCCATGATCGAGGTCATCATCACTTCCCCAGCAAGGTGAACATTATCACGGAATAACTTGTCTGTCCCCGCTGTTCCTTTTCTCGAAAGTAACCGAACGCCCCGACAGACGGTGCATCGCACGTTTGAGCTTTCCCATTTTGCCGCGTGCGTGCTCTGCTGCGGGGCTCACGACTATGGCTTCTTCCGTCATCCGCATCGTTGGCGCGCGCCAGCACAATTTGAAGAACCTCACGCTGGAAATCCCGCGTGAGAAACTCGTCGTGGTCACGGGCCTCAGCGGCTCGGGCAAATCCTCGCTCGCCTTTGACACGCTCTACGCCGAGGGGCAGCGGCGCTACGTGGAGAGTCTGTCGGCTTATGCGCGGCAGTTCCTCGACCAGATGCAAAAGCCGGACGTGGAGCATATCGAGGGGCTGTCACCCGCCATCGCGATCGAGCAGCGGACCTCGGGAGGCAATCAACGTTCGACGATTGCGACGACGACGGAGATTTACGATTATCTGCGCGTTCTTTACGCAAACACCGGCACGCCGCACGACCCGAACACCGGACGCGTCATCCGCCGGATGACCCCGCAGCAAATCGTGGACGCCATCGTGTCGTGGCCGGAGGAAACCAAGCTAATGCTGCTCGCGCCCATCGTGAACGACGAGGTCGGGGAGTTTCGCGATGTGATCGAAAAAGTGCGGCGCGAGGGCTTCGTCCGCGTGCGGGTGGATGGCGAGGTTCAGGAGCTCGGCACCGTGCCGCTGAAGCTGGAGAAAACGAAGCGTCACCGTATCGAGATCGTCGTGGACCGGCTCGTCGTGCGCGAGGGAATCCGCCAGCGCATGGGCGACAGCGTGGCGACTGCGCTGAAGTGGGGCGAAGGAAAGATCGTCGTCCTGCGCGAGGCCGCGGGGAAATGGACGCCGATCAACTACTCCACGCATTTCGCAGACCCGGACACCGGATTCACACTGCCGCCGCTCACGCCAAAGCACTTCTCTTTTAACAGCCACTACGGTGCCTGCCCGGCGTGCGAGGGACTCGGCGCGGAGCAGTTCATGGATGCGGAGATGCTCGTGCCGGATACCGAACTCTCGCTCGCGGATGGCGCGGTGGCGCCGTGGGCGAAAGCGGCGAAGAGCCTCGCGGGCTACTATGCGGGCATTTTGGAGAGCCTGTGCAAAGCCTACCGGCAGAAGATGGACGTGCCGTGGGCGTCGCTCTCGGAGGATTTTCGCACCGCGCTGATGCATGGGACTGGCGAGCGGGAGATCGAGTTCACGTGGGGTGAGGGAAGCAAGCGGGAGTCGGCGAAAAAGCCGTTCGAGGGCGTCGTCACGGCGATGCAGAAGCTCTACGACACGACGGACAGCGAGCTCTCCCGCCAGCGCATCCGCGCCTACATGGGCCGGCGCGAATGCTCCGTGTGCAAAGGCGCGCGGCTCCGCCCGGAGATTCTCGCCGTCACGCTCGCAAGCGCGGAGAGCGAGAAGAGCATCCGCGATTTCTGTCACCTCTCGGTGAGCGAGGCGAAGTGGTTCATCGAGCACCTCGTCCTCAGCAATGAAGGCAAAATCATCGCGACGGAGATCGTCCGCGAAGTCCGGAACCGGCTCGCATTTATGGAGGAAGTCGGGCTCGGCTACCTGTCGCTCGACCGCGAGAGCGGCACGCTCTCCGGCGGCGAAGCGCAGCGCATCCGGCTGGCGACGCAGATTGGCAGCGGGCTCGCGGGCTGCCTCTACGTGCTCGACGAACCGAGCATCGGCCTGCATCAGCGCGACAACGATCGGCTCATCACCACGCTCCGCCGGTTGCGCGACCTCGGCAACAGCGTCATCGTCGTAGAGCACGACGAGGACACCATCCGCGCTGCCGACCACGTCCTCGACCTCGGCCCCGGCGCCGGGAAATACGGCGGCTATATCACCGCGCAGGGCACGCCGGACGAAGTCGCCAAAGTCGAGACGTCGCTCACCGGCCAATACCTCGCAGGCACCGCGAAGATCCCTGTGCCGAAAAAGCGCGTGAAGCCGCAGACGAGCGCGGGTTCCAAGCAAGGCTGGCTGACCATCACGGAAGCCACGGAGAACAATCTCCAGCACGTCACCGCCGCCTTTCCGCTCGGCTGCTTCACGTGCGTCACCGGCGTCAGCGGCAGCGGAAAGAGCACGCTCGTCGATGACATCCTGCGCCGCGCTTTGTTCCGCCATTTCTACCGCAACAAGGACAAGCCCGGACGCCACCGCTCCATCCTCGGCCTCGATCAAATCGACAAATCCATCGTCATCGACCAGGCCCCCATCGGCCGCACGCCGCGGAGCAATCCCGTCACCTACACCGGCGCATTCGGGCCCATCCGCGATCTGTTCTGCGGCCTACCTGCATCCCGAGTGCGGGGCTACGAAGCGGGCCGGTTTTCGTTCAACGTCAAGGGCGGTCGCTGCGAAGCGTGCGAGGGCGACGGCGTCAAAAAAATCGAGATGCACTTCCTCGCCGACGTCTATGTGGAATGCGAAGTCTGCCGCGGACGCCGCTACAACCGCGAGACGCTGGAGGTCACCTACAAAGGCAAAAACGTCGCCGACATTCTCGACATGACCGTGGACGAAGCCGCGCGCTTTTTCCGCAACATCCCGAACATTTACGACAAGCTCACCGCCCTCGAAGACGTGGGCCTCGGCTACCTCCACCTCGGCCAAAGCGGCACCACGCTCAGCGGCGGCGAAGCCCAGCGCATCAAACTCGCCGCCGAGCTCTCGAAAAAGGCCACCGGCCGCACCGTCTATATCCTCGACGAGCCGACCACCGGCCTCCACTTCGCCGACATCCATAAGCTCCTCGAAGTCCTCATGAAACTGCGCGACGCCGGCAACACGCTCATCATCATCGAGCATAATTTAGAGGTCATCAAAAGCGCCGACTGGATCATCGACATGGGCCCCGAAGGCGGCAACGGCGGCGGCCAGATCGTAGCCGAAGGCCCCCCCGAGCAAGTCGCCAAAGTCCCCGCCAGCTACACCGGCCGCTACCTCGCGAGGATGCTGAAGTAGCGGAGGAGCAAATCGCGTCCGCTCGCCTCTCGTTTCCAAGCTCCAACAGATTCGGCAGCGAGAAAACTATTCTTGGGGCGGCGTCCTCGCGTGCTCGTGTTCATAGTCCTTCCGCATTTCCTCTAATCTCGCGCGGATTGCCTTTCGCGTTTCCCGTTCGCTTGTCCATTTTGCGATGGGCGCGAGGATTGCGAGCAGCAACGCAGGAACTGCAATGCAGATACTGACAATCGACACAATAAAGTTGGAGCGAGGTCGGTCATTGCGGAAATCCCGGATGCTTTGCCTGCTGTGCCAAACCGCAGCAATGCTGCTCGCGATCGCGACAGGAATCAGCGGATTCGTTCTTGGTGGCCATTGCATCATTCCGAAACTCCCAAACGCACAGACGAACCCGAGCAGACCGAGCAGCATCGCAAATGTGAGTCGCAGTTCTTTCATCTCAGCACCCAACTGTACACGAGATGCGCTTTTGGGCAGCATGTGTTTGTAGCATCGCGCGAACCAGTTTATGTCAGCCTCTGCACCTTCCTCACACCGATGCTCTACTTCGCCAAAATCCTCATCTCAGCCGCCGTTTTCACGCTCATCACCGAGCTGGCAAAACGAAACACCGCCCTCGCCGCGCTGATTACTGCGCTGCCGCTCACCACGCTGCTCGTTCTGTTCTGGCGGCAGCATCAAGAGCACGCGACGCCCGGACAAATCGCCGATTACCTCGCCCTCACCCTTTGGTATGTGCTGCCGTCGTTGGTGATGTTTGTCGCGATGCCAAAGATGTTGCGGGCCGATTGGGGCTTCTACCCGTCGCTCCTTGCCAGCGCCGCGCTCACCTTCGGCGTTTACCTTTTGGAGGCGCGCCTTCTCTCGCGCTGGGGCATCCGGCTTTAGGCTCCGCATTGCGCATTGCCTCACCTCGTTCTCCTGCCACGCTGCGAGCCGATGAAACTCGCCGCATTCTTCACCGCCGCCCTCGCACTGTGCCACAGCGCCGCGCTCGGCGCCGGGAAGCCCGAGCCTGTCATCCTCCAGCCCGACAAAGTCCCCGCGCTCGACCAGACGCAGTTCGTCGGCGCGAAGAAATGCGCGACGTGCCACCAGCAGTATTTCGACGGCTGGAAGTCCACCACCCACAGCAAAATGGTGCAGCGCCCTTCGGCCAAAACCATTGTCGCCGACTTCACCGCCCAAAGCCCGCATCACCCCGACCTCAAGGACGTCAAATGGGTCGTCGGCTCGCGGTGGAAGCAGCGCTTCCTCGTCGAGGTCGGCGGGCAGGAAGTCGTCTTCCCCGGCCAGTGGAGCGTGAAGGAAAAGAAGTGGCAGCCTTACACCGCCAAGAGCGACTGGTGGTGGGCCGACCATCAGGACTGGAAAGGCCGCTCCAATTTTCAGCTCTGCGCAGGCTGCCACAGCACCGGCCTCGATTTGAAAACGCAGACCTGGGCCGAGCTGAATATCTCCTGCGAGAGCTGCCACGGCGCGGGCCGCAAACATTCCGAAACCTCAAAGCTCGAAGATATCGTGAACCCCTCGCGCCTCGCCCGCCAGCGCTCCATGGACATCTGCCTCTCCTGCCACGCCGCCGGCAAGCCACACGGCGAGCAAAAAGACTACGCATGGCCCGTCGGCTACACGCCCGGCGACGACCTCGCAAAGTATTGGAAAGCCTTCCAGCCGGAGGGCAGGCAAACCGCCGAGTTCTGGCCCGGCGGCACCGCCCACAAAAACCGCGTGCAAGGGAATACGTTCGTCCAAAGCGTCATGCACGACAACGCGCTCCAATGCTCGAACTGCCACGACATGCACAACGGCCAGCACACCGCGATGACGGTTAAATCCGCCGCAACAAACGCCCTTTGCCTCACCTGCCACGGCCCCGGCCAGGCGCAGAAACTCGCCGAGCCCCTGCTCACCGACCACACCCACCACGCCGCCACGAGCAAAGGCAGCACCTGCATCGAATGCCACATGGCCAAGACCGGCGAAAACTCCGTCGTCGCCGAAGCGCGCAACCACACCTTCAACGTCGTCCCGCCCGCCGAGACGGTCAAAAACGGCACCGTGAACAGTTGCAACATCTGCCACAAAGACCAGACCACCGAGTGGGCGCTGGCGAAATATAAAGAGTGGTACCCGAAGGCAAAGTAGCGGGGCGGAAACGAAACAGCGCACCACCCGCGCTACGTCACCTCAAAGCGATGCACCTCGACGGCGTTCTTGCCGGCCTTGGCCATCGGGCGCGGCTCGGGTTGCGCGAAGCCGTTCAGGTCCACGGCGCGAGCACGGAATTCATATTTGCCGGGCTTTAAATCCTTCAGCGTCGCGGACCACGAGATCATGCTGTAGCGCAGCGGCCACATCAATGGCTTGCCGGTTTTCGGATCAAATCCGAGCACGTCCTTCGACGATACACCGGGTGGAAAAACAGACGTCCAGTCGGCAGGCGGCGCTTCCAGTTCGCACTCCTTCCACTGCGCGGCGCGATAGATTTCATCATCCTGCGCCACTGGCTTTGTGTCCGCCTCGACGCGATGCAGCCACCATTCCACGCGCTTCAAACCCGACAAACCCGACAGCGCGAGTCCGCTAATAAACACGGGAGCGCCAGCGGTAAACTTTTCCGGCGCGTGGTCGATGTATGCGGCCGTCTTGAGGTGCGACTCGGGATCGTTGTTTTGAATCGCATACGTGTCGTTTGCCTTCCAGTCATTCGTCACCGCGATGCGCTGGAGCCACTTGATGGATTTGAAGCCGTGCGCCCACGGGATGACCATCCGCACCGGCCCTCCGCGAATGAGCGGGATCGCCTCGCCATTCAGCCGCCACGCGATGAACGGCGGCAGTTCGCCCGGCGCGGTCTCCATCACCTGCGTGTAGCTCAGCGATGATTGAAAGAGCTGCGCTGGATCGTTGTTGTGAAAGCCCGAGTAGTAAATGCGCCGCACGTTGCGCATCGGCCCGCACAGCCGCAGCACTTCGCGCAACGGTACGCCTTCCCACAGCCCCTGCCCGAGCGGCGCGGCGATGTTCAGGCACTGGAACGCTTTGAGAAATCGCACGCTGTGTTTCTTCCCCAGCTCCGTGAGCGCCGCGAAATCCAGCGCCGTTCCATCTGCGAGCGTGAGCTGCTTCCCGAGAGTAGCGGGCTCTTTTACCACATCGCTCGTAAACGGGTCCGCCGTTATCTCCAGCCGCCACGTCTCCGGCGTGAGGCCCGCCTGCAACAGCGCGTCGCCCGTGAGTGTGTGCGGCTTTGGATTGCCCCGCGACACGTCGGCAAACTCCCCGGCCTTCGTGATCAGCGGATGCGGAAATGCGGACGTTGCATCCGGTGCATCCGCGGCCCGTGCGCTGTGTGCAATATCACCGGCAAAGGCCGACGCAGCGAGCGTAGACGTCGTGCGCACAAACGCGCGGCGAGAGAGCGGTTCTTGTTCGGAGTTCGGTTCCATGGAGCACGACTATGAAGCGGCGACTACGCATTTGCCACCCCGAACAGCCGCCGCCGCAGGCGAGTCGAAACACGAGGTTAGTCTTAACGCCCCATCCCGGAATTGCCCCCTCTAAACTACCGCAGTTTCACATGAGCTTAAATAGGTTAAGAAAGTTCTCGCCAAGCTTATCAAACTCAGTCAATAAAGCTTTAACTTCAAAGGCAGCGACACAACCCAAACTCTCACAGTATGATTGCCGAATACTTAGATCGTTCGTTTGTTATTTCCCAACTTCGCGATCAGCGCGGGTTCCTCATTAAGCTTCGGAGGCTCGCCGCGAAGAAAGACAAGGCCACGCTAGCCAGCCTCAAAAAGAATAAAATCAAGCCGGCGCAAATCGACCGTGCGATCGCCGAGCTGGGACGCGCGCTCGTCGCAGTAAAGAAGGACAAAAGCCACCCGGACGGCGCGCCGTTCATTCCGCGGGATCCGGTGACGTGTTCATTGCAGGCAGGACTGACGCAGCTCGCCTCCAGCAAAGGAAAGGTGCGGGCGCGAAAAGATTTACTACCCGCGTCACCTACGCGCCGGACGGTCAAGTCGGCTTCCCGGAAAAAAGGCCCGCAGACAGCGGCGCCGCTGGAGCTCAAGGAGAAGCCGGGCGCACATGCTTCCGCGGAGTCGCTGCGCCGCGCCGCGTTTGTGGAGGGCGATGATATTCATTACGGGCTGGATGGCTTTTTCGCGAAGTTTGGCGCGCTCTTCACTCGTCGCCGCAAGTTTAACAAGAACCCGGCGCGCACCGCGAAATCGACTAAACCACTTCGCTTGTTTATTTTTGGCGACTGGGGAACGGGACTCCCTTTGGCATCTGCCGTCACTCAGCGAATCGGGGAACAAATCGCTGAAGACAGTGGCGACCGCGCGCAGCACGTCATCCATCTTGGTGATGTATATTACGGCGGGAAGGAAGATGAGTATATTGAACGCGTGTTCCCTTCCTGGCCGGTCGCAATGGCCGACAGAAAGAAAGTCGGTTCATGGAGTTTGAACGGAAATCACGATATGTACGAAGGCGGCCACGGCTACTTCGACACGCTGCTGGCGGAGCCGCGCTTCTTGACGTGGCACGCGGATTCGGCGGGCCAACCGTCGAGTTTCTTCCTTATCGAAGACGGAAACTGGCAGGTGTTCGGGCTGGATACATCCTGGAATGCACCGTCGCCGGGGAAGGCGATTTTCGGAAAGCCAACGCTCAAGGATGCTGGCGGGATGAATGGCTTCATCACCGAGGAACAGGCGGAATGGATGGCGCAGGTTCGCAACCCGGCGAAGGGGTGTATTCTGCTGACGCATCACCAGCCAGCTGCTTCGCGAACGAGCGAGAAGCAGCACGCTGATCAGACCATTGCCCTGCTGCAGAAAGCAACGGTTTACCACACGATCGACGCGTGGCTGTGGGGCCACGAACATCGCGCGGTGGTGTTCCGTCCGAAGATCGAACGCGAAGACCTTCGACTCGCCAATGCGCCGGAGTTTTGCGCGTGCATCGGGCATGGCGGCGTGCCGGTTACCGATAAGAACTTCGAAGCAACAACGACCATAGCCGATGTCCTTTGGCAGGAAGATGGCAAGGGGCTGGTGCGTCCGTATTACGAGGATGAAAAGGTGATGCCGTTTGGCTTTGCCCGCATCGAAACGGAAGCCGGGAAGTTTGATTTTCGCATTTTCGATCACGACGGGAATGAACGTTACGCGTTCGTTTTCACCCGATCATAGGCAAAGCGCAGCAAAACACAGAACAACAACCACAAATGAGCACCACAGCAGACTGGACCCTCCTTATCTACATCGCCGGCGACAACGACCTCGACTCCTTCGGGATGAAGGACATCAAGGAAATGAAAGTCCACGGATCGTCCGACAAAATCAACGTCATCGTCCAGCGCGATACCGCGCGACTCGGTGCCGGCACCGCGCGATACCGCATCACCAAGGCTGCGGGACTCGCGAAGGACAAAGTGATGGACCTCGGCGAAACAAACACCGGCGACCCCGCGGTGCTCGCGGACTTCCTCGCGTGGGGAATGAAGAATTATCCGGCCAAGCGGACGATGGCGGTGCTTTGGAATCACGGAAATGGCTGGGATGATACGGATATCTATGCGGAGGCGAAGAAGCGCGGCCTTAGCCCGGCGACCCGGCCCGGCGCTGGTGCCGCCGCGCGTCGCGCGGGGCCGATTTCGCGCGGAAGCTTACCGTCCGGCTTTGTGCGGCGGAGCGCTGCGAAGCGCCGTTTTCGCGGATCGTTTTTCCTAACCGCATGGCAGTTTGAAAAAGGCGATGGGCCGCGCAGGGCGATCGCGTTTGACGATGATGCACAGGACTTCCTCGACAGCGTGGAGATGAAAAACGTGTTCGACACTGCTGCTAAAAATGCGGGGAAGAAATTCGACCTAATCGGCATGGATGCATGCCTGATGAGCATGGTGGAAACGGGGGTGCAGATTCGCAATGCGACCGCGGTTTTTTGCGGCTCACAAGAGGTCGAGCCGGGCGATGGATGGCCCTATGAGCGCATCCTCAAAGAACTCCACGCCACGCCGACGATGGATGGGAAGACGCTGGCAGCGCTCATCGCGAAACAGTTCGTCGCGTCGTACGGAAAAGACGACGCTGTCACGCAGGCGGCCGTTGATTTGGCCGCGCTCGATGGGGTAGTTAAAGCGGCGAACGCGCTCGGAACAAAGCTCGCCGGGGTGCTGAAAAAGAAGGACATGGCCGTTCGCGGCTCGATCTCATACGCTCGGACAATCTCGCAGGGGTACGAACATCCCGACTATGTGGACTTATGCGACTTCGCCGTGAATCTCGCGAGCGTCTGGCCCGCTGCGGCTGCCGATGCCAAGGCGATTGTCGCAGCGGTTTCGGCAAGTGTCTTTGCCAACTACGCACCCAACGCGAAAGTGAAGCGATCGCGCGGACTTTCAATCTACCTGCCACCCGCGAAGATTTCCCCGCTCTACGCGAACCTTGATTTTGCGAAGGGTGGGTGGGGAAAGTTTCTGACAGCATACGCTCCGAAGAAATAGACGACGATGCCGCGTAAAACTGCTATCAAAACCAAGAAGCAGCAATCTTCCCGATACCAGGTTTTGCTACTGGAAGGCGGCGGCGAAATGCTGAAGGTCGACGTCGAAGATGAGATCCTCTACCCGCTCGCGGTGACGTGGAACCGTGTATTGGCGACGGATCGCGAGCGGACGGAGAAATCCGGCGATGCGTGGAACCGGACAGGCCACGAGGCGATTCTGAGTCTCGCCGAGCAAGGGTTGATCAAAAAACGAGATGCCGAAAAATTCATTGCCGCAGCAGCAGCCAGCGGGTTCGTGCAAGTGGAGTTTGAATGGGTGGATGAATCGCACGGGTATGCCGCTCGGATTTTTCCGTGGGAGCATGTCATCGCGCTGGCGACAAAAGCCGCCCGGCTGAAGGCGGGCCACTCCCGGATCGTCGTTGTCCGTGTTTTGCATGGTGGAAAGCCCGGTACGATTGCCAAGGGTCCGCCCGCGTACGCTGCGTGCGAGCCGCCACCGACATTCGCGAAGCTCGATTTCGATGGCGAGCGGGCGGCAATCAATGCGGCGCTGGGGAAGAAGATGATCGAGCTCGACACCCGCAGTCTCGACACGCTGCGCAAAGACATCGAGGGAAGAAAACCGGCGGTCGTCCACATCGCGGCAATGGATACAAGCACCGGGCCGTTACTCGCGCAAACGCTTTGCGGAACGCCGCTCCCGCTGAAAGAAATGCTGGTGGCCGAAGCGACCGCTTCGCATTTTCCGAAGCTGGCGATTTACAGCTCGTGCTTTTCGGGTCGCCGGCTCGCGCCCTGCGCGGTGGCGAGTGGCGCGGATGTAGCGATCGGATTTCACGGGGAGGTGATGGATGAAAGTATGCCGCTTTTTTTCGGGGCGTTTTACCGGCAGTGGAATCGCAATGCAGACCCGCTCGCAGCAGTGCTCGCCGGGCTCGATGCACACAACTCGCAATGCAAACCCTCCGACCTCGGAATCGTCACGCTGTGGTCCGCGAAATCGCTCATCGAGAAGCAATCCGCAGCAAAGGTTGCGGTGGAAAGGCGCAGTGTTTCGCAAGAGGAGATTGAGCTAAAGCACGTAAAGGCGGCACTGGCCATCACCTACAAGCCGGAGGAATCACTCAACTATTCCGTGCTCCACAATAGTCGCGGCGGCATCTTCGTTTCCTTCTCCGTCACCAAGAATCACGAAGGGAACATGCCGCCGCTGGATTTGCTGGTGAGGCTGGATGCGGGAGAAGGGCGGCCCTTTGAATGCCGGCTGCAAGTAGCCCTGCCGGCGGCAGCTCCTCACAAGGAAGACCTCACGACCATGGTGCATCTTCCGCTCGGCGCGCCGCTGCTGCGGCAGCGTGGCGAGGCGCTTCGGGCGACATTGGAGACGACGCTCACTTGCGGAAGCGAAGCGCTTTTTCAACAGAGCAACTCCATACTGTTGCTCCCGTGCGATGAATGGCGGGACGACCAAACCGGGAGACATCTGCTGCCGTCGTTCATATTTCCACGGGACCCGGCGGTGCGAAAAATAATCACTGCGGCGCAGCCTTTTCTCCGCGTCTTGAGCGACGCACCTCAGGCGGGATTTGACGGCTATCAAGCAGGGTTTTCCGGCGATGCAAATGAAGCGGTGAAGGATCAGGTGAACGCTATTTGGGCTGCGCTCCAGCACACCTACGGGCTGGATTACGTGAGCCCGCCGCCCGTCTATACAAAAGCCTCGCAGCGCCTTCGCACGCCGGAGGAAATCCTGCTCGCCGAGCGCGGCACGTGCATCGAACTGGCACTGCTGCTTGCTTCGTGCATGGAGCACGTCGGCGTCTATCCCGTGCTCTTCCTCACGGTCGGCCACGCATTTGTCGGCTACTGGACGAGCGAAGAAGCGCACACCGAGTTTACGAAAGACCCCGGTTACATGATGAAGTTTGCGGCGCGAAAACGCACGAAGAAGGACGCCGCCAAAGCGGAAGCCAACGACGTCCCCGCAGGGCAAAGCAAGGTGAGCTGGCTTTTTACCGGGCAGGAAAGACTGGCCGCCATTGTGCTCGAAATCGCGAATGGACGCCTCGTCGCGCTGGAGGCGACGGGCCTTGCACTCCAGCGGCCCTTTACCGACAGCATCGCGGACGCTTCAGAATTGCTCGGAAGCGTGCTCCGCGAAGTCCTCAGCCAGGAGCCCGGCACCGACGTTCCGTCGCCATTTGACGGAATGCTCGACGTGCAAACCGCACGGCTCGCGGGCGTCATCCCTGTGCCCATCATCTCGCACGGCCCGGCGGCATAGTCATGAGCAATGACGACCAACCGACCGTGAATGCCGTGCGCGCGACCCTTGCCGCGCTCGGTGGCGAGCCGCTTTCCCGCATTCAAAAAGCAGACAACCGCCGTGCCGCCCCTCAGCGGGACTCCCTGGAACGGGGCGCACTCCACCTTGTCCGCGAAGCCGGGATCCTCCGCTGGCACATCGGCTTTCCGCGGAAACCGGGTCCGGGAATTGACCAACTGAACCACCGTCAAGCGCAGCGCAAAGGCCTCCGCCGCGCACCGGTGGTCGCGCCCATCGTCCTCGATCAGACCCTTTTTTCAAAACTCGAACCTTCCAAGATCGGCGAATGGCTGAAGGTGGCGGATCAACGGCTCTCCCGCCCGGCATGGGATAGCAAAGGCCAGCTCTGGGGCCTGCGCCGACTCGCGCCGGATGGGAAACTCGTGCCGTTTACCGCCGCCGAACTGCCCGCGCTCGCGGGAAAAAAAGTGCTCATCTTCATCCATGGCACATTCAGCCACTGCGACTCGGTCATGAGCGGAATCGGCACCGCCCCAAACGGTCCGGCCATGGTATCCGCCGCCTTCGGTGCGTATGACCGGGTGCTCTTTTTCGATCACCCGACGCTCGGTATGAGTCCCATGCTGAACGCCTTTGACCTCGCCTCGCGCCTGGCCGGGGGACTACCGGCGTCGCTCGACATCGTGGCGCACAGTCGCGGCGGGCTTGTCGCACGCTGGTTTTGCGAGGGGTTCCGCCATCCCGATTTAAAGTGCCGCGCCATTCTTGTCGGCTCCCCGCTTGCGGGCACGAGCCTCGCCTCGCCGGCGCGCGTGAAAGCCGTCATGGACTTCCTCGCCAACGTGGGTGACGCCGCCTCGGGCGCGCTCGGCGGTGTGCTGCTCGGCTTTGCATCCACGCTCGCCAGCCTATTTGCCCGTGTGGCTGGAACGCTCGCCACGCCGCTTGCCGACGCCATCGTCGCGCTCGTGCCCGGGCTCGCCGCACAGTCCCGCGAAGGCGGCAATGTCGAGCTGCGTTCCCTTCGCACAAACACCGGCGCATTCGACTTCGGCGCACCGGCCTCGCCCATTCGCTACCACGCCATCCAGTCAAACTTCGCGCCCGTCGAAAAGGGCGTCTGGGGCTTTTTGAAATCCTTCATCGCCCGCCCTGGCGCGTCGTTTCTCGATACGGCGGCGGACTTTATTTTCGAGGACGAAAACGACCTCGTCGTGGACGTGGCATCGATGACCGAAACCGGCGAGTTAAACGGCAATCGCCTCGCCATCGCCGAAATCGCGCACGACTTCGGCACCTCGCGCACAGTGCATCACTGCAACTACTTCGAGCAACGCGCCACCGTCGCAGCGATCCGCAAGACGTTTGGTTTTTGAGAGCAATCGGCGACGAAACATTGCTGCAGGCGGGAAACTACGCCGAGTGCGTCTCATGGGAAACTTCGTTGAGTGCCTCTCATTATCTTTCTCATCCCTCCCCATTCCCCACCCCGCCGCTTGCATCCCTGTGCCGCGCACGCTATCAAAAGCGCACCATGACACCCGAGCCACCCGCACCGACACCTCGCCTAAAGCGGCGCTATTTGCGATGGCTGGGCGTCTTGCTCCTCGGGTATTTTGCCTATGCCGGGTGGAAGGCTTACGATTATCGCGCCGCGGTCAAAGAAGCCGAAGCGCTTGGATGGACGATCACCAACACCAGTCCCTTTGATGACATCAAAAAGCACTGGCGCGCGGCCTTTCGCGGCGAGACATGGACGCAAATTCAGCGGAATCTGGAAATTAACGGGCCGAAAGGTTTCACTGGCCACGAAAGCCTGCTCCTTCGACTCAACCCGCAAGCTCTGGCCATCTTTCATTGTCACGACCCTTTAAATTTTTCCACGCTCAAGCACCTGCCGGACCTGCGTATCCTTATGATCGAAGATGCTGCTGCGATGACCGACGAGAATATGGATGAGATTCAAGAGCTGACCAACTTGATAGGACTATATTTTGGGAATTGTCCACGCCTGACACATCTAAACCCGTTCATCGGGCTCAAGAAACTTGAAGGTTTGAGGTTATGGGACAATCCACCGATCCCTCAGAAGGACATCAAGGCCTTTGAAGCCGCCCACCCAGACACAATAGTAGAAATCCTTCCCTAAACCACCCGCCAACCCATGACACCCGAGCCACCCGCACCGACACCTCGCCGAAAGCGGCGCTTTTTGCGATGGCTGGGCGTCTTGCTCCTCGGGTATTTTGCCTATGCCGCGTGGAAGGAATACGATTATCGCGCTGCGGTCAAAGAAGCGCAGGCGCTGGGGTGGCAGGTCCGAACTTCCAGTCCCTTCGAATACATCAAAAAGGACTGGCACGCGGCCATTACGCTGGAGACTTGGATGCAAGCCCGGCGGACTTTGGAAATTGAAGGACAGCAAGACTTTTTCAGCCAGCAACATCTGATCCTTCGACTCAATCCGCAGCAAATCGGCATCACCAAGCACCACGGTCCGCTGGATCTTTCCGTGCTCAAGCACCTGCCAGATCTGCGTCTTCTCCAGATCATGAACTGTCCTGAAATGACCGATGCCAACATGGACCAAATTCAAGAGCTGACTACTCTGAGAATGCTAATAATCGTCAGTTGCCCACGCCTCACGCATGTAAACCTTTTCAGCAGGCTTGAGAAACTTGAATGGCTGCGCTTATGGGACGTTCCATTCATCCCTCAATCTGACATTGACGCCTTCAAAGCCGCTCACCCCAACACACATCTTGATACGAACCCCTAACCCACCCGCCTCCCCATGAACCCAAACGCCGCGATTGAGGGCCGAAGGCCCGGCAATGTAATAGCCCAGGGTGAAGCCCTGGGTTTGCTTGGCAAACCGGATGCAGCCCTGCAAGGGCGGGACAAGATCGTGGCAGGCGTTTTATGTCTCCCCTTCGGGGCTTGGGTTTCGGTCGGGTCGGTTACCCAGGGCTTCACCCTGGGCTATTACATCTTGCACCTTCGGCGCTCAAAAGCGGTATCCGGGATGAGCACTCAAACACCCGGAACCACGCCATCCCGTCTTCCGGAAAAGGAGCGACGCCGCCTTGGCGGAAGGCTGGCGCGGGGTAGCGCATGCTTCCAGCGTGCAGGTTTCGGCTTCCAGCCGGGACCCGAGGGCGGACACGCCCGCTTCCATTATCCACAACTTCCTCCCGCCAGACGTGCTATAAAGGCATCGCGGAAGGCGAATCGGAGCGGGGCTTTCCAAAGCCCCGTCTGTCCCGACCCGTCGGGACCATGTGCGATTGCCACTTGCGTGGCCTCGGGGCTTAGGAAAGCCCCGCTCCGATTCTTCGCTCGCATCAGGCGAGGCTATTCAGATACGAAGCCCGATGCGGCACACTGGAATCGTGCGCATACGGACTATTTTGTTTGTCCGGCACGCTGTCATGGCTACCGGATGTTCTGTTTTTGCGTCCCGATACACTACGTCCGACTACTTTTTGTCTATGTTTTTCTTCCGATGACCTTTTTTGCGTTCCGATTGCCTGGTTTTACGTCCCGACGACGTTTTTTAGTCAAATGAGATTATTTTGCGATGATTCAATAAAAGTTCTTGCGTTGTCTGGATGCTTGTGATTTTTTTCCATCACTGCGCGTTTAGCACACGCTGTAGTAGCGTATGCAACGGGCTTGTTTTTAACCATTTACTATCTCTTTTATGCCAATCGTAGGTCCTGTTTCTTATTTTGCAGTCACTCAGGCGTTTATCAATCACTGGACGGATGCCAATGCGGCCAATGGGGCGGCGATTCTTTTGAATAAGGAGGAGCTGG
>JANMGP010000186.1:0-1649 GCA_031374705.1 Verrucomicrobiaceae bacterium | reverse complement strand
CGAACGAAACGCCCGAAGAATACGAATGATTCGGATGACACGAACCATTCGTCCCCAGCGAAGGAAGTCATAAGCAGGAATGCTCGAAATGAGGTCGAGCCATCCCCATTTCATGAATGCCAACTTGGACGGAGCGCGGCGCAAGCGAATCGCGAAATCGACGAGGAATACGACGCAAATAAGAGAATCAATGCGTTCGAGCAAGTCGCTGACTGCCGGTGGCATCTGAAAAATCACCTGCGCCAGCATCGCACCAAGGACATATACCGATAGCACGAGAATGGTGATTTCGAGAAAGCCAAGGCGCGGAATCTCGTCCGGTTTTATTATTTTTCCCGTCGTGGTCATACAATGTTCAAGCTGTCGGAATCGAGCATCTGTTCCGATCGTGATTTTGCACCGGGCAGGTCGAGGCGATCGCGAGCGTTGGCTTGGTCGAGCTGTTCGTGCGGAAGAAGGCCGTCGAATTTATCGAAAACTTTCACGCTCATTCGTTGGGCGAGTTCCAGTGCGCTGCGATGGTCGCTTGCGATGGATTTTAGGTGCGCCCGGAATCGCAGGAGATCGGCAGTTTTGTATGTGATGGAAATTTCATCGTGCGTCGTCGGAATGCCGTCGCAGAGCGCGTGGAGCTGGAGAGTTCGCAATCCACGAGTACCGAGCCACGGGAACCACTGGATTGATTCGGCGCGGACAATAATCCCCCGTGACAAGATTCCGGCGCGCGATGTCATTTCGCGCGCGGCTCGCAACAGAATTTTCGCATCGTGATTGAGATACGAAGGCTCATCAATGTCGGCGAGTGTCGCGGCCATTTCTTCCGCAATCTTGGTGTGGATTTCACCGCCGGAGCCCGCGAAGACCGGCGCTTTCCCGCCCTTTGCGGGCGAGACTTGGACGCTCTTTGCGAGCGTGATGATATCGTCAACGCGCCATCGCCGACCAGCGAGGATGAGGTTTTCTCCCACCGGCGGAATGAGCGTGCTTTGGAGTTTTCCTATTTCCCTGCCTTCGTGTCGGATTGCGAATTCCTCCGCTGCCTCGAACGCCGCATAGAAATCACGGTCGGCGGTGACGCGCTCACCCACAGGCGCGAGGATGAGTTCACCGGTCGGCATTTGCTCGATGTGTTGCGTCGCGCTGAGTGCCCGCAGGACTGCGCGAAACATCGTGTCGTTCACATTCCGAAACGCGCCTCGGGTCACAAGAACATCGAACAAAGCGGCGGCAGTCATCCCGCCCGTTTCGCGAAGACAACTGAGGATTTGGTGAATCAGCGTGCTGAGTTCGAGGCGATTGCTTTCGTGCGGTTCGAGCCACTTGGCGAGCATCAGCCGAGTGAGCGCGACGGCACGCAGTAGCTTCGGGAAAAGGAGCGCGGTGAATGTACTCTCGGCTCCCGGCGAATCGTCGCGGGTGTAGATTCGCATCACCGCCGCTTCGCCAGGACGACGCCCCGAGCGCCCAAGCCGCTGCCGCATCGACGCGACGCTCCACGGCGGGTCGAGTTGAGCCACACGCTTCACAGACCCGATGTCGATTCCCATCTCCAGCGTGCTCGAACACAGCACGGTTGCGGGCTTCCCGCTTTTCAATGCATCCTCCGTTTCCTGTCGAACGTCCTTTGAAAGCGACCCGTGGTGAACGTG
>JANMGP010000156.1:0-1799 GCA_031374705.1 Verrucomicrobiaceae bacterium | reverse complement strand
GAACGTGATGGTCTATAGCTTCCGGCTTTGCCTCACGAAAGACCCGGCCAACCGCGTGCCTTTCCCCGCGCCGGCTCACTACGATCCTGCGCGCTTCGAGGTCATCCGCCGCTATTTTGCAAAAGGAAAAGCCGCCGCCATGTGGGATCTGTATCCGCTCCCGGGCGGCAAGTTTGATGCGAACAACGGCATCGGGCGCCAGTTCTCCATGGGGCTCGTCGGCGCGTGCAATGGCTGGAGCGAGGCCGACGAAGCAGGCCGCGCGAAGATCTGGGAAGCGCACAAGCAATATACCTTGGAGCTGTATCACTTTTTCTGCACCGACCCCGCCGTGCCCGAGCCGCTGCGGAGGGAGCACGCGGAACTCGGCCTCTGTCACGATGAATTCGCCAACTACGACCACTGGTCGCCCCAACTCTACGTCCGCGAATGCCGGCGCATGAAGGGCATGTATGTCGTCAGCCAGAAGGACATCATGGACAGTCCACAAAAGGAGGACGCCATCGTCGTCTCATCATTTCCCATCGACTCACACGACTGCCAGCGCGTCGCGATGAAGGACGGCGTCATCGATGAAGGCACGATCATGCCGGTGCGCATGGCAGGTCGTGGCCACGGCTACGCGTATCATGTCCCATATCGCAGCATCTTGCCGCTGGCTGCCGAATGCGAAAACCTGCTCGTGCCCGTCGCGCTCTCCTGCACGCATGTGGGCATCTCGTCGATCCGCGTGGAGCCTACGTGGATGATCCTCGGCCAAAGCGCCGGCATCGCCGCTGCACTCGCTGCGAAGCAAAACGTGACCGTGCAGAATCTGCCCTATCCCGGGTTGCGCGAACGCCTGCTGGCGCAGAAGCAAGTGCTCGAAATCCCCGTGCTCGCCGCGCCATCGCCCGAGCCCAAAGGAGCGGTGAGCATCGACCCCGCGAAGCTCCCCGGCATCGTCCTCGACGACAAGCAAGCCACGCTGGAGGGCGAATGGAAATTCAGCAGCAGATTCAAGCACTACATCGGCACCGGTTACGTCCACGACGACAAACGCGGCGACGGCCACTCCATCGCCACGTTCCGTTTCAAAGCGCCAAAGTCAGGCCGCTACGATCTCCGCATCGCGTATTCGCCGCACGAAACCCGGGCGAAGAAAGTGCCCATCACCATCGAAAGCGGCGCACAGAAAACCACGCTCACCTTTGATCAAACCCGGCCGCTTCCTGCTGGCGAAGCCTTCCGCAGCGCGGGATTCATTCAGCTCACGTCCGATGTGGAAACCAAGATCGTCATCAGCAACACCGGCACCGAAGGTTTCGTCATTCTCGATGCCATCCAACTCATCGAGGCGAGGGAATGATGACGGATTTGAACAACCTTGCTCATCGAAGACGTCTTTACGGACAATCGATCCATCAGCTTATGAAACGCATCCTCACACTGGTCTCCGCCCCGCTACTCGGGCTACTTCCTGCGCTCCAAGCTGCTGAGCAACCGAAGCCGAACATCGTCTATCTCCTCGCCGACGATCTCGGCTGGAGCGACATCAGTGCGCACCCCGGCGGCAGCATCCCGACGCCGAATATCGACAAGCTTTTTGCGCAGGGCGTCGAACTGAAGAAATTTATGGGCTGGTGCGTGTGCTCGCCGACTCGCGCGATGCTGCTCACGGGGAGGCATCCGTTTCGCGTCGGCACCGGGCCGGAGGTCGGAGGTGAACTGGCGAAGGAAGAAACAACGTTCGCCGAGGGCTTCAAGGCGAACGGCTATCGCACCGGCGTCTTTGGCAAATGGCACAACGGCGAGGACCC
>JANMGP010000128.1:0-62319 GCA_031374705.1 Verrucomicrobiaceae bacterium | reverse complement strand
GAGGGTGCCGGGGGTGGCGGCGGCCGGGGTCTGGGAGGGTGGGGATTGGCACCAGGCTTCGTTGGCCATGGTCCAGGCGGCTTGGGGGGCGGTGCCGAGGGGGGCGGGTATTTGGATGTGGCCGGTGACGGTGTCGGCGCTGCCGCTCTCGTGGGTGGTCTCGCCGTAGAGGGTGTAGTCGCCGGGCGGGATGGCGGGGAGGACGGTCTCGAAGGTGCGGTAGTCGAGCCGCGCGGGGTGGAGGTGGGCGAAGGCGCGTCCGGTGGTGCTTTCGATGAGGAAGAGGTGCATGAGTTTCCCGTGGTCGGTGACGAGGGAGGCCCATGTGACGTCGGCATCGCGAGGCTGTGTGATGGTGAGGGTGTGGCGGTCGGAATCGGAGCGGATGGCGGCGGCGACGGGGAGCGGCTTGGAGAGGGAGTTGGCGCGGAAGTCGGCGTCCATTTTGCGCCAGCGAGCGGTGGCGAACGCGGTGCCGACGATGAGGAGGACGAGGGTGGCGAGGGCGGTGATGCGGCCACGGCGGATGTCGTTTGGTTTTGGCAGATCAGGGAGCGGGATGGTGGATTCGCGGGCGGCGGCTCCGGCGATGAGTGCGGCACTTGCAAGGAGGAGGATGCCGAGGATGCCGAGGGTGGTGCCGAGACCGGCGGGCATCTCGGGCCGGACGAGGGAGGCTGCGCGGAGGGGGACATCGAGTTCGGCGGGCTCCCCTGCCCCGCTGAGCTGGATGCGGACGGCGTAGTTGCCGGCGCGCATGAGCCAGAGGGGGGCGTTGAGGAGGTGGGGATCGCCCTGCACGAGCTGCGCGGTGACGGGGGCCGGCGCGGCTTCGTCGCCAGCACCAAGGAGGACGGGACGGACGGTGATGGTGCCGGGGGCTTCGGTGCGGATGTCCACTTGGGCGATGCCGGGAAGCGCAGCGGGCGGGCGGATGATGACGCGGATGGGATGCGCGCCGGCTTTTCCATCGAAGAAAACATTCGGGCTGCCGATGTGGGCACGGGCGTCCTGAAGCGCGGCGGCGAGAAAAAGGATGGCGAGAAGGAGGGGATTCATCGGCGGAGTCGGGCGAGCCATTTACCCAGCGCAAGTCCGATACCGGCGGAGATTCCGGCGATGCCGATGGCGATGGCGGCGTTCGTTTTCCCCATGTGCTCGCCCGGCCAGAATGCGGTGCGCATGTCGTCGGAGATGTGGAAGAAGAAAGGCCATTGGGTGCCGCCGCCGGCGAAGAAGGCATTATCGGCGGCGGGGGTGAGAAGGAATTTGGCGAACTGCCATTGAGGGACGGCAAAGAAGAGGAAGAACGCAAGGCCGAGCTCGCAAGCACTGAACCAGCCGGGGGATTTGCGCGAGCGAAGGAGCCAGTCGAAGGCAATGGCGGGGATGACGATGAGAGGCGGAAACGGCGGCGGCAGAAGGTGGGTACGGGGATTGTAGATCGGGCCGGTCTCGGGCGTCCCGGGAATCAGCGGGAGCAACCACATCGCGGCGAGGTGGACGGCCATGCCGATCAACGCAGCGCGCGTGGCCGGAAAGCGTCCGCCTCCGGAAAGCGCCGCCGCAGCGAGCACGACCGGATACGCCCCGCAAGCGAGGTGATAGAAGACGGGATCGTGCTGGCGGTTCGCGATGCTCTGAGCAATCGCGACGGTGGCGATGAGCGCGATGACAATTCCCCCGCCCCATCGCGGAACGCACCACCAAGCGCCGATTGCGATGGCGAAAAAGGCGACGGCTTTCGCAATCTGCGGAGGATGCCAGAGTCCCGCAGCGAGGCCGTAGGACGCCTGCCACCAGCGGTCGAAAAGAAACGCGGCCAGAAAAGCCACCGCGCCCCACAGCGCGAGCCACGCGCCCGCCGGAGCGCGCAATTTACCGAGCGCGACGCCGCCCTTTCCCACAACGATCATCCAAATCGCGGCGACTGCGGAAAGGACGACGCCGATATAAGTCATCACATGCGGGGCGGCCCAGACGAGGTCGATGCCAACCGTGGATTCCCACGCGAAGTCCCACAGGAGACTCACCGGCACGCAGAGAGCCCCTGCAAACAGGAGCCAGCGCGCGGCGCGCAGAGTGGGTGCGGGTGCTTTCATCCGGTGCCAATTACCGTGAGGGAGGACGATTGGCGAGCGGGGTTTCTGCGGGAAACGGGGGGCAAATGAGAGTGGTCAACTGGAGCGAAAATCTGATTGCGTTTCTCTTTCCGGATGGCAATTTCCAAAAACCCAAAGCCATACAACCCAATGAAAACCAGAGCACTCGCACTTATCGCTTCCGCGGCATTCCTTACGCCAAACGCCCATGCGGGATTTCACCTATGGGCTCTCAGCGAGCTTTACACCAACGCGGACGGCAGCGTGCAGTTTCTGGAGTTCACCACGACATTCGGCAGCCAGCAGTTCGTGGCCGGACAGCAGGTGCAACTGCAAATGATTTCCCCGGCATCGGTGCTGAACACGTTCACCATCCCCACAAACCTTCCATCCGACAGCACGAACAAAAAGTTCCTTATCGGCACCGCAAACCTCCAAGCCCTCTACGGGGTCACGCCGGACTTTGTGATCACTGCGAATTTCCTGGCGGTTGCGGGTGGATTCTCCAACAAGACAATCAGTTTCTTTGGCACGAACAGCCTCCTGTCGCTCACCAACCTCCCGCTGAACGGAACGCAGTCGCTCAACTACCCGACCGGGACCGTCAACTCGACGGTCACCGCAACAAACTTTGCAGGCGTGAACAGCTCGCCGATTCCGGAACCGGTGACTGCGAGCCTTGTGGGGCTGGGAGTTCTCGCGCTGCTCCGCCGCCGCAGGGCCTGATGGTTTCAGCGCAGGGCGCGCTTCATTTCCGCGACGAGTTCAGCGGGCTTCCATTCGTTGCCGGTGAACACTTTCGCGATTTTTCCATCCGGTGCGACGACGAGGGTGCGGAGATTGTGATTTAGCGGTAGGCCGTCGCGGCGCGTTTCCAGCCCGGAAAACTTCGCGAGCGTGGTGATTTCCACATCGCTTCCGGTGGCGAATTTCCATCGACCGGTGCGCTGGAACTGGCTCGCGGATTGCGCGAGGATCCTCGGGCTATCATTAGCCGGATCAATTGTGATGGAGAGCCATGCGCAGCGCTCATCGGGAAGTTCAGCCATGGCGATGGCGAAGTTGCCGTTCATGCGCGGGCAGTAGTCCGGCAGCGGACAACGCGTGTAGATGAATGTGAGAGCGACCGCCTTTCCGCGCAGTTCTGAAAGGCGGAATGCCCGACCGGTATCGTCGATGAGCGCGGCATCCGGCAACTCCGACCCGACGGCAGGGATACCATCGATGATCGGTTGCACCGGCGCCGCGCTGTGACCGACTTTTTTCACCTCCGCGAGTTCACTGCGGGAATCACTGACCTTGAGCGTCCCGGTGACAACGTCGCCCGGCTTGAACTCCGCTGCATCGGAAGATGTGGCGATGCGAAACTCCATCGTCATCGCCTCCATGTAACCGGGTATGTCTTCGTGAGCGATGCGCATGCTTTTCCGAGCCGCATCCGTGCTCACGACCGTGCCACGAACGGGATAAACCGAATCGGCTGGTGCGACCGGTGCGACCGGCACGGGCGGCCGAGAGCACGCGCCGAAGATGAGGATCGTCAGGAGAATGCAAAAGAAGCGCAACACGCAAAGGAACGTCGCAGCTTTGCGAATACGGAGCGAGAGGAAATCCCGCAGTTCAGTTGAAACCTTCGTTTGGAACATCAATTCTGTTACTAATTCCCTCTGTTCAGAGATTGCGCTTTCCAAGGGGAACAGTCATTGCTGTGAGTAGTGTGGGTAACCGCACAAAATCGTCACCCTTTTCCAAACACGCTCATGAAGACTCCGCGCACTATTTTGTCTGCCGCAGTAATGGCATTCCTCACCGTCCTCACACCTGCACGCGCTGTCATCGACCTCGATAGCGACGGCGTCGGCGACGTATGGCGACTGAAATTCAGCGCCGCGGCTCTCGCTGGGAATGCGGATGCCGATGGCGATGGAAAAACGAACTCCGATGAGGCCAAGGCGGGCACCGATCCGTTTTCGCCGACTGACATCATCAAAGTCACGGACCTAACGCTAAACGCCGGCAACATCGAGGTGCGCTGGCCGTCGGTCATCGGGAAGCGATACAAAGTGCAGAGCAATGCCAATCTTTCGAACCTAGCTGGCTGGACGGATGCGACCGGTTTTTTGGATGGCTCGGGCGCGTCGATCACGCAGTCGTTTCCTGCCAGCGGCGCAGGCACATTTTATCGCATCGCTGTGTATGAAAAAGACAGCGACGGAGACGGCGTGGATGACTGGGAGGAGATCCAACTCGGGCTGGACCCGGAGAGTTCGCACAGCCACGGGCTGAGCGGGCAGTCGGACCTGGCGTTTGTCACGGGAGGGCTGACGGCGACAAATATCGTCACGGTTTCCGCGCAGTCGCCCACTCTGGCTGAGACATCGCTGAATCCCGGAGTGTTTTCGGTGGTGCGCACGGGCGGCTTCGGGCCGATTACCGTAAATTACGCGGTGAGCGGCGGCGCGACCGCGGGCTCGGATTATGCAGCGCTGAGCGGCTCTGTCGTGATTCCGATGTCCGCAAACAGCGCGACGATTTCAGTAGCTCCGATCGCGGATGCAGCGATCGAGTCGAGCGAGGCGGTGATCGTGACGATCACCACGGGGACTGGCTACACGGCGGGAGAGCCCAAAGCGGCGGGCATTTTGATTACGGATAACGTCACGGCAAATGGTAACGGCGTGTTTGCGCAGTATTGGAACAAAACTTCGACGACGATTAACGATACAACACTTGTTCCGACGGGAAATCCGCCAGCCAATCTCGCGCGAGTCGAGACACAGATTAACGGTAACTGGCTGGCCACGATCAACGGCGGCAGCCCCGGACCCGGCGTTAATGCGGATTATTTTGTGACGCGGTTTACGGGTGAGATTCTCCCGGAATTTGCACAGATCTACACCATCTACATGAATGTGAATACCGGAGGACGCATCTGGATCGGTGATACAACCGGGACCCCGCAATTGAACAACTGGGGCTCCGGTGCATCTTCGGGGGAATCAAGTTTCACCATCCCGCTCGAAGCCGGCAAGCGCTACCCGATCGTGCTGGAGCACATGGAGCGCACGGGAGACGCGCTCGCGATCCTTTCCTGGGCAAGCGCGAATCAGATTAAGCAGGTCGTTCCGCAGGCGCGGCTGTTCGCGACCGTCGCACCGCAAATCACCAGCCCCCTCGAAACTCTCACTTTCATCGGCGGTCCCGCATTTACCTACCAAATCACCGCGAGCGCCAGCCCCACGAGTTACAACGCGGCGAACCTGCCTCCCGGCTTGACAGTGAATACGACGACGGGCCTGATTTCCGGCATTCCCGCACAGGCGGGCAACTGGCAGGTCGTTCTCACGGCGACCAACACGACGGGAAGCGGCTCGGCGATTTTGGACCTCGATATTTTACAGGCCGGCGGTGGAATCACCCGCGAGGTCTGGACAGGAATCACGGGGACAAGTGTCGCGACCATCCCGTTGGGACAGGTGCCGAACTCTTCCTCGATTCTGACTTCGATGCAGGCCCCGGTGGACGTGGCCGACGATTACGGTGTGCGCATTCGCGGCTATGTAACAGCGCCCACCACGGGAGTGTATCGTTTTTTCCTGCGTGCTGATGATGCGGCGGAACTTTACATCTCCGACGATGAAGACCCGGTGAATGCCTTTAAACGTGCGGAACTCCTGACCCCGACCTCCGGCGCAGACTGGAACGGCGCAGCGCAGTCGGACCTGCTGTATTTGAAGACTGGCTTCCGTTATTACATCGAAGTGCGCCACAAGGAAGGCACGGGCAACGACCACGTCGCTGTGGGCTGGAGCAAGCCCGGACAGCCTGATACGACCCCGAGCGAAGTCGTCCCAGGATACTTGCTGACCCGCTACGAGGATGTGCCGCTCGGCGTCGCGGACGGCACTCTTTTCTACACCAATCTCATCCCTCAGGGCGGAACCGTGACGAACGCATATGGCACATGCTCCATCCGTCTGAGCACAGACCAGTCGGTGGCCTACGTAACCCCGACATTCTCCGGCCTTGGCTCTGCATTCACTGGAATGCATGTGCACGACGACCGTTTGCCGAACGGCGCGAATATTGTCTTCGACCTCGATGAACCGGGCGTCGAGCGCACAGTGGATGGCGCGTATATATGGAACATCGTTGGAGTTGGAGCGCTCTCAGCGACGCAGCTCGCTCAAGGGCTCGGGACGAACTCGTATTTCAACGTCCACTCAGTCAATTATCCGAGCGGCGAAATCAAAGGCTACCTCAAGCGCCTCGATGGCTCGCAAGTATTTTCCGCGCCGCCCAACCCGCCGAACTGGACTTCGGAGACCGCCGCCGCGAACACGGACGCGACTGCCGCTGCACGGTTCCTCAGCCAGGCCACCTTTGGGTACAATGCGGCGGACATCGCAGCCGTCCAATCGGCGGCGAGCTACGATGCTTGGATCGATGCCCAATTCGCTGTGCCGCCTTCGGACACTTACACGGATGTGTATTACAAACGGAATGTCACCGACCCGAACGGGCCCACATACACGGGAGACCTGATGTTTAACTCCTGGTGGCGGACATCGGTCACCGCGCCGGATCAGCTCCGCCAGAGGGTTGCGTTTGCATTGAGCGAAATCCTTGTCATATCTGAGAGCGGGCCGCTCGACGACCGTGCCGATGCCCTGTCCGCATACTACGACCTGCTGCTCAAACACAGCGTCGGCGTAAATGGCGACCTCGCGAATTACCCAGGCAACTTCCGCCCGCTCATCGAAGCGGTGACGCTGCAATACGGCATGGGGCGCTATCTGGACATGCTGCGCAACGACAAGCCGAACAAATCAACCGGCCTCATTCCCAATGAAAACTACGCTCGGGAAATCATGCAGCTCTTCACCATAGGTCTGAATCGCCTGCACCCCGACGGCTCGATCCTGCTGAACAGCAAAGGCCTTCCCGTGCCCACCTATGACCAGGACGCCATCGTCGGCGTCGCCCACGTATTCACCGGTTGGGACTACGGCTACTCCGGGGCATTGCGCACGACTTTTGGAGCATCCGCGAACTACATAAGCCCGATGCGCGAGGTTCCGGCGCGGCATTTCACCGGCCAGAAACGCACGCTGAACAACCGCGTCCTTCCCGGCATCACCAGCGCAGGAGGTGCCCCGCTTGATCCATATTCCACGAGCACTCCGAGCGCCGCCCAACTTGCAGACCCGGTCTTCCAAGCTCTGCCAGTGGTGGAGAATGACGTCGTCCACGACCAGCTCTTTAATCATCCGAACTGCGCTCCATTCATCTGCCGCCAGCTCATCCAGCGGCTCGTCACGAGTTCACCGAGCACTGGATACATTTACCGCGTGGTGCAGAAGTTTAACAACAACGGCAGCGGCGTCCGCGGCGACATGCGTGCTGTGGTAAAAGCCATTCTCCTCGACTACGAAGCGCGCTCTTTTGTCGCAAAAAATCAGCAGGGCTATGGCAAACAACGCGAACCGCTCGTCCGCGTGACGAACTTCGCCCGCGCATTCCGTCCGCCGACGAGCTTTACCGGAAAATACGTGCAGGATGGCGGCGTGATTTCCGTCGATACCGCACCGGCCACACATCGCCTGAACACATCCGGACAAGCCGTGGAACTGAACTTCGCGAGCACCGGCACCCCTTCGCAAAGCGGGAACTACGTTGTCACAAACACTTTTGGCGCGACGACTCCATCGACCTTCAACGTCCGCACCAAAGATATCTACCGTGGGACGTGGACTCAAACTGGAAACACGATCACGGTGACCGCCACGCATCCGTTCGTCGCCGGCAATCAGGCCTTCATCCGGTGGCGCACCGGCGCGACCGCCGGCCTGGCGAACGGGCTCTTCAACGTGGACACAGCGACGGGCACTACGAGCTTCACGGTCACATCGCCCGACAGCGCGACAGTCGCCAGCAGCGCTTGTGACGTGGCATTTGTCAAAGGCAGCTACAGCCTTACATCTTCGGTGTTGAGCCTCACTTTCTCCTCGGATCTCGGTCTCGCGGCTGGCGAGAAAGTCTATCTCACGTTCACGCCCGTCACCGGCCAGACGCAGCTTCCAGTTACCGCCACACCAAGCGGGATGTACACGCTTGCCGCGCCGACTGCGTCGAGCAGCCCGCTTTACGACCCTCGCCGATACACCGCTACGCCGGATGTCGGCACGCTGTTCGCGAGCACAAGCACTTACAGCGGACTGATTGTAGGCGCCCCTCAAAACCCGGTTCTCAATCGCGGCAGTCTTTCGAGCGGGACGGACATTGTCACCTCGGGTTACAGCGACTGGGGCGTCGGCAACACGGAAACGTCGCTCTCCCAAACTCCGATGCGCTCCCCGACGGTCTTCAACTTCTTCCTGCCTGACTACCAATTCCCGGGAATTCTCCAGACGAACGGACTGATTACGCCGGAGTTTGAACTGAGCTCGGAAACAAACGTCACCCGACAGGCGAACTACCTCTACAGCGGCGTGTATGGAACATTCCTGACCGGCGGATTCAACAGCTTCGGGTCGCAGGATATTACCATGGATTTCGGCTCGTGGATCGGATCACGCGACGCAACCGCGACGAATTACTGGACGAATACCGCCAACCTGCGCGACCTCATACGGGAAATGAGCAGACTGCTCATGGCTTCCTCGATGAGTCAGGCGATGGAAGACTCGATTTACACCTACGTGTCCAACACTGCCACCGGGTACCTCCCATATGCAGCCTCGCCATCGGAATCCGAACGACGAGACCGGCTGCGCGCCATTCTGCACTTCATCGCCATCTCGTCCGAATTCACCATCCAGAAATAACGAATATGCGTCCTACTCAAAGCAAACAAGACGACCGTCAACTCCTGCTGCGCACGCGCCGCGACTTCATCCGCCAGGCCGCCTGTGCAGCCGTCGGGACGGTCGGTATGAGCAATGCGCTCCGCGACTTCCGCTTCATCAACTCCGCGCTTGCGCAGACCGGCGGAGCATTTTCCGACTACAAAGCGATGGTCTGCATTTTCATGAGCGGTGGAAATGACTGCAATAACTTCATCGTTCCGCGCCTTGCCGGATACGGCAACTACAGCGCAGTACGGCAGATTCTCGCGATCCCGGAAGGTTCCCTGAACTCCATCGCGCCAATCAATAACGACGGCAATGACTACGGTTTTCATCCGAGTTGCATTGAACTCGCAAACCTCTTCAACGCAGGAAAGCTGGCGACGATGTTCAACACAGGCCCGCTCCTCTACCCAATCACGCAGGACCAGTACAAAAAGAAGCTCGTCGCCACACCACCACAGCTTTTCAGCCACAGTGATCAGGTGACGCACTGGCAGACTTCCCTGCCCGACCAGCCGCCTAAAACCGGATGGGGCGGACGCATGGCGGATAAACTTCACCCTTATCAGTATGACCTGTCCTACGTGGGTTCGGCAGCAAACCAGGCTCAAATCGCCCTCTGCACCAGTCTGGCCGGCGCAAACACTCTGGAGGTCGGCGGCGAAGTGCAGCAGTACCACGTCTCCACGACCGGCGCTGTGACGCTGAGCAGTCCGTTCACTTCCGGCACAGCCTCCCATACGAACCGAAAAAACGCTCAGCTCGCCTTATTGAACCAGCCGAACGGAAACCTCCAGGTGACGGCCTACGGCGACGTGATGGAACGCGCCATCGTCTCCGCCGATACGCTGAATGCAGCAATCGCACCGACCGCTGCGACGAATTACTTCACCACCGCGTTTCCAACTACTTCGCTCGGCAACCAGCTCAAAATGGTCGCCCGAATGATCGCGGGACGAAACACGCTCAAGATGAAGCGGCAGGTGTTTTTCGTATCGGTCGGCGGCTACGACACGCACACCTCGCAAGTCGGAGTGACGAACGGAGTCACTGATCAGACTGTCGGATCGCACGCCAATCTCCTCAATGAGCTGAGTGAGGCAATCGGTGCGTTCCAGGCTGCCATCGAACAACTCACGCCACTCGTTCCCGCGGACAACCTCGTGAACAAGGTCGTCGGATTTACCGCCAGCGACTTCGGACGCACTTTCCCGAGCAATGGCCAGGGCTCTGACCACGGCTGGGGCTCGCACCACATCATCTTCGGCGGCGATGGGACGGCGACCGGCGCAGTCAAAGGCAAGCGCACTTACGGCCAGTTCCCGGTGCTGCAAATCAATGGTCCAAACGACACGAGCACGGGCCGCTGGATCCCGACCACCAGCGTCGATCAATACAGCGCCACTCTCGCAAAATGGTTCGGAATCAGCCCGACCAACATACCCTACGTCTTCCCGAATCTCGGGCGATTTGCGACCCCGGATCTCGGCTTCATGGCATAGACCATGGACAAGCAGGGCAATCCCGGGTTGTGGATCGGCGCAGCCGCACTCGCGGCGGTAATCGTGATGCTCGTCGTGATGCCGGAAAGAGATCCGTCTCCCCCGCGTGCAGCCAATTCCACGGATCGCACGGATCCCAAGACGCCCGAACCGGCAACAGAACCGCAAGCGGTACCGACGACGCCTCCCGCAACGCCACAGAACACACCGCCAGATTCACCGCCGGTGGCATCAGTGGCGACAATTCCCCCGGTTCCCCCAATCGCGGCGCCGCCGCCGGTCACGCCAGCGCGCGACCCTGATGATGCGCCACCTGCCCCGCCTCCGAAGCCGATCACACCTGCCGACCGCGAAAACACGGCTCGCGTGCTCGACAATATCCAGTTCGCCCTGCGCGACTATCGGAGCGCGCTCGGCGAAAACCCGGTCGGAACAAATGCCGAAATCACCAGCAGCCTCCTCGGCAACAACCGCAAACAAGCCAAAATCCCGCTCCCGGACGGTGCAACGGTGAATGGTGCCGGGGAAATGTGCGACCCGTGGGGCTCTCCCTATTTTTTCCATCAGCAGAGCGGCACGAAAATGGAGATCCGCAGTGCCGGCCCCGATCGCAAGATGTGGACTCCTGATGATGTGATGATGTAGCGACCTCATGGGGCACGAACACCTGCAATCAGAAAACTGGCGTTTTACGAACAACCGGGGGCAGCGATGAAATTCACTCCTATCGAGCTTCTGGGAATATTGTCTTGGGAGGGCGGTACTGCCGTTACAGTCGTCGCATTGGTGCTCCGCCTGTTCGCGATGCGGTATCCGAGGCTCCGACCATTCGCGATAAAAACCGCTCTCATAGCGATGCTCATTTTGGCGTTTCCGTGTCTTTTCAGCACCAACACCGCCATCAAAATGCTCGTGCATCGTGACTACGAGACTGATGTTTCAATAGGTTTTGCCGCGCCGCTATACGTGTCTGCAATACTCTACTTCTGCACCAGTTCGAAAAGCCGCGAAAGTGCCGTTTAGAAAAACTGACATCCGCACCGCAGAGCATGGCGTTCCAAAAGGCGGATTGTTCGCGATTGCCACCGCTGCGGCGCAAATACTACGCTTCAAATCATGAGCTATATCATGGTGGACATTGAATCAGACGGTCCGATTCCCGGCGATTACTCGATGATTTGTTTCGGCGCGGTTGTTGTGGAGGCTGGATTGGAGCGGACGTTTTACGGACAGTTGAGACCGATTTCTGAGCGATATGTTCCGGAGGCACTGGCGGTGAGCGGCTTTAACCGCGAGCAAACCATGGCTTTTCCGGAACCCGAATCCATCATGCGGAGGTTCACCGATTGGCTACGCTCGATATCCGGCGAGCGCCTCCTGTTCATCTCCGACAACAACGGCTTCGACTGGCAGTTCATCAACTGGTATTTCCATCACTTCACCGGCGCGAATCCTTTCGGCTTCTCGTCCACGAATCTTGGCAGCCTGTACAAAGGCCTCGTGAAAGATACTTTTCAGACATTCAAGCATCTGCGAAGAACAAAGCACACCCATCATCCCGTCGATGATGCAAAGGGAAACGCGGAGGCGCTGCTCGCGATGAAAGATCAAATGGGCCTGAAAATTCGGCTCTGATTCGCAAGCAAATCCTTGCCTAGCGCCGGGTAATGGCGAAGGTGCGCGGCCTTTTTTGAATGGAGACCTCGATTTCTGGAATCAACGACCTTCGAATCTCGCCGCCATTGCGGCTGGTGATCGATCGCGTGTCGAAATGGTTCGAGTCTCCTCGCGGCCGCACCCAGGCGCTCGAGGACGTTACACTTAGTGTCCGCGAAGGAGAGTTTGTCTGCTTCGTCGGCCCCAGCGGGTGCGGAAAGAGCACGCTGCTCAACATGATCGCCGGACTCGAAATGCCCGACACTGGCGCCATCCATGCCGGCGGAAAAATGATCACGACTCCCGGACGGGAACGCATGATGATGTTTCAGGAGCCGGGACTTTTCCCATGGCTCGATGTCATCGGCAACGTCCTGTTTTCACTGAAACTGGTTCCGGATATGACCGCGCGCGAACGGAAGGAACGGGCGAAGTATTTCCTCGAGCTTGTCGGGCTCGGGAAATTCACGCATGCCAGCATTCACGAGCTTTCCGGCGGAATGCGACAGCGCGTGGCGCTCGCTCGTTCCCTCGCTCCAAATCCCCGGGTCCTGCTCATGGACGAACCGTTCGCAGCGCTCGATGCGATGACGCGCGAGCAGCTCTACGGCGACATCCAGCGCATCTGCGTCGAGCACCGCAAGACGGTCGTCTTTGTGACGCACAACGTCCGCGAAGCCGCGTGCCTCGGTGATCGCGTGTTTATTTTCTCACCGCATCCCGGTCGGCTCTGCGGCGAATTCACCATTGCCCTCCCCCGCCCTCGCGACATCAACAATCCCGCCCTCGCCGAGTATGCCAGCGAGATCATGGACCGGCTCAAGACCGCAGGCAAAGAGAGCGTGCAGGACGCATTCGTCATTTGAAATGAAACGCCTTCTCACAGCCCTTTTGATTTTCGGCATCCTCTTCGCAGGGTGGCACTGGATGGTCATGGCTGGAAAATGGGGCCGTCCCGCGCCGCTCGATGTCTGGGAATATCTGGTGGCTGCATGGAACAACGGCTCACTGGAACCTGCGCTCCTCGTCACGACCCAGCGGCTCCTGCTCGGCTACCTCGCGGGCGTGCTGGTCGGTCTGCCCTTGGGGCTGCTCACCGCGCGCTTCCAGGCTTTGAACGACACCATCGGAGTCATCGGGCTCGGCTTCCAGACCCTGCCGAGCGTCTGCTGGGTGCCGCTCGCATTGCTGTGGTTCGAACCGGCCGTGGAAAGTGCGATGCTCTTCGTGGTCGTGATGGGCACATTGTGGAGCGTCGCGCTCGCCACCAATACCGGCGTGCGCAATGTTCCGCCGCTCTTCAGCCGGGCCGCACGCACGATGGGCAGCACCGGTGCGCACTTGTGGTTTCGCGTCATCGTTCCGGCGGCGCTTCCGGTCATCGTGGGCGGCGTTAAACAAGGCTGGGCCTTCGCGTGGCGCTCGCTGATGGCGGCGGAAATCTACGTGACAGCCACGGGGCGTTCAGGGCTCGGGCATTTGCTTAATGTCGGACGCACCGACCGAAACATGGCACAAGTCGTAGGCGTCATGGTCGTCATCATGGTCGTGGGATTGCTCGCCGACAAAATCCTTTTCGGCCCGTGGGAGCGCTTCATCCGGCAACGGTGGGGAACAAAGTAAACCTCACTGGGTCCAACGATCGAAGTTTTCCGCAGCCCGCGACGCCATCGATTCGAGCGACATTCCCCGCAACGTCGCGAGCGCTTCGTAGCACATGAAGATGTTTTCCGGATGATTCATGTTGTCGGGCAATGGATTTGGGTTTCGTTCGGCCGGCGGAGCGAGGTCCGGCGCATCAGTCTCCACGAGCAATCGGTCCAGCGGCATCGCGGCAAAGGCCTCGCGCTGGGCTCCTTTTCGCTCATGCAAGTAATACGGGGAAAATGAGAAATACGCGCCCAGTTTAACGAAGCCCGGAAGCATCTCCACAGGCCCGCCATATGCATGAAGCAGAAAGCCCCTCGCTGGCAGCGGCGTGGTCTTTAGCGCATCCCAAAGCGCGCCCCACGCCTGCACGCAATGAATGCTCACCGGAAGGTTCCGCTTTGCCGCCAGCGCGAGCTGCCAGACGAAGCATTCGGTCTGGTCCGCAACATTGTGCCCTTCGATCCAGCGATCGAGTCCGATCTCGCCGATCGCAGCGTCGGGGGTTCCGTCAATTGCGCGGAGTAATGATTCCCTCCAACCCTCAGACCGCGCCGGCACATGCCACGGATGCAGGCCGAAAGAAGCACGCACCCACGGAACCCGCGCTGCGAGCGCCGCCACTGCCGGCCAGTCGCTTTCGCGTGTGCCGTTCACGATCGCACATTTCAATCTCCCGGCGGTCAGCCGGTCGATGGCCTTGTCGCGAACGGCATCGAGCCGCGTATCATGCAGGTGATTGTGTGCATCGTAAAAAATTCTCACGCCACGCTCCCTTCGCTGCCGGGAAGCTCAGGCATCCGCGGCAGATACTTGTTCAGGAAATACTCCACCGCCGGCGCATCATGCGGATGTTCGTTGAGTCGGTAGGCATGGACGAGTTCCTCGGGCAGCACCCGCCATCCGCGAATCACAGGCTTCGTGTTTTGCTTAATCTGATCGTGAACCGTCGCAGAAAACGCTGAAGGCGCACCATCACGGCTCGCGTGGAAAAATATCGTCACGTATCCCTCCACATAGTCCGCTGCGGCTTCGTGACTGGTGTAGCGAAAAGTCAGGCTCCGCGGCCAGTCGTCATCCATCAGGATTGCGTGAAACGAATCCACGAGAATTCCGCGGGGATTGAAATTGCGACCCGATAACTCGAGGGAACCGCCGCGCCATTCGACGAGCAACAGCCCGACTTCGATGCGTCCATCCCGATGCCGCACGATGTCCACCCAGTAATCACAGGCCTCTTTTTGCAGGACGCGATATCGCGAGATCGCGGCAGTCGTAATCTTCGCGACTAAAACACCCGTTCCGAGCAAACCAAGGATTGCCTGCATCGACGCCGCGAGCCGGGACCATCCGACCGGAGTGATGTCGCCGTAGCCCACGGTCGCCTGGGTCACGAGTGAAAAATACAAGTAATCGTACCAGCCGAGGGGACGCTCCCCGAGGTGATGAACCAGGCCGTTCGCCGACGAATAATGATCCAGCGTCCCGTAAATACCCGCGAAGCCGGATACGAGCCCAAGAAAACTCGCGAAGATTGCCCAAAACGGAACCCGGTCGAGAAGTAGTGGAGAGGTGGTGGACGGCACGACTGCCACCTTGCCGCAGAAAGCCCGGTGCATGAAGGAAAATATGCGCGTTGAATTCGCTCGCGCGAACCCGTCCGCAAATTTGCACACTGGTAATTTCGTGCGCGGCCCAATAGCGTTCCCCCCATGAAGTCCCTGCACCTTCTTTTGCTCACCCTATTCTTCTCGATGCTCGGAGCTTGCGCCAGCAAGTCGAAGAGCAGCGCACGCATGTACGAGGGCGACACCAGCCCTCAGATACGCATGTATGAGGAGAATCCGGGCGGACCGCTGGGACGCTGATGCGAATCTCCAAGAAAGCCGAGTATGCCCTCCGCGCGCTCGTGGCGATCTCACGCCACCCGGCCAAGTCGTGGCCGATCCAGGAGCTCGCGACGAAGGAGAAGATTCCTATCAAATTTCTCGAGCAGATCCTCCTGTCGCTTCGACGCGCGGGAATCCTCTCCAGCAAACGCGGAGTCGGCGGCGGATACACCTTGCTCCGCCCGGCTGCGGAAATCACGCTCGGAGAAGTCATCTCCATTTTCGACGGCCCCTGCGCGCCCGTGGCGTGCGCCGCAGAGAAGCCCTGCGAGCCTTGCTCGTGCCCGGACCAGCGCACTTGTCCGCTGCGCCTCGTCATGCGGAAAGTCCGCGCGCAAATGACCGGCGTGCTCGAAAGCGTCACCATCGATACCATGCTCAACAGCGGTCCCGGCGCTGAGTCTTTCGATATCTGAGCGCGATGGCGGACGATCTGTTCAGCTCGGAAACCCCGCAAAAACAGGACGCAGTAAATCGCCCGACGGTCGCCCCGCTCGCCGAGCGGATGCGTCCCCGCACCCTCGAAGAATACAGCGGACAGGAGCACATCCTCGGCCCCGGAAAGCTTCTCCGGCGCGCCATTGAGGCGGATCGCTTTGCGAGCGTGATTTTCTTCGGCCCGCCTGGCACGGGAAAAACCACGCTCGCTCAGATCATCGCGAATGCCACAAAGAGCCGCTTTGAGTCGCTCAGCGGAGTCGAGAGCAGCGTGACGGACCTACGGCGCGTCGTGGCGTCGGCCCACAACCGCCTCGCAAACACCGGCCAAAAGACGATCCTTTTCGTCGATGAGATCCACCGCTGGAACAAAGCACAGCAGGACGTGCTTCTTCCCGACGTCGAGCGCGGCACCGTGCGCCTCATCGGAGCGACCACCGAGAATCCGTTTTTTTACGTGAACAGCGCGCTCGTCTCACGTTCGCAGGTGTTCCAACTGGAACCGCTCAGCACTGCCAGCATCGAGAGCGTCCTGCGACGCGCACTCGCAGACGCGGAGCGCGGTCTCGGAAAACATCGAGCAGTGGCCACGGATGAAGCGCTCGCGCATCTCGCCACAATGGCCGATGGCGACGCCCGCAAGGCGCTGAACGCCCTCGAAATTGGCATCCTCACCACGGCACCGGATGCAACCGGCATCGTGCAATTCACCCGCGCCGCAGCCGAGGAGAGCATCCAGAAAAAAGCCGTCGTCTATGATTCCACCGGCGATCAGCACTACGACACCATCAGCGCCTTCATCAAAAGTGTGCGCGGCTCGGACCCCGACGCAGCACTCTACTGGCTCGCGAAAATGCTCTACGCTGGCGAGGACATTCGCTTTATCGCCCGCCGCCTCGTCATTCTCGCCAGCGAGGACATCGGGATGGCGGACCAACATGGACTCCCCATCGCCGTCGCCGCACAGCAAGCCGTCCAGTTCATCGGCATGCCCGAGGCGCGAATCACCCTGGCTCACGCAACCGTCTATCTTGCGACCGCGCCAAAATCCAACCGCGCGTATGTTGGCATCGACGCCGCAATGGCCGAGGTGAAGAACGGCGTCACCCTCGCCGTCCCGCGTCACCTTCGCAGCAGCGGTCACTCGAAAGGCGCGCAGGCACTCGGTCACACGGGCTACCAATACAGCCACGAAGGCGATGGCGCCTACATTCCGCAGGCCTATCTCCCCGAAGGCCGCCGGTATTACGAACCGACGGAAAACGGATACGAGAAGCGCGTGAAGGAACGCCTCGATTACTGGCGTGCGCTTTTCGAGCAATCGGGAGGAGCGAAGGATGCTTAGGGGCCTCGACCGTTGGCTGGGCTCATGGCTCTTTCGCAAGCGCACCGCCCCGCCGCCCGGCCCGCGCCACATCCTCATCGCCGTCTGCGATCACTTCGAGCCGTTCCATCACGCCAACAAAACGACGGCGCTCGACCGCGTGGCCCGCTGGCAGCACGAGCACGCCGCCGTCTGCCGGGACTTCCGCGACAGCGATGGCACACCTCCTCGACACACATTTTTCTACCCCATCGAGCAATGGGACACCGACGTATGCGGACGCCTCGCAGACCTTTGCCACAACACCGGCGGCGAAGCCGAAGTCCATCTCCACCACGACAACGACACCGTGGAAAACCTCCGCGCCACTCTTCTCAAGGGAAAGCAAAACCTCGCCTCGCTGGGCCTGCTCTCCCGCGATGAAGAAGGCGACATTCGCTATGGCTTCATCCATGGCAACTGGGCGCTCGATCACTCGCATCCGGAGGGCCTCGGCTGCGGCGTTCCGGAAGAACTTCCCATCCTCCGCGGCACCGGCTGCTATGCTGATCTCACGCTTCCCAGCGCCCCCAGCCCATGTCAGGTCCGCACCATCAATTCGCTCTACTACGCCATCGAAAACGGACGACCCCGCTCCCACGAAATGGGCGAACCGGCCCGCGCCGGCCACCTGAGACCGCCGCATCCGGACGAACTCCTATGCATCCAGGGTCCGCTCTGCCTCAACTGGCAGCGACGCAAATTCGGCATCCTGCCGCGCATCGAAAACAGCGATCTCACGGGCGCGAATCCCCCCGCCCCGCTCAGATTGAGCCTTTGGGAAAAAACGCACATCCACGTTGCAGGTCGCCCCGACTGGACGTTTATAAAGCTCCACACGCACGGAGCCATCGAGCGCAATAGTGCCGCCCTCCTCGGCGAGCCGATGCGTGCATTCCACCGGCATCTGGCGGAACGCGCAGCCGATAGGGATTTCCGATATCACTACGTTACCGCGCGCGAGATGGTGAATATCCTCCACGCCGCCGAAGCCGGAGAGAAAGGCACGCCCGGCGAGTATCGCGATTACCGCTACCGCCGAATCGTGTCGGAGTGATCACTTCTTAAACGTCAGCTCGCCGTCCTTTTCGTCCACGGTGATGGTTTCGCCTTCGAGGAATTTGCCGTCGAGGATGTCGAGCGCCAGCGGGTCCAGCAGTTCGCGCTGGATGCAGCGTTTGAGCGGGCGCGCGCCATACACCGGGTCGTAGCCTTCGCGGCCGATGTGGAGCTTCGCGGCATCCGTGAGGACGAGCGTGAGCTTTTGCTCGGCGAGGCGTTTTTGCAGGCGGATGAGCTGGATGCCCACGATCTGCGCGAGGTCCGTGTCATCGAGCCGGTCGAAGATGATCGTCTCATCCACTCGGTTCAGGAACTCCGGGCGGAAGTGGCCGCGCAACGCGTCCATCACGCGGGCTTCACGCTGTTCGCTGTTCGCATCGTCGAGGATGAACTGAGAGCCGATGTTCGACGTCATGATGATGACCGTGTTTTTGAAGTCCACCGTGCGGCCTTGTCCGTCCGTGATTCGCCCATCGTCGAGCACTTGCAGCAGCACGTTGAAAACATCGCCGTGCGCCTTCTCGATCTCGTCGAAAAGCACCACCGAATACTGCTTGCGACGCACGCTCTCGGTGAGCTGTCCGCCTTCCTCAAAGCCCACGTAGCCGGGAGGCGCGCCGATAAGACGGGCGACGCTGTGCTTCTCCATGTATTCGCTCATGTCGATGCGGATGAGCGCGTTTTCGTCGTCGAAAAGAAACTCCGCGAGCGCCTTGGAAAGCTCCGTCTTCCCCACGCCCGTCGGGCCGAGGAAAATGAACGAACCAATCGGACGGTTCGGATCTTGCAGGCCCGAGCGCGCACGGCGCACGGCGTTTGATACCGCCTTGATCGCCTTCCGCTGCCCGATCACGCGCTCGCCCAGCCGCCCTTCCATATTGACGAGACGTTCCCGCTCGCCCTGCCGCAGATTGGAAACGGGAATGCCCGTCCACGCTGCGACAACCTCCGCGATTTCCTCCGCGGTGACTTCGTCGTGCAGAAGGGTCGTCGCCGAACTCGACGGCTGCGAGATGGCGGCCTCGAGTTGCGGGATGAGCCCGTAACGCAGCTCGCTCGCCTTTTTCAAATCGCCCGTGCGCTGAGCCGTATCCAGGTCGTTGCGCGCAGCCTCAAGCTGCTCTTTCTGCTTCCGCGCCTCGTCCAGCACGGCCTTCTCCTTCAGCCATTGAGCCTTCAGTCCGTTTGCTTTTTCATTCACGTCGGCCAGCTCGCGCTCGATCTTGTGGAGTCGCTCTTTACTCGCGGCGTCCTTCTCTTTTTTCAGCGCCTCGCGCTCCATTTCGAGCTGCATGATGGCCCGCAGCGCGACGTCGATTTCCGTCGGCATCGAGTCGATCTCCATTTTCAAACGGCTCGCCGCTTCGTCCACAAGATCCACCGCTTTGTCCGGCAGAAAGCGGTCGCTGATATACCGGTTCGAAAGCGTCGCTGCGGCGATGAGCGCGGCATCCTGGATGCGCACGCCGTGGTGAACTTCGTAGCGTTCCTTCAGCCCGCGCAAAATCGCGATGGTGTCCTGCACGCTGGGTTCATCGACCTTCACGGGCTGAAAACGCCGCTCCAGCGCGGGGTCTTTCTCGATGTATTTGCGATACTCATCGAGCGTCGTCGCGCCCACTGTGCGCAGTTCGCCACGGGCCAGCGCGGGTTTGAGCATATTGCCTGCATCCATCGCGCCCTCGGATTTTCCTGCGCCGACAATCGTGTGCAGCTCGTCGATGAAAAGGATGATCTCGCCGTTGCTGTCCGTCACTTCTTTGAGGAACGCCTTCAGCCGCTCCTCGAACTCCCCGCGGAACTTCGCGCCTGCAATCATCGCGGAAATATCCATCGCCACGATGCGCTTGTTTTTCAGCGACTCGGGCACGTCGCCCGCGATGATGCGCCGTGCGAGTCCCTCGACGATTGCCGTCTTGCCGACGCCCGGCTCGCCGATGAGACACGGGTTGTTTTTCGTGCGGCGCGAGAGCACTTGCATCGTCCGGCGAATCTCATCGTCGCGGCCAATCACCGGATCGAGTTTGCCCTTCCGTGCGAGCGCCGTGAGGTCGCGGCCATACTTCTCCAGCGTCTGGTATTTGTCCTCGGGATTCTGGTCCGTCACGCGCTGCGAACCGCGCACTTCCTTCAGCGCCGCCATCATCTTCGGCAGCGTCGCGCCCGCTTCCTTCAGCATTTTCCCAGTGCCCACACCGCTGTCGGCGAGCGCGAGGAGATAGTGCTCCACGCTCATGTATTCGTCCTTCAGCGCGCCCATCTGCTTCTCCGCCTGACGCAAAACCGCCATGGCCTCCGCCGCGAGATTCGTCTGCGCCGTCAGCCCGTGGACCTGCGCGCGCTTCGCAATCGCCGCGTTCAGTTTCTCCCGAAGCGGCGCGATGGCCACGCCGATCTTCTGGAGGAGCGGCACTGCGACGCCCTCGGGCTGGTCGAGAATGGCGAGCAGGATGTGCTCATTGTCAAATTCAGCGTGATTCCGGTCCTGCGCCAGCGTCTGGGCGGCTTGGACGGCTTCAGTCATCTTTTGGGTAAATTTGTTGGCGTTCATTGGTATGAAGTATCGTGCGCCAACCCTTCGCAGGATGCACGCCGTCTCTTGTCCAGAGAAGCCCCTCCCTTGCCTGCGCCATCATGACACGACCCGCCGCCACCCTGCCCGCCGAGGCGTAGCGGGATGGCGCATTTCCTTCTCCGCCGACGTGAGTAAATCGTTGGATGGGATATTGAATGATTCCGCCATTCCATGGTCAAAGCTCGTGGGATAAACAAAAACATGAACGTCACCGCAAATCGTGCCCGCATCGAACTCATCTTCGGCTCCGTTGCAACATTGCTCACTGCGGGAATGTGCACGTACGCGAGCGTGGCGTTTCGGACCATCTACGACGATATGTATGGCGCGGAGGAGACGTTTGCGCTCGTCACGAGAATTGCGCTGACCGCCTACGTCTGGTGCCCGATTCTTCTGGGTGGAGCGCTCGCCGTGTTCATACGGCTCGGGACTCGTCCGCCGGAACGCCGGAAGCCGTTTGGTGCGCTCATGGCGTTGAACCTTCTCGTGACGCTTTTTGCCGGCTATGGCTTCTTCGAGCCGTTGCTGCGTACGACGTTTCACATGGGCCTTACCGAACGGCCCCATCATGGCAGATCTATCAACAACGGGCTGGAAGTTCCGCATCAAGAATCACGGTGCGCTCGACGCGGGAGTGGTTGAGTAAGGAACCCGCAAAAAACCGGACGTCACTCCGCTGAGACGCCGCAAAGTTTGCGCAAGTATGCCGCCAGATCCCAGCGCTGCTCTTCACTCAGCGAAGCCTCGAAACTCACCATAGGTGTGCCGCTGATTCCCAGCACTAAAACACGGGCGATGTCCTGCGGGTCGTTGCCGTTCCGGTAGTTCCTGGCGCGAAGGTCGGCGGGTTGCGCGGCGTTGCCGAGGTCGTCTTTCAGTGCGGCGGCGGCATGCCCGTCTCCCGCGCCGCCAGCGCCGTGGCAGGTCGCGCAGATTGTTTGAAAAAGCGCACCGCCCGCGTCTTCGTGCGGTTTGCGTTTGGCGGCATCGGCGAACCATACGGGCGGCACCGGGAGCTGAATCGGCGGCGCATAGTTGGCCGGATCTTTCCACTTCCTGGAGAAGCCCTTGATGTATTCCACGACTGCTTGCAGTTCCTCCTGCCGGAGATTTGTAAACATCCCCATTGCCGTCCCTGTCACGCCATCGCGCACCGTTCGCTTCAGGTCGTCATTGGTCGGCAGCTTGCCGGCGGGCGTGGTGCGGTATTTGAAAACTCCGCTGCGAAAAGAGCGCGGCTTGATCGTCAGTCCCTCGGAAAGCTCCCCTTTCCCGTCGCCAAACTGCCCGTGGCAGACGATGCAGTTCTGTTCGTAAACATACCGCCCCTCTTCGAACTGCTCACGGTCGGGCAGGTTCGGCTTCCAGTCGTCCGCAAAGGCCGCGGCGGCGATTGCAGCAATGAGCACGCTGGTCTTGATCATCATCGCGACCCTTGATGTTCCTCTGATTCGCACGACATTTTCATGCATCGTAATATCATTCAGTAAGAGTTCCACAAGTTGCGCGGCGATCACCCTGCCATTGTCCATGGTCGCGAAGTCGAGAGAAAGAAACTTCGTTGGATTCCCGATTGCGGTGGGGAAGGGTCTGACAGCGTTCAATTTCATCCACCGCGAGTGAGGATACGGTGGCGGGTTCATCTACTTCTGGTCCAGAATACCGTTTTTGGGCTCGCATCTTAAAAGCGTTGGCAGGACGGCGGAGAGGCGGTAACTATGAAGGAAGATGCTTCGTATTTTCGCCATCGCTTCGTTGCTCACGTCCACGCTTTGCGCCTCCCCCGAATCCGCGCGCACTAGCTACAACAGCGGGCTCCAGAAGTTCCGCGACGGTAATCTGAAGGAAGCCGAGACGCTCCTGCGCAACGCTGCTGCATCCGGACAGGACCAGGTCATCACGCCTGCGCTTTACAACCTCGGTCACGTCCGCTTTTCGCAGGGAAAAGAAACGCTCAAGGGCGAGGGAAACCGCGAGCAGTTGCTCGATAGCGCGGCTGCGGCAGTTGCCGTGGCGGAGGAAGTCCTCCGCGCAAAAAAGCCCATCGCAGAACGAAGCGAGGAGGTGCAGGAAATCATTGAGGCCTATCTGGAGGCACGCGCCGCACGGAAGCAACTCCGTATGTCACGCGATGCAAACACCCGCACGCTCGACCTGCTCGGTACGACGCTCTCGAAATGGCGTCGCTCAGTCGGTGACTTTCGCAGCGCTTCGGAGCTACAGCCATCGGACACCGATGCCTCGTTTAACGCCGACGTTGTGGAACGTCACATCAAAGAGCTTTTAAAATTCAAGGAAGAGCTCGAGAAGCAGGCGGCCGCTGTTGAGGGCATGCGCGACGAACTCAAAAAGATGATGGGCAAACTGCGGGGGAAGATTCCGCCGGAGATGATGCAGGAGGGAGACGGCGAGGAGGAGGACGAGGAATCCGACGAGGAAAAAGGCAAGAAGCCGAAGGATAAACCCGGTGACAAGCAGGAGCAGCGTATCGGCGGCGAGCGGGAGATTTCGCCCGAAATGGGCAAATGGCTGAAGGAAACAATGAAGCAGCGCACGATTAACATCGGACCGGATGGGAAGCCCGCCGGGAACGACATGAGCAACGAGCCGGACCCGCTCGGACAGCCGCGCCCCGACGGACGTGGCGGACAGCAGCAACCAAAAGGAAAGAAAGGCAGGGACTGGTGAAAAACGTCGATTCAAGCAAACCGCTTTTGAAGCACCGCATGAGATTTCACGCTTCGCTCGTTAGTCTCGCGTGCATGTTCGCCGCAGTGGTTTCGGCACAGCAACCACCAGCCGCGAGCGATCCAGTTCCTGTTCCGCAAAACCCGCCGCCCGCTCCGCCTGTGCTACCGCAGCCGGCTGTGCCTGCGCGACCCGCGCCTCCATTTACCCTGCAAGTGGATCCGAAGTTTCCAAACATTCAGATCCAGCGCGGCGATCCCGACCTGCCGCAGACAGGAAACGGCGGTGCCAGCGCTTCGTTCGACGGGACCGGTCGCGTCGGTCGTCCCGTGGAATTTCGAGTCACGGTGATGGGCGCGATCCGGCTCATCGAACCACCGCAGATCCCGGAAGTCGAAGGCCTCACATTTCAGTCCGCGGGCCGTTCGATTATGGGCAACGGCATCACGGTCCATCGCTTCATCGTGATTCCCAGCCGTCCGGGAACTTTCATCGTGCCATCGTTTGAATACGTCGCAGGAGGGCGCAATATCACCATCCCGCAATCGCGCCTCGAAGTCGCGGAAGCGCAGCCCGGCGAAGCCCGCTACCAACCGCTCGCCTCGATGATCGAGATGCCGAAGCGCGACTTCTACGTCGGCGAAACCATCGCGGCGCGCATCCTGTTTATCGAGACCCCCGACGAGAGCCCGACGTATATTCAGAACGTATCGAAGACGAGCGGCTCGGTAGTTTTCCGGGTGGAAAATATGCACCGCAGTGTCGAGGTGGACATCAACGGGACGAAACGCCGTGCCATCGCAAAACCCGTTCAGATTACCCCGATGAAGGATGGCGAAACCGAGGTCGGCTGCCAGGTAATCGTCCACGTCCAAAAGCGCGACATCAGTGGACTTGGCCGCGGATTTGCCATGCAGGTCCAGAGCACCATCGATGTGCCGCCGGCCCGCTTCCGCGTGCTTGCCCTGCCGAAGGATGGGCGTCTTCCCGGCTTCACGGGAGCGATTGGAGAGTTCGCGCTTTCCGCGCCGAAACTCTCGGGCACCGAAGTCGAAATGGGTGAACCGATCACGCTCGCCATCTCACTCACCGGCGAAGGAAACCTCACCGGCGTCTCGGCACCGGAACTGCCCGCCGACAACCCGGACTGGCAGACGTTTAAACCCACCACGGATTTTGCATCGCCCAACGACGAGGCCGCGCCGCTTCTTGCGACGAAGACATTCACTTACACGCTCATCCCGAAACGCGTGACGGCCCGCGGCACACCGGCGATTCCGTTCAGCTACTTCGATCCGGTGAAGGCGAAGTTTGTGGACATCACCATCCCGCCGCAGCCCGTGAAAGTGACGCCCTCCACCGAGCCAATCGCCGCAGCGGGAACTGCCAGTACCCCCGCTGAAAAGGCAAAAGAAGTCGAGGAAGCCGCCGGCCCGAAACCCATCGAGCCAGCGTTGACCGGGCTCGCGGAATCGCCGGGACTGTGGCGTCCCGGCCTGCGTCCGGCGCTATGGTCGCAGGGGTTTCTCGCTGCTCAAATCGCGCCGCTTCTCGTTCTTGGCGGACTTTGGGCGTGGCGAAAGCGCCGCGAGCATCTCGCTGCGAACCCGCAAATCATCCGCCGCAGGAAGGCCCGCGCCGCTGCGCGAGTCGCACTCGGCGACGCACGCTCCGCCGCACGTCGCGGCGATCAGGATGCGTTCCTCGCCGCGAGCACGCTGGCTATTCGCGAAGCCGCGGCGCCGCTTGATTCTACACAAGCTACCAGCCTCACGCAGGAGGAAATCCTCCGCATTCTTCGCGACGACGAACGCGCCTCGCAGACGGCGAAGTCCATTTTTGAAAGCGCCGAGGCCCACCGCTACGGCGTCAACGGAGCCGTGAAGCCGGACAAACTCATGCCGGACCTCGAACACACTCTCGCCCGACTGACGGCAAAAGCCTGAGCCATGAAATCCTTCCTTCAACTTCTGCTCGTGTTCATCTGCTCAACAGCCTTCGCTGAAACGCCCGACGAACGCTTTGAAAAAGCAACAACCGCCATGAGTGACGGCGATTACGGCGAGGCCGCCTATCAGCTCCGCGAGCTGGTATCCGAAGGGAAATACTCCCACGGCTCGTTGCACAATCTCGGCATTGCCGAATGGAAAGTCGTGCGCCCCGGCCACGCCATTCTCGCATGGGAACGGGCGAACATGCTGAACCCGCATAATGCGAACACGGCTGCCAATCTCGCGTTCGCGCGCAAGAAAGGGGAACTGCAAACGCCCGTGCTTTCGTGGTACGAGAGCTATTCCGCATGGCTCGCGCCCGACGTGTGGCTCATCGCCGCGAGCGTCGGTTTATGGGGCGGCGTTTTCCTACTCACGCTCCCGCGCCTGCTCGGAATGCGGCGTGCCGACTGGCATCAAGGAGCGGCAGCGATTCTGCTTGCCGCGTTTCTTCTCACCATTCCCGCGCTATTCGGACTGTCTCGCCGCGGTAGTCTCGGCGTCGCGCTCGAGGACTCGACAGGCCTCCGCCTTACACCAACGCGTGACGGCGAGGAACTCGTCACGCTGCCCGCCGGTGAACTCGCGCGTGTGGAAAAAGAACGCGGCAATTACCTCTACGTCCGCGCTGAAGGCGACCGCGCCGGATGGGTTCGACGCGAGGAGTTTCAGCGGATTTGGGCGCTGAAGTAGCGCTGCGATTCACCGCTTCGCGATATCCACGCACACGAGCTTCTCCTCGCTGCGTAAATACAGCCGCCCGCCCGACAGCACAGGGCCGGCCCATGTCGGATAGACGAGTCCCGGCACCTGCCAGCGGGAAATTTCCACGCACTTTTCCGGGCTGGGTTTAAAAAGGCCGATCAAGCCGGCTTCTCCAAGCGCGATCAGTTTTTCGTCTGCGTAAATGCTCCAGCCGCGGGCAAAGAGATTCGGCATCGCCTCGCCGCGCACTTTGCCGTGACCGGGTTTCCGCCAGCGCTCGTCCCGTTCCCATTTGACCGCACCCGTCAGGAAATCGACGCAGCGGAACATACCGTCCGGTTCATTGCGCCCGCTAAATCCGTAGAGGTTTCCGTCCACGAGATTCGGCTGCGCCCAGTGCATCTCGAGTGCGAGTGAACGCCAGACTTCATCCACCGCTTTGCCATCGGGCTTCACGCGGAGCAGGACGGAGCCGGTTCGGTAGTACGCGTTCGAAAGGAGAATCATGTCGTCCTTCACCACCGGCGTCATCGCAGTCACCGTTTCATCCCGCGACGAGCGAAACCAGAACGAGAAATTGTGCGCACCTGTCGCGGGGTCCATAGAGAGCAGGCCCTGACGCGTGACGACGAGCGCGTGCTTTTTCCCGTGAATCGTGGCGATGACCGGCGTGCAATAGCTTGCGGCCTTCTGAAAACCGGGATGCCCGATGTCCCATTTCACAAACGGCTCGCCGGGCCATCCTTTCATGAGCACGCCATTCCAAGTCTTTTCACCGCCGTTCTCCCAAAGCGTCTTTCCGGTCGCGGCATCGAACGATACCACGTTGGAATTCAATTGCGCACCGACCTGCACGATGAGCCGCCCGTCATCCAAAACTGGCGCACTTCCGACGCCGAAAAACGACTGCGGCACATCGAAGTCCGCGCTCGTATTTCGCCGCCACACTTTCTTGCCGGTCGCGCGGTCGAGGCAGATGAGCACACCCTCTGCTCCGTAGAGGTAGCAGCGCTCCTTCGTGAGCAATGGCGCGCAACGCGGGCCGTTGTTGTAGCCGAAAGGATCCTCGAATTTCGTCGGCGACTCATGCTTCCATGCGACCTTTCCCGTTACCGCATCCATCGCTTCGGCGACTTCGAAGTCACCCACGCGGTGGAACAGAACGACCATTCCGTCTATCACACTCGGCGCGCTGTAGCCCGTGCCGATATCGCGCGACCATACGACCTTCGGGCCGGACTCCGGCCATTTCTCGAGGAGTCCGGTTTCCGGAGAAGTGCCGTCACGATTCGGTCCCAGAAAAGTGGGCCAGTCGGCGGCGAATGAAGTGACTGCGGCGAGGCAGGCGATAAGAGCAGTGCGCATACGATGAATTCTCAGGGGAGTAAAGCGGGCAGCCCTTCCAGCAGCGTCGCGAATGTCGCGGGCTCGAGTGAAACCGGACTTCGCAACTGGTCCTGAAGCAGCCGCAATTGCTCGTCGAGTTTCTCCTGCTTTTCGCGGCGGAGAGGAATCACGAGCGCCCGGAGCGAAACCGAGAGCGTCTCCGCGCGGCGGCGCAGGGTTGCCGGATCGACCGAGGCGTCGCGGAACATCGCGGCGTTCTTGCAAAGGCGCTCGATTTGAAAACGCGTGCTAGCGGCTGACCAACGCGTTTTCCCTGCATCATTGGCAAGGCGGTTTGCGGCGGTGCGGAGTTCCGAAAGATCGTCCGCTTTTTCGGGGAGTGCCGAGGTTCCGGCATCCGTCTGGCTCAGCAGCCAGTGGATCGCAGCGATGCGGGCCGACACTCCGGCGTCCGGCGTTTTTTGAGCACGCCAGGCGAGCTCGCGGAGCGAGACGGCCTGTCCGGCGAGCCATGCCTTCGGCGCGTCCATTGGTTGATCGCCGGTCCAATGCGGCGGGAGTTCCGAGAGTTGGCGCGCGAGTTCGAAGCGCAGTTCGGGATGTCCGGCCGCCTGCAATCCCGCCGGGAGATGGAGGTGACAGCCGGCGCACGTATTTGCACGCTGCACGGGTTTTTCCAGGTCGCGCATTCCGGACGCCACCCGCTGGGCGTGGGAAATATCCAGGCGTGTGTGAAAGCGGATCCACTTTTCCGCCGGTGCGTGACACGCTTCGCAGCTAACCCCGCGGTTCGGCTTCAGGCCTTCCTTCAAGCGTTCCGGGGCGGCGCTGAGCATCGGTGAGTGGCAGACGGTGCATTGCTCGCTCTTCGGGGCGTCGGCGATCCCGAGCGCTTCGCCGATTCGCTTGCTTCGCTCGGCGCTGAGGATGGAATCCGCGCGGCCGTGCGGATCTTTCTTCATCCAAATCAAAAGCTGTTCATCCCCCTTCCCGCCGCCGTGGCAGCCGGATGACGCGCAGGATTGGAAACCCGTAAAACGATCCGCTGCAAAGAGCGGGACAGCAAATAGAATGAGGAATGCCAGTAAACGCACGCCTCCTTCTACCGAACTTCGCCGCCTGTGACCAGCAAGGAGATCGCCGGAATTGCGCGTTTCCCGCACGCCTTCCTCAGCCCTCTACTCCCACTCGATTGTCCCCGGCGGCTTGCTCGTGATGTCGAATACGCAGCGATTGATTCCCTTTACCTCGTTCACGATTCGCGAGCTGATTCGCGCCAGCAACTCGTACGGCAGCCGCACCCAATCCGCCGTCATCCCGTCCTGGCTCTCCACAATCCGCAGCGCGCAACAGTTGTCGTAAGTCCGCTCATCCCCCATCACGCCCACGCTCTTCACCGGCAGCAGCACGGCAAAACTCTGCCACACTTTATAATACCAGCCCGACTCCTTCATCTCCGCGACCACGATGCTGTCCGCCTCCTGCAAAATCCGGATGCGCTCTTTCGTGATGTCCCCCAGGATGCGCACCGCCAGGCCCGGGCCTGGGAACGGCTGCCGGTGCACGACTTCCTTTGGCAGCCCCAACTCCGCGCCCACCAGCCGCACCTCGTCCTTGAACAACTCCCGAAGCGGCTCCAGCAGCTTGAACTTCATCCCCTTTGGCAGGCCGCCCACGTTGTGGTGACTCTTAATCAGCGCCGCCGGGTTCCCCCCGATCGCCACACTCTCGATCACATCCGGATAAAGCGTCCCTTGCGCCAGCCACTTGAACTTCGATTTCTTCCCCCGAGCGAGCTGCTTCGTCGCGTCCTGAAACACGTATACAAATTCATTCCCGATAATCTTCCGCTTCTTCTCTGGGTCCGACACCCCCTTCAGCTTCGTCAGAAACCGCTTCGTCGCGTCCACATACTTCAGCCGAATCTTAAAATTCTCCCCAAACAACTTCTGCACCGCCTCCGCCTCCTTCGCACGCAGCAGACCATTGTTCACAAATACACACGTCAGTTGATCCCCGATCGCCTTATGCAAAAGCGCCGCCGCCACACTGCTATCCACCCCGCCCGACAGCCCCAGCATCACATGATCTTCCCCCACATCCTTCCGGATCCGCTCGCACGTCTCCTCGATAAACGATCCCATCGTCCAATCCGCCGGCGCCCCGCACACCGTGTGCACAAAATTCTCCAGCAACTCCTTCCCCCGTGGCGTATGCACCACCTCCGGGTGAAACTGCAGCCCGTAAAACCGCCGCTTCCGGTCCTCCACCGCCGCATACGGCGCATTATCCGTATGCGCCACCGCCTTAAACCCCTTCGGCAGCTTCGTCACCTTGTCCCCGTGCGAGTTCCACACATCCATCGTCGCCCCCAGCCCTGCAAAAAGCGGACAATCCTGCGCCACCGTCAGCTTTCCCAGCCCGTACTCCCGCCGTTCGCTATGCTCCACCTTCCCGCCCAGGAAATGCGCCATCAACTGCACCCCGTAGCAAATCCCCAGCACCGGCAGCCCCATTGTAAAAACCGCCTTGTCCGGATGCGGCGCCTTCTTCGCATAAACCGACGACGGCCCCCCGCTCAGGATGATCCCCTTCGGCTCATGCTTCGCGATCTCCTTCGCAGAAGCGTTATACGGCAGGATAATCGAATACACATGGCACTCCCGGACCCGGCGTGCGATGACCTGTGTGTACTGACTCCCGAAATCGAGAATGACGATGCGTGAATGCCCTGCGGTGCTCATTTAGGAAAAGCGGGTGCAATTACGACCAACCAGCCCCCGTGTCGAGACTCGAAAGCCCCCCTGTCGAAAATAGGGGTGTGATTGTAAGTGGAATCGGATTGAGGTCGCCTGGGTAACAAAGTGGCACAGGTATCCAGCCTGGGGGGGCACAGGCGTCCCGACTGTTCTGGAGCCGCTGCCAACAAGACAAGGATGCCTTTCGCACCACATCCACCCACAGGCAAGATGTCTGTGCCACGGCACGCGCGCCGACTTTGATCGGCGATCCTTCCTCTCCTCAAATCCGCGCGATTCTTGCTGCCTTCGTTAACCGGATCATCGAAGCTGACTGCGCTATGAACAAGCCTGATACCCGCAACCGGCCCGCGGCTCTCGCCGGCTTTCTGGTCCTCACATTTCTTGCGCCGCTCGCCGGTGCCGGGTCGATGCCGGGCGAATGGTATGCAAATCTCGCGAAGCCGGACTGGACGCCGCCCGGCTGGCTCTTTGGCCCGGCATGGACGATCCTCTACATACTTATGGCGGTCGCGGCGTGGATGGTCTGGCAGCGCGTCGGGTGGACACGGCCGCTGTGGCTCTGGCTCGCCCAACTGGCGCTCAACGCAGCGTGGAGCCCGATTTTTTTCGGCGCGAAGCAGCCGGGATGGGCGTTTGCAGAGATCATCGCGCTATGGCTCGCCATCGCCGTCACCATATTCACTTTTATGAAAATAAACCGCCGCGCTGCGTGGCTGCTCATGCCGTATCTCGCGTGGGTGAGCTTCGCCACCGTGCTGAATTGCGCGATCTGGCGTTTACAGTTGGATTAGCGCTTTCGTCCGGGACACGATTCCGGCAACAACAAACCCATGAAAGTCAGTCCGACACGCTCGCTCCTCGCAGGAACACAGCCTGCCGCCATTCAGGTGGACACGGCGCTGCTTGTGCAGTTGTTTGACCATACGCCGGACATCGCGTTCTTCGTCAAAGACGCAGCGGGGCGCTACATCGCGGTGAATCACTCCCTCGTCGAGCGTCATGGGTTGCAGACCAAGGAGCAGATGCTCGGCAAGCGCCCGTGTGAGGTCTGCCCCGGCGATTTCGGGAGAATTCCCTCCGAACAGGACGCCTTTGTGATCCGCACCGGTCGTCCCATCATCGAGCGCCTGGAACTCCAGTGGTTTTCTCCAAATAAGCCGGTCTGGTGCCTGACTACGAAGCTGCCCCGGCGGGATTCCGGCGGCGCAATCATCGGGCTGATCGGCATTTCACAGGATGTGCGTTCGCCGGTCGCCCCGGGCGAGATCCCCGACGGCGTCGCATCCGCCGTGAATCACCTCGAAAGCCATTTCGGAGACCCGCTCACGCCGTCATCGCTGGCGAGGATCGCCGGGCTCTCCCCTGCCCGCTTTGCGAGGGCCGTGAAGCGAATATTCAGCCTCACTCCCATCCAGATCATCTCCAAAACCAGACTTGCCGCCGCATCGCGCCTCCTCCGGGAGACCACCCGCAGTGTGGCCGATATCGCGAACGAGTGCGGTTTTTACGACCACAGCGCGTTCACGCGGGCCTTCCGAAATGCCACAAGCGCCACGCCTTCAGCCTACCGCGCGGGGATGAATCCGGGGTAAATCGGAAGGCAGGCGGACATTGCATGCAAATTTCGCGGAAAAAACGTTGCCAACCCGAGTTTGCTCCCTATTGTCCGCCGCCCCATGCCTAGAAGCATAGCACGTCGCAAGACGAAAAAATCAGTTGCGCGGCGGTTCAAAGTAACCGCCACGGGCAAGATCCTACGCCGCAAGCCAGGTCTGCGTCACCTCGCGTCGAGCAAAAGCTCGAAGCGTAAACGCAAACTTGGTAAAGTTGGTCAGGTCCACAAGACCATGGCTCCGCGGATCAAGGAATGCCTGCCTTTCGCGTAAGCGAAAGAGCGCTCAGGACCGGGGACCTGCTCTCTAATGTATGAGAGCGAATCGGCAGACGAGGTCACCCGTTCCATCCACTAAATAAACAGCCTGCCGAGAGAAACCAAAAACTAATACACAATGCCTCGAGCTACTAACGCGCCCGCTTCACGCGAGCGCCGCAAACGGATGGTGGACAAGGCCCGCGGATTCCGCGGTCGCCGCAGTAAACTGTTCCGTTACGCCAAAAACGCCATCATGAAGGCCCAATACTGGGCTTATCGCGACCGGAAAACCCGGAAGCGCATGTTTGGAAAACTCTGGAACCAGCGCATCAACGCCGCAGCGCGCGCCCACGGTCTCACCTACAGCCGCTTCATGGAAGGCCTCAAAGCCGCCGGAATCGGGCTCGACCGCAAAGTGCTTGCCGACCTCGCCATTCATGACGAGGCCGCGTTTAAGTCGCTCGTTGGGAAATCCGCCGAAGCCCTCAAGGGCAAAAAAGGCGTGACTTTGCAAAAAGCGGCCTAAACAACCATCAACCATTTCCGATAGCCCCGGATTCCTGCAATGGAGTCCGGGGTTTTTCGTGTCTGTGAGCCGATTCCCCGAACAAAGCTGAACGCCGCGATTGCGCGCCGTGGCTTATGCAGCCCTCTGCGTGAAGCTCCTCACGCAAAGCGCACTTTTTCTGGTCGCACGCACTCTGGATCTGCGCTTCGCGGAAAGGGTGTCACGCAGAGGGCTGCGTGAGCCACGACTCGCCAGTCGCGCTCCAAATCGCGGCGTTCGGGAAAAAGCTGCCAGATTCCAGAAAACTCATTTGCCTGACGGGATGAATTCCGCGTAGCGTCCCGGTCCGGGATGCAAAACACCCACCTCCAAATCTACAGACGAGTCATCGTTACCGCGGCTGCGGCCATCGCCATTGCTTTCGCGTCCCCATCTATAGCGCAGGACGCCGTGCAAAAGGCGCTGGAACAGTTTTTCGAACTGGGCCTGCCGGACACCAAGAGCGCAAAGTGGGTGAACGTGCGAGCTGCTGTATCGCAGGCCTTTGAATCGATGTCAGACGACGAGGACGCGTCGCCCACCGCCGGGAATGCATGGCTGCTGAGCGAACGCGATGGGATTGTCGAAGTCCTTTACCAGAGTGGAGCGATTCTGAAGGGCCGCAGAGCCGCCAAAACTTCGCCGGACCGCGGCGCAAAAAAGGACGGCCCCATCATTCCGGAAATCACGATCCGGCCTGCAAAGCTCGATGCCGACTTGAAAGCGTTTACGAAAGCACTCAAGCCGCAGGCCGGGCGGGATCGCTACAACCCGGATGGGCGAAACAAAGGGACCGCGGCGGGCCGGGCACTTCTGTTTCTCGCGCAAGTCCAGCGTCACGGCGAGACGGATTTCGTCCGCGAGACGCTGCCGGTGGTTTTGGCGATGACGCCCACACCGGTGGAGGCGCTTAATGCCGCCATCTCAATCCTTGCGGACGCGCGCCTCGCAGCTCCCCGCGAAGCGTGGTTCGCGCATGGCGATGCCGCTGCTTATTGCCGCCAGATCGAGCAACTAGCGACCACTTTTACACGCGGCTGGTCGTCCCGCGACGCCGCCATGTTTTTAGCCGCGCGGCTGAAGGAGCAGAAGCCCGCGCCGGGCGCTTCGGATACCGATGCGAAACAGGCTGCGAGCCTGCTGTTGAGCCTCACTCCGGCGGAGGCACGCTCCCTTCCCCGCGGCAATTGGTTCCTTTCCGACGGACGTGAAGCCAGTGAGTTTGGCGGCGAAGAGAATGGCGATGAGCAGGAAAGCGACGCTCCTGAAAAAGCCCCGCCGGAGAAGCCTAATCGTGTCAGCGCTTTTTTCGCGAAAAAGCGGGAAGCCGCCACCGCGCTCGGGAAACTTATTGGCGACCAGCGCTACCTGCGCGTCCAAGTGAATACGGGCTCCAACTTCGACAGTTTCTCATATTCTTTCGGAGAGAGTAAGTCTGCGGAGCAGCTCACGAAGGAAGCCTATGACAAACTCGACCGGCCCAAGGAACTCGGGGAACTCGCGATCAGCCTCCTCACACCGCTTCTGCCCGATTCCGTCACCGAAAACTCCAGCAACGAATCTGCAAAACACGCCGCCATTTCCGCCTGGATCAAATCCGCAGCGAGCCAAAGCGACGAGCAACTTGCATGGGATTACCTCCGGAGCTCCGACAACACTTACGACAACGAATTCCAGCAGGGAATCGGTTTCCTGGTCGCGAACGGCGGGCCGGAAACGATGACCAAACTCCGGGAGGTTTTTTTCGACCCCGCAGTCTGGAACTCCAGCTCGTTCGAAGAGATGGTCCCGACTCTGGAGAAATACTTGAAACGCGCTCCTGCTGACGCCGCGTTTGAGACGAAACTGCGCGACACCGTTCAGCGCGGTCTCGCCGCAGCCGATGAGGAAGGGGGGCGCTTCAACAAGGACGACAACTACAAGAAGCAAATCGCCGCCCAGCACAACGCCCAACTGAAGCAGATCGACGCACTTTTCAAGCCCGCCGCAGGATTGCTCGATCAGCTTACCGAGATCGCCGCGATGGACGAAAAGGAAGCCATTGCCGCCCTCCGCGCCGTGTCGCGAACGATCTCGCAAAAACCCATCAGCGAACTCGAAGGCCCGGCGTTCATCGCCGCCGCCAAGGCAAAATCGCCGCAGCTCAAGATGGAGTTCTTGCAGTTGCCCTTGGCAAGCGGCTTGGGTGGAAGACCCGGCGCACCAAAGACGGAAACCCCTCCAGCACCGAAGGACCAGGCCGCGATCGATGCAGCGCTTTCGCTGATGACCGACGAGAGCATGGTCTCCAGCCAATGGGACCCGACAAGTCGCCAGAGCATCGGGGCGATGACGGCGGGAATCGTCGTAGCGATCCACTCCGACGGCAAAACACGCGATGAGTGGCAAAAGCTTGGCGTTACTCTTCCGACGCTTTCCAAAACGCTCGCCCGTAGCCATGCCGAGGCTATTTTAAAGGGCCAGCCCGCTCCGGCGATGCCGAACAGTGCAGGCGTCCCACCGGAAAAAACCACCGCATTGATCGCGGAACTCGCCTCAATCCCGCCGGAGAAAATTTCCGCCGCGCTTGCCGGAAAGTCACCGGATGAGCAACTGGCGATCATCGCGCAACTGAACAAAGCCCCGGAATGGCCCGCTCCGCTGGTCGCCGCGCATTTCACGGTCTCTCAACTTTCCAATGACACCCCCGGGCTGCTCGGAGACCCCAAGTGGACCGGACGCCGCCTTGACGAAACACTGGTTGCCGAGTGCCGCGAGGCGATGGTCAAGTCCGTCCTCGACGGGAAACCCTGCCAGATTCTGGTGGCAGCGGAGGGTGCCTTCGCCGGTGTTTCCATTCAAATCGTAAAGCCAAAGCGGACGCCGAAGGTGCCGCCGCAGCAACTGGAGCAAATGGGATTTCCAGGCCTCAGCGGAAAACCCGTCGCCCAAGGACTGGTCGGTATCACAGTCCAGTCTGCCACACAAAGAAGCCAGGCATATTACCAGTTTCCCGTCTGGAAGGACGAAGCGCTCACTCGTGAATGGCGGGAAAAATATGGAAAGCCCGGACCCGCTGCGGAGTCGGATTCACCGCGCCGGATCGAAACAAATCCTGCGAAGTTTGAACAAACGCTCCGGGATTTCCTCTCACTCAAGGCCGCCAGCCGCAGCCCGTTCCGGGTGATGATTTACTCGGGCATTGTCAGCGACCAAAAGGACGAAGACGCCAAAGAAAACGAAGACGAAAACTGATACCTATGCAAACCACCGATCCCGCCCAGCTTTGGGAAAACACACGCAACACCGTAAAGCGAATCCGCGAACAAACAGCCCGCGTCATCGTGGGCCAGGATGCCGTGGTGGAGCTCATGCTCACTGCCCTTCTCTGCAAGGGCCACTGCCTGATTGTAGGCGTCCCCGGCCTCGCGAAGACGCTGCTCGTCTCCACGCTCGGCCGCATCCTCGGACTGAAGTTCAACCGCATTCAATTCACGCCCGATCTCATGCCGACGGACATCGTCGGGTCGGAGATTATCCAGACCAACGAAGGCGCACGGGGATTTGAGTTCATGGCCGGGCCCATCTTTGCAAATCTCATCCTCGCGGACGAAATCAACCGCACCCCGCCCAAAACACAGGCGGCGCTATTGGAGGCGATGCAGGAAAAACAAGTCACCGTCGCCGGAAAAACCCGCAAACTGGAAGAGCCTTTCCTCGTCTTTGCGACGCAGAACCCGATTGAAAACGAAGGCACGTATCCCCTGCCCGAGGCGCAGCTCGACCGGTTCTTTTTCGAACTGAAAGTCGAATACCCCAGCATGGACGAGGAGCTCATGGTGCTCGACCGGACCACCGGCGCGAAGCAGCCCGAGCCGGATACCGTTCTCGATGCAGCAACGCTCCTCGCGCTGCAAATGACGGTCCACGATGTCCCGCTGGCGGAAAACGTGAAGCGCTCGATTCTCAAGCTCACCCACAGCAGTCGGCCGCAAAGCGATCTCGCCGACGACTACATCAAGAAATACGTCAACTGGGGAGCCGGTCCGAGAGCATCGCAGGCGCTAGTCCGTGCTGCAAAAGCGCTCGCCCTGCTGCGCGGTCGCGAGACGGCCTCGCTCGAGGAGGTCAAAGCCGTGGCACCCGCAGTCCTCCGCCACCGCGTCATTCCAAATTACAACGCGACCGGCGAGGGCATCACTGTGGAGGATATCGTCAAACACCTCCTTGCGAAGATTTAGTCAGCGCCATTCCCCGCCCCGCCATGTCCTATAAATACCTCCGTCCCGAAGACGTCAGACGGCTCGAAAGCTACGAGTTCGCCGCGCGTCTGCTTGCGGAGGGATGGCTCTCCGGGCGGCACCGCTCGCACCTGCGCGGTGCGTCCACGGAGTTCCACGAATACCGCGCCTACACACCCGGCGATTCGCCTTCGCTCGTGGATTGGCGGGTGTTTGCGCGCAGCGACCGGCATTACGTGAAGACCTTCGAACAGGAGACAAATCTTGAGTGTCACCTGCTCGTGGACAGCAGTAGCAGCATGGCATTCCGCGGAGGCGCCGGCGGGTCGAAGCTGGAATTTGCGTCCTACTTCGCGGCCGCGCTTGCGTGGCTCGTCGTGCGCGGCAGCGACCGGGTGTCACTCCAGATCTTTGACGACCATGTGAGGGAGTTCATCCCGGCCGGCAGCACACGCCAGCATCTCCAGCAGATCCTTTCCACGTTGGAACGTAACGCCCCCCGCGGTCCCACGGCGCTCGCGGCTGCGCTCCAACGGGCGGCGCTCCAAATCAAGCGGCGCGGGACGGTGATCGTGCTCAGCGATTTCTATGACGAGCCGGCGGCGATCTTCACCGCGCTCAATCCGTTCATCCATCGCGGATTCCGCGTCCATCTATTCCATCTTCTTTCGCCGGAGGAATTCGACCTCGGAGAAAGCGCTCTCTCACGATATGAAGACATGGAGACGTCCGAGCATCTCACGCTGCACCCGCGGTCCCTCGCGGAGAGTTATCGCGAGACGCTGAACAATCACATCACACGACTTCGCACGCTCTGCGCGCAGCGCCAGGTGGACTACGCAGTCACGCGGACGGACGGCACTTTCTGGCCGCTGTTTGACAGAATCGCAGGGGAGGTGCGCGCGTGAATCTTACCTTCGCAAATCCCGCATGGCTGCTTGCCGGACTCGCACTCGTCCCACTGCTGGCTCATCTGTTTTCCAAGACCCGTCCAAGGCGGCGTGAGTTCCCGTCGTTGAAGCTTCTGCGGGAGGCGATGCGCCAGGTCACCAGGGTGCGAAAACCGCGTGACCGATGGCTGCTGATTGTCCGCACGCTGGCAATGCTCGCACTCATCGGTGCGTTTCTCCAGCCATGGCTGCTCTCGCGGTTTGCATCGACCAGCGGCATCTCGAAAACCGTGGTGCTTGTCGTCGATGTGAGCGCTTCCATGGCATGGGCCGATGGGACACAAACCCGCCTCGCACAAGCGACCACCGCCGCGGAAGACGTGCTCGCTACACTGCCTTCAAACTCCCGCGCCAACGTCGTCTGGGTCCGCGGTTTTGCGGCAGGCGAACTCCCCGAGCCGGGGCCAAATCTCGACTACCTCCGCGACGCGCTGCGCAAAGCCACGGCCCGCCCGGAAGCGGGCGACATCGCGGGAGCGCTCTCACTCGCGCTCAAGCAACTGAACTCTTCCGATGGTGATCGCGAACTGATCGTGATTTCCGATTTCCAGAGGAGTGCCTGGCGCGAAGTGAACCTCGAAGCTCCCGCAGGCATCCGCCTCACCCGGATCGCAGTCGGCAGTGACGATGCAGCGAACCTCGCGCTCGCGGGTCTCGTGCTGGAACCCGCCCGGCCAGTGGCGGGACAAGCCGCACAGATCGTCTGCCGCGTACGCAATTTTTCCGCATCCCCCCGCCGCACGACGCTCTTCGCGGAGGCTGGCGAAAGCAGACTTTCCCAAGCGGTGGAAGTCGCACCGTGGAGCGAAACACTCGCAGTCCTGCCGGTCAAATTCCCGCGTGAAGGCATCGTGAATATGAAAGCCACGCTCGGTGAAGATGCCTTCCCCGGCGACAATACCCGCTTCGCGCTCGCCGACATTCGTGGAGCGTTGCAGGTGGCCATCGCCGGACCGGACGACGACACGACCGCGCGCACGTGGCTCCGTGGAGCACGCGCGCTCGATGGCGTCGCCGCCCGTAGAATCACACCCGATGAAATCGCCACAGCGCGCGCGGAAGTGCTACTTGTCTCTTCCTGGAAAGGCGAACATCGGGAGGCGCTCGCCGCTTTTCTGAAAGGCGGAGGCGCATTGGTACTGAGTCCTGCCGAGGGACTCGACGTGGCTGTCGCGGGCGAATGGCTCGGCCAGACCGGCGCGACAGGAATCATCGGCGTCGAAAAACGCGATAGCGGCTGGGGTCTCAAGCTCGCCGCAGAGGAACACCCGGTCTTTTCCCTGTTCGCTTCGGGAGCGTACGGCGACCCTGCAAAGGGAACGTTTCGGAGCCGGACGAGCGTCCCGCTTTTCGTGGAAAAATCGAGGCCTCTGTTGACGTTTGATGACGGCAGGGTCGCACTGACGATTCTCGATTATCCAGGCACCACGGATCGTCCTTCCGCCGTCGTCTGGTGGAATCTCGACTTCGCATCCAGTGACTGGGCGACGCGCACGGCGTTTGTTCCGTTTTTTGGCGAACTCATCCGCCACCTCGCTTCGCGAACCACTGCACCGGCGCTGCGCGTTTTCGAGCCCGGCGCGCCGTTGCGGTTTGATGCCGCGGCGCTCGACCCGTCCGGCGTCCGTCTCGTCGATGAAAGTGACAAGCCGCTCGCCATCGCTCCTGAGAATCCCCGCACTCCAAATCGACTCGCCACATCGGCTCCCGCCACTCCGGGGAGCTACCGCTGGATGAGTCAGGACGGCACCCTCGACCACGCGATCGTGAACTTTCCCGACACGGAGAGCGACCTGCGGCGCATGACGAGTGGCGAACAGGAACAGGCCGCCGGAACGCTCGTCTCGACAAGGGAGCGCACCCGGCTGAGCGATCTCCGCGAAGGGCGGCCGCTCTGGGCCTGGTTCCTCGGTGCCGCCGCCGTTCTCTTTTTACTCGAAGGCGTGCTGCTCCGCATTTTTCAAAAGCAGGATGCTCCCGCGCTTGGGAACGCAAAACCGACGGAGGTATCGGTATGATCCTCGCATTTACGTGGAACCCGGCGCTCCGACTGCCGGAAGCCATCACGCTCGCGATCGGCTTCCTGGCTGCAGGCCTTTGGCTGGCGGCACGTGGAACGGGCGATGCGCGCAGCGGCACGCGCGCCGCTCTCCTGGCGCTTCGCACTGCGGCGCTTGGTCTCGTCGCCCTACTGTGGCTGAATCCCGGGCGCTGGCTGGAGGACTCCGCAAATACACAGCGCGACTGGCTCGTCCTGCTCGACCGCAGCGCTTCGATGCGCGCCGAGCACGAGAACGGCGAAAGCCGCTGGCAGGCCGCGACCAAGGCGGCGGGCCTCCTCGTGAAAGCCTCGGGCGAACAGGGCGCGGTCCGTCTGCGCACGTTTGCGGGACAACTTGAAGACGAGCTTTCTGATTTCGCGCAGACTGCGCCGGACGGTTCCGCCACCGACATCCATCGCAGCGTCAACTCCGCGCTCGACCATCGGGCAACGCCACTGGCCGGCTTGATCGTGCTGTCGGACGGACGCGCCACCACGCGCGCAAAACTGGAGGAAACCGGACTTCGTGCCCGTGGCCGCGGAGTACCCATCCACACCATGGCGCTCGCAGGCACATGGGGCTCGCGCGACCTGATCCTCACGGCGCTGCCCCGCCAAATCACGGCGTTCAAAGGCCAGCCCGTCAAAATATCCGCAATCGTCGAAAACCACGGACTAGGCGCGATCAAACCATCCGTCATCCTCTCCGGCCCCGACGGAAAAGAACTTGCGCGAAAAGATGCGACGCTCGCCGATGGCCAGCGTGTGCCGGTGGTTTTCGAACTCCCCTCTGTTCCTGATACGGGCGGCAACTACACACTCCGCACCGAACCGTGGCCGGGCGAGCATATCGCCTCGAACAACTCAGAGAACATCCGCGTCGCCGTCCTTGGAACAAAGACGCGCGTGCTGCTCCTCGAAGGCGCGCCGTATTGGGACAGCAAATTCCTCGCGCAACTCCTCCGCCAGCAAAGTTCCGTGGATATTCTCACGGTGCACCGCCTCAATGAAGAGCGGTACTTTCGCGTCGAAGCTTCCGGTGCCGAACCGCTGCAATCACCGGACACGGTGTTCCCCCGCACTGCCGCGGAACTTTCGCGCTACGACCTGATTGTTTTCGGAAAAGGCGCGGATGGTTTTCTGGATGCGGGCCGCACCGCAGCGCTCCAGGGATTCGTCCGCGATCAAGGCGGCGCGATCCTCTTCGCGCGTGGCAAACCCTATAGCGGACGCTTTGCTCCGCTGGAATCACTGGAGCCCGTCGAATGGGGCGAGCCTTTTCCCGGCAGCGCACGCTTCACACCGCTGGAAGACGCCGGTGCCGGGCTCTTCGGCGGCGCGCTGCCGGATGCAAAGGACCGCGTCTGGGGAACGCTGCCGCTGCTCGATGATCTCAACAACGTCGCGCGGCTGAAACCATTTGCCCGCACGCTGGCGGAGGGTTCCATCGATGGAAAACAAACGCGCGTCCCGCTGCTCGTCGTGCGACGCTTTGGCCGCGGAATGGTGGCTGCGCTGAATGCAGACGGATTATGGAGATGGGACTTTCGCCCGGAAATTCGCGAGCAAGGTCCGCTCTATCAACAATTCTGGGTGCAGCTCATGCAATGGTGCGCGACTTACTCGGAGTTCCGTCCGGGGCAGGACTACGCCGTCCGCCTTCACGACACTACATCGGAGCCCGGACAGCCGGTACGCGCTGTGATCGCATGGCGCGGACCTCAGACGCCGGAGCCGAAGCCCGTATTGAAAATCACGCGTAATGGCCAGCCCTACGGGGAGGCCGCCGCCACTGCACTTCCTGCGTCCGAGGGCGGACGCGAATGGGCCGCGGTCGTGACTCCGACCGAGCCGGGTCACTACGAAATCCGCGTCTCCGATTCCGCACATCCGGAAAAACTGGAAGGTCATGCGACGCTTGATATCGCACCGGCGGCGGGCGAATCGGACGACCTTCGCCCGGATGAACAAAGCCTCGCGACTCTCGCAAGGGAATCCGGAGGACGCTCGTGGAAGCCCGGCGAGATCGAAGAGCTCGCTTCTCAACTTTGGAAAAGGGACACCACCCTCGTCGCGGGCAAACCGCGATGGGAACCGCTGTGGCCCCGGGCCTGGGTCGCGATGCTCGTGGCGCTCGCATTCGGCACGGAATGGTGGATTCGCCGCCGGGAGGGACTGCTATGATTGGGATCGTTATGACTGCGCCATTCAATTACACTGGGACCACACGATGAACTTTCGCTCCGCACTTCGTAGCTTCCTTTTTCGCTGGCGCCTCGGGCTTTTGCTCACCGGAATTTTTCGCGGACTCGTCATCGCGGCGGCGCTGCTGCTCGCGCTCGGCGTGTTCGATTTCTACGCGGGCCTCTCGGATTCCGGACGTCGCATCGCGTTCGCGATTTGGGTCACGGTCGCAGGCTTCGGTGTGGTGTGGGCGCTGTGGGACGCGATCACATTTATGCGTCGCGATGCCGCGGCCACCGCAGACTCTGCGATCGCGAGCGGACGCCGCGACGTGCTTTCCGCGCTGGAGTTGAGCGCGCAACCCGCCGGTGAAACCGCGCTCGCACGCTGGCTGCACGAGCGTTCCGTTACGGCAGCGGCGGCACGGCTCCACGATCTCCCTGTTTCCCGCTCGATCCCGTTGCGTCCGCTGTTCATCCGGATGCTCCAGTGCCTCGGCATGGCAGCGGTGTTTGGCGCGCTCGCGCTGGCTCTGCCAGTGCCATTCCGAATCATCGGCCAGCGACTGCTCGACCCGCGCGCCGACATCCCGCCTTACAGCCCGCTTCAATTCGCGGTGGGCCCGAACCCCGCGGAAGTCCTCTACGGCGGTGAACTCGTCGTCTCTGCAGAAATCTCCGGCGGAAAGCCCGATGCCGTGGTCCGCTGCCTCACCCGCGACAGAGCGACCGGTCGCACGGAGGAAACGACGGCATTTCAGGAGAACCCAAATCGCTTTGCACGAAAGCTCGAAAAGGTCACCGCACCCATCGAAGTCGCATTCACCGTCGGCAGGGCGCGCAGCGCGTGGTTGCCCGTGCAAGTGCGCATGCAGCCGAAGATTCAGGATGTGCTGCTCACCGTTGAACCGCCGCCATATTCGGGAATGCCGAAACGGGAGTTCGCAATCGGGACGCAGGACCTTATCGCGCTGCCCGGCAGCCGCATCACCGCCCGGCTCACCAGCAACCGCCCGCTCAACGACGGGCGGCTCTCGATTTCCCAACCGGTGCAGGATGTGGAAGGCACCCGCGAAGACACGCATCGCATTTCTTTTTCATGGACTGCGAAGTCCCCTGCCCGGCTGACACTTATCGTCCGCGATGTGATCGGCACAGCTTCGGACGCGCTCCAGGTGGAGCAAAAACTCCTTCCCGACGAGCGGCCCGCAGTGGCACTGATCCAGCCTTCGGGCGAAATCCTCGCCACGCCGGATACCGAACTCCCGCTCGAAGCGGCTGCGAGCGACGACATCGGGCTCACACGCGTCGCGCTCGTCCGCAAATTGGTCGGCTACCGCGAACGCTCCGAAAGCGAATCGCTGCAAACAGGAGTCCGCCGGCATCAGATTAACGGCAAGCTGAACCTCGCATCGTTCGGAGTCGTGCCCGGACAAACGATCGAGCTCACGCTGGAAGCCGGCGACACAAATCCGACATTACTCGGCGCGAGCGTGAGCGAGCCCGCGCGCATCCACATCATCACGCGCGAAGTGTATGCCGAGATGCTCCGCAGCCAGACATCATTGCAGGAGTTTGCGGAGCGCTACGCTGCGTTGGCCGAGGCGATGCAGGATGCGCGCAAGGCGCTGGATGAGCTGGAAACCGAGGCGAAATCAGGCGACGCAGCGAAGGCCGAGGAGGCACGCAAAAAGGCGTTTGAAGCCCACGCAAAAGCCGCGCGGACATTCGGTCAAATCGCAAAGGACTTCCCAATTTTCGGCCTCGATCCCGCACTCGCAGAGGCCTCAAACGATGTCGCGGAAAAGCTCCTCGAGAACGGGAAGGAGCTGGATGGGCTGACCAACGGCTCACCGAAGGAAATGGCCGATGCCGTCCCCGAAATGAAAAAGCGCCTCGGCGAAACCGAAAAGCGCATGGAGAAGGAGATGAAGAAAGGGGAGCAAGTCGTCGCCGCGGCAAAAGTCATCGAGCAGGTCGGACGATTCAAACAACTGCTCGAAAAGCAGCGCGCCATCGTAAAGGATTTCAACCGGACCATCGAACAAATCCGCCGCGGCGAGACCCAGGCCGGCTCCGCTTTACGCGATCTGGCGCGTCAGCAACGCGAGATTTCGACCGAACTGCGCGACATCGAAAAAGAGCTCGATCAATCCCTGAAGGCGCTGCCGGAAGAATTCGCCGAAATGAAGGAACAGGGCGTGGAGTTCCTCGAGATGCTCCGCGAACAGAAAGTACCGGAAGTCATGGACGACGCTGCAAAATCCGCCGACGCGTCCGACAGCAAGACCGCGGGAGAACAAGCAGCCGAAGCACTGAAGCGACTGGAAGATCTCCTCAAAAAAGACAACGGCGTGTGCAAAATGTGCCGTGGCGACGGCGAAGGTCCGCCGAAGTTTCCCTGGCCGCAGGACCTCGCCGAAACCATGGAGCAGCTTATGCAGGCACTCATCCCGAAACCCGGAAACGGAAGCGGCTCCGGGAAAAAGCCAGGTGGTCAGGGTGGTGAAGGACAGGGAGCCTCCGGCGACAGCGACAGCGGATATTCGATGCAGGGCAACATACCGCGATTGCCGATGTTCGGCCCGCCGCGGTCACGCACCAGCCGGAACGCCGGACCGCAAATGGGCGGTGCGGGACGGAATGGAAATGGCGCTGGAAAGAACGGTCCGGAACAGAATGCCGACGTTGGGAAGGATTCGGTCGCCGCTGAAACCAAACGCCCCGAATCCGGCCAGGGAGCTGCCACCGAAGCCGTACCGGAAGCCTATCGCGAGGCTGTAAAACGCTTTTTTTCGCCCGAACCTGCAACCAATCCATCGAAGCCATGAATCGTCGCCACTTTCTCCATACCATCGCGCTCGCCGCAGTCGGACAGTCCGCGTTTGCTGAAAAGCAGGGCGTCGTTCAGTGCGCCAACGTCATCTACGCGGGCAACAAGACTTCGAAGTGCTTTGCGGATGCCTTTCTCACGACGCTCCAGCAAAAGACGACCATCGTCACAGAGCGCCGCTTCAAGCCGGTTAAGCTCGATTCGAAGGAGCTTTTCGACTTTCCGTTCATCGTGATGACCGGCGAGGGCGACTTCCGCCTTCCGACTCCCGAGCGCGACAATCTCGCAAAGTATCTCAAAGGCGGCGGCTTCCTCCTCGCCTCCGCGGGATGCAGCAGCAAGGAGTGGGACGAGGCTTTCAAGCGGGAGCTGAAAACCCTGCTCACCGGCTACGAGATGAAGCAACTCCCGCTGACGCACCCCGTCTTCAAAACGGTATTTCAGATCGAGAAACTCGACCTCGCAAAATCATCAGGAACGGCGTCCCTCGAAGGAATCGAAGTGAACGGGAAGCTCGTCTGCGTTTATTCGCGTCACGGCCTGAACGACACCCACAATTCCACCGGATGCTGTTGCTGCGGCGGTAACGAAATCCGGAATTCCCTCGAAATGAATGTGAACATCGTCGCCTACGCGTTGCTGCATTGAGATGCCCATGAAGCTGGAACATTCCGCATTCCTGCTCCGGCAACGGACGCGCATTCGGGGGCTCATCCGTTGCCTTGCTCTGCTGCTCTGCCTCCTCGCCGCCGTTCCCGTTCCCGCAGCGATCGAGGCACCGGGAGCGGCGAACCTCTCGCTCGAGGAGCTCGAAGAATTCCGCGCGAAAGGCGTGCCCGACACCAGGTGGCCCGCACTTCTGGAGACGCTCGGCAATCCGGAGAACAGCGCATCGGTGCGTGCGCTGGTAAAAGAAACGCGACCATTTCCCGCCGCGAAGCTCGTGGAAATGCTCTCCGCAAAACGCCTCGCGGTGCGGCTCGGAGCGCTCGACCTGCTCGAAGACGCCGCCGGCGATACGCTTGGATTCAATCCGTGGCAGGAAGACCCCGTCACCGGACCGAATGTTGACGCACTCGCCCGATGGAAGGCATGGGCGGAAAAGGGAAATACGAATGCGGGAAAAGTGATCCCGCTCACAAGCGAAACTTTCCGCGGCATCGCGCAGGAGATCATCTCAGGAAGTCGCGACAGCGCCGAACGTGCCATGCAGCGACTTGATGCCTACGGCCTTTCCGCGATCTCGCACATCGAGTCATTTCTCGCCAGCCGCGCTGATCTGGAGCCCGCCGCACGGGCGGCGCTCAAGGGTGCAGAATACCGAGTTGCGCTCATGCAGTCATTGCCAAAGCAGGCTCCCTCCCTTGCCCGCGACCTCGCCAGCGGGACCGCGGAAGCGCAGTCCACAGCGCTCAGCAAACTCAGCGGAGCAGGCGCGACCGCGCTGCCGGTCATCGCCGATTTTCTCTCCGCGCCCGATCCCCTCGTTCGCGAAACCGCAGTGGATTCCGCGTTTACTGCTGGAGGAAAGCACGCAATTCCGCTGATCCTCGCCCGCCTTGGCGCAAGCGACGATCCCGGGCTTGTGAAAGGCATCATCGACGCCTTCAAGAATCCGCACCAACCAAAGCCCGCCAACACGCCCGTTGAGACAGCGGAGAGCGTCCTCCATGCAATGCTCCGGGGTCTCGGCAAGACGGGCTCCACCGCAGGGCATGCGCAGGCCATCGCGAAATACCTCACACACCCGGACGAGAACGTAGTGATTTCCGCGCTCGACGCGCTCAGCACCTGCACTTCCGGAACTCTAAGCGCCGAGCTCAGTGCCCGGCTCGACGACACCCGCTGGCGCGTTCGCGCCGCCACGCTGGAGGCCATCGCGAAACGCAAACTCGCCACGCTTAAAGACAAAGTCGCCGCGATGCTGCAAGACTCCGACATGTTTGTCCGCAGCACCGCCGTGGCTGCCATCGCGGATCTCGCCGGCACGTCTGCCGTGGATCTCCTCGCGGCCGAGTTCGCGAAATCCGACGAGCTCAAACCCGCAATCGTCCGCACACTTTTTTCCAAAAACAAATACCCGACTCCCGAAATGTGGCAGCAGTTGCAGAAGGCACCGCCGGAAATCATCCTCCAATGCCTCGACGTGCTGGACAACAAACGGGACGACCATCAGGGAAAGCGCATCCCCTACGCCGCTCCATTTGCCCGCCATCCCAACAAGGACGTATCCGCCGCAGCCCTCCGCCTCCTCGCATCCCGCGGGCGCCACTCATCGCTCCTCCTCGAAGCGCTAAACTCGACTGACCAGTTCAAACAGGATGCCGTCCTCGATCAACTTCATCTCCCGCCCGATGCCATCATCGCCTCCGAAGGATCCGGCACCGCGACCCTCCCGGCACCGCAGGCTACCCAGAACCCGCAACTGGACTCGCTCTACAAGGCGTTCGAAAGCTTCACGCCTCCTGCGGCTCCTGTCAAAAAACCGAAAAGCACGCCCACCGACGACGACTCGCTCGACTTCGGCGAAGACAAGGCCCCGCCTCCGCCAGTGACAGAAGACTTCGCCCCGCCGGCACAAATGCGGGCCACGCTTGCGCGGTTTTTTAAAGAGGGCTCGCCACGGCAGAAGTTCGTCTCCTCCGTCTCGCTCGCGATTGGTGGGGACAAGGACGCCATCCAGTTTCTTCTCTCCAGCATCGAAACCCTCAGCCCGCTCGACCGCCGCTACATCACCGGCGCACTCGCGGCGCTCCCGGAGTGGCCGCCTGCCACCCGCGAACTCGCCCTCCGCCTGCTGCGCGACGAGGCCGACGACGTTCGCGAGGGCGCGGTGGAAGCGTGGATGAACCACACCGACCACATCGGCGAATTGCTCGATGAATTCGCCCGCAAAGGCTCCCTGCTGAAGCCCGACGACATTTACGGATACGAACTGGATCGCCTCGCAGTCTCCGCGCCGGCAGGGCTTCAGCAATGGGCGGGAAAAACGCTCACATCCCCCGACTCGACCGACGCTCACAAAGTGATGGCGATCATCCTTTCCGCAAGAATGGGAAAGAACGCCGCGGAAGTTGGAGCCTTTCTGGAATCGAAAAATCCGTGGCTTCGCAGGGCAGCCTACCGGGCGGGCGGACTGGCCACGCTTTCCTCCCGGCTCGACAAGGTTCTCGCCGACGAGTCCGCTCAGGTCCGTGCGGTCATCCCGTTCCTCGCGTCGCCGCAAAACGGCGGCTGGCACCATATTTTCGATGACACCAGCACCGTGGCAGACAATCAGGATTTCGAACGAAACTCCGGACGTACGCCGTTCGGAGCATGGTCACAGAAAGGCGATAGTTCCGCATCTTCCGACATGGCCCCCATTGTCGCGGCCGTCGAGAAACTCAGCCGCGACCCATCCGACACCGTGCGTTTCGAAGCGATGTTCGCGCTCATGCGAATGTCGCGTCCGGTCGATCCCAGTGGCGTCGCCGCCCTGCTCCCGCTCCAACCGCAATCCAGCGGCGCGACGTACCGGATGTCGCGATTCATTGAGCACAGCTACGCCCGGCTGGGCAAAGCGTATGGCGTCCTCGTTCCGCTCTCGATCTCCAGTTCCGATTCCGATCTTCCGAAAATCCTCGCGCACTTCGGCATGAAGGACGACGGGGCTTTCACCAGCTTTGCCTCGCTCATCGCTCTCGCACCATCGCCCAACTACGCTACGGACACCGCCATCACGCCAGCTCCCGAACCGGGCCCGAAACGTGAAGAGCCTTTCCGCATCCTCTTTTTCCACAAACCGGGCTGCAAGGAATGCGATCGCGTCCGCGACATGCTCGCGGACATTTCCCGCGACTTCCCGAAAATGCTCATCGAAGAACGGAACATCGGCGACCGGGATTCCGCGCTGCTCAATGAAGCACTCTCCGCGCGATTCAGTCTCAACGACACCCTCCGCCAGGTAAGCCCCGCAGTTTTCACGCAGACAGGCGCATTGGTGAAATCCGACATCACACCGGCGCGACTCGGCGACTTCCTGCGCACCGCCGCAGCCGCCACGCCGGAGCCCGGCTGGGCAACCATCGCCACTGTGGAAACCGCCGCGGCGGAAAAGACAGTCGAGCGCCGCTTCAGCGCGTTCAGCTTTGGTGCTGTCGCGCTGGCTGGATTGCTCGACGGCATCAACCCGTGTGCGTTCGCCACGATCATTTTTCTCCTGTCATATCTTCAAGTCGCCCGCCGCACACCCCGCGAAATCCTCGCAGTTGGCGCGGCATTCATTGTCGCGGTGTTCGCAGCCTACTTCGCCGTCGGACTCGGGATTGCCGAGGCCCTCACGCGTATCTCCGCGCTTCGCATGGCGGGGCTCGTTCTCAATTACATCCTCGCGGCATTCGCCATCGTCATCGCGGTCCTCAGCTTCCGTGATGCCCAACTCGCCAGCCGCGGCGAACTCGGCGAAATGACACTGCAACTACCTGGGATGCTCAAGGACCAGATCCGCGGCGTCATTCGCACCGGCGCAAAAGCCACGCGCTTCGTCGTCGCCGCGTTTGCCGCCGGCATCGTGATTTCCCTGCTGGAGCTCGCATGCACCGGCCAAGTCTATCTTCCCACGATTCAATACATGCTCAAAGCCGGCGAAGGCAGCGCAGTCCGGCACCTGCTCGTTTACAACTCCGCGTTCATCATTCCGCTGATCATCGTCTTCGCTCTCGCGTTCCTCGGACTCCGGAGCGATTCGCTCGTTCGTTTTCAGAAAAAGCACACTGCCACCGTGAAAGTTCTTACCGGCGTTTTGTTCGTCGGACTTGCGGCTTTCCTGCTGTTTGGCCGCGAACTCGTGGCCTGGCTGGGTGGCGCATGAGGTCGTCGGCTCAGCCTTTCGGATCAATTCGTCAGTTTACGCTTCTGCTCTGCGGTGAGCCGGGTCTGGACATCGGGCGGCAGGCGCGGCCACTCGCTTTGAATCCATTTCTGAGCCGCCGCGTCGTCGGCTTTCCGCCAGTGGCGGAAGAACTTCGAAGCCGCGTCGCCGCGCGTGGTCGCATCTGAAATAGCGATCGCCTGCGCCATCGACTCGGCGCGGTCGGAGTCGGAATAGACGGCAGCGAGCGCCACGCGGGCTTCATCGGCAACCGGGCCGGGCGGCTGGGTGGCGATCCATTCGCGCATCGTGTTCGGATGCGTTCCGGCCCATGAATTGAGCGCACCCTTAGTCGCCTCGGTGCGTGCTTCGCCAGTCGGAAGCGTCCCAATCCAGGCGAGGGCTTTTTGCGGTTCGATAGCGCCCCACGCTGTGCCGAGGTGATCGATGATTCCGTCGTGCATCTCCTTGTCGTCGATGGTCTCGCTCCACTTCACCGCGGCTGTGATGTCGCTTGCTGCCCAAACGGTGGCGAGCGTGCCGGCGGCGTTGGTGCGTGCCTCGCCGGGCGGAAGCTTTGCAACCCACGTGGCCGTGGACGCGGGGTCGGTTGCCGCCCAAGAATTCACGAGCGCAGAGCCGAGATCGATGGCGGCTTTTCCTGTCATCATCGGGGTGAAATATGCCGCGGCTTCGGCGGGATTCTGGTGCGCCCACTCGCTGGCAAGGATGACGCGCCCGACTTCCTTATTTCCGGGATTGGAAAGCCCTTCAACCCACGCGGCGGCTGCCTTTGGATCGAGGTCGGCCCAAGTCGTCACGAGCGCATTCATCACGCTCTGCGAAGTGGAACCCGTGCTGACAAACCAGCCGGCAGCGCCGACGGGATCGACCCGGGTCCAGCCTTGGACGAGCGCCGTCGTGGCCTGCTCCTTCAGCGGCCCGGAGAGATTGGCATCGACCCACTTCCAAGCCTCCGCGGGATTCGATCCGCCCCACTTTTCCACTGTGGCGACGAACGCCTCGGACTGCTGCAAACCCGCGGCCAATCCCGTCTTTGCATACTCCATCGCGGCCTTCGGATCTTTCGCGGCCCATGCGCCGAAAAGTGCACGGAGGAACTCCAGCTTGTCGTCGGCATCCGGGATCTTTGCTACGAGGGCGAGCGCCTTTTGCACGTCCTCGCCGACGAGCCTCACGGCGAGCGCACGCAAAGTCTCCGCGCGCTGGTCGCGGTCAGCGGTGGAAATTGCGCGGCTCAGCACACTCAGAGGGTCTCCCGACACCCGCCCGTCTTCGGTGCCCGCCGAAGCCGATGCCGCGTTCTCTGCGCCCGCTTGCTCACCCCGTTTCGTCCCGCCCGCAGGGCCGGAATCGGAGGGCCGCATCCACATCATGACCCCTGCGCCAGCAACAACGCCGCAAAGGACGAGTAAAGCAGATTGAACATGTTTGGGCAGCGCCATGAGCGGAATGTGACTGGATGCGCGACGGGTCGCAAGTGCGCGTCTTACAGCCTTTTCACGTATGGACATTGCAAAGACAGAAAGAGCCGCTTGCCAAACCGACCGGCAATGCTAATCCTCCGCGCCCCGTTCGAAAACAGCGGGGAAAAAACTAAAACAGCACTCGAATCCGGTCGTTCGAATCCAGCGCCCTTTCATCTGTGCGGGGCGGCTGGACTTCCGGAGGTGAGTGCGGGAATCCACACTGAAATTTTCCAATGATCCGAGTCCAGCAACTGACCAAGAAATACGGCTCCATCACCGCGGTGAAGGGCATCAGCTTTGAGGTGGCGAAGGGCGAAATCGTCGGCTTCCTCGGCCCGAACGGCGCGGGGAAATCCACGACGATGAAGATGCTCACCGGCTTTCTCCCCCCGACCACCGGCCGCGTCAGCATCCTGGGGTTCGATGTTTTTGACCAAAGCCTGGAAGCCCGCCGGCATCTCGGCTATCTGCCGGAAAATACGCCGCTCTATCCCGAGATGAAAGTAGGCGAGTATCTCCGCTATCGCGCTGCGCTGAAGGGCGTGCCCGGCTCGAAACTCACCGAACGCGTGGGCGATGTCCTCGAGCTCTGCCAGGTGAAAGACCGCGAGAAGCAGCTCATCGGGTCGCTTTCCAAGGGCTACCGGCAGCGCGTCGGTCTTGCGGATGCGCTCGTCCATGATCCCGCCCTGCTCATTCTCGACGAACCGACCATCGGCCTCGACCCGAACCAAATCCGCACCGTCCGCGAACTCATCAAGAACCTCGCCGAGAAACGCACCGTCCTCATTTCAACGCACATTTTGCCCGAAGTGGAAATGATGTGCTCCCGCGTCATCGTCATCCACCGCGGCGAAATCCGCGCCACGGATACCGCCGAGAATCTTCGCAAAAACCACCGCGCCGTCGGCGAACTCATCCTCGAAGCCAAGGCCGGACCGGACGCCGCGGAAGCGCTGCGCGCGATTCCCAGCGTGAAAGACGTGACCTCTGTGCAAGACGGCGAATGGACCACATTCACGCTGCGGCTCGACGCCAAAGCCGAACCCGGTGCCGAAGTCATGCGCATCGCCACCGAGCGGAAGTGGGAAGTCCGTGAAATTCACCAGAAACGAGCAATGCTTGAGGACGTCTTTGCCGAATTGACCACGGCAGACCATTAACTTTCAGATTTTGAACTCATGAGAACCTTCTTCGTCCAAACGATGCGCGAAGTCCGCGGCATCTTCTACACGCCGGTGGCCTACGTCGTGATGGCCCTGCTGCTCGCGCTGCTCGGCTATACTTTTCAGGCCGTCGTGTCCTACCTGAACAAGTCTCCATCAGATGTCACCGTGCTCCAGGTGACTTTCGGAAACGGGCTCTTCTTTTTCATCTTCGCGATTACGACATCCCTCATCACGATGCGAACCTTCTCCGAAGAATTCCGAATGGGGACTATCGAGATGCTAACAACAGCACCTGTGAAGGAGTGGCAGATCGTGCTCGCGAAGTTCTTCGGGACGGTGATTTTTTACGCAGTCGCGTTATCCCCCACGCTCATTTTCTTTGCGATTTTCACCTATATCAGCAACGGCCACCCGGCCGCAAAAGGACCGGGCGCATTTTACAGCGCGTATTTGATGCTCCTGTTGATCGCGATGCTGTTCATCGCAATCGGAAATCTCGCGAGTTCACTCGTAAAGGATCAGGTCAATGCGGCGGTTCTCAGCATCTCTGTGAAGATTATCTACCTATGGGTTCCCATGATGCTCGAAGAACTTCTGAATGTGACAGACCCCCGGGTCCGCAAGGCAGCGGAATTCGTCAGCCCAATCATGCACATGCGGGACTTCTCTTCGGGAATCGTCGATAGCCGACGCCTCGTCTGGTATCTCTCATTGACTGCATTTTTCCTCATCCTCACGCATCACATTTTCCACAGCCGGAAGTTGAAATCCTAACGCCAAGAACTCATCGCCATGGAAACACCGGAATCCAACCTGGAAACAGCAGCCACCCCGAAGGACGCACCAGCAAAACTGCGGGTGGGCCGCATCGAAATCGGAATCAATCTTGCCGTTCAAATCATCGTGCTCCTTGCGATGGTCCTGATGGTGAATTACGTCAGCAGCAAGTATTACAAACGCTGGAACTGGGCGCGAAACCCACAGACGGAATTGAGCCCGATGACGAGGAGTCTCCTCGCGAATCTGCCGAAGCCGATGCAGGCGATCGTCTTTTTCTCGCAGGCCGGCGAAGCGGAACAGGACGCGCGCGAGATGCTCGGCGAATACGAGCGCGCCGCAGGAGACAAGCTCACGGTCGAGGACGTGAACCCTGAGCTAAATTTCGCGCGCGCCCGTGAGTTGCAGGCGAAGTACAAATTCGGAGCGGTCGAAAACGTGATCATCCTCGACTACGACGGGCGCAGAAAATTGATCAAGTCCTCCGATATGGCCGAGATGGAGCAGCGCGACCAAATGGCGGAGATGCAGGCACGAATGCAGGGGCAGTCGCTGCCGCCTCCGCGGATGATCGCATTCAAGGGCGAGCAGGTGCTCACCAACGAGATTCTCGCCCTGACCGAGCCAAAGCAAAACAAGCTCTACGTAATCAACGGCCATGGGGAATTCGACACCAGCGGACGTAGAATCGAAGTCATGGTTGCCTATGCTGAACGGCAGAATCTGCTTCTCGTGAATCTCACGCTGGCCGACGTAGAGAAGATCCCGGAGGACGCCAACATGATCCTCATCCTCGGCCCTAAGTTCGACTACAGCGAACGCGACCTCAAAGTGTTGTCCGATTACTGGGATCGCAAAGGACGCATATTCGTCACGACCGGCAAGACTGGTGGAAAGACGCCGAACTTCTTCAAGTGGCTCGCTGCGCGCGGAGTAAAACCGCAGGACGACTACGTTCTCCGCGTGGTAACGACGGGCGGTGTCGGCATCCTTCAATCCGCAGGCCTTATTTCCAAGACTCCTTCGCCGGTCACCACCGAGATGGAAGGCGTCGCGATGGAACTCTTCGGGGCAACCCAGTCACTGCAACTAGACCTCGCCAAAGAAACGACGGAGCATTTGAAGCTGACCGGCCTGATGGTCGCGCCGCAGGGCTTCTGGGGCGACGTCGATTACAACCCTGGCGATACAGACGCGCCCACGAACGACAAGAAAGACAATCAACTTCCGCTCACACTCGCTGCACTCGTGGAAAAAGGTGCTTCCACCGACCCAAATGTGAAGCTGGAAACATCACGGCTCGTCGTCTTTGGCAACAGCGATTTCGTGACGGACGATGGGTTCCGGACCGGCCCGCCGGCGATCGACATCGCGTCCAACTGCATCAACTGGCTGCTCAACCGCGAACTCCTCATCAAAATTCCGCCGAAGCAGAAGGAGAAACTCACACTTTCACTGAGCCTCGATCAGCTCAATGACATCCGCCTTTGGGTGGCAATCTACATCCCGCTCATCGTCGGTCTGATTGGCCTCTACTATCTTTGCGCGCGCCATGGGAAGAACCTCTTCATTCTCACAGCATGGCTCGCGGCGACGTTCCTCATGCTCGTTGCAGGCTGGTATGTCCTGCTTTGGCAGCTCGGCCTCGAAGAAGCGAAGACCCTTCCGCGTAATCTAATCATCGCAATCGGCGTCGCCGCATCGCTCACCTCGATTTCCATCCTCATCAATCGCTACGAGAACCAAAAGCGCGAAGCCGCGAAGAGCTAATATTGTTCGCCATGAAAAAATTTCGCAGCACCATCATTCTCATCATTCTCGGAGCCTGCCTGTGGGGCTACCTGAAGTATTTCGACGACCGCTTCGCCGGCACCGAGGACACCCCAAGAACGACTGCGATCGACCGGAGCCAAATTGAGTCATTCAGCATCAAGAACGGCGAAGGGACGATCGAGTTCAAACAAAACGACACGGTCTGGACCATTGAGACACCTGTGAAAGATCGCGCCGACGAAGGCGCGATCGCGACCCTTTTCACCACGCTGGAAGGGCTTGATATGAACCTCCGCAAGGTGAAGGAAGCCAAGGGCAAGGATGCCCGTGAACTCCATAAGGAACTCGGAGTCGCCAAGGGCGAAGTCAGCATCAAGCTCTCAGGAAAGAAGCCGCTCGAACTCTTGATCGGCAAGGAGACGGCAGTGAAAGGCAAAGTGTATGCGCGAATAGAAGGTGCCGATGCCACCTACGTTCTCCCCACCGAACTCCTCACAATCCTGAGCAAAGGCGTAAAAGACTGGCGTGACCGAAAGCTCACGAGCATCAGCGCCGGCGAGGTCAAAAAAGTCATCCTCAAGACAGCCAAGGGCGAGCTCGAAGCAGAACGCAAGAACGGCAACTGGTCGCTCGTCCGTCCCCTCAAAGCGCGCGCCGACAACCAGAAGCTCATTGATTTAATCTCGAACTCCACTGCTCCGCGCATCGAAGACTTCGTCTCGGATTCCAAGGATCTCGCTTCGTTCGGCCTCACCGAACCGCAAGCCACCCTCACATTCCACACGGAAGGCGGAAAGGAGCCGGTCATTGTCCAAATCGGCGCGACGAAGGCGGAAAAGAAAGATCCCGAGAAGAAGGATAGCGCCGGTCCCGAAAAAACATTCACATACGTCAAGGTGAGCACGCGCGAGGGCGTCGTGACTGTCCCATCGTCGATCGAAAAACTCGCTCTCACACAGCCAAATGATCTGCGTGACTCCAGCCTCGTGCGGGTGCAGCAGGACATCGTTGACAGAATCACCATTGAGGGGCCGGGCGGTAAAATCGTTCTTGGTCGCGATGGCGAAGATTGGAAGAGAAAGATCGCTGGCAAGCCCGATGAACCCGTGAACTCCGCCGCCGCCAACAAGTTGCTGAACGACCTCACCAACGCGAAAACCGTTCGCTTTGTAGAGGACGTGGCGAGCGACCTGAAAAAGTATGGCCTCGATCGTCCATCGGCGACCGTCAGCGTCACCCTGAGCAGCTACTCCACGGAGGGAACGCCGGAAACCAGCCCCGGCGACAAGCCAATTTCCAGAATCATGTTTGGCAAAACCGAGGAAGAAACCGTCTTCGCAAAACTCGATGATGAGCCGTATATCGTTGCCGTCGCGAAAAGCCTCGTCGATGGAATCTGGAGCGACCCGCTCGAGTGGCAGGACCTCAAAATCTACGACCTTAATCAAAACGACATCGTCCGCCTGGAACTGGCCCGAATCGACCAGCCCGCTGTGACACTCGAACTCGGCCCCGACAAGATGTGGAAGCTCGTCAAAGGCGACGGGGTTGTGAACCAGATCGCCGTGCAATCCCTCATTAACACGCTCCACTCGCTAAGAGCCGTGCGCTGGGCCGGTGCTACGAAGCCCGCCGAGCAAGGACTGGACAAACCTGCAATCACGCTCAGCTTTTCAATGGCGGACAAGAAGACAGGAAAGCTGAAGATCGGGAGCATGAATTCGGATCGCCTCCGGCACGGAACTGCGGATGGAAAAACCGGGACATTTCTCCTGAACCGGCCCGACACCAGCGCGTTTGAAGCAGCATTGATTGAAGGTCAGAAACCTGCGAACCCAACGCCTGCCAATGCTCCCGCTTTACCCGATGCGACGCCCGCCGATGCAGCGTCACCTGCAGTGACACCGCCCGCCGCGGCAGTCGTTCCACCGGCCCCCATCCCGCTCGATCCGGCAAAACTACCAGAACCGCCAAAGGCTCAGGAAGCTCCCGCCGGAGAAACAAAGCCAGCCCCTGAGCCCGCTCCAAAATAGTAGGGCGTGAGTCCGCGAATCACCGGGCATCCGACAGTGCTCGTTGTGCGCTTTCAATTGCGTTCGGGGTAAGCCTGAAAACCGCAGGTGAACCCGAACGCCGCGATTGATCCGGGAGTCTCAAACATTGAGGGGTAACCGAAGATCACAAACAGCGGATTACGCGGGACTAAAGTGATGAAAACTCAATCGCGCCGCTTTTTAAGGTCGAGACGGCAACAGGATAGGAGCGGAGGCACTCTTGTCGCCGACAGCGCGCCGTAGTCTGTTGCCATACCGCCGGCGACAAGAGTGTCGCCGCTCCCTTGCGCTTCGAAAGCGGCGTTCGAAGTTTGTAAGGCGACGGACTATGGATTCCGGACTTCGATTTTTCCGCTGAGCGAGCTTCCTGTAAAACGCCCTACCGCGGTCTGGCTCTTCGGCAGATACAGCCCGGAACCGCTGACGAAGCTCGCCCCCCTCGGCTGGAGGAATACGGCGCTGAAGCTATTCATCGAACGACCCACCAACCACCGGGCAATATACCCGGGCACGTTATCCACTTGTCCGTCGAGGATCGTCGTTGTGAGCAGCACCGGTGCGGGGAAATTGTTCCCGCTTAACGCCACCACGACCGTCCCATCTGGAATGCCCACCAGGCCATTGATGGCGCTGCCGTTGGCCACCAGCGCTGTGTTCAGGCCCGGACGATAGACGCCGCCCACCCGCACGGGCTTGCTCCATTTCAATTCTCCGGTCACGTCCGTCGTCGTCAAATCCGCCAGGTTGAGTTCACCTGCGACACCTCCCGCCGGTGCGATGTAGAGTTTGGCAAACACGCTCAAAGTTCCGTTGTCGTTCAAGTCCGAGGCAGCCGTAAATGGCGAACCGTCCGGCATCCGGCCCGCCACGACCGCTGTACCGACCGGTTTCACGCTCACGGAGAAATATCCAGCCCCGCGGACGGACGAGTCTGAGCCGCCAAGTCCAACATTGTAGGTAATCGGTGCCGCCGTTAGTTGCGCGGGCCGCATATCACCGGTCACGTCCAGAGGCATCTCAATCTCGAACCGTCCATCGGCATTCAACGTCATGTCCACACTGCCAAACGTTGGAACGATCACTGTGAAAGGCGCAGGGTTCAATGGGAGCGGAAATTTGAGGCTCCGCTTGGTGCTTCCCACCTGAATCGCAAATGTGGCTATCGCGCCACTCGAGCGGGCGAGCCTCGCGCGCCCGACGATGGTGCCGCTGGCATCCCGAAGCAGGCCGGACCAGACGGATGGCTGCACAACTGGAGCGGCGGAACTGACAACCACGTTGGCCGTCGCGTTGCTGGCGCCATCGGTCGCACCATAACTAAACGTTCCCGTGTATCCTGCAGGGACGACGAGCGTGCGTCCGTCAATAACCACGCTGGGTTCGCTCACCGCGCTGATCGTCAGGGCGACGCCATCTCCGTCCGAGTCATTCGCGAGCGGGTAAACGATGGTCGTTGCAGTGGTGGCGGTAACTTCGTCGTCCACCGCGATCGTCGGCTCGTTGGAGGCGACCAAGATTGTCCCGTTCACCGGAGTGGCCGCGTTGTAGTTCGCATCGCCCGCCTGATTGGCCTGTACGATTACCGTGCCGGCTGCGCTAAAGGTGAGTGTATTCCCGGCAACACTCGCCGGACCGCTCACGACGCTGAAAGTGACCGGGCTGGTGCTGCCGCCGCCAGTGGCCGTGAGCGTGATCGTATTCGATGAAAATTCGGTCGGCGGCGGGTTGAAAATGATTGCCGCCTGATTCGCCTTCGCCACCCGCACGATGAACGAACCGTTCGCCGTGTTACCTAAAGTATCCGAAGCCGTGACGTTGACGGTCGTATCACCCACAAAAAATGTCGTGCCGCTAGGCGGCGTCGCTGTGGCCGTGACCGCGCCATCCACAAGGTCGTTTGCACTCACCGAAAATGACACCGCTACTCCGCTGGCACCGATCGTCGTGGCTGTCACCGGTGACGTCGGCAGTGTGAGCACCGGGGCCGATGTGTCCTGCACCGTCACGGTGAACGTGCTCGTGCCTGTGTTATTCGCCGCGTCCTTCGCGCTAATCGTCAAAACCGTCGTACCGATCGGAAAATTCGTCCCGCTGTTCTGCGAGTATATGATGCTCGTCACACCCACCGCATCGCTGGCGCTCCCGGCCGCATACGTCACCGTCGCTCCCGCGGCACTCGTGGCCTCCGCCGTCACATTCGCGTGCAACGCGACCACCGGGGCTGTTGTGTCCTCCACCGTCACGGTGAACGTGCTCGTGCCCGTATTATTCGCCGCGTCCTTCGCCGATATCGTCACCACCGTCGTCCCAATCGGAAAATTCGTTCCGCTGTTCTGCGAGTAGGTGATGCTCGTCACCCCCACCGCATCGCTGGCACTTCCAGCCGCATACGTCACCGTCGCTCCCGCGGCGCTCGTGGCCTCCGCCGTCACATTCGCGTGCAGCGCGACGACCGGGGCTGTTGTGTCCTCCACCGTCACGGTGAACGTGCTCGTGCCCGTATTATACGCCGCGTCCTTCGCCGAAATCGTCACCACCGTCGTCCCAATCGGAAAATTCGTCCCGCTGTTCTGCGAATACGTGATGCTGGTCACACCCACCGCATCGCTGGCGCTCCCGACCGCATACGTGACCGTCGCTCCCGCGGCGCTCGTGGCCTCCGCCGTCACATTCGCGTGCAGCGCAACGACCGGCGCTGTCGTGTCCTGCACTGTAACCGTGAACATCCCACTGGTCGTCGCTCCACCACTATCCGTTGCCGAAACATTCACGGTTGTGTTCCCAAGCGGAAACAAGGACCCGGACGCCGGGGTCACAACGGGAGTCACGGGTCCGTCCTCGAAATCGCTCGCAGTTACCGAGAACGCTACATTCGCCCCGGCGCTGCTCGTCGCTTCGGCAATCACCGGAGAAACAGGCAGCGAGAGCGTTGGCGCGGTATTGCCAGTTCCGCTGAGAGCGAGGTCAAAAGTCGCCTCGTCCCCGTCATTATTCATGATTCGGAGAGTCGTCGAACGAACACCGGATGCGCCCGGGGTAAAAACCACGCTGAACGTCGTCTGCGATCCCGCCGCGAGGCTCAAATTAGTTCCCGTGAGATTCACTCCAAAGTCGGCGGAATTTCCTCCCGTCACGACAATGCTCGCGATGGTGAGCGTGCCGGTGCCTGTGCTTTTGATCGTAAATGTTTTCGCGCTGTTGCCGCCGGTCGTCACCGTCCCATACGCAATTCCGGCACCGCCCACGCGGTCTGTCCCCGCAGGTTGCTCGACCGAGATCTCCGGAAAAGGTCCGACGGACGCCCACTTGAGATCACCATTGGTCACGTCAAAATAGCTGATCGCAGGCTGGCCTGCGACGACCGCCAGCGAGGTATATTGCCCGACATTACCGCCGCCGCCGCCATCCACCGTCACGATTGTCCCCCAGGTCGCCCCGTTCGGGTCGCTGGCGCGCACGTATTTAAGATCACCATTAGTTTGGTCGTAATATCCGATCGCAGGACTGCCGCTCACGATCGCCAGCGACGTGTACTGCCCGGAATTGCCACTGGTCGCCACGGTCAGTGACGGCCCCCAACTTGCCCCGTTCGCGTCGGTTGCGCGAACATACTTGAGGTCGAGGTTTGCAGCGCTGCCGTCGTAATAACTCATGGCCGGCGCTCCGTTCACCACAGCCATTGAGGCAAATCGGCCCACACTGCCGGCAGTGTCCACCGCCACCGGCGCTCCCCACGTCGTCCCATTCACGTCGTTACCGCGCACGAATTTCAGATCCAACAGTGTCGCGTCGTAGTAACCGACAGCCGGATTTCCATTCACAATGACCAGCGACGTGAATTGCCCCACGTTGCCAACGCTATCCAGTGTCACCGGAATCCCCCAACTCGCGCCGTTTACGTCGGAAGCCCGCACGTATTTCAGGTCGAGTACGCTATTATCATAATAAGCTATCGCGGGGTTCCCGCCCACCACGGTCATCGACGTATAGAACCCCACATTTCCCACGCTATCCACGGTTATGGGTGCTCCCCAAGTGGTTCCTGTGGCGTTGGTCGCACGGACATACTTGAGGTCAAACGTCGTGCTGTCCAGATAGCTGATTGCCGGATTCCCGTTCACAACAACCAGCGAGGTGTAAAGGCCAACGTTGTTTGCATTCGCCACAGTCACGGGCGCTCCCCAACTGGTCCCGCCAGCGTCGTTCGCGCGGACAAACCTCAAATCACCGTTGGTGACGTCATAGTAGCTGATCGCCGGATTGCCCGCGACGATGGCCTGTGAGGAATGCTGCCCGACGGTATCGGTTGCCACCGTGCCAGCATCAACGGTGGTTGCGGAAATAATCTGCGCATTCAGCGGCAAAGAGAATGCCGAAACGAACAGAGCGAGCAGGAATGATAGCGATTGCCGGTGAATGGATTGCATACTGAAAGGAAGATACGCCCGCACGGTCCCTCCCTGGATTATCCAGAGAAGAGCGCGAGTGGTTACAGAAATAATAATACGGAACCGATTTGGCGAGATGAAAAAACGGGTTCCTGCCAATAAAAGTGTGATTGAAAGCGGGTGATGGAACGTCGGGAATTGAGGCAACGGGGTCGTAGCTCACGCGGCCCTCCGCGTGATACTCGTACCCGCGAAGCGCTGATCCAAAGAGCGGTCCACCAGGAAGAATGCGCTTCGCGTGAGGGCGAGCAGCGCGGAGGGCCGCGTGCGCTACGACGCAAGCGCGTCCACTCCATGACCCGCAAGCCCGACCTCGATACGAACAGCCCGCTGGAGTCTTGGGATGCAGCCATCCGCAGCACCGTGGCCTACCAGGGCACCACCTATACTCTCCTCCTCCCGCATGGGCGCGAGACCCTCACGGGCGGAGGAGAGTATAGGTGGTGCCCTGGTAGGCCACGGTGCTGCGGATGGCTGCATCCCAAGACTCCAGCGGGCTGTTCGTATCGAGGTCGGGCTTGCGGGTCATGG
>JANMGP010000085.1:0-9872 GCA_031374705.1 Verrucomicrobiaceae bacterium | reverse complement strand
GGAGACGGCGGTGGCGGCGAGGAGTTCGACGCTTGGGTCGTTGTGGACGTGCGCGACTCCGCCGTGAAACTCCGTGATGCCGCAGTGCCCGTGGCTCATGTATTCGCAGAGGCACACGTCGGTCATCACGATGAGCGTGGGAATCTCCGCTTTCAGGCGACGGACAGCGCGCTGGGTGATTCCTTCATCAGCGTAAGCTTGCGTGGCGTGTTCGTCTTTGTGCGCGGGGATTCCAAAAATGAGCACGGCGCGGACACCGGCGGCGTGCGCGGCGCGGGCTTCGACGATGAGCTCTTTTTCGTCGAGCTGAAAGACCCCCGGCATCGATGCAACGGCGACGCGCCCCGTGATTTTCTCCGAGACGAACAGGGGCAAGATGAAGTCATCCGCAGTGAGCGTGGTCTCCCGCACAAGGGCGCGGAGCTGCGGCGTGGCGCGGAGTCGGCGGAGTCGATGTGTGATGGTCATGAGGGGACTTTACACACTCCGCGATGCGCGATGCCAGCCTGCTTCAATAGATGGCGACTTCCGTTCCCACGGGGACTTTCGCATACCACTTTTTCGCGATGGCCGCGGGGAGCCGGATGCATCCGTGGGACGCGGGTTCGCCAGTCACGATGCCCTGATGCATTCCGAAATCGGCGCAATTGAGCCGCATGAAAAACGGCATCTTCGCTCCTTTGTAGATATTGGAGACGTGCATCGGCTCTTTGTTGGTAATAATGAACCGGCCTGCCTTCGTCTCCTTGCCTTCCACGCCGGTGGAGATTGTCGTGCTATCGAAAACCTGCCCGTCTTTGTAGAGCGTGGCGGTTTGCCCCGAGAGCGAGATTTCCACGCGGAGCTGCGACGGCAGGGGCCCCGAGCCGATGAGGGCGCGCATGATGTCGTGGTTGTTCGCCTCGGCGGCGAAGCTGAGCGCAGCCATCTTGTGTCGCAGCGTGCATGAGGATTCGCGGGCGCCGCTTGCGAGGAGAAGCTTCACGATTTCGACACGTTCCATGCCGGTGGCGAGCATAAGCACGGTCACACCGCGGTCGTTTTTGAGGTAGTAGCGGATGAATTTCTGGGGCACGCCCGATGTGAACTCCGGGTCGGCGAGGTTGCCCACGCGGGTGTTCGGATCGAACCCGCAATCAAGCAGCAGCTTGGTTGTCTCGATGTCACCACTTACGATTGCGTGCGCGAGTATCGGATGTCTGCTGCGCTCCATCAACGGCGGGAGCCAGTGCTTTTTTACGAGTGCGCGGATGTGGTCCGCATTGCGGGTGTTGATGGCCTTTGCCATCGCCCGGCGGGATGGGATGGTCCATCCGAGATTGTTCCTGCTCGCAGTGAGGATGGGTTCGATGAGTTGCCAGTCATCGAGCTCCATGGCGCGTTCGATGGCTCCGCGCCCGAGCGGGCAGCGTCCCGTCAGCGTGCTTGCTTTGTTTAAAAGGAGCGAGAGAGCGGCTGGCTTGCGCGCATCGACGGCGTGCCAGATCGCCGTGTGCCCGCGCGCGTCGCAATCATCCACAGCAGCACCGCCCGCGATGAGCGACCCGACCTTTTCCACGTCGCCCGCAGCCGCCGCGAGCATGAGCGGCGTCACGCCGTCGGCGTCGGCACGAGCGGCGACGGCGAAGGCAACCATCGCGATCCGGAGCGCGAGTTTTTGAAACGAAACGATAAGGCGGACTGTCTTCACGTCAGGCGCGTATAAGAGCGTAAATTATTCATCATGCAAGGCGTTCGGATTACTTCTCATTCCCGACAGTTGCGGTCTGTGGGATATGCAGATACAGTTTTCACCATGTCGCGCAGCCTAATAGTTTTCTTCTTTTTCACGCTCGCCCTTTGCACCCGAACCGTGCGCGCAGACGATGTTGCGGCGGGCAGCAAATTCCCCGCGCATGACACGCTTAATTGCGCCGTCGATTCCGTGGCCGACGCGGCTGCTTGCGTCGATGGGCTCCGCTGGACGCCTGGCGAATTCAGCGTCGGCATCGAGGCTGCGAAGGGCCAGGGCGACTGGCTGGTGCGTTTTCCCTCCGCCGTGCCGAGCGGTGACGCGACGAATGACAACGTCGCGATGGAGTGGCACGTCGCCCGCGACAAGGACGGCAAGCCGAAGGTCGCTCCCGCCATTGTCATCGTGCACGAATCCGGCCGCGGGATGGTCGCCGGGCGCATCTTCGCCCAGGGGCTGCGTCCTTACGGGTTTCACACGTTCATGATCTACCTGCCGGGCTACGGCGCGCGCACTTCGGCGATCACCGGCGACCCTCAAAAAATGCTGCCCGCGCTCAAGCAGGCCATCGCCGATGTCCGAAGGGCGCGCGATGCCGTCGTTGCGCTTCCCTTCATCGATAAAACGCTCATCGGTCTGCAAGGAACGAGCCTCGGCGGATTCGTCACCGCCACAGTTGCGGGGCTCGACCGCGGCTACGATCGCACGTTCATCCTTCTCGCCGGCGGCAACATCGCCGACGTCATCCTCACCGGCACTCGCGACGCTGCCGGGCTGCGCAAGCGGCTCACGGAAGCGGGAATCACCGAGGCGCAGATTCGCGAACACTCGCAATCCATCGAGCCGATGAGGCTCGCGCATCGGCTTGATCCAAAAACAGTGTGGCTCTACAGCGGCAAGAACGACGAAGTAGTCCCGCCTGCGTGCTCGCGGGCATTTGCCACGGCTGGCAAGCTGGACCGCGATCACCACATCGAGCTGCCCGTCGGCCACTACACCGCCGCAGTTTTGATGCCGCTCATCCTTCCGCGCATCAACGAACTCATGCGCGCGCCGGGGAAATAGCGGATCAACACAAACGAAAATGTCCGCGGACGACACGTCCAGAGATCGCAAGTCGCCCGAGATCGCTCTTGTCCTGCCCGTGTTGGGTTCGTTCGTGATAGGGGAAGCTCTCGTCAGGCTCGGACGGGGAAACCGCACCGCGGTGACGGGCCGGGAATGGTTAATGCGGATGGCAGCACCCGCGAGCGAAAGTTGTCGGCACCCGGGAAACTGTGCTACTCTTTCTTTATGATTATCGGAGTACCCAAGGAAATCAAAGCTCAGGAGAACCGTGTGGCGCTGCTTCCCAGCGCTGCCTACCAGCTCAACCGGCGCGGTCATAAAGTCATTGTCGAAGCCGCCGCTGGCGCGGGAACCGGATTCCCGGATGCCGGATACGTCGCCGCCGGAGCCGAGATTGTCGCGTCGCACGCTGAAGTCTTCGAGCGCGCCGACATGATCGTGAAAGTGAAGGAGCCGCTCGAAGAAGAGTGGCCCCTGCTCCGCGAAGGACAGATTCTTTTTACCTACCTGCACCTCGCCGCGAGCAGGAAGCTCACGGACGCGCTCCTCGAACGAAAAATCACGGGCATCGCTTATGAAACCGTGGAAGTAAACCGCCGCCTTCCGCTGCTGGAGCCGATGAGCGAAATCGCCGGGCGCATGAGCGTGCTCGTCGGCGGAAACTACCTCGCGAAGCACCACGGCGGATGCGGCGTCCTGCTCGGCGGCGTCCCCGGCGTATTGCCGGGAAAAGTCGTCGTCATCGGCGGCGGCACAGCTGGCGTGAATGCCGCCCGCATGGCCACGGGCCTCGGCGCCGACGTGACGATTCTCGACGTGGACGTCGAGCGGATGCGGTTCCTGGACATCACCCTTCACACTGCGCACACGTTGTTCTCTAACCCAGCGCACATCCTCGAAATGCTACCCGAAGTAGATCTCCTCATCGGCGCGGTCCTCGTGCCTGGCGCGAAGGCTCCCAAGCTCATCAACCGTGAAATGATGCGCGTGATGAAACCCGGCAGCGTGTTCGTCGATATCGCCATCGACCAGGGTGGATGCGCGGAAACCTCGCGCGCCACCACGCATCACGACCCGGTTTTCGTGGAAGAAGATGTGACGCATTACTGCGTTGCAAACATGCCCGCCGCATACGCCCGCACCGCGACGCAGGCGCTGACGAATGTCACATACCGCTACATCGAGCTCATCGCCGACCACGGCTTCGCCGGAGCGCTCGCAAAAGACCGCAACCTCGTGGGCGGGGTGAATATTTTCGGCGGAAAGGTGACCTGCAAAGGCGTTGCCGACGCGCACGGGCTGGAGTTTCACGCGCCATTGTCGCTGGGATGGTAAAAGGCCGGCGATTTCGCGCCCTTGCACAGCGCCACGATGATGATTTAGTGAACGGAAGAGCATTGCCCGCAGTCAAATTCTGACGCACGCTCTGCTGAGCCAAACATATTCATGAATTCTCGTTCTGTAGCCATATTCGCTGTCGTGGTCGCCGTTATCGTCGGTGCCGCGATGTGGTTCCTTGGTGGGGAAAATGCCGCCCATTACACACCGCCGCCGCCCGAGCCCGCCAAGGTTGAAAAGTCCGCGAGCAACGACCCGGTGGCCGTTTCTCCGGAAGGCCCAGCGATTGCAAAGCGGCCCACGTCGGAGCCCAAAGTCGAGCCACCGCCGGCGAAGCAAGCCGTCATGACGGAAGACGACCGGAAAATCGACGACGCCCTCAAGCTTTATCCCGGCAACAGCGATCAGGACCACATCAACACTGCGCAAGCGCTCATTAGCATCCTTCCGGGACTTACGAAGGACGGCCAGGTGGAAGCATCGCAACATATCGTCAATCTCCTGCCGGACGAGCAATGGGGAAAGATTAACCACATTTGGCGCAACCCGGCTTTCGACGCGGACGTAATCGATGTGTTCGCGACCGACCTGATGAATCGCGACGACAAAATCAAACTTCCTGCAATGCTTGAGGCGATCAGAATTCCGAACCACCACTTCAACGAAGAGGCGAAGACCACGATGCAAGTGTTCCTCGACGAAGACTACGGCGACGACGTGGCGAAATGGGAAAAGGCGATGAAGGCTTATTTGAAAAAAGCCGACGACGAGGAGAAAGAGGCAAACGCCGCGACTCCGGGAGCTCCGCGTTGAAAATCGTCGTCGCGGGCACCGGCGCCAGTGGAGCGATTTATCTCCAGCGATTGCTGGAAAAGATCGATGCGACCGAGCACGAGGTCCATCTGGTCCTGAGCCCTTACGCGAGGCAGGTCATCCACGACGAGATCGATGAATTGAAAGTCCCGCCGGGCGTCCATCAGCACGGCGACAAAACAATGAACGTACCGTTTGCAAGCGGCTCCGCACGGTTCGACGCCATGGTGATTTGCCCATGTTCCATGGGCACGCTGGGCAGGATCGCGGCCGGCACCGGCGACACCACGATTCTGAGAGCGGCGGACGTTTTTCTGAAGGAGCGGCGCAAGCTCATCCTCGTTCCGCGTGAGACGCCGTGGAATCTCATCCACGCGCGCAATGTCTGCACCGTGATCGAAGCAGGAGCGCTGGTGATGCCCGCGAGCCCCGGTTTTTACAGCCGTCCGAAGACACTCGCCGACCTCGCCGACACGGTGGTCGATCGCATTCTCGATCAGCTCGGACTTCCCGCAGACGGGACCTTCCGCTGGGAAGAATGACGCGGATCAGCCCGCGTCGGTGACGGCCTTCCGAAGTCTCGAAGTGGCGAGGAAGGCGAGGACGAACATCAGCACCAATGTCATCCCGAGCGCGGAGCCGAAAGGCCAGTCGCGCCCTGCAAAAAACTGGTTGGAAATGATGTCGCCGATCATCGGCGACTTCCCGCCGCCCATCAGGCTGCTGATTGCAAACATCCCGACAGCCGGCACAAACACGAGCATGACTCCCGCGACGATGCCCGGTCGCGTGAGCGGGAGAATGACGCGCTGGAACGCCCGAACCGGTCCCGCGCCCAAATCGAACGCCGCTTCCACGAGGGAGCTGTCGAGTTTTTCCACGCTGCCGTAAATCGGGAGAATCATGAAAGGCAGATAGTTGTAAACGAGTCCGAGCACGACCGCGCCGGACGTGTAGAGCATCTGAAACGGCTGCGTAATCATGTTCGTGTATTGCAGCATGCCGTTGAGCAGGCCCTGCTCTGCCAGGATCGTAATCCACGCGTAGGTGCGGATGAGGAAGCTCGTCCAAAACGGAATCATCACTGCCATCAGCAACAAGTTCCGGGTGTTTTCCTTTGCGCGGCCGATATACCATGCGACCGGGTAGCCGATGAGGATGCAAATCGCCGTGGCAATTCCCGCATAGAGAATCGAGTATCCAAAAACCCGCAGGTACGGCGCGGCAAACCGCGTCACTTTTTTCGTGCCCACGACCTGTTCCGCGCCGGCCGCGTCAATCTTTACGATGTCCTCTTCCTCGGTCGTCAGCAGCTTGCCCTCATCGTCCACCACAATGCGCTTGTAATTGCCGGTCTCAAACGTGGGCCTCTGCTTTTCTCCTTCCGATGGCGGCGGCTGTTTGTAAACCGGGAAGCCCGTGTCTTCGTTGGCACTCGTGAAACTCGCGACGAGGAGGATTGCCGTTGGTGCGACGACAAAAGCTGCAAGCCAAATTACCATTGGCGCGAGGAGGAGCCAGCCGATGAGACCGGGCTTCTTCGCCGGTGTTTTACGGGGCTTTACTGCGTTGGTGACTTGCATTTACGCTTCGTCGAAGCTCCGCACGCCGGAGTTCAAAATCGATTACCCACGAACCCGCGCACTACTGGCTGCGCAAGTCGGTCATCATCTTGTCGATGTCGCGGGCGGACTTTCCGATGTCCTTGAAGGTGTCGAGTTTGGGCTCGCCCGGAGGGTAGCTCGCCGGATTTTCCTGCTGCTCTTTTTTCAGGAGTTTGCGGGCCTCGATGTTCGGGTTCGTGTAGGGAAAATCATCGGAGATTAATTTACTCACTTCGGGCTTGAGGATATAGTTGATGAACTTCACCGCGGCCTCCTTGTGCGGCGCGCCTTTTGGGATGCACAGGCTGTCCACAAACTGATGCGCACCCTCGGCGGGCAGCACGTATTTGTATTTCCCGCTTCCTTTGCTCTTGTCCCAAAGGATGGCGGCCTCGCCGCTCCAGACGATGCCGATATCCACATCGCCCTTCAGGAATTTTGTCTTCGGGCTGTCGGAATCATACGCTTTGACCTGTTTCAACCAGCCTTTGACGATTGGCTTCACCTTCGCCAGGTTTTCGGGAGTGATGTCATTAATCGCGATCCCCTGAGTCGCGAGCGCCCAGGAGATGATCTCCCGGTTGTCGTCGAGAACCACGATGCGCTTCTTGTATTTTCCGCTGAAAACGTCGGCGTATCCCTTCACGTCGTCTTTGATCTTGTCGGCATTCACCACAATTCCCACGGAGCCGATCATCCACGGGATGCTGAACTTGTTGCCGGGGTCATGCGGGAGATTGAGGGATTTCGGGTCGAGAAGCTTGAAATTCTCGAGCGCCGCCGTGTCGATGGGTTCGAGTTTTTCCTGTTTTATGAGGGACTCCACGACGTATTCGCTCGGCTGGATCAGGTCGTATTTCGCCCCGCCAGCCAGCAATTTCGCGAGCATCTTCTCGTTTGAATCGTAGTTCTCGACGTTCACCTTGATGCCCGTTTCCTTCTCAAATCCCTTAACCACCGCCTCTGGAACATATTCCGACCAGCAGAAGAGATTGAGCACCGGCTTTCCCGACTGGGCACCGGCGGTGGCGGACAGCACGATAAGCGTTGCGGAGGTGAGGAGCGTGGCGATTGCGTGACGACGTGTTTTCATAGGAGACAATTCGTTGAATTGATGTTGGTGATTAGCGCACACAGAGACAATCCCTGCAATGTCCCGTTTCGAATACTTTTCTGAATGCGGGCAAAAAACCCGTTGACGTCCCTGCCCCGCTGAGGCAAAAGGGGAATGTTCGGTCGCGTCATCGGCGCAGGCTTCGAAGTCTCGGTAGGCTCTTTTCTCCACCCGCGAAAGCCTCGCCTTTCAAAGGCACGACCAATCTTTCAATCAACGAATCTTTAATTTTCCGGCCTTCCGGGCCGTTCTCAAAATGGGAGTCCGCTTCAAACCAAGCGAGCGACCTCAATCCTCAATCAACAAGTAAAACCGGCAGGATCGCCGGTTTCCAGCGGCCTCAACTCCGCATCTCATTTATATGGCAAAGAAAGCAGCAAAGGTCGCAGAAGAAGTAGCGGCCAAGAAACCAATCAAAAAGGTGGCCACCAAGGCTTCCGTGACGGCAACAAAGAAAGTCGCCGCAGCCAAAGTGGCTCCCGAATCCGCGCCCGTGAAGCCCGCCAAGGCCAAGGTCGCAAAAGCGGCAAAAACCACCCCCGTAAAGAAAGTGCCTGCGGCCGTAGAGCCGGCTCCGGTCGCTGCGCCGAAAAAAGCGCCCGCAAAGAAATCCGCCGCCAAGAAATCCGCGGAACCGGAAACGCCCGATCTTTTCGAAGTCCCGATACCGGAGGCCGTGAAGCCTGAGGAAGCACCGAAGCGCGCTCCCGCAAAAAAGAAGCCCGCGAAAACCGCTGCCGCAGAGCCCGTAGCAGCGACACCCGAGCCGACTCCCCAGCCCGTTCCAGAACCTGCACCGGTCGCCGCCGCACCCGCGCCGTCGCTCCCTCCGCCTCCGGTTCTGCCGCCCTCGTCCATCGCATCGCAAGGCGGAAAGCCGCGTCCGCTTTACATCCCGCGGGATGTGGAGGCCTTTCTCCGCGCCGCCGGGCTCCCGATTCCTACGGAAAAGGCGCAACTCGACGCCATCATGGGCGCGATGAGTGCCGCAAAAATCGCCGCCCAGCAGGCGACCGCGGCGCTCGCGAGACAACAGCAGCAGCCCCAGAATCAGCAGCCCGCGCCCGCGCAGAGCCAGCCATCGCAGCAAGGGGGACAACCGCAGCACTCGCAACAACCGCAGCAGCCGCAGCAACACCGCCCGTCCCGGGAGGAACGCCGCCAGCAGCACATGCAGCAGCGCCAGCAGCAGCGCGATCAACGCCGGCAGCAGAACCAGCAGAATTACCAGAACCAGGGAAATCAAGGCGGACAGCAACCGCAAGGCGGGTCCGACCATCCGCAGGGGCTGCCGCAAGAGCCGAGACCGCCGAAGGTCGAGGAACCGACGGAACTCGTCGAAGCCGAGGGTTACTGCGAGATTTCCGGCAAGGGATTCGGATTCATCCGCGACCAAAAGCGGCACTTCCAGCCCAACCCGATGGACGTTTTCGTGACGCCCGAAGTCGTGAAGCGCTTCGGCGTGAAGGACGGCCACTGGCTGAAAGTGGAGGCGAAGAAAAACAGCCGGGGCATGCAGATCAACAAGCTGCTCGAAGTCAACGGCCAGCCGCCGGAGAACGTCAAAATGTGGCCTTCTTTTGAAGACCTCACGACCATCAGCCCGATCGAGCACATCAAGCTCGAGACCGTTTCTGATCGCACCACGACGCGCATCATCGACCTGTTGACGCCGATTGGCAAAGGCCAGCGCGGCCTCATCGTCGCGCCTCCACGCACGGGAAAAACCACGCTGCTTAATCACATCGCCGACGCCGTCGTGAAAAATCATCCGGACATGCATCTGATGATTCTCCTCGTGGACGAACGCCCGGAGGAAGTCACCGACTTCCGGTGCAACGTCCCCAAGGCGGAACTTTGGGCCAGCTCCAACGACATGGAAATCAAGTCGCACACACGCATCGCCACGCTTGCCATCGAGCGCGCACGGCGGCTCGTCGAGAGCGGACAGGATGTTTTCATTCTCCTCGATTCCATCACCCGCCTTGGCCGCGCGTTTAACAACGCAATCGCCGGCGGAGGGCGCACGATGTCAGGCGGTGTGGACAGCCGCGCGCTGGAGCTTCCGCGTAAATTTTTCGCAGCCGCCCGAAACACCGAGGAAGCGGGCTCGCTCACCATTGTGGCCACTGCTCTCATCGACACCGGCAGCCGGATGGATGAACTGATCTTCCAGGAATTCAAAGGCACGGGAAACAGCGAA
>JANMGP010000076.1:0-70765 GCA_031374705.1 Verrucomicrobiaceae bacterium | reverse complement strand
TGACTACGAAGGGCGCGAAGGACGCGAAGGAGATGGCTTCATTTCCGTGTCATCTTCGCGTCCCTCGCGCCCTTCGTAGTCAATTTGTTTTTGGAAGATCGTATTAGTACCCGTCGCACCGAGCAGTGACATCACCTCAGTTCAAGAGTCGGCGTTAACCGTGGCTCGGGACTGATTCGCAAGCCCGTTCCGGCACCCCAAGTTTTCCAATGTGCTGCGGTGGTGATTGCACTCGCGGCATCCGGTCGTGTATCCATCGGAGCGTTCCACCCAGCGCGGACATCTATGCATCAGCGATGGCAGCCATCCACCAAGGGTCTCGTTTTTAGAAAACGGAAGCGAATGACCGATGGCGGCAGCTTGCCTAAATCCATCGTCCGGAAATTCGTTTTGTGATCAGTCAGACATCTGAGGTCGAACACTGGGACAAGGAAATCGTCCCGAAACGCGGCTTGCTTGCCATCCCCTTGCGGGAGTTGTGGCGCTACCGGGATCTCATTCGTCTGCTGGCGTTGCGCGACCTCACGGCGCAGTTCAAACAGACGGTGCTCGGGCCGGTGTGGTTCGTCATCCAACCGCTGCTGACGACGTTTGTTTTCAGCTTCATTTTCGGGCGATTTCGTTCGGGCGCCAGTTCGGCTTCAGTGGACCCTGCTTTCGCCGAGTTCAATAGGGCATTGCACGGATTGCCACCGCTATCGCCGGACCTGAGCATTGCGGTTAACAAACTCATCAGCAGCAGCCATGGCAAGAGCCCCACGGATCACATTCCGCATTTTCTGTTCTTCATGGGAGGCCTGATCATTTGGGGCTTCTTCGCAGAATGCGTGAACAAGACGTCGAACACTTTCACGAAGAACGCGCAGCTTTTTAGCAAGGTCTATTTCCCGCGGCTCGCTGTGCCGGTCGGACAGGTGTTCACGAGTCTCGCCGGCTTTGCCGTGCAGTTCAGCGTGTTCCTCGTCGGGCTCGGCTTTTACTGGTCAAAAAAACACTATTTCCCGGACCCCGCGCATCCGTTTTTCCTCGATCCAAACTGGCGCGTCCTCCTGTTGCCGGTTTTTCTCGCGCAGGCGGCAATGCTCGGCGTCGGAGTGGGTTTAATCGTCTCAGCCATCAGCACACGCTACCGCGATTTGGCGATGGCGACAGGATTCGGCGTGCAGCTTTGGATGTACGGCAGCTCGATAGCATTTCCCGTTTCGGAACTCAGCGCGATGCAGCAACGCATTTTGATGCTCAATCCAATGGTGCCGATCGTGGAGGGAATGCGGTTCGCCTTCCTTGGCGAGGGGACGGTGACCAAGGAATACCTCGCGTTGAGTTTCGCTGTGTGCGTTGTCGTGTTTCTGGCGGGGATCGTGATGTTTAACCGCACTGAGCAAAACGTGATGGATACAGTCTAAATGCCGGTCGTTGTACGAGTCGAAAACCTCGCCAAGCGTTATCAGCTCGGCGAACTGAGCCGGAAGACGTTTGTCGCCGACTGGCGGCGGAAGTTGTTCGGCGGCGTGGAACCGGACGACGCGCCCGGTGCTTACTGGGCGTTGAGAGACGTGAGCTTCGACGTGCAGCAAGGCGAGGTGATCGGCATTCTGGGACGCAATGGCGCAGGAAAATCGACGCTCCTAAAAATCCTGAGCTCTATCACCGCTCCGACACGTGGCTCAGTAAAGCTCAAGGGCCGGATCGCATCGCTCCTCGAAGTTGGCACCGGCTTTCATCAAGAGCTCTCCGGGCGCGATAACGTGTACCTCAATGGCGCGATCCTCGGGATGTCGCGCACTGAGGTGGCGCGGAAGTTCGACGAAATCGTGGCGTTTTCGGGCGTGGAGCAATTCCTTGATACTCCGGTAAAACGATACTCATCCGGAATGCGCGTTCGGCTGGCCTTTGCAGTGGCGGCGCACCTGGAGGCGGAACTGCTGATGATCGATGAAGTGCTGGCGGTCGGTGATGCAGCTTTCCAGGCAAAGTGCCTCGGCAAAATAGGTGAAGTGGCCGGCTCCGGGCGGACGGTTCTTTTTGTGAGTCACAATGCCGCGACCGTGGAATCGCTTTGCAAACGGGGGATAGTGTTAAGGTCGGGGAGGGTTGCTTTTGACGGCACCCAGTCCGAAGCATTGCGCTTCTATGCAGAGCAAAATTCAGTTGTTGGCGTCAGCATGAGGGAAAGGGCTGACCGCGTCGGCAGTGGAGAGATCCGAGTTGTAGAAGTGGAGTTCCGCAATCGGTCGGGACGCGTCGTACAAACGGTTAACTCCGGCGACGACTTTTCTGTGTGGCTTCACTTTGAGAACCCTCAAGAGGTTCAGTTCCCGCAATTGAACGCGCGGATTAATGTCCACACGCAACTGGGTGTTCCGGTCTTCACTCAGTCGAACCAACTTGTTGGCAAAGGCTTCGGAAAGCTTCCCGCTCGGGGAGCGTTTGTTTGCAAGATTCCGCGTCTGCCTGTGCCCGCATCGACCTATCGAGTCACCTTTCAAATCTCCACCAGCTACCGACAGGCAGAGATGATTGATTCCGTGGAGGATGCCATGGAACTCACCGTAGAAACCGGAGACTTCTTCGGAACCGGCATGGTTCCCGCGCTTCCCTCCGGCACGGCGCTGGTGCCCGCGCAGTGGGAGATGGAGTCCGATGCTTGAGAATGCGATCCGCCCTCTACATGCGGGCGATGCGCCTGTGCTCGCGAAGCTCCTTGCGACACAGCGTGCGGATTATATCGCTCATTTTTCGCCGTTTGAATTTGATGAACGCACAGTTGCAGAAGTTCTCTCCACAGCGCGTCGCGACCGCTTTTGGGCGCTTTGCACCGATGGAGAAATCGCTGGATTCTTCATGCTACGGGGCTTTGATACGGGGTATGCGCGGCCGAGTTACGGTGTATTCGTCGCCGAGCATGCTGCGGGGCGCGGGCTCGCACGGGAGTCGTTGCGCTTCGCCCTCGAGTGGTGCGACGAAAATGGCGTGGAAAGTGTCCTTTTGAAAGTCGCGAAGGAGAATCAGAGGGCGCGCGGAATCTACATTGCCGCGGGGTTTGAGTTTGTGGGAATCTGTCCGGCAACCGGGCACGAGATGCTCGAAAAGCGAATGCAACCAGCCGAAAATCCATGTCTGTAGAAGCAAAGCCAAAGCCTGTTTTTCAGCTCCGTGACGGACTGTGGCATCAGGGCGCTTTTGCCGATGACGAGGCGGGATTGCTCGCCGAGGCGGAGAAGGACCCGAAAGCCGTCGGATTGCGGCTGCTCGCGCAAAAGCGTTACCAGCCGGCAGCGCCAGTTTTGGAACTGGCCGTCGCGCAAATGCCCGACGACTTTGATGTGCGTTTGGCGCTGGGTCGCGCGCTTTCCATGGGCAGTCGCTGGCCCTCAGCAGAGGAGCATCTCGCGCATGCTGTGAAGCTGGACCCTCGCTCGCAGGAGGCCCGCTACCACTACGGCGAAGTACTGCTGAAAGTCGGACGGTTTCCTGCCGCGGAAGAGCAATTCCAAGCGGCGCAGAACCTACGCCCGCTTTGGAAAAAAGTGACGACCACGATCCGTTCGTGGTTCCATCCGCCGCCGAAATTTCCGCCGCATGTCAACCCGGCGACTTACGACCCGGCGGCAAAACTGCACTTCGCGACTTCCCGGCGCGAAGCCCTGGCGCGGGCAGCGAAAGCGGCGAATGTCGGCGAGCCGAACTGCGCGTGGAAGAGTGCCGAGAGAGGCCGGAAATTCACGGTGCGGAACGTGCCGCTTATTCAAAAAAACACGAAGATTTTTGCCATCGGTAGCTGCTTCGCGCTCGAGATTCGACACGAGCTGATGCGGCGGGGCTTTGACGTGTTTCCGAAGTATCACGCGATCGAGCTCGAGCCGGAAACGCAGATTCTGAATTCCCTTCCGGACCGCGATAACATCAACCACTACGACACGTTCACCATTCGCCAGGAGTTCGAGCAGGCCTTCGCTGGAACGCACTTCAAGGCGGATGATTTCTGGACGGTGCAGGGTCGTGGAATCAACCGCGTGATGAAGCGCGATACGGTGTGGCAGGACCCGTATCGGAAAAACGTGTACGCCGCGGACGAGGCCGGAATCCGCAGCCTGAGTGAGAAAGTGGATCACTGCATCGCCGGGGGAATCATGGCTGCGGATGTTTATATCATCACGCTCGGACTCATCGAAACATGGCTGAATAAATCGAACGGCCTTCACGCCTGCACATATCCGGGCGTCAGCGGCGGAGGGGGCGCGGAACAGGTGGAGCTTCACGTCGCAGGATTCAAAGAAAACTACGAAAACCTCCGCCGCGTTTGTGAGCTTCTGTTCGCGCGGTTTCCCGAAAAACATCTCATTTTGACGGTCTCGCCGGTGGCGCTGGAAAGCACTTTCCGCGATGTCGATGTCGTGCTCGCGAACATGGAAAGCAAGGCGACGTTGCGCGCTGTTGCCGGCCAGATTTGCCGCGAGTTTCCAAACGTTCACTATCTCCCCAGCTACGAGTTGTTCATGTATCACGACTTGCATCACGACAATGGCCGCCACGCGACTCGCGACGGAGTAGGTATCGTCCTCGATCTTTTCGCAAAATGTTTCATCGCTCCGGAGCCAGAGTCTAAATAATCGCGACATGGAAAAAACAACGAACGTCCAAACAGGTTATCTCTGCCACTGCCTGCGGATCACTGCGGAACGCTACGAGCACATGCTCGAAGAAATGGCGTGCCCGAATTTCCCCGACATGAAAAAGGAGCACGGCATCGGCAGTCTTTGCAGCTCCTGTGAATACGAGGCTAAAGGAGTTTTGCAGGAATACATGCTCCTTCATCCCGAAAAGACGGTCGCCAAGCCAAAGCGTCCCGAGGGTCTTCGCGAGGAACTCGGATTCGCATGGGGCGAAATCAAAAAGCGCCTGCGCCCCGCTAAGAAAAAGCGTGTGCTCGACCACTCGCAGTCCACCGGCGCGAAGGTGTATCACACGGGGATATTCTTCATGCGGCGCGACGGCCTGGAGTCGCACCTTGTGGTGTCGAACCTCGCATTCCCCGAGCATCCGGCGAACGTCAACGGTGCGTCCGCGTCGTTTCGCGCGACGCTTTATGGCCAGGACGGGCAGAAGCTCTCGACGTCGCGCCCGATCGCGGTGGCAGACAATCAGACGCTTGAGCTGTCTCCGTCCGACCTCTTCCCGGATGTGAAAGGTGACTTCACCGGCGGCTTGTATGTGGACTATCAGGAACTCACTCAGACGGGCTCGCTCCGGCCTTATGGAGTGATGGTGAGCACGGTCCCGGATTTTCGCGCGCGGTGCCACTATCACGACAAGTTCGGCCTTTTTCGTGAACCTGGATTCTTCCAGAACACTTCTCCGTTTGAACCCGGCCAGAAATGCTGGATGGCTCTCGCGAACTGCCAACCGCTGCAATACGACACGGAGGTTCACGCGAAAGTCGATGGTCGCAAATTTACGGCAAAATTGAGCATCCCGCCGATGGGAGCCGCGTGGTTGAGGCTGGAGGATTTGTTTCCCGAAGTGGCGCAAGTCCCCGCCGGGGAGCGCTCACCGTCGCTCCTCTGGCTGGAGAATCCGCAGCACGTCATGCTCTATTTTTATTGGTTCAACGAAGTATCCCGGACTTGGATGGGACAGCATCATTAATCCTATGGCAAAATCCACAAAACCCGCCCGCGAATGGGTGCCGTCGTGCTTCCTCGTGATGCACGACAAGAACGTATCGACGTCGATTCGATACTCGCCGATGCACATCCAGCGAGCGGATGTGTCGTATTTTTCCTCGATTAAAATTTACGGCCGAAATCCGGTGAACCCCATCTGGAGCGCAGACAGCGGCGCGATGCATATCGACGATGTTTTCAATATCGATAGCGCAAAAATCGCCGCCGACCTCGGTGTGGAAAAGCTGCTCGCATACGGCGAGGCGTTCAACCACACGCCCGACATGGCACCACCCACACCAAACGTCGCGATGCCGGTGCACATGCACTTTTCGTCCACCGACGGGAGTATGTTTGGTCACCTCGCGAGCTTCTTCATTTTCGGCGCACCGCGGAGTGTTCAGCGCGGGGATTCTTACTACGAAAACTTCCCCGGTGCCCGCGTCGATGAGGACCATCACATCTCCGCGTTCGTCATCAATCCGTTCGTCCGCACGGGGCGCTTCCGCGTCATTATCGTGGATGCGGAATTCGGTCGCTGGGAATCGCCCGAAATGACTGTGAAAGGGAAAAACGTCGCTGAGTGGACGAGCATCGGGAGCGATTGCCCGCGTTCGAAAAACCCAATCGGAATCATCGTGAAAGCCGACCTCAAAACGTCCGCATTTTTCGCCACACGCGCAGCCGATGGGATGATGATCGGACTCGATCACGGCCATCCATTTCTCGCGCAGGTTCTCGATCACCAGTAGTCAAAATGGTCGGCACACCGTGGCCCGTATTTCCGCATTCCTTCGCAACGCAGCTGCTTTTCTTATCGGTCTGGCTGTAGTCGCAGCGCTTCTCGGAGGTCTCCGTCCGATGGAGGAAATCCCGCAGGTCTCTGCCAAGCTTCGCGGCTTTGCCACCGAAGCGCCGACACTCGACGCGGTCTTCCTTGGCTCCAGCAGGGTGCGTCGTCAGATTTCACCAGAGGTTTTCGATCATGAGATGCACGTGTCGGGCCTTCCTATGCGCTCAGTCAATCTCGGCATCGACGCGCTCGTCTCCCCGGAGTTGTTGCGATTCTCGGATGAAGTCCTGCAAAGGACGACGGGCTCCGTCCGATATTGGATCGTCGATTTAAACGTCCTCCGTCGCACCATCTCGCAGGATCAGGATTCACCTCGCGAACTGTGGTGGCACGACTTCAAACACACGGCCCTCGTTCTCCGCAATATCGCCACGAATCCTGTGCCGCTGGCGGAAAACGGTCCCGGAAAAATGGCGCTCTCACTGTCGCACGCCGCACTAATGATGCAGCACTATCTCCAAATCGGATGCGGCGCGGGAGTCATCAGCCGTGCGATCTTTCCGGATTCGCAAATCACGGACCGGGACGCGGAGAACCGTGGCTTTCATCCCGAGCGGCACTCGCTCTCAGTCGCACTCACGTCCACATTCAAGGCTCAGCTTGAGGACATGAAAAAAGGTCAGCAGGTTCAGTTCACCGATGCGATTATGGATGAGATCTACCGCGAAATGAGTGCACGTTGTGAGCGGGAGAATATACGCATTTTCTTTGTGATGATGCCCGTCCTGAGCTTGAGGCGTCCGTCGCTTCCACCACCCGATGTATTGCAGCGCCACACGCTGCTGGCCTTCGACGACCCGGCAAAATATCCGGAACTTTATCGCGCCGAAGACCGCTACGACCTTCAGCATTTCAACTCCGCAGGAGCCGTCACCTTCACGCAAACGCTTGCGCGCTCCGTGGCCGCAGACATCCAATCCCGTCATGGAAAAAACTAACCGCGCATACATCATCGCGGAGGCCGGCGTGAATCATAACGGTTCGCTCGACCTCGCCCGGAAGCTCGTGCTCGCAGCGAAAAAAGCAGGTGCGGATGCGGTGAAGTTTCAAACTTTCAAAGCCGAGCGCGTCGCGCAGGCCAACGCACCGAAAGCGGACTATCAGCTCCGCAATACCGACCGCGGCGAATCGCAAATCGAAATGCTGCGGAAATTGGAACTGCCCGATTCCGCCCACGCAGAACTGATCGCGCTGTGCCGGGAAGTCGGCATCGAGTTTCTCTCCACGCCCTACAACGAAGAGGATATCGACTTTCTTCACGGACTGGGCGTCCGTGCGTTCAAGCTCGCGAGCATCCACTGCGTGGAGCCGCACATTCTGCGATACGCGGCGCGGACAGGCCGGCATCTCATCGTCTCCACCGGCATGGCGACGCTCGCGGAAGTCGGCGCGGCGGTCGCGGCGATGCGTGGCGTGGGGCACGAAGATTTCACGCTCCTTCAATGCACAACGAACTATCCGTCCGCCGTCGCCGATGCGAACCTGCGAGTGATCCCGCTGCTCCGCGCGGAGTTTCGATGTGCAGTTGGTTACAGTGACCACACTCAGAGCGATGTTACGTCCATCGCCGCCGTCGCGCTTGGTGCGACGATGATCGAGAAGCATTTCACGCTCGATAATTCGATGCCGGGCCCCGACCACACGAGCGCCACCGAGCCTGCCGAATTTGCCGCGCTTGTGGAAAAAATCCGCGGGATGGAATCTGCGCTCGGCAGTGGTTTAAAGGAGCCATGTGCCGCCGAAATGGCGAACGCTGCTAACATGCGCCGCAGTCTCGTCGCCCGCCGCAACATCGCGCGCGGCGAAGTCATCACGGAGGGCCATCTCACCTGCCAGCGCCCGGCGACTGGAATCAGCCCGCTGCGAGTCGATGAAATCACAGGACGCATCGCCGATGCCGATATCGCCGCCGGAACGCGGCTCACGCCGGAGATGTTCGCGGAATGAAGAGGATTCAAGCAACCGGATCGACGAGTGACTGCCGCGAGGCTTTGGAGTGCGGGAGCTTGACCCCGCTTTTCCTTCCACAGGGGTGCGCGCCGTGTGTCGAAAAATCATCACAGGCAAGACAGACGAACACCTCCACGCGCCCCACCATCGTCCTATCCACAACGATCATTCCGCCGAAAGTTAAAGCGGGGTCAAGCCCCCGCACTCCAAAGGCTGTCGCCACGCTCGAAAGGCCTCTCCGGTTGAAGAAAAGCTGATGCCGCTTTATTTCTCCAGCGGAGCGTTTGCGAGCGATTCGCCTGACGAGATCGCAACCGAGTGCGCCGACATTCTTGGAGTGGGCTTGGAGTTCACGTCCAGCTTTCCGTTTCACGAAGGGCTCGTTTCGCAAGTCCGATCGCTCAAGGTTCCCTCCTTGCTCATCCACAACTACTTCCCGCCGCCCCCCGTTCCTTTCGTGCTCAATCTCGCTGCCACCGACCCGCAAATCCGCGCTGAAAGCCACGCGCTCTGCCGCCGCGCGATTGAACTAACAGCCGCAGTCGGCGCTCCGTTCTACAGCGTCCACAGCGGCTTCGCGATGAACCTGACCGCCGACCAACTCGGCCAGCCCGCACAGCAAGCGGCGCTCGGAGCAGACCGCTGCATCGACCGCGAAACCGCAAATCACGCCTTCCGGGATTCGGTCGCGGAACTCTCGTCATACGCCAAAGCGCGCGGCGTTGGGCTTTTGCTGGAGAACAACGTCATCACCCGCAAGCAAATCGCCGCGGGCCGTGCCGACTCGCTCTTGATGACCACGCCGACCGAGTGCCGGCAGTTTCTCGATGACCTTGCCGACCCAAATGTTGGGCTGCTCCTAGACGTCGCTCACGCAAAAGTCTCCGCAGGCGCGCTGGGTTTCGATCCCGCCGGATTCTTTCAAATCGGCAAACACCTCCGCGCGCTGCATCTGAGCGACAACGATGGCGAGGCCGATACAAACCAGCCCGTGACCCGCGACTCGTGGTTTGTCCCGCATCTCCGCGACTGCCGTGACTTGCCGATGGTCGTCGAGGTGTACCGTCTCACGACGGAGACTCGCCAGCAGCAGCGCGATGTGGTGCGCTCTTTCCTTTCATGATCCAACGCCGCGATATTTCCGAAAACATTCTGCCGGGCAGCGCCACGCTGAAAGACGTCCTCATGGCGCTGAACCGCGGCATTCAAGGCGTGGTCTTCATCGTCGATGACGCAGGCGCGATGATCGGACTCTTCACCGACGGCGACGCCCGCCGCGCGCTGCTGGGTGACGGCCAGCTCAGCGACTCTGCCGCGAAGCACATGAACCGGAAATTCACCGTCGGAAAAGCGGCGGATTCCCGGCAGGAAAACCTCAAACTCCTCAACGATCGCGTGCGCCATCTGCCGCTGCTCGACGAAGCAGGACGGCCTGTGGAGATGATCACGTGGGCGGAAATGTGGAGGCTCCCGATTATGGAGCCGTCGCTCGGAGGGAACGAGTTGAAGTATGTCAGCGACTGTCTCGTGTCCGGCTGGATTTCTTCGCAGGGCCCGTATGTGCGCCGCTTCGAGGAAGCGTTCGCCGCATTTCACGGCGTTCCGCACGCGCTCACGGTGTCAAACGGAACGACCGCGTTGCACCTCGCGCTCGTCGCACTCGGCATCGGCCCCGGCGACGAAGTGATCGTGCCCGACCTCACGTTTGCTGCTTCCGCAAATGTCGTCATCCACTGCGGTGCGACGCCCGTGCTTGCAGACGTTACGCCCGATACCTGGACGCTGGATCCCGCGGACGTCGCGCGCAAAATTACGCCGCGCACTCGGGCCATCATGCCGGTGCATCTTTACGGGCATCCGTGCGACATGGACCCGCTCATGGCGCTCGCGAAACAGCACAATCTCTTCGTCGTGGAGGACAACGCCGAGGCGCTAGGTGCCGAGTATCGGGGTGTAAAAACCGGCACGATAGGCGATGTCGGCTGCTTCAGTTTTTTCGCAAACAAAGTCATCACAACCGGCGAGGGCGGAATGGTGATTTGCCGGGATCCCGCGCTATTTCACAAGATGCAGGTCCTCCGCGACCACGGCATGGAAAAGAGCCGCCGCTACTGGCACCTCGTCCCGGGCTTCAACTACCGACTCACGAGCATGCAGGCCGCCATCGGCCTCGCGCAGATGGAGCGGCTCGAACACTTCCTCACGCGACGCGACGAAATCGTTGCCCGCTACGATGCCGTTCTTTCCAAAGTGCCCGGAATCGTCCTGCCGCCGCGCGCATTGTGGGCGCGCAATATCCACTGGCTCTACTCGATTCTCGTCGAACCGACGCTCGCGGGCATCGATCGCGACGCTCTCGCATCGAGGCTCGGCGAGTTGGGAATAGAAACGCGTGGATTCTTTTTCCCGCTCCATATCATGCCGCCGTACGCAAGCGCGGAGGCGTTCCCGGTAACCACGGATGTTTCGTCGCGCGGACTTTCGTTGCCGACGGCGAACGATATTCGCCTCGAGGATGTGGACCGTGTTTGCGCGGCGATAGCCGACATCGTCCGCACAGCGCAGACTTTGAAGATCCACGCGGCAAAGTAGCCGCCTTACATGAGTTTTTGGGAAAAGATAAACGACCGTGTTCTTGAGGACACGTCCACGAGCGGCACCAAATTCTCGCCGCTCGACGGACTGCGCGGCATCGCCGTGATGGTGGTGTTTCTCAGCCACAGTTCGGCCTTTCGCCAGCGACCTACGCCGTGGACGAGCTTTCACGGTACGGGGCATCTTGGTGTTTACCTCTTTTTCGTCCTCAGTGGATTTCTCCTTACCTGGTCACTGCTCGCCGCTCCGCGGATTAACTTCACCGGGTTTTATCTGCGCCGGTTTTTCCGAATCGCACCGCTTTTCTACCTTATCGTCGGCGCGGTGTTTGCCTGGCAGCTATGGAGCGGCCGTATCGATCTTTTCAACCTGCACATCAAAGACGGATGGACGGGAGTCCTGAGTCACCTGGCATTCTATCAAGGCGACAGCGTTTTCTGGACAATTGCGGCAGAGTTCGAGTTCTACGTCATCCTGCCATTCCTCGTTCTCGCGCTTGCGCGGGGCGGTGGAAAAGTGGCCGCGTTCTATACGATTCTGGCGCTTGCTTACGGTGCGTGGTACGTCCTCATCGAACTCGGAAGAATCGACCCCCGCTATTCGCTGAGAGTCGCAAAAATCGCGCATCACTCCCAATATCTTGATGTCTTCATCTTCGGCATCCTGGCCGCGTGGCTCTTCCGCCAGCCACGCTTCTCAGTGGAGATGAAAAAGGACAGCGCTGTTCTCCACTTGCTTGCGACCTCGTTGATTTTGAGCGTGGTTGTTGTCTCGCTCGCTCTGGTGGCCGAGAATTTCTTTGGTCTCGGACGACTATGGAGGAATGAGCAGCAGTGGTGGAAAATTCTGGGCACGCCTGCAAAGTTTGGTCCGCACACTTGGTCGGTCTTTTACGGCCCCGCATTCGCCGTGATCGCTCTCGCGGCACTTACCGGACATCGGTGGCTGGGCGCGGTGTGTAATTGGCGTCCGCTCCGACTCATCGGTGTCACGGGTTTTAGCTGGTACCTCATTCACTTCCCGATTTTGCGCCTCGTGAATGCGCTCTTCGGCTTTCCTCCAAACACGGGCGGCACCATCGAATGGACGCTGCGCGAACCCCTCGCGCTGGCCACGAGTTTTGTCATCACGTCCGCTGCGGCCGTGCTGCTCTATCTCACAATCGAAAAGCCGTTCATGATGCTTTCGCGCAATCTTCTCCGTCGGCCGGAGGCGGTCGCAGCATGACGCTCTGTTTCATTCCAGCACGCGGCGGATCGAAGCGCATCCCCGGAAAAAACATCCGTTCACTCGGAGGTCGTCCGTTGATCGAATGGACAATCGCGGCTGCGAAAGAATGCGACTGTTTCGACAGCATCGTGGTCTCTTCAGACGACGACGAAATCCTGCGAATCGCGAATCAGTCGGGAGTAGTTACCGATCGACGCTCGCCCGAACTCAGCGGTGATCGCGTTCGCTTTGTGGAAGTCCTGGATGAATTCCTGAAACGTTCCGAAAATGCGGGGAAATACAAGACGGTCGCGGTGCTTCTGCCGACATGTCCGTTTCGCGATTCTTCGGATATCCGCGCGGCTCTGGAACTCCACCGGCACAATTCCGACGCGTTCATCGTGAGCATCAGCCCCTACGAGTTTCCGCCCGATTTCGCGTGCGACTTCGATGCGACAAGCGGAACATTGCGCGTGCGACAACCAGAAGTCTATGCGCGGAGCACGCAAAGCCAGTCTGTGACGTCGGCCTTCCACCCGACTGGTGCGATTTACGTCGGACCCGTGGAGAGGTTTCTCACGACGCAGTCGTTTTTTGCTCCGCCGGTCCTCGGCAGCCTGCTCCCGCCGGAACGCGCTCTTGATCTCGACCATCCTCACCAGTGGGAAATCGCCGAGGCTCTTGCGCAGAAGCATCTATGAAAACCGTCCATATCGGCAAAATCCCAGTCGGCGACGAGCATCCCGTCGCACTCGCCGCGGAAATCGGCACATACTTTAATCAGGACATCGCGCTCGCTCGCGATTACCTCGCGCAAGTGGTCGCGGCCGGCGTCCCGCTGTTTAAGACGGAGATTCTCCACAACGCTGATGTGTGTCTCCGGGCGAGCGGACTGAATATCACGTTCAACCACGCGACGGGAAAACAAGTGGAGTCGTATCGCGCATTGATTGAGCGCAAGACCGTCCCGCTCGCAGACTACGCCAAGCTTTTCGCCGAATGCCGCACGCTCGGAATTCCGTTCATCGCATCGGTGTATGACCGCGAAGGCGTGGACTTCTTCGTTCAGGAAGGCGGTGCGGCGCTGAAGATTGCGCGTCATAATATGGCGCACCTGCCGCTCATCGAATACTGCGCGAAGACTGGTCTGCCGGTGATTTTCGATGCCGGCCTCGTGTATCTCGATGAACTCGCGCGGGCCGTGCGAATCGCTCAAACCGCGGGCGCTCCGGTGATCATCAATCACCATCCCGGTCCGAATCCGACGCCAGCCGATCGGCAAAATTTGCGCGTGATTCAAACGTGGAAGCAGACATTCGAGGTGCCGGTCGGAATTTCGTGTCACTATCGCGGCGACGAAATTCTTTACGCGGCAGTCGGGCTCGGCGCGAACCTAATCGAAAAGGGGGTCGTCGATGACAACACCCGCGTGGAGCAGGACGTCGTGTCGGCGCTCAATTTGTCCGAGGTGAAATCGTTTAATGAAAAGCTGCTCAATTGCTCCGCCGCGCTCGGCTCGCGATTCCCGCAAATCTCCGAGCCGCGCGACCTGAACACCCGCAAAGGCCTTGTCGCCACACGCGACATCGCCGGCGGTGAAAAGCTCGGCCCGACAAATGTTGACTTCGCCTGGCCACCGCTCGGTGTGAAGTCCGAGGACTGGAGCCTCGTCGCCGGACAATCCGCCGCGCGGTCGATCGCGGAAGGTGAGCCCATCCGGATGGAAGATATTCAATTTGGAAACTAAACTACCACGCGCGGAATTTGGCTGGCCCGGCGGAGATCGTCCGGGAGAGTTGGTCTTTCGCACCCCGGTCGAACCGGAAGTGCGCGCTGTGATCGTGGAAACGGTCGCCCCAGTGCTGCCCGAGTTTGGCGAGAATGCGGAACTGCACGCGCTGACTCCGCCCGATGGCGCCATCGGACGCTACCGTCTCGCGACCGCGCGCAACGCGTGCTTTGTCCGCGTGAGCGCCCGCATTGGCGATGCGAAGCTGGAGCAGTCCGTTACGGCGTGGCTCGGAGGTCACGGGCTGCCGGTGAGTCATCTGGAATTTGCCGGCCTTTCGCTCGCATTTGGCGGACACAACCTGCGGCTCGATATCCGTAAGCTGCTGGATGCCCGACACGATGATGGATCGCTCGAAGACCTGCGCAAAGTCGCGACTGCACTGGCAACGTGTCATCGATTGCTCCGCGAATTCCCCGGCGCACCCGAAGTGCGCGGGCACGCAGCGCAGCGCTTCACTCATCTCGCAGCGGTGCGCGACGCGATCGCGAATGCGCTGGAGCGGCAGGATTGGGGTTCATTTTCAGAGGATGCCGACTGGGGGCGAAATAATCGTGCATGGCTGGGGGAAATGGTCGCCGGATATCAGCCTCGTTTCGACGTGATGCCGGACGCGCAGTGCCTTCATGCGCAGGTGCATCGGGCCAATGTGCTTTTCCGCCGCAGCGATGACGCTGCGGTGCTGCTGGACTTCGAGGAATCGGTGCAGACTTTTGCACCAGTCGCGTGGGACCTAGCATATTTCGTTCAGCGTTTCTGCCTCGCGGACGCTCCTAAACCGGACGTTCTGCGCGAGCGGCTCGCGACTGTCCGGCGCGCATACGGCGCGGCGGCTCCGGGACTCGCCGATATGATGCGGCAGACGGCGTGGTTTTCCATGGCGATTCTCGTCGATTACCAGCACCGTGGGATCGTGAGCCCGCGCAGTGAATACGACAAATTTGTCCGCCTAGAAAAGCAGGCTCGCGACCTCACGCAAATCCTCGGGGAATTCTTTGATGTCTGATTTTTTTAAACGGTTGAGCAGACTGCTCCGCCCGGCGAAGCGAAAGCCGCATGATGCGTTCCTCGAAATGTGCGGGCTCTACGAGGCTCGCCTCAAACGCTGGCCGGTGCCGCAGCGCAATGCGTCTCCACGCGGAAAAGTCGGCGTGCTGGTGACTCCGTGGCTCTCGACGGGTGTGCCGCTTTTTAATCTCGAAATCGCGCTAATGCTGGTTCGGGATGGGTTTCACGTCACCGCGTTGAGCGACGATTCCAACGTGATTCGAAATAATCCGACGCCTGAGCACAGCACGGCGATCGCGAAGATTCTTCAGCAGTTGATGCCGAGTCTGGACGTCGTGCGGGTCGATCGACTTCCCGCGGGCGAACCGGATGCCGCTACTGCGCAAACTATCCTGGAGCAGAATGCAATCTGGCGAATGCGCGGAGAGGCGAAGGCGGATGAGTTCATCGACGAGCATCCGAATGCCGTGAGTGAAATCGCGACGCATATTGGCCGCATCAGCCGGATGCTGCGGGAGCTAAAACTTGACTGGATCTTCATCCCCGGCGGAATTTTCGGGTTGAGCGGAATGTATGTCGCAGCAGCACGCGGCACGGGCACTTCATTCACGACTTACGATGCAGCGGTGGGCGTGCTGAGACTCTCGCAGGACAGCGTGGCCGCGCACCTCGGCGACGTTCCGCGCACTTTCTCGACGTTGCAGGCGCGCTGGCAGGAAGACCCCTCCGAACAGGCGCGGGTGCTCGATATGGCCCGCGCGGAAATCGAAGACCGCACTGCGGCGCGGGATTTCCGGCAGTTCCAAGTTGCCCAAGCCACACAGCGTGATGATCTGAGGTACGACATTCTCGTGCCGCTGAATATCCGATGGGACTCCGCCGCCCTTTCGCGGCAACGGATTTTCGCCTCTGTCGAACAATGGCTCGTGGCGCTTCTGGACTGGGTTTCGGCTCGCCCGGACGTTTCTATCTGCATCCGGCAACATCCGAGGGAGCGACTTGGATTTGCAAAAGGAAGCGATGATCTCGCGCCGTTATTGGAGCGGTATTCGGCGCTCGGCGAGCGGGTGCGCTTCGTCGCTGCGGCCGATGAGATCAACACCTACGACTTGCTCCGGCATGTGAAAGTGGTGCTGCCGCACACTTCCACCATCGGCATCGAAGCCGCCTTTCTCGGTAAGCCAGTGGTGATCGGAACGTCGGTCTATTATGAGGACTTTGGATTCGTCCAACGCCCTGCAACCCGCGACGAATACTTTGCAAAAATCGCGGACGCTCTGGCGGGCAAAATCGTCGTGTCTGAAGAGCAGCGAGCCGCCGCCGGGTGCGCCTACTTCATCACGCAGCGATGCACATTGATCCGCTCGCAGTTTAATCCGCATCGGGAGCAACTTGTCGAATGGGTCACGCACGAACCCGAGGCGATTTGGGGGCTTCCGGAAACCGCCGATCTACGCACCGCGTTACTCACGCGGCAGCCACTTTCTATGATCCGTTATCAACGCCTTGCCTCGCTATGAGAGAACGCTCTGCCATCCCGGACCCGGACATCGACCGCGAAGAAGAAGCGTGGTGGAACGATAACGCCGCGACCATCGAATCGATATGGGCGATGTCCAAAGTGGTCCGCCCGGCTGTGCGCTCGCGCTACCTGAACAGAGCGCGGGACTTCTTTTTGGATGGCCTGAAAGAAAGACCCGGAAGGGTGCTGGAAGTAGGCTGCGGCAGCGGATGGCTCTCACGGATCATAGCCGACCGCGAGCGACTGCATGTCATCGGCCTCGACATCGCTGCGGAACAGATTCGCCTCGCAAAAGAAAACGCTGCAACGGCGGGGCTCTCCGACGTGTGCGAGTATCGTGCGCAGAATCTAGCGGATTTCACCGTGAACGACGCGGGGTCTGTCTCCTGCGTCTTTATCCACGCGATATTGCACCATCTTTCGTGGCAGGAAATCCACAGCGTGCTCGGTCAACTCAAGGCGCTCGGCGCGGGCACGAAGCTGTTCGTCTATGAACCCGTCTATCTTTCCGATCCAGACGGCGGACCGTTACCCGAGACGCCGGAAGCCGTGGCTGCACGGGCACTCGCGGAGACACCGTTGCTCGCAGCAAAACGCTTTCAGAAGATGCTCCGCCCAAAGCGCGATATGGCGCTCGTGAAAAAGGTCGAATCGCTCGCGGTGTCCGCGCACAAACTGGGGCGCATTCTCTCGCCGAAAGAAGTCGTTTTCCGGGAATCGGAATTGCTCGGCGCTCTTGGCGAAATCGGCGAAGTCACCGAGCGGTATTTGTGTAATTTCACATCTATGCCGGTGAGCCAGATTGCGACGACGTTCACGAGCAGCCTGCTCCAGCGGCTCTTCTGCGCTACGGTCTTGAAGCAGGCGCAGCGGGTCGATCAGGAGCTTTTTGAGAAGAATCTATTTCCGCTCATCACGCGCCAATATGCGTTCATGGGTTATCATTGTGTGATTCGCTGATATGAAATTTCTCGAACCATTTCACCGCGCGGTGCGGCGTCTGAATTCCATCTGGAAAAGTGTGGGCCTGCTTTCGCGCGATGCGGCATTGATTCGCGAAGCGCTCGGGCGGATCGAGGCGCGGCAGACTGAGGCGGCGGGTGCCAGTTTCGCAGAGCAGGAGTTTCGCGTTTTCTCGCAGTGGGGAGAGGACGGAATCCTCGCGCATTTGCTGCGCCATGTAAAAGTTCCGCGGAAGGTGTTCGTGGAGTTTGGCGTGGAAACTTACGTCGAGGCGAACACGCGCTGGCTGCTGGTGAATGACGGATGGAGCGGGCTGGTGCTCGACGGCAGCGAGGACAACATCGCGACGATCCGCCGCGACCCGATTTACTGGCAGCACCCGCTGAAGGCCGCGCAGGCGTTCATCACCCGGGAGAATATCAACGACCTTCTCACTGCCCAGGGGCTCACCGGTGAAATCGGGATTTTGAGCGTGGATATTGATGGCGTGGACTATTGGGTCTGGGAGGCGATCACCGCCGTCCAACCGGCTATCGTCATCGCTGAATACAATTCACTGCTCGGTCCCGAGCGCGCGGTGGCCGTGCCCTACGATCCGGAATTTCAGCGGGCGAAAGCGCATCATTCACACAGCTACTACGGCGCATCGCTCGCCGCGCTCGTGGCGCTTGGGAAGCGCAAAGGTCTGGCGTTTGTCGGCTCGAATACCGCGGGCAACAATGCGTTCTTCGTCCGTCGCGATTTGCTTGCGGGGCCTTTGCGGGAATTGACCGCGGCGGAAGGCTACGTGCGACGGGGATTCCGCGAAGCGCGCGATACGGAGGGCAAACTGGCCTTCCCAAATTTTGAGGAAGAAGCAGCGCTTGTGAATGCGCTACCTTGGGTGGAGGTGGAGAAATGAAGACAGCGTTGCTTACAGGAATCGCGGGATTTTTGGGCCGGCATATCGCCCGGCATTTTGCGAGCGCGGGCTGGCGAGTCGTGGGTGTGGATTCGCTCGCGCCGGAAAATGTGCAGCTCGGTGCCGGGGTTCGATACGCACGGATGAAGCTTCCGTCGCCCGAGTTCGGCACGCTGCTCGGTGAGACGAAACCCGACGTGCTGCTTCACTGCGCAGGCCGCGCTTCGGTGCCGCTCTCGATGCAAGATCCCGCTGCGGATTTTCACGGCAATACGGTGCTGACCTTCGAACTGCTCGATACTGTCCGTCTCAACGCACCACAGTGCCGGTTCATCCTGCTTTCCAGCGCGGCTGTCTATGGGAACCCGAAGGCACTTCCCGTTTCCGAAAACACTCACGTAGCACCACTGTCTCCGTATGGCTTCCACAAGCGCCAGTGCGAGCTGGTCTGTCAGGAGTTCGCACGAATCTACTCGGTGCCCACGGTTTCAGTTCGCATCTTCTCGGCATACGGCGCTGGTCTGCGGCGGCAAGTGGTATGGGATATTTGCGAACGACTGCTTACTAACGGCACGCTGACGCTCGGCGGAACGGGCAATGAGAGCCGTGACTTCATCCACGCGACCGACATTGCGCGTGCCCTTGCACTCCTTTCTGAGAAAGCGCCGGCCGAGGGAGAAATCTACAATCTGTCCACGGGACGTGAGACTACGATCGCCGAGTTGGCCGGACATTTGATCGCGGCGCTCGGGATGAATGTCGCGGCCGCATTCGATGGGAAAACACGCGCTGGCGATCCTCTTAATTGGCGGGCTGATGTGAGCAAGCTCACGGCACTTGGATTTGCGCCCACAGTCGCGCTGGAGCAAGGGCTCGCGCAGGTCGCATCGTGGGCGCGCGCGGAACTTGGTCTTTAATCGAATGCACATCGGTTTGATAGCGCAAGGCGGTGCCGGCTGGGCGGGCGGCTCGGAGTATGTCCGCAATCTGGCGCGGGCGATTCGCGCGACCGGCGAGCCTGCGCGCATCACGCTTTTTTGCGGGGAGCCGCAACGTACGGAGTGGGAGCGGCACGAAGAGTTGTTCGACTCGCTGATATTTGTGCCGGTGCGGAAATCGCGCGGTCTGCTCGCGCGTTTCCGTGTTCGGAACAAGGATTTCAAGCGCGCTGTCGCACGAAGCGGTGTCGAGTTTCTCTATCCGTTCACATACGACAACGAATACAACATCGGCGTGACACTCCCCGTTGGCGAACTGCCATGTCGCTGGGCCGCGTGGATTCCGGACTTTCAGCACCGCCATCTTCCTCAGCTCTTTACCGAAAAGGAAATCGGCAAGCGCGACCGCGGAATTGAAGCGGTTGTCAGCGAGGCTAAAAAAGTCGTCCTCAGCTGCGAGAGTGCGGCGACGGATTTTCGCAGCTTCTATCCCGCGCACGCAGCGAAGGCCGATGTGCTGCGGTTTGCGACATTTCCGGATGCAAACTGGTATGAGCCGTTTGAAGCCGAAAATCTCGGCTGGCTACCGCCGCGATACTTTGTGGTGTGCAATCAATTCTGGTCGCACAAGAACCACGCGACGGTATTCAAGGCGCTGGAGATTCTCGCCGCGTGCGGCGTCCGTCCGATGGTCGTCTGCACAGGCGCACTCGTCGATTTCCGACAACCCGAGCACACTGAGCGACTGCTCCAGCAAATGCACCGCGCGGTAGTCGGCGCACAAGTGATGTTGCTCGGACTCGTTCCGCGGCGTCTGCAAATCGAGATCATCCGCCGCAGTCTCGCCGTCGTGCAACCGTCGCTTTTCGAAGGCTGGAGCACCGTCGTCGAAGACGCGAGGGTGCTCGGAAAAGCGACGCTGCTCAGCGGCCTCGCCGTTCACAAAGAACAGAATCCGCCGAGTGCGCGTTTCTTCCCCGGCACCGACGCGGAGGCCCTAGCAACATTGCTCGCCGACGCGTGGGAAAACCTGCCGCCGGGACCAAATCTCCAATCCGAATCCGAAGCCAGAGCTGCCGCCACGGCGCGAATTGCCGAGGTCGGACGGGACTTTCTCCGAATCGCAAAACCGTGAAAGCTGAAGTCTGTCCGAAATGCGGCGTAATTCGGGAGTGTAAGATATGGCGGCACTGCCACTGCGGGCATGATTTTGAGCCTGAGCGAGAGTGCATTTCGTCCCAGAAAACGGGGCCAGCGGAGAACGCTTTCCGAGAAAGGAATCAAACGTTCTGCGGTCTGCTTTATGCCACTATCGCTGTGCTGATTGCGGCGCTACTCAAAACCTGCCTAGCGCCTTACAAGGCGCAATTCGCAGACGGGATTAAGGGTCTTTTTAGATAGCCAGGCAGTGATCGCCGAAATTTGCGCCCGTTCAGATTTGCTGAATTGTCCTCCGCCAAAACTCAAAGATTGCTGACAGTACAATCGCGAATAAGTTCTTACATTATGAGCACCGTCACCATTGCCGAAGCCCGCGAACATCTCGATGAACTCTGCGCATCCGTCGCGGAGACCGGCGAGCCTGTGATGATTGAGCGCGGTGGGCGGACTTTCATGTTGGTGCCGGGGCAGGAAGATGCGGAAATTGAGCGTCGGCGTAAGCTGCTTTTTGATTCACCGGAAAATGCACGCCGCTTACGTGCAGCTCTTGCTCATGCCGAAAGTGATGACGCAATCAATATGACGATTACAGAACTGCGGGATGCGGTGAAGTAAGATGGATGGGTTCTTTGAAAGTGACTTTATCGCCGATCTGCGCTGGTGGATTGTGAACGACAGCAAGACTGCCGATTTCATTCTTGAACTTGTGGAGGCAACAATGGAGTCCCCACGATACGGCATCGGAGATCCGCATTTTATGAAGGACAGGGGAATCGGATTTTGGAGTCGGATAATCAATCGCGACCATCTTCTGATATATGTCCATTGCGGTTCATACATCCGCTTTCTCCAGTGCCGGACCGTTCCCACAGGATAGATTTGACCCCTCTCCTTTCCATCATCGTCCCCACGCTGAACCAATCGCAGTTCATCGGGCAGACGCTTGCTTCCATCGTCGGTCAATGCTGGCCGCGAACGGAAATTATCGTCATCGACGGTGGCTCTACAGATGGGACGAGTGGTGTCGTGGAGCGTTTCGGAAATGTGGTGACGCACTTTATTTCCGAGCCGGACTGCGGTCAGGCGGATGCAATCAATAAAGGCTTTCGACTAGCGAAAGGCGGCCTGCTGGCCTGGCTGAATAGCGACGACTACTATCTGCCTGCGGTGATCGACAAAGTTGCTCCATTGCTGGGCGATGGAAGCGAGGCGCGGCTCGCGTATGGCGGCACCATCGCACTCAATGAAGTGAAGGGTGAAACGAAATTATGGCAGGCACCGCAGTTCTCCCGCGAGGACTTGAAAACGCGCGCGCTCATTTACCAGCCGAGTGCCTTCTGGACGCGGGCGCTTTGGGAAAAGACGGGTGAACTCAATATCAACCAGCACTTCACGCTGGATTGGGATTGGTTTTTGCAAGCGAGCGAACACTGCGAGTTTCAGCAGGTGGGCGAGCCGCTGTCGGTCTATCGCTTTCACGAAGGTCACAAAACAGGCAGCGGAAATCCAAAGCGAGCGCTGGAGATTTGCGCATTTGTTGAAAAACACGCAGGCGTGGAATGGGGAGCGGCGTTCCGGGATGTCGCCGCGGAACTCGACACCCTCGCTCCCGGACTCGCGCGGCTGAAAAAACTCGGTCTTTTCCGCTGGCGCACGCTCTTCTACCGACGACTCTACAAGAAACACGGAGCGAAGGTGAAAGTGGCGCTTTCACAGTTGAGCGTATGAACTTTTCCATCGTCACTCCGAGCTACAATCAGGCGCGGTTTCTCGATGCCTCGATGACGAGCGTGCTCTCGCAGCCGGGCGAGATCGAATACATCGTCATGGATGGCGGCTCCACAGACGGTAGCCGTGAAATCATCGAGCGGCACGCATCGCGCCTTGCGCACTGGCAGTGCGAAGAGGACGGCGGGCAATACGACGCCATCACGCGCGGCTTTGCGCGGGCGACTGGTGACGTATTGGCTTGGCTCAACAGCGACGACGTTTATGTGCCCGGCGCTTTCGCAACGGTGGCGGAGATTTTTGCGCAGTTTCCCGAAATCGACTGGCTTACGACCACGGCGCAGATTCGGTGGGATGCCGAAGGCCGGATCGCCCGCGTGCTCAACGTACCTGGCTATTCGCGCGAGGGCTATCTTGCGGGCGAGCATCTCCCTTCGGGACGGAACTTTTCCGTCGGCTGGATCCAGCAGGAGAGCACGTTCTGGCGGCGTTCGCTTTGGCAGAACGCGGGAGCGCAAATCGGCGCGGGCTACCCGCTCGCCGGTGATTTCGAGCTGTGGGCGCGGTTTTTCAAACACGCCGAGCTTTACGCCGTAGAAGTTCCGCTCGGCGGATTCCGCTTTCACGGCGATCAGAAAACCGGCGGTGACCGCGCGGACTACATGCTCGAAGCCGAACGCGCACTCGCAGCTCACGGTGGGCAGCGGCTCGGCACGTTTGCGCAGTGGAAACGGTGCCATCGCTTCTCGAGGCGTGAGGCGAAATTGGTTCGGCACAACCGGCATTCGGGAAAATGGGAGCTGAAGACGGTGAGCATATGAGCGCTGCAATCATCATCCCTGCCTACAACGCCGCAGCGTTTCTCGCCGAGGCGATTGAGAGCGCGCTGGCGCAGACCCATCCGGCCTCGCAGGTCATCGTCGTGGACGATGGCAGCACGGACGACACGCCGGCTGTGGCCGAAAAATTTGGCGACGCAGTGATGCTGCTCCGCCAGACAAACGCTGGAGTTTCTACTGCGCGAAACTTCGGCGCAGCGCAGACGTCTGCCGACTGGTTGCTCTTCCTTGATGCGGATGATCGCTTGCGGCCTGATGCCTTGGAGAAGCTCCTGTCGCGTGCGGGTGAAGCGTCGCTCGGCTGCATTTACGGACAGAGTGTCGATTTCACCGATGTCCCTTTGTCGGGCGCACGGTTTGGGAAAGAGCACGGCTCCTGCGCCATGCAAGGCGCAGTGCCGCTCGGCGCGCGGGTGGCATTTTGGAAAGCAGCAATCGCCACGCCGGGCGCTGCCATCATTCGACGCGACGTGCTGGAGGGCGCAGGCGGATGGAATCCGCGATTTAACACTACTGCAGATCGCGACCTTTGGTGCCGAATCGGGACCGTTGCGGAGTTCGGGTTTGTCCATGATGTCATCGTCGAGCGGCGTGTCCACGATTCGAACATGTCATCCGACAGGAACCGCGGACGGAGTCAGGCTGTGGAGGTGCAACTCGCATTTCTGGATTGGTGCCCAGCGCGCGGCGTGGACACGGCTTTTCTCGAAACCTCCGAGACCGAGATTTTCGAGCTAAACGCAAATCGCGCGATCGCGGAACGCGCGTTCGATGCTGCGATGTGGATTGCTAGAGAGGCGGAGCAGCGCGGAATTCAAACTGACGCGATCGCACGGGCTCGTCGGCTCGCGGGAATGACCGGACTCGGGCGTGAAATGGAGATTCGAGTCAGGGAGTTCATCGGCCTGTGAGTGCGCCGTTTTTCAGCGTTGTTACACCTTCGTGGAATCAGGGCGAGTGGATTGACGGCTGTATCCGAAGCGTGCTCGCGCAAGGCGCACCGGACTTTGAACACATCGTTTTCGACAACTTCTCGACCGACTCCACCGCCGCCGTGCTCGCTCGGCATCCGCATCTCATTACGCGCGTCGAACGCGACAGCGGCCAGTCGAACGCGCTCAACAAAGCCTTCGCGCTCGCACGCGGGGAAATCATCTGCTGGCTGAATGCCGACGACCAGTATCTCCCCAGCGCGTTCGACATCGTGCGCCGCGAATTTGCGAAGCCGGAGGTCAATGTGATCTTCGGCGACTGCGAGGAAGACTTCTGCGACGGACAGCCAGCGCGCATCCGTCGTGCACGATTTGAGCGGCGCGAGGATATGCTCATCTGGTGGGAAAAGCGAACCGACCTTCTCCAGCCCGCCGTGTTCTTTCGTCGCTGTCTCCTCAGCAAAATCGGCCCGCTGCGGGAAGACCTCCACGTCGCCATGGACAGCGAATTGTGGTGGCGTATGAGCGAGCGGCACAAGTTTCACCGTGTAGACGCCGCGCTTGCAAAACAGCAACGCCAGCCCGATTCGAAAACCATCAAACACATGCCGCGAATCTACGAAGAAAAGGATCGCGTCTTCACCCCGCTGCTCGACGCCGCGCAACCCAATCGCCGCGCCCGCAACGCCATCGCCCGGAGAATCGGTATGGGCCGCCGCTGGCTGGGGCTTGCGCAATCGGCAGCGACGACTAATCTGGAAGCGGCGCGGGATTTTCTGCGGCGGGCGCGGGAGGAGAATCCGCTGCTCGCCGTGGCGCCGCACTGGTGGGCTGCGCGGCGCGCGATTAACGCGGCAAAAACATGACACCCCAAATCGTCGCCATAATGCTTGTGCGCAATGAGGACAAGTTCCTCCGGCGGGCTGCGCTGAATATCCTCGGCTTTTGTGACCGCATTTTGATTGCGGATCATCAATCGCAGGATGGGACAGCGGAGATTTGCGAAGAGCTCGCGAGAACTTCGCCAAAGTTTGAGATTTACCGCATCCGAGACCCACGGGAATCGCACGAGATGCTCGTCCCGCTCGCCCATACAAAAACCTGGGTATTTGGCGTGGATGGCGATGAAATCTACGATCCCACCGGGCTGGCGAAGGTGCGTGTGCGGCTTCATGCGGGCGAGTGGGACAAATGGTGGGTCGTCTTTGGCAACGTGCTGAATTGCGATGTGCTCGATGAATCCGCGCAGACCGCGAGCGGGTGGTTTGCGCCACCGTGCCGGAGCATGACGAAGCTCTACAACTTCGCCGCAGTCGAGCGTCTCGACCCGGCGACGAAGCATCGGCTGCACGGCAAAAACAACGTCTTCAATCCCGGCTGGGACGGTGTGAAATCGCGCTGGGAAATGTACAAGGAAGTCGCGTGGGAAGACTCCGAATTTCGCGCGTTGCACACCTGCTGGATGCCGCGCAGTTCGCTCGACGAAAACACCTCGCGCCGCAACGTCACCGAAAGTCTCGGTCTGCGAAACCGCTTGCGTGCAACGCTTGCGCGCTTCACGGGACGCAAATCCGAGTCCGACTACAAAGCGGAGAAATACCGGCGCGGCGAATATGCGACGGTGGATGCATCACCGTTTTTGAAATGAATTACCAGGCGCGCTTGAATTTGAGCGTGTTTCGTCATTCGTCATTTTATCCATGCCCATCGACCTGAACCAATTTGCCATGAATCCCGAGGAGACGGCTCTTTTGAAAGAGCTCGTCGGCTCGGCAAAACCAAAGCGCATCGCCGAGTTCGGCAGCGGACTCACCACGCGCTTTTGGGCCGAGCTTGCGCCGGATGCCTGCATCACGACCTGGGATAATTACCCCGAGTGGATTGCGGAGCTGAAGACCGCGTTTGCCGATGCTCCGTGGCTCTCGCGCGTCGATTGGCGGGAATACTCCGTCACGCCGGAAGGCCCGCGAAGTGTGGAAAAAGACGCGGTGCCGTGGGATGGCGAGCCATTCGATTTCCTCTTCCTCGACGGCCCGCGCTCGGCGCACCCTCAAAACTTCGGCCGTACCGGCACGTTCCGTTTCGCCACGAAATACGCCGCGCCCGGCGCACTCATCGTCTGGCACGACGCCCACCGCCCGCACGAACGCGAGATCGCGAAGAAATACTTCGGCCACTGCGCACGGAAACGCCGCAACAGCGTGGGCTGGTGCAAATGGGAAAAGCCGTGCTGCGTCGGAGGCATGTCCGTCGCCCTGCGCCGGATGAATCCGTTTGCGTGAGTGCCGGCGGTACATTGCAACAAGGGATTCCCGTTCAAAACTACTGCAAACAAATAACTTCATGATTACCGACGAAAGCAACGAACCGTCGCGGCTTGTGCGTACCTCATTTTTCATAGCGTGCATTCTTGCACTGATTGCCAAGATTTATTGCGGAGCGACGACCTTTGGGACGAATGATACGGGACTTTTCGAACTTTATGGGCGAGCGGTCGCAGAGGTCGGATTGGAAGAAACTTATCGGACCTCCACTCACTTTAATCATACGCCGTTTCTTGCAAGCATCCTCGCAGTGATGCACGTCGTTTCGAGTAATACGGGCTTCTCATTTCCGCTCTTGCTCCGACTGCCGGGGATTTTCGCCGACCTCGTGGTTTGTCTCGTTCTTTGGCGGCTCGTCGTGAGGGAGCGACCGGGCATCGTCCCGATTTGGTGGTGCGTGGTGTTCGCGCTGAGTCCGGTGTGCTTCATGGTGTCCGGCTACCACGGAAATTTTGACTCAGTGATGGCAATGTTTCTCTTCCTTTCCGCGTATCAATGTGTCCGTGGCAATTCGGACCTCTCCGCTGTGTTTCTCGCGCTCGCTATTCACGTAAAAGTCGCACCAATCATTGTGAGTCCCGTATTTTTCTTTTTCTGGCTGGCGCGTGGAAAAGGAGTGCGATTTTTCCTTGTCACCAGCGCGCTCGTGCTTGCGGTGTGGCTTATTCCGCTCGTCCAGTATCCGACGATTTTTCTGCGAAATGTCCTGGGCTATAGCAGCTACTGGGGTACGTGGGGAATCACCTACTGGCTGCGGTTAACGGGCAATCCTGACATGCACTTGGTTTCGTTCTACGGGCTCACCGCTATTCAAAAACACATCATGCTCGGAATGAAGATCGCGGTCTTATCAGCCGTGCTTGGAATTGCTTGGCGGAGGAGAAAATGCGAGCCGGAGGGTATCTTCACCACACTCTCCCTGGTATGGTCAGCCTTCTTTGTTTTCGCACCCGGCGTCTTGCTGCACTATCTCGTGTGGCCGTCATGCTGCGTGCTGCTTTACTCGCGTAAACTCTACACTCTGCTCCTTGTCACGGGATCGGTTTTCCTCTTCCTCTGCTACACCGTGATCAATGGCGGGATCCCATGGGACAAAGGTTTGTTCCGCGTGGATGTTTTGGAGCTCTGGTTGCCTTTCTCAAATATACCGTGGTTTGGATTCATCATTCTACTCATCGCGATGCTGCGCGACGGTACGCTGAATGTTCCGCCTAGGGAAACTCACTGAAATGGGAGATATGGCTCCGGACAGATGTGGCCTCTTGAGCGAAAGGGTTTTAGGCGGCCGGATGAATTGCAGAGTTGAAGGCCGTTCCTGCACATTCCCGATTGAAGAGCTTCATAAACAGCGCTCGAATTTACGATACGCTGACCGATGACCCTCGACCTCTCCACCTACCGCGCGCTCGAAGATAGAGTTCCGCAGTTTCTCAAATCGCTGAAGCTCGGCGAGCAGGCAGGGCGGTATTTGCTTTGCAAACGCGGAGCGACGCAGCTCGGGCGCGAGATGGGGCTGGGGTGGAGCTGCTTTGTGCTGAAGACGCTCCATATGCTCGGGCGCTGGGATTTGCTGGAGCGCGAGGAGCGCGAGTATTGGGTCGAGTTCATCCAGGACTACCAGCGCACCGATGGCGACGGCTTCTTTGAGGACCCGCCCGAAATCGCGCATCTCCGCAAGCCGCCCGCGATTTCTGCGCGGCTGCTCGGGCTCATCGGCAAAGCGCCGTATCGACCCGACCCGCAGAGCATCCTGCTCGCCGAGACAAAGCAGGCCATCGCCACGCTCGCGGAAGTCGGCGCTGAAGCGCGCAGGCCGTTTCGCGGATTCCCGCAAAAGCCCGAGCGCGTGCAGCAGTGGTTGGAGTCGCAGGACTGGACGCGCCCTTGGGGAGCGGGCGGGCAGAGCGCGGGCATGGTCGTTTTTATAAAGACGCAGGCTTCCGCGTTTATGCCGCAGCGCGATGTGGACGACCTGCTCGACGTTTGCCGCGATTTCTACGCCGGCCTCGCAGACCCGGCCACGGGCGCGTATTTCCGCGGGTCCGTGCCCGAGCATGGCGAGTTGGTAAATGGCGCGATGAAAGTGCTCATGGCGCTCGACTGGCTCGACATGCCCATCCACTACCCCGACCGCCTCGCGGCCACCGTCCTTGCCGCGCCGCCCGCGCAGACGGGCTGCCACCTGGTTGATGCCATCTACGTCCTCCACCGCGCCCTGTGCGGACACGGCGGCGAATTCAAAGCCGACGCCGCCACCGTGGCGTTTTGCAAAAACGTCGCCTCCCAATTCGCCGCCCACGCCAACGAAGACGGCGGCTTCTCCTTCTACGCCCGCAAAGCGCAGACGAACTACTACGGCGTCCCCGTCTCGCGCGGCCTGGAGGAAAGCGACGTGCAAGGCACCTGCCTGCTCGTATGGGCGCTCGCGATGATGGCGCAGATGTGCGGCATTGATGCGCGGTGGAAGACGATGAGGCCTTAAGTTATGAGAAAGTGGATTTCTCCGGTTTCTGTAGGTGCCTTTCTGCTTGGCTCATACCTTGGGTTCACGCGGGTGCTCGAACTAATCCCGTGGCTAATCTCAGCCGCCGGTGATCCGGGTAAACTGATTGTTCCCGAAATAACCACGTTCACTGCACTGCGTACCAAGGCGGCGTTTTTGTTCGGACTTCTGGTTGCCACGCCTTGCATTGCGCTCGTCATCCACTCCCGCCATCCCATGTGGCGTTGGTTTTTGCTCTACGCTGTGAGCGCGCTGGTCGTCGCCCTCATGGCTGCGTTTTTTTTGCATGAGCTATATGGCAATATCGCAAGTTCCTCCGAGCAGATCGGGGTAGTCGTCTATTTCAACGTAAGTTCCGTGATTTGGGAGTGGATTCCTTGCGTTGGCATCGCTGTTCCGATTTGTCTCGCATGCCTGTTTCGATCCAAGCGTCGCGCTGCGGATGGTTCCGAGTCGTGAATTGCGCTTATTTAACTCCATCGCTGCCGATGGAGTCGCTAGGGCACCCGTCCCGCGCTTCTATTGCCAGTGCTATCTCAGTTTCAGTTTCCGGTTGTTTCCAAACGTAAGAGTAGCCCAGTTCGTCATCCCGACGGAAAAACGATGCAGCGTTCTCGCGGCAGATGTCACAGTCGATGCACGAATCGTCCACGTAGAATGGGCCGGGGACGTTGCGCGGTTGTTTCTTTGTTTTGTCAGCCATAGTTTTTTGATTGGCCTCGAGTCTGCCGCGCACTTGCTTTTTCGTAAAATTCATTAGACTCATGGATAGATGTCGGATACTCATGAATACCTCGCGACCGTTCCGTTCGATTTATACGAACTGCACCTGTTGCAGCTTGTCGCGCGAAATGGCTCGTTTACCAGGGCAGCGGAGCAGGCAGGGCTGACGCAAAGCGCCATCACGAGGCAGGTGCAGGGAGTGGAGTTGCGGCTCGGTGTCGCTTTGTTCGAGAGGACGACTCGCAGTGTGATGGTCACGGACGCCGGGAAGTATCTCCTGCATGAAGGTGCGCGGCTGATTGGCGATGTCGATGCGGTGCTGAAGCAATTACGCGAACGGTTCGCAGACGGGCCGAAGGAAGTTCGCGTGGGGGTTTCGCAGACCATTTCCTTTTCCCATTTGCCGGGATTTTTCGCAGCACATCGAAAGAGACACCCGGAGATCGGGCTGCGAATTACGCATTCACCTTCCCGCGCATTACTCGCCCGACTCGAAGCGAACGAACTCGATGTCGCAGTCCTCTGTCCGCCAAAGAAACTTCCCGCGTCTTTGCGAATCACCCATCGATTCTCCGATAGCTTCGATCTCATCATCGGTCCGGATCTCAAGCCGCCGACTCCGAGTCCTTCCCGACAGCCCGCTCGTTGGTCGGAGTGGCTGTCCAAACAGAACTGGTTGCTCATTCACGAAGACTCAGAGACGGGCGGCAAGCTCCGCAATTGGCTACGGAAGAAAGGATGGATGCCCGAAAGTCATGCCGAACTGGATAATTTCGATCTGATCGTGAATCTGGTCGCGCTCGGCCAGGGCGTGAGCGTCGTCCCACAGCGGGCGCTCGCCCTTTATGCACGACGCCGCAAAGTGCAGCGATTCACCATGCCGGAGAAGTTCACGCGGGAGATTGTCGTAATTACGCGGCGGAATCCGAAGCCGCCAACGCATGTGATGGCGTTTGTGGAGAACATCTTGTTCTGATGCGTTTTATCGTCGCCAACTATGGTTCCCGTCATGCGGGGATGTTGCTTGCGCATCTGGAGTCGATCGCGCGGTCGCATCCGGGGGCGGGGGTGTCGGTTTACTGGCAGGATATGCCGGGGCGGCTCATCGGGGGGATTCGGGCGGCGTTTCCGGGAGTGGAGTTTGTGCAGACGCGGTTTGATTTTGCGGGGGACCCGTTGCAGCGGATTTCGTCGAAGGTGCTGTGCTGGGCGCAGGCGGCGGAGGATCACTCGGGGGATTTGGTGTTTGCGGATGGGGATACGCTGGTGCGGCGGGATTTGACGTCTTTTTTTAAGGAGGATGCGGATGTGGTTTTCACGACGAAGCCGGAGGATGTTCCGCTGAATACGGGGGTGATTTTAACACGCGGGGACGCGGGGCCTTTTATGCGGGCGTGGCGGGATGCGACGACGCGGATTTTGCAAACGCCGGAGTTGTTTGCGCAGGCGAACGACCAGTCGCTGCCCTACGGCGGGACGGACCAGATGTCGCTCTACCAGATGCTCGGCATGGAGAATCCGCGCGGGCTTTATGAAATCGAGTGCGAAGGGCGGAGGGTGCGGGTGCGGGCGGAGGCGTGCGCGCGGCTGAACGAGACGAATTCGCGTCCGCTGTCGGAGGAGATTTGCGTGGTTCATTACAAAGCGGGGTGGCAGCAGATTTTGCTAAACGGGCGGCCGTTCTCGAAGTGGAGGCCGCGCGAGGCATCGTGGGAAATGCTCACGTTTTATCTGGAGACTTTCCTCGCCGGTCTGCGCCGCGTGAACTCGGCGACGGACGATGGGCTGACGGCACAGGACTTCGGAATCGCGTGGCCGTGGTACTGGCAGCAGGGAAAGTTTAGCCGCACGGGTTACGCGGCGTGGCGCTTGAAAGCGGCGCTGGAGCGCGGCTGGCTGATGCTTCGCGGGAAGCTGAAGCCGGGGATGTGAAGAAATCGGCTTTCTTCATCATTCGTGATTCGTCATTCGTCATTGGAGCATGAACCCAATCACACAATTTCTCGGCGCGCGTCGCCTTCGCAAAGTCCGTCCGCCCGTGCCGCCGGTGGCGCGCATCGCGGTGACGACGCGGCCTATTTTCGGTCCGTGGGGCGGGGGCAATCAATGGCTGCTGCAGTTTTCCCGCTACATGCACTACTCGGGTTACGAAGTGGTGCACGACCTCGGCGGCGGCGCGGATTGCGTGATCATCCAGCACAACGGGCTGACGGGCGCGATGAGCATCCGCTTTGACGAGCTCGCCGCCTGGCGCAAAGCGAATCCGCGCGGACGCGTGGTTCATCGCATCAACGACAACGACGTGCGCAAAGGCACGGGGCAGATGGACGCGCTGATGGCGAAGTTCAACGCGCTCGCGGACCACACGGTGTTCATCAGCGAATGGCTGCGCGACCATCACGCAGAGCGGTGGTTCGACCGCAACCGCGCGCACTCGTGCATCCTCAACGGCGCGGACCCGAGCATTTTTCATCCGGTCGGCAGTGCGCATTGGAAAAGCGGGGAGCCGTTCCGCTTCGTCACGCATCACTGGGCGGACAATCGCATGAAGGGCTTCGACGAATACGCCGCGCTGGATTCGCTCATCGCCGACGGCACACTGCCCGGCGTGGAACTGTGGATCATCGGTCGCTGGCCCGCGGACGTTGTTTGGAAAAAGGCGCGCACCTTCGGACCATGCGCCGGTCCCGCGCTGGCGGATTTGCTCCGCCAATGCCACGGCTACATCACCGCATCGCGCTGGGAGCCGGGCGGCATGCACTTTATCGAAGGCGCGCAATGCGGGCTCCCGCTGCTCTTTCACGAAGACGGCGGCGGCATCCCGGAACTCGGCCGCACATTCGGCGCGGGCTTTCGCGACAACCTCGCCGACGCCGCAAAGCAGTTCATCGCAAACTACAAACAGCATCGCAACGAAGTCCTCACTGTCCCGCCAAGCGGCGACGGAATGTGCCTCGCATACCGCGAGATCGTGCAGCGCGTTCTTGCGGAAGTTTGAAAGAAATCGCGGGACGCTGCGTATTTAAAGAGAACCATGAAAATCATCGCATTCATTCTCGCACTACTCATTCACACCACCTCGGCTGCAATGATTGAGGAAGGAGTGGGCATCGTTTACGGCAGCAATCACGCTTTCAGCTTTAAGGCCCCAAAAGGCTGGATGCTCGATAACGAGAGCGGCGTGGGCCAGGGCGTTCACGCGGTCTTTTACGAAAAAGGCGGGAGCTGGGAGAAAAGCAAAGTGGTGGCCTACGCACGAGCCGCTGATCGCGGAGACGGTGTGAAAACCGCTGCGGACCAAGTGGAAAAAACCATCGCGGACTTTCGGAAACGCGGTAACGTGAAATACGACGGCACGAAGGTGAAGACCGTCAAAACCGAATCCGGCAAAGAGGGTGAAATCTACCATTTCAGCGGTGACAAATGGGGGAACTTTGAAGCGGTCGCGTATTTCGTGGAGGATAAAACGATCAACTTCGTTGTGCTCAATTCGCGGGACGAGAAGCTGTTCAACGACGCGCTGCCGGCGTTTGAGGAACTCGCAAAGTCGTATCTCTTCGTCGGCGATAAACTGGACATCCAAAAGCCAGCGCCGGAAAAGAAACCCGCGCCGAAGAGGAAGGCCGCGGCAGAATCGAAATGAGCGGCCCGGGGCGCCTATCGTGCAGACGATTTGCGGGTTAGTCTCCACAGTCACCCAATCCATTTTGTGAAAACATACTTCGTTACGCTGGTCCTCGCATTCTCGCTTCAGACTTTTGCCGCCGAGCCAACCTCGCCGCCGAAGGACTCGCCGGAGCGCAAAGCGATTCTCGATGCGCTGCGTCCGCCGCTTAATGACGCGGAAGGTGCGAAGGTGAAGTTTGTGGACCCTCAAATCCGCGTTCTCAACGGATGGGCAACTGTTGAAAGCAAATTCGTCCGAGAGGATGGAAGCCCGGTCGAGAGCGGTCAACTCGACTTCGACTATTTCGCGGTCGCACAGCGAGTCGGAGCAAAGTGGCGTATTCGCTCATGGGGATTCTCCGGCGACATAGGCGCAGTCTTGGAAGGACGGCGCGCAAACCCCGAGGCTCCGGCGAAATTGTTTCCCGACTTCGCCGATCGGGAACTTGCGAAGGACAAGGAACTCCACGAATCGCGGGAACCCGAGCGCAACAAAGCGGGCATCTTTTCCGCGAAACCCGGCTCCTCCGAGCGGAAGGAGATTCTCGAAGCGATCCGCCCGCGTATCGAAAAGGAAATGGGCGAGCCTGTGATTTTCCGCGTCGATTTCATCCATGTCGGCAAGGAATGGGCGCTTTTCCAAGGCCGCGCGCGGAAAGCTGACGACTCGCAATTTCGCTACGATTTGGGCATCGACTACGTAACCGTGCTGCTCAAGAAAGCCGAGGGCGGCTGGCACATCATCCACCGCGATGCGCTGCGCGGACCGGTGGGATATTTTGGATTCGACGATCTACAAGTGAAGTTTCCAAAAGCTCCTGCGCTTCTGTTTCCGTAGGGTAACTCTTATTCGATGATTGGATCACTCATTCGCACATTTACGGCCATTCCGCAGCAGGTGAACTACCGGCGCTCACTCGCCGGTCGGCCGCTTGTCGTGCCACACGGTGAGCCGGCGCTGAGTTATGGGAACGTGCGTGAAATCGGCGGAATCATTGCCGGCGGGCGTGTGAAACTTACGCACCTTGCCGACCGTTGGCCGGAGTCCGATCCGTTCAACGTTCTGTATCTGGTCAGCAGCGCACCGCCTCCGTTTGCGAGGGAACTCGTGCGGTGGGCGAAAAAGCGCGGCGCGAAGTTTGTGTGGAATCAAAACGGCGTCGGCTTTCCAGCGTGGGCCGGAATTCGTGCTTGGGAGACAAATCTACCGATGCGCCGCCTGCTGCGGCTTGCGGACCACGTCATTTATCAAAGCGAGTTCTGCCGCGAGAGTGCCGATCGGTGGCTGGAGCCTGCGTCGTGTCCGTCGAGTGTGCTGATCAATCCGGTGGACACCGCTCTTTTCAAACCTGCGCCCGCTGAATTCGACTCTTGGCGGCTGCTTGCGGCGGGGACCCACTATCAGCCGTTTCGCGTCATCGGTGCGCTGGAAACATTGCGCGTGCTGCTCGACGCCGGTCATCGCGCGACGCTCACCGTGGCTGGCGAACTTCGCTGGCAAAATGCAGATGCCGAAGTTCACGACGCCGTGACGCGCCTGCGGCTCGCGGAGTGGGTCACGATGCGGCCCGCGTTCACGCAGGAGGAGGCGGTGCGGCTTTATCAGGCTTCTCACGTTTTGCTGCATCTCAAGTATCACGATCCGTGTCCGACGGTTGCAATCGAAGCGCTCGCTTGCGGAATCCCCGTCGTGTCATCGGCGAGCGGCGGAATGCCGGAGATTGTCGGCGCCGACGGCGGTGAAATGCTCGATGTCCAATGCGACTGGTTTCGTGCTAATTACCCACCGCCGCGTGCAATCGCTGCTGCGGTTGCGCGTGTGATGTGTGAATGGCCCCGGCGCAGCGAAGCGGCGCGGGCGCGGGCGGTGCGGCTGTTTCGCAAAGAAGACTGGGTTGATGCGCACGGCAGGATTTTTGAGGGATTGCCGAAGTGACTCCCGTGGTCACAGTGCTGATGTCCGTCCACAACGGGCTGCCGTATCTCGGCGAAGCGGTCGCCTCGATCCTCGCCCAGTCGTTTCGCGAATTTGAGTTTCTCATCCTCGATGATGCCTCGACCGACGGAACGCGCGATTTTCTCCGAGCGCAAACAGACCCGCGCATCCGGGTCATCGAGCGTTCGGAAAACATCGGACTCACTGCGGCGTTGAACGTCGGTCTCCGCGAGGCGCGCGGTGAATTCATTGCGCGGCAGGATGCGGACGATATTTCCGACCCGCGCCGACTGGAACTCCAGCTTGGTTTTCTCAGCGGCCATCCGTCGTGCGCAGTCGTCGGCTCACAGGCGCGGCTCATCGATGGCACTGGACGCTCGCTCGGAAAAAAGGACTTCCCTCTCAGCTACCGAGGCATCGCATTTGCGCATCTCTTCGACAACGCGCTGGCGCATTCCGCCGTCACTTTTCGCAAAGCCGCGGTTGTCGCTGCGGGCGGATACGACGAAGCGTGGCCGGCGTCGCAGGACTACGAATTGTGGTCGCGGATGAGCGAACGTCATGCGCTGGCAAATCTCCCCATACGAATGCTCACGCTGCGCGTCGTGAATACCTCGATTACCCAAACGCACAAGCGACCGGAGCTGATTCGGACGGTACAAGCGCGGCACTTCGAGCGCTTGTTCGGAAATCCTGCATCGGCGGCGGATCTGGAGCTGGTCTCCCTCTTTCGCTCGCGTGTAGTACCGGAGCGACTGCGGGAGTTTCGCGGCCTGATGGAGGAATTGATTGCACGAACAGAGGTCGCATGGCCGGGCTCCACCACGGTTCCGGATTTCCGTCGTGCACTTGCGCTTCTTCACGAGCGGATCGGCTACAATTTGCTCACGATTTCACGGAGGGCCGGCCTCGGCGAAATCGCCCGTGCTCTCAAAGTCTGGCCGCCTTCCCTGCTCGCGATTCCGTGGTGGCGCGTCGGTGCGCTCGCTGTTTTTGGCGACAAAATCCGTCGGTTTTACGGCAAGTAGTTCTCACCCGCCCGCCACCGCATCAATGATGGCGACTGCCTGCGCCGCTGCGCGGACATTATGCACACGGAAGATGTGTGCGCCGCGGATCGCACCGGAGACGAGGCAGGCGACTGTGCCCGCGTCGCGATCGGGTGCCGGGATCCCCAGAATGTCGCCGATGACAGTCTTGCGAGACACGGGGAGTAGGACGGGGCGGGAAAAGCGGTGGAGCTTTTCGAGTTCGCGGTAGACGCAGAGGTTGTCTGCGCACTGCTTCGCAAAGTCGATGCCGGGGTCGATGATGGTGGCATCGGGCGGGACTCCGGCGCGGGCTGCGAGTGCGAGTTTTTCTTCGAAGAACTCATCGAGCCGCGCCATCACATCGTCGTAGCCGACATGCGTGTGGGGGACCTTTGGCTGTCCGATGGTGTGCATGATGAGAAGCGCCGCGCCCGTGTCTGCGCAGATTCGGGCGTTTTCATCGGTTGGAAGTGCGCCGATGTCGTTGAGGATTTGGCCGCCGTGGGGAAGGACAGCGCGGGCGACGGCGGGCCGCCATGTATTGATGGAAAGCGGAACGGGCGACTCCCAACGCTCGATGAAGCGAAGAAGCTGTGCGGCTTCCTCTGCTTCAGGGATGGGTTCGCGGTTGGTTCGCGCGCTCTCGGCTCCGATGTCGATGATGCCGGCCCCATCCGCCACGAGACTGTGCGCTTTTTTCAGCGCGGTCGCGGTGTCCGTGATTCCGTCGCCGGAGAAGGAATCCGCGACAAGATTCACGATTCCCATCACGAGCGGACGACGCGGAAACTCGAAAACATGGCCCCGGGCAACGAGCTTCATGCGAGCGGGACGGACGTCCGCCGGCGGCGGGAAAATCGAAGCGTGGAATCGAAGCCGACACCTTTTGCCAGCGCGCCGGCCTGCTCGAACCCCGCGGCGACATCTTCCGGCGAGTGCGCGTCGCTGCTGATAAGGAGAGGAACGCCAGCGGCGTGTGCCATTGTGATAAAGTCTCGCGCCGGGTATTGCTCGGCGCATTCCTTCCGCCAGCCGGCGGTATTTATTTCGAACGGAACGCCCGTTGCCGCGAGGGCCGCGACGGTGGGTTCGTAAAAGCGGCGGAGGTCCCCGGGCGGCCGTATCCCGAATTTCTTCGGCAAATCGGGGTGCGCCACAAAGTCGAAAAGCCCGGAGCGGATGCATCGTTCATACATCTTCCAATAGCTCACCCAAATCGTCTCGGCGTTGTCGGTGTGGCGGCTGATGTATTTCGGGTGATCCACTTCCCATCCTTCTGGAAGGTAGTGAACGCTGCCGATCAAAAAGTCCCATTCGTGCATCCCGGCCAGCTTTTCGATCCACGATTCGTAGCCGGGGATAAAGTCGCACTCCAGCCCGAGCTTGATGTTGAGCGTCGGAAAAGCCGCGCGGGCTTCCTCCACGGACTCGATATAGCGCGGCAGGTCTTCGATGAGCATCCGCCAGTCGTCGAATTGCTCGGGCATCGGATTGTGGTCTGCGAACCCGAGTTCGCCGAGCCCGCGCTCCGTAGCGACGCGGGCGAGGTCGATGGGCCATCCGTCTGCGTGGCGGCAGAGCGGCGTGTGGGTGTGGTAATCGGCGAGACTCTCGAACATGGAAGTCGCGATATATGAAAATTGGTCGAATTGACACGGCTGATTTCCCGTCGAAGTTGTCTGACTATGAAAAGACCCGCTTTTTTGATCGCCGCAGCTCTCTTTGCCTTCATCGCGCAGGGCGATGATCGCGTCCGTGATATTCAGACCGAACTAAAGAATCAGGGCTTCTACTATGGGGAACTCGACGGGAAGGCGACCGCCGAAATGAGCGCTGCCGTGCGGCGATTCCAGATTCGGAACGGCCTGAAAGTAACCGGCCAGCCCGATGACGAGACGATTGCGGCGCTCGGGCTCGGCGGGAAGAAAGCGACGCCCCCTGACCCGGCGGATGCTCCCGAAAAACCGGCGCAATGGGAGCCGACGGCACCGAAGAAAACGCCGCAAATCAACCCGAGGCCGCCGAAGCCCGAATCGATTGAGGACGACCCCGCGGCAAGGAGCAAGCCGCGCGACCTTTTGATCCGGGAACGTGAACGCGATGATCGTGACGAGCGAACCGAAAGCCCTCGTGGAGGTCCTCGTGATCCATCCATGGTCGAGCCGCCCCGTACGATTCCCAATGCGACTTACGATCCTGCCGCTTCGCTCTTCCGCGGCACCCCGTATGCGACCGCACCCCGCGAATTGCAGGTGGAAACGATCTCTGCAGCGCAGCGGATTTTGCAACGGGAACGGCTGTATCGAGGCGATATCGACGGCACTGCCGGTCCAATGACCAGCGAAGCGCTTTTCAACTTTCAGGAGAAGTATGATATGCGGCGTACCGGACGGCTGGATCTGGAAACGCTCGCGCGGATGAGGCTTCTTCCAAGGGTCGTTCCCGCACCCGGAGCGCCGCCTTTTTACAATCCGAACCAACGCCGCGATCGCTCGGTTCTGCGGGACCAATGGGTGCGTTGAATTACTTCGGAAAATCGCGCCAGAGCCAACGGAGCGCGTCGGGTAAAATCGCGCCGCCGTGTTTGCCGCTGTGGCTTCCGGTGCCGAACTCGAATTTGTAGTCGTAACCGGCAAACTTGAGCGCGGCGGCCATTTCCTGATTCGAGAGCGGCCAGTTGCCATGAAGATTGTCGAGATCGTTGGCGCCGTCTTGGAGAAAGACACGGATGGGCTTGGGCGCGGCCTTCGTTTTGCGGATGAGCGCCGGGTAAACATAGCCGCCGCGGATGTTCGTGAAGCTGCCGATGAAACTGATCACTTTCCCGAAAGACGCGGGCCGTTCCCAGGCTACGGTGAACGCCGCGATGCCGCTGCTGCTCAGTCCGCAAAGACCCCATCCGGCCGGGTTGTCCGTCAGTTTTACATGCTCGCGGGCGAGAGGGATGATTTCTTCCATGAGGAATCGCGCGTTCACATCGCCGAGCGAATCATATTCGTAGCTCCGGTTGCTTCGTGCCTGCTTACCCGGCTCCCCGGCAGGGATGGTGCCGGGAGCGATGAAGATGGCCACCGTAACGGGCATCTCCTTTTTCGCGATCAAGTTGTCGAAGACGACAGGGACGCGGAATCCGCCGTCACCTTTTGCGTAGCCGGGTCCGTCAAAAAAGACCATCGCGCACGCCGGCTTGGCAGAGTCGTATTGCTTCGGGATGTAGAGCGACCATTCGCGCGTGGTGCCGGGGAAGGCCTTGCTGTCTGCGAGCGTGAACGACTTCACTTCGCCTTTCGGGACGCTGCCATCGGGCTGCGAGTCCGGTCCAAGTTTATAGTCGGCGTCGGCTGCGAAGCTGAGCGTGCTGAATGCAAAGAGGCAAATGGCGATAATGCGCATCCCGACGAATTAGCGATTCGGCTCGCAGTTTGAAAGACAGCATTTTCCGGCTTTGCACACGAAGCGAGAATGCGCTTCCGTGGATGCATGTCGGATCATTGCTGTGTATCAGAAGAAGCCATCGCCGGGGCGCTGGAAAAAATCCGTGCCAGTGGCGGACGGGTGACCGAGCCGAGACGCGCGATGCTGGCGCTGCTGATGAAAGAGCACGGCCCTTTTTCCGCGGAGGAACTGCACAAAAAAATCGGCGGTGCTGGGTGCGATGTCGTGACGGTTTATCGTTCGCTTCAAGCCATGGAGGAGATCGGCGTTGTGCGGCGATGCGACTTTGGCGACGGCACCTACCGCTATGAGTTCAACCATGGCGAGCACCACCACCACCATATCATTTGCCGAGTTTGCCGCAGCGTCGAGACGCTTGATGTATGCGTCGCAGACGGTCTGGAGCGAATGGCGCGGCAGAAAGGCTACCAGAAAGTCACGCACACACTCGAGATTTTCGGAGTGTGCCCGAAGTGTGCGGCTTCGTAACGCGCGAACATCCACGGAGTGGTCACGGATTGGGCTCGAGTGCGTTGCGAACGATGGTGGTGAGCTTGTTTGAAAGGTACGGCTTTGGAAGGTAGTTCACGCCTTCCACGAGCTTCACGTTGCTTCCAAACAGCTCGCTGCTGTAGCCGCTGGTATAGATGACTTTCAGCTCGGGTTTGGTTCCGAGGCAATGGCGGGCGACGTCCAGTCCGTTAGCCGTTCCCGGCATCACCATGTCCGTGAGGAGGAGGTCCACTTCGTTGCGTAGGCCGGGCCACATCGCGATGGCGCTATCACCATTCTCGGCCTCAATGACGTGGTAGTTAAAGCTCTGCAAGACCTCGACCACGAGCGAGCGGACGGCGGCGTCATCTTCCACCACGAAGACGGTGTGGTTGCCCGCATCCGCCGCAGCCGAGAAGTTCTCGCTGTCCTCAGGGATTGCTTCTTTGTCGGTGACGGGGATGTAGGTCCGGAACACCGAGCCTTTCCCGAGTTCGGTTTCCACGTCGATCCAGCCGTCGTGCTGCTTGATGATTCCGTAAACGGTGGCCAATCCCATGCCCGTTCCTTTGTTGAGGCTCTTCGTGGTAAAAAACGGCTCGAAAATGCGGCTGCGGGTCGATTCATCCATGCCCGTGCCGGTGTCGGTGACGCTCACGCACACAAAGTAACCGGGACGACCGTCCGGATTGACGTGGTGATCATCCTCCGTGAAGATCACCGGCATCGTCGCGATCGTGATGGAGCCACCCTCCGGCATCGCGTCGCGTGCATTGAGCGTCAGGTTCATGAGCACCTGCTCCATGCTCGTGGCGTCGGCGTAAACGAGCGGCAGCCGCTCCGTGAGGTTGAATCGAAGGTCCGTTTTTTCTCCCAGTAGCCGTCTCAACATCCGTCCGATGTTGTTGATGTCGTCATTGATGTTCAGGGCTTTCGGCCGGACCATCCCGCGACGCGAAAAAGTGAGGAGCTTTCGTGTAAGATCGGCCGCACGTTCGGCCGCGCCGTTGATCTGGTGTAGCGACGCATTGACGGCGGGCGTGAGGCTGGAATGGTCGAGGTGCATGCTCGCGTGCCCCTGGATGATGGTAAGCAGGTTGTTGAAATCGTGCGCGATGCCGGCTGCGAGCTGGCCGACAGCTTCCATTTTTTGCGCCTGGCGAAGCTGGTTTTCGAGCTGCTGCCGGTCGGTCATGTCCTGCGCCATGAGGAGGACGTGGCGTTCTCCAGCGAGGTCGAACGGTTCGATGGAAAGCAATGCGGAGCGAAGCTGACCGTCGCGGGTGCTGATCTGGGCCTCCGTCTCGCGGATGATCTTGCCATCGCGTGCGGCTGCGAGAAAACGGCTCTCATAGTCCAGGCAAAGACGAAGCTCAAGCGGCGTGCGACCGATCACCTCGTCCCGGGTGAAGCCTGTCATCGCGAGGAACGCAGCATTCACGTCCATGAAACGTTGGGCGCGAAGCGTCTGGATGGCTTGTGGGATCGGCGAGGTCTGGAATGCCTGGGAGAAGCGTGCTTCGCTTTGGCGGAGCTCCTCGTTTGCGTGCTCCAGTTCCAACGTGCGGGCTCGTACCATCGCTGCGAGTTCGTCCATCCTGAGATGGGCCTGGCGGGTAACGAGCCACTTTTTCGTTAGGGCGTGCGCGAGCTGGAGAACCTCGATATTGTCGAATGGTTTCTTGAGAATGACGACATTGTCGCTGACGCCAATCCTCGCCGTCATTTTGTCCCATGAGTAGTCGGAGTACGCCGTGCAGACTACGACCTGCAACGAATTGTCCACCTTCCATAGCTCGTGGATGGTCTCGATTCCATCCCAGCCGGGCGGCATACGAACATCGACAAATGCCATGGCAAATGGCTGCCCCTCGGCGATGGCTCGCTGGACCCGTTCCAGCGCTTCCTGACCTTGAAATGCGGATTCGACGATGAACTTGTGACCGCGGTCTTCCGGGCGGGGCGACTCGTCGAAAAGGACCGCCTCTGCCGCGTCGAGCGCATCGTTGCGGGCCTGACTTCCGAGGAGTATTTTCCTGAAATCGTCGTGGATGCTGGGATTGTCATCAACAAGGAGGATTTTGTAATTCGGCTCCATGGTTAAGTAAGTGTCGCGTCGGTATTGGCGGCGGGAAGATGCAGCGTGAAGCTTGCCCCGCGCCCCGCGCCCTCGCTGTGGACGGTAAGGCGCCCTCCCATCTGCTGGGCTGCCAGGGCCGAGCTGTGCAGCCCGAATCCGTGCCCGTCTTTGCGAGTGGTAAATCCGTGGGAAAAAATCTTAGTGAGGTTCTCGGTGGGGATGCCGCAGCCGGTGTCGGAAACTGTGATTTCCACCGCACCAGTCGCATCACGATCGACGCTCACCGCGATACGACGGGCCTCATCCTGCCCGCCTTCCATCGCGTGTTTCGCATTGCGGAGAAGGTTCACGAGGATTTGGAGGACTTTATGCCGGTCCACATCGACTGGCGTTGAATTCTGAACATCGCGCACCAGATTGATTTGGTGCCGGCGAAGGCTGACGGAAACCATCCTGATGGCATCGTCCACCAGCGTCTCGGGCTGGATGCGCTCGATGAGCCCGAAGACGCGGGCGTGGCTTTGCTGCATCGAGACGATTTCTTTGATGTGCTCGATGTTCCGCAGGAGGGACTCTAATTCGGAAATTGCTTCGTTGCGCTCGGAGATCAAGTGGGTGCCGAGATTGACGAGGTAGGACGGGATGAGGCGCCCTTTTGGATCGTTGGAAATAAACTCCGCAAGGTCGCCGTTCTTGTCCACCAGCATGGCCGCTGTTCGTTGCATCTTCTCAAGTCGGGCGCCGTTGATTTTTTCCGAGATGATGGCGGCGGAAACGTTCACGCTATTGAGGACGTTGCCGACGTTATGGAGTACGCCTGTGGCAACTTCAGCCATGCCTGCCTGGTGGGAGGCTTGCAGGAGTTTGGTCTGCGTATGCTGGAGTTCACTCTCTGCACGCTGGCGCTCGGCGATCTCGTGTCGGAGCGCCTTATCCCGGTGCTCGACCTGATCGAGCATGAAATTGAACGATTCCGTAAACGCACCCACTTCATCATTCGCGACCTTCTCGGCCCGGAGGTGGTAATCATCTTTCGCCGCGATCGCGCGCGCCGTTTCGGCGAGCTTTTGGATGGGCGCACTGATCACTCTCCCAAGACGGATGGAAATAACCCACGCGACGAGCACCGAGATGCCAAGAACCATGCAGAAGATGGCGATGTAAAGGCTCACCAGACGCCGCGACTGCGCGCCATAGTCGGATTTGATGTATAGCGTCCCGATTTGCTCCTGATCGCGGATGACGGGGTACTCAAAAAGCAGGGAACCATCGTCCCACCATTGCGCGGGCTTGAGCCCGGCTACATGGCCGGCCAATGAGTTCCCGACATCGCGGAACGCTGAAAGTTCCCGACCGTCTTTGAGGGAAAGCCTTGCACCTGTGATGCCACTCTTTGCCGAGAGTGTCCCCAAAATCTCCTCACCAACATCACGCCTTTCAAAATCGACAGCCCCGATGCTCTGAGCGGCGAGCATCTCCGAAGTGGAAACCATATCCTGGATGAAATTCTTTCGGAAGAAATAAAACTGCACCGCGAACAAAGTACCGCAGGCGACCAGAAGGGACACGATGCAGGTTGACAGGATGATGAACCGAAGTTTGCTCCGGATGGGAGCGTTTTTGAGCATCGCTTTCATCCGCCGACGGCTCCTTCCCTGAAATCGACAAGCTTCGGGCTGAGCCTCAAGCCCGAATTCCGCGCGTTCTTTTCGTTAATCGCCATTTTTACATCCCGGCCTGTGGTGCGGAGGTTAATAATCCCGCCTTTTTCGAGGAAGGAATCGCATTCTCCGACCGTCAAGACAGGGTCGCCCTTTACCTTACCAAGGATCGATCCAAGGCGGCTTTCCTCCGAGCGGGAGACGAAAAGAATGTGGCATCCTTTGAACTCCTGAACCGTCGCACAGTTCTTGACGACAATTTCGCGGTTGTTGATTTTTTGGTTTCCGATGACCTCCCTGATTTGTTCCGACGCCAGATCGTTCCCGAAAACCCCGATGACGATTGGCACGCCGTGCCCTGTTTTTTCCTTCGGCCATTCGACATAGCGGACCAGTTTTGCGATGTGGATCGCTTTCGCCTGATACTCCGAAGTGCCATCCTGCGCGCACGCAAGGAATTGAAGACAAAACGAAAGCATCGCCACAGTCCATGCAATCCGGGCACGCAGAAGCGACACAGAAAAGCTACCGCCCCCGCACGCTGCGAGGCCACGGATAAAGAAATCATAAGGCATGAACGATGTTGAGATAAGCAATCTACATGCCTGTGGGAGTTTATGTAAACTCTCACCGCAGCCGGGTATTTGGGCCGGGCTCTTGCTTATCCACATCGGACTATGCAACTTGGCGAAATGCAGCCCGCCGGGACAAAGCACATTTCGACACACCAGCTCTTCCGACTGTTTCTGTGGATGCACTGGAGGAGCTTCCGCGCCCGCGTTTCAAAGTCCAGCAAGGAATCGCCTCTTCTCATCTGGATTTTGGTCTCCTTCATCCTTGGCTATTTGCTCTTTGGGTTCTGGCTTTTCAAAGGCGGGCTGAATTACCTGTACAAGTTTCCACTCGTGGGGAGCCTGCTCGCGGAAAGGATTCTGTTTCTGATTTTCGGGTTCTTCTTCGTGATGCTCACGGTTTCCAACCTGATTATCGGCTACTCGACGCTGTTTAAGAATCCGGAAGCCCAGTGGTTCCTCTCGATGCCGGTGCGACATCGCGACGTTTACCGGTGGAAGTTCATTGAAGCGCTCGCCATTTCTTCATGGGCGCTGGTGTTTCTGAGCGCTCCCATGCTGGCGGCGTTTGGCGTGGTCCACGATGTCCCTTGGAATTTCTACATCCAGGTGACGCTGGGTTACGTGCCTTTCGTAATCATCCCGGCGGTCGCAGGATCGTGGATTATTCTGCTCATCGTTCGCGTCCTTTCACGGGCGTGGGTAAAGAATACGTTCATCCTGTTGGCCGGACTGGCAATGCTGGCGATCATTCTCGGCATAAAGCCTGTCACCGAGGATGATGCGGCCGGAGTGCAGGAGGCTCTGCTCTTTCCGAAACTGATGAAGGGCACACGGCTGGCGACCAGCAATCTCCTTCCGAGCGCATGGCTTGCAGGGGCCGTGCGCGCCTGGAGCGAAGGCCTCTGGAAACAGGGCGCGTTTTATTTTTTGCTCCTCTCCAGTTGGGCGCTGATGGGGCTCTTCGTGGCATTCGACGGAGCCGGGCGGCTCTATTATGGCAGTTGGTCTGCCGCGCTTAGCTCGCGGGCGGAGCGCGGCCAGCGTGAGGCCGTCGCCAAACGGCTCCGAAAACGAAGACGCACATTGCTCGAGTGGGCGCAGGCCCGACTTCGGCCCGTTTCTCCGCAGGTCGTCGCACTGATTTTCAAAGACGTCCGCATCTTTTGGCGCGACCCGGCGCAGTGGAGCCAGTTCATGATCTTCTTTGGCCTGCTCTGCATTTACGTGGCCAACTTGCGAAACGTCGCAGTCGAATTTAAACAGCCCTATTGGGAGACCATCATCAGCTATCTAAACCTGGCGGCAAGTGCACTGACCCTCAGTACGCTCACGACGCGCTTTGTTTACCCCATGTTTAGCCTCGAGGGCCGCCGGATATGGATTCTCGGGCTTTCGCCGGTCGGCTTGAAACGGGTGATTTTGCAGAAATTCTGGATGAGTTTCATCATCTCTTCGCTCATCACAGTGGTGTTGATGGTGGCGTCTTCGGTGATGCTGAAGTTTCCGTGGACACGCGTGGTTTATTTCGCCGGGGCCATCGCGCTCATGAGTGCGGCATTGAGCGGGCTCAGCGTCGGCCTCGGTGCTCTCTTTCCAAACTTCAAAGAGGACAACCCGTCGAAAATCGTCAGCAGCTTTGGCGGCACGCTCTGCCTCGTCATCAGTTTCGTTTACAACACGGTGTTCGTGGCGCTGCTCGCAACGCCGGAGTTTTTGCGCGTCACAAAGCGTCCATTTTTCCTTCCGGACTGGTTCACGCCCATGGTCGGAGTGGTCATAAGCCTAGGACTGGTCTTCGTTCCAATGATTCTTGCGACCCGGCGAGTGAAAACGCTGGAATTGTGACGGGTTATTTGATGTAAGTGTGGCGCTGCTCCGCCATCATGCCCAACGACCGTCCGCGCGAACAATTACTCGACCTTCCTGAAGGTGATCCACTCTCGACTGAACATCTGGATGAACAAGTCCAGAAAGCTCAGGATGAACTCGCCTCGCTGCGAAAACGGCAGGATCTGATCGAGCGCCAAAAGCGTGAGCTCGAGGAGATGAGCAAGCGCCAGGACCAGTTTAACAGCGGACGCACGGAGATCGTGGACAAGATGACCCGCGCAGTCGTGATTCTGGAGCGCGAGAAATACGAGGCCCAGCGGCGCGTGGAGACCCTCGAGTCCATCGACAGCTCGTTTCGGGCGCACCTCGACCTCCTCGACGGGATCGACCCAAAATCGTGGGAGGGCCTTGATTTGAACAAGGAACTGACCCGCGCGCTGAGTGCTGTGGACGACGCCCGCACCGAGTACAGCAAAAGCTACCCGAAGATCGCCTCCGAGCCGGCCGGAGACTACGGCGCGGGCGGCCAAAACGACCCTTACGCCAGTGAAGGCGGTGCCCGTGATTTCAAAGACTGGTTCATGATGGGCCTCGCGTTCACTGCACCGCTCATCATCTGCATCCTCATCGTCCTCGTCGTAATCGTTGCGAGAAAATAGCACCATGGCCCGGGACAACGAACGCAACGGAAAAGGGGGCGGAAAACGCCCCGCCCAGTCCCCTATCTCAGATCGGCAAAAAAAGCTCGCCGAAGAAGACGCACGCAACAGGGCCGAGGAAGCGCGCCTCCAACGGATGCTCCAGAGTGCTCCCAAGGTTCGCGAGGAACTCGTGCGCAAGCAACGCGACGAGTTTATCAAGCGCAAGGCCAAGGTCGTCCACATCGACGGCCCGGTCGATCGCCGCTTTGAAGCAACCGCCCTCCCGCGTCCGGCCAAAGCCCGGAAGATGCGGAAAGACCGCACACTCAGCCAGCTGCTCTTCGTCCTGCTAGTAGTGGGCTTTTGTCTTTCACTCTATTACGCATTCCGCGTGATGGGCCGCTGAGCCGTGACCAAGCGCACCATCGCCGCCGGACCGCTCTCCGTCACAGCCACGCTCGATGAAAGCGGTCGGCTCACCAGCGTGGAAATCCCGAAAAAAATGCCGCCGGGGATCGAACCGGCGCACCTCGCCGAAGTCCTGCGGCAACTCGGCACCTACGAAATAGCGCTCCCGGAAAGCGGTCCCTTCACGCGAAAAGTTTGGGAGCGCATGCGTAGCATTCCGTGGGGTCAGGCGCTCACCTATGGCGAACTCGCCGCCGAACTCGGCAGCCCCGGTGGTGCCCGCGCCGTCGGCCAGGCATGCGCGAACAACCAGCTCCTCCTCATCGTCCCATGCCATCGCGTTCTCGCAGAGACGGGCCTTGGCGGATTCGCCCTCGGGCTCGAGTGGAAAGCGGCCCTTCTCGCATTGGAAACGGAACGGTTTTAGAGCGCGTTTGCTATCGGTTATTGCGCGAAAGGCGCGGCTGGCGCTAGTTTCCGGGCACTCATGCTCGACATCGCGCTCATCCGAAAAAATCCCGACGCCGTTAAAGCCCGCCTCGCCGCTCGCAACGCCGACCTGCCGTCGCATGTCGATGCCGTGCTCCGTTGCGATGTGCAACGCAGACAGGCGGAAACTCAACTCCAGATCCTCCAGGCCGACCGCAACCGCATCAGCAAGGAAATCGGCGCGAAGAAAAAAGCCGGCGAAGACACCAGCGCGATCGAAGCGCAGGTTCGCGGATTTGGCGACGACATGAAGCGCCTCAACGAGGAAGCCGCCGCGCTCGACGCCGAGCAACGCGAACTCCTCCTCGGCATCCCGAATCTCCCCCATGAAAACTGCCCCGCCGGCCACAGCGCCGAGCACAATCCGGAAGTTCGTGTGTGGGGCGAAAAACCCGCTTTCGCATTCGCGCCGAAATCGCACGTCGAGCTCGGTGAAAAACACGGTCTTTTCAGCTTTGAGCGCGGAACCAAAGTCGCCGGTCCCGCCTTCGTTTGCTACATGGGTGCCGGCGCAAAACTCGAGCGCGCGCTCATCAATTTCCTCCTCGATACCCAGACCGGCGGTGGCTACACCGAAGTCGCGCCTCCATTGCTTGTTAATCGCGACGCTCTAATCGGCACCACTCAACTCCCGAAATTCGGCGACCAGCTTTACCACTGCGCCGACGACGACCTCTTCCTCGTTCCCACCGCCGAAGTCCCCGTCACCAATCTCCACCGTGAGGAAATCCTGCGCGCCGACCAGCTCCCGATCAAATACGCAGCCTACACACCGTGCTTCCGCCGCGAGGCCGGTGCTGCGGGCCTGGGCACGCGCGGCCTCATTCGCATGCACCAGTTTGACAAAGTGGAACTCGTCAAAATTTGTCACCCCGACCAGAGCATGGCCGAACTCGAATCGCTCACGGCGGACGCCGAACGCATCCTGCAAAAACTCGGCCTTCACTACCGCATCATCGAACTCTGCACCGGCGACATCGGATTTGGCTCGGCGAAAACCTACGACATCGAAGTCTGGGCCCCCGGCCAGGGCGGCTACCTCGAAGTATCGAGCTGCTCGAATTTCGGTGACTACCAGGCCCGCCGCATGGCGCTCCGCTACAAGGGCGAGGACGGCAAAAACCACTTCTGCCACACGCTCAACGGAAGCGGCACCGCACTCGCGCGCCTTTACGTCGCACTGCTGGAGAATTACCAGCAAGCCGACGGAACGATCGCAATCCCCGAAGCGCTGCGTCCATACTTCGGCGCGGAAAACATCGGCTGACCTAATCTACCGGGCGGCTCCACGTTTCTTTTGATTGGTTCCCGCAGACTTCGACTTTCGATACTTCGCTGCGTCCACCGCGATTCGGAAGCCCTGATTCGAAAGCGTCCCGTGGCGGACCATCTCGCCGATGTCCACGAGATTGAAGTAGCTGCATGTGTTGAATGAACACCACCACGATCCGCCACGACCCGCGATGAGGTGCATCGCGGCGTCCGGCTTTTCGCCGGCTGGAAAATCGGCGCAGTACTCGAACACATTGCCGATCACATCGTACAAGCCCCACGCGTTAGCCGGGTAGGAGCGCACTGGCGCGGTGTAAACGAAACCATCCTCCCGTGTGTTGCGGAGATGCATTTCACCGTTCCAAGTATTCGCACGTTTCGGGTCGTATTTATCTCCCCAAGGGTAGCGCGCTGCACTTCCGGCGCGAGCGGCGACTTCCCATTCATCGAGAGTCGGCAACCGGACTCCGAGCCACTCGCAATACGCCGCCGCGTCCGCTCCGCTGATCTGCGTCACCGGATGCTTGAGAAGCTCCTCCCAGCCGGGTCCGCGCCCGCCCATCGGCTTCCGCCAGTGCGCACCCTTCACCTGATCCCATTTCCATTCAGCCATGCCCTCGACAGCGACTTTGCCAAAGCCATTGCGTTCGGCGTCGGTGACGTATCCTGTCACAGCAACGAACGCCGCGAACTGCTCGTTTGTCGTTTCCGTGTCGGCAATACCAAAGGCCGAAACCTTCACACGGCGCGCAGGATTACGGGGCGAATCTTCAGCGCCGACCGCATACTCGCCCGCGGCGACCGGGACGATTTTGTGCCCGTTCGGCCCATCGCGTTTATCCGGCGGTGCTGCATGGAGGGAAATGGCCGCAAGAATGAACGGAAGCCGCTTCATTCCTTGTCGAACCACGGAAGGTGAATTGCGTCGCCAGCCTTCCATTTTTCGGGCGGGACAGATCTTAGGAACTCCTCGGCAATCTTGCGAATCTCGGCGCGGATTTCGGGCGTGTACGGGATTGTTACGTGCAGCGCGGCACCATCCTTCGGAACGGCTTTGTGCATTTTCGGATTCCAGACCACGAGTTTTTCCAAACGCCATGGAATATCTTTTTCAGATTTCACATTCGCAGCTTGTTCCTCCAGTTGCTTCCGTCCTTCCCGTAGTTGCGCTGCGACGAATGCGGAGTTCTGCATTGGAGCATGTTCCTCTTGGATGAGCAGAGTCTTAATCAGGCCGAGAATCTCTCGCTGGACGATTCGACAGGAATAGTCGGCGCGCAATCGCTCCCACTCTTTCACTGGCGCTTCAAAACGGATCATCCGGGAAGTCCCAGAATCCAGATCGAGTTCCGGAACCGGTGCATTCTTGTCAGCACCTCCCCTCTCTATGATACCGGCAAGTTTCTGTTCAATGGCCAGCAGTTCAGGAAGACACTCAATCGCGTTCAATACCGAAACGATTTGGAAGATGATCGGGCCGTACGCTTCCGCCGTTTGTTTGCTTGGCATCACCGCGCCGAAAGTTCTTTCCCGTTTCGGCGGCGGCTCCAGCTTGAGCTCACCTAGACGAGTCTTCAGCACCGGGACTACTTCATTCCTACAGGCCATGAGACGCTCATCATTTTCGGGATTGATGTTGAAATGCCGTCTAATGAGAAATGTCTCCACAGGCATCGGGACATCAAGCGGGACCGGTGGAGGAGAAGCGCACATCTGGCTCCAGCTTCCGGGCATTCGGATGACATCCTCCAATAGTTTCGCGACGTCCGTTTTGACCGTAAACTCTTTCCCGAGAATGAAAGCCTCGATTAACCAGCGCGCTTCGTTTCGGATTCCGTCGCTCCAAGGGATGGGAACGACTTCATCACCCGAAAGTGGCACGCGGAGCTCAGCGTTCCATTTCAAATGTGATACCTTGGGATTTGCTTTGAGCCCCTCCTCGCCGGTGATAGAAAGTGCGTCCATGGTTCGGAGGCCATCGCGGCGGAGGCCGATTTTCCGCAGCCGTCCCACACGCGATTCGTCGAGCGGCTTATAGCCTTTGCGCTCCAGCATGCCGAGGCACACTCCAAGGATTTCGCGCTCGAAGACGAGGTTGTTAAAAACCCGCGCCTTCCATTCGAGCCACTTGGATTTTTCCGGCCTTCCGAGCCTGCTCCATTCCTCTCCTCTCTCCTCATAAACTGCCGACCCACTGATTTCAATTGCAGGCACAAAGACGGACGGCGGCACGGGAGGCCTGCGAACACCGGAGATCGAGTTGCCCAAGGCCGCCTGTTCGGCAGCGTCCGTAGTCTTTTCATTAATCGCATGTAGCTCCCCTTCGAGTCGGAGCAATTCAGGCAGGACCTCCACAGCGTCGAGCGCTTCGATAATTCGGAGCATCGCGGAACCGAAGGCCATCGGGTTCTGTCGCTTCCAGGGTCCCGGGCCGGCTGGTGGAACATCAGGCACAGGCACCTTGATACCGCCACTGAGATCCACCATTCGCGGCTTCGCGGTTGCCGCGGCCTTGAGTTTCGCAGGCGACCACGGCGCGAGTTGTTTTTTTGCAATCTCAAGCACATCGGCGGATACGACGGGCGCTTTCGGCGGCTTTCGCCAGTCAAACGACTTCAACCGGCTTTCGATCTCATACACCACTTCATCGCGCTTTTCCCGGAGCTTCGCGATAGTGTCGGCGGAAAGAAAATAATCCTCGGGAATGACCGTCCCGTATCCTGGAATCGACGGGCTGAAAAAAGGCCCTTCGGACCCGTCTCCCCTGCAAATCTGGCTAAAATCTCCCGGCCACCAAATGGCTTCGTTAAGCAGTTGCGCCGGCGACTTTTCCGCCGGCTTTTCCTGCGCCGTCGTGAAAGTCATGAGCGTTGTCGCAACGAGCATCCGGGCGAGAAGTCTGTTCATGAGTAAGAAAGGTTATTCAGAGAGCGCATTCGGACGCGTAAGTTAAAATTGCGGCAAAGGCGAAAGCAAGAACCACCTGTGCCAACAAACTCTCAAGACCCGGCTGATCAACGCCGCCATTTTGCCGTGGGACTCGCAACGTGAAAGCGCTGACGCCCATCGCCTTCGCGCGTGAAAACCTCGTAGTCAAACGGCTGCACGCGATTCACGCCGCTTGCGAGCATCCGTGCTTTGTGCCGCGCCAGGATGACGGGTCCGAGAACGCCCAACCAACACGGACGCGCCGCTGCGATCGCCGCCTGTTCCGACCCCGTGACTGGCGACAGACCGACATTCCTCCCCGTCTCGCCAAACGTCGCGACAAACCGCCGGAGCACACCCACTTTCGCTCCGCCTCGCAGCATCGCCATAAACCACCACCAGTCGCCCGAAGACTTCCACCGCGTATCAAAAGGCTGCCACACCCGTCTCCGGAAAAACAACGCGCAGCTCGACACCGGAAACCGCCACCAGCACTGGCTCTGCTCCGGCACAAGCGAGAACCGATGCGCGAGATACTTCCCTGCATTGTCCACGATGAGATTGTCTGCCAGCAAAACATCAAGCTCCGGACGCGCCGCAAACTCCGCCTCCACCGCCGCCAGCGCGCCGGGCAGATACTGCTCGTCGCAATTCAACCACGCCATGACATCCCCTGAAGTCCGCGCAAACCCGCGATTCAGCGCATCGTAAATCCCGTCATCCTTTTCCACGATAAGCTGCGAGCCCGTCCCGGTGCGCACCCACTCTTCCAGCTCGGACCCTGTGCCCGCATCCTGAATGATGTGCTCCACCTCCACACCCTGATCCACAATCGAGCGCACACAAAGCCGCAGCAAATCGAGCTGCCGAAAACTGGGTGTAACAATAGAAAAACGCACGCCCTCACCATCCCGCATCCTTCAAGAAACGAACATCCAAAAATTGCGGATTGGACGACGGACGACAAATCATGAACCTTCCCCGCAGCCGATGAAACTTCTCGTCTTCGCCCACATCCCGCCGCCACACCATGGCCAGAGCTACATGGTGAAGCTCATGCTGGACGGACTCGGCGGCGACTGCCGCAAAAACGGCCCCCACGAAGGCCCCGTGCAATGCTACCATGTCAACGCGCAGGTCTCCGACAACATGGAAGACATCGGCAGCTTCCGGATCGGAAAACTCCTCACGCTCCTGCGCTTCTGCCTCGAAGCCATCTGGTGCAGATTCCGCCACAGTGTGCGCAACTTTTACTACGTCCCCGCGCCCGGCAAACGCGCCGCCCTTTACCGCGACTGGATCGTCATGCTCCTATGCCGCCCGTTTTTCCGCAGCTTTATCCACCACTGGCACGCCGTCGGAGTCGGCGACTGGCTGAGGAAAGAAGGGCGCTGGTTCGAGCGGATCATCACTCGATTGCTCATGGGCCGGCCCGCGCTCGGCATCGCGCTCGCCATCCCGAGCATGCGCGACGCTCTCTGGACGCTGAGCGACAATGTGGAAATCGTCCCCAACGGTATCCCCGATCCATTTCCGGATTTCGAGACGTCCGTGCTGCCTGGACGCCGGGCACGACTCGCCGCGCGCAAAGCTCTCATCGCCGGCCAGCGCGGCACCGCCACATTCCGAGTGCTCTACATCGCCCATTGCATTCGGGAAAAAGGCATCTTCGACACGCTCGACGGTGTCGCACGCGCCAACGCATCGCTGCGCGAAAAGGAATCCCCCATCTCCATCCACCTTACTGTGGCCGGCGCATTCATCCACGCTGCCGAAGAGCGCGAATTCAAAGCGCGAATCGCACAACCCGACATCGCCGATGACGTCGATTACGCAGGCTTCGTCGCCGGAGAAAAAAAGACCGGGCTTCTCCGCGACTGCGACTGCCTCTGTTTCCCAACGTACTATCACGCCGAAAGCTTCGGCCTCGTCGTCGTGGAAGCCATGGCCGCCGGCATGACAGTCGTCACCACACGTTGGCGGGCCATTCCAGAACTCCTTTCAGCGGACTACCCGGGCTATGTCCCCGTGCGTTCGCCTGCGAGTATCGCAGCAGCGCTCCTTCCAGCCATGGCGGAAGACGGGACCAGTCTGCGCGAACTCTTCGTCAATCGATTCACCGAACCCGCGCATTTGGAGGCGTTGAGGAAGGTACTCGTAGCAGCGGACCCGGCTCCCCGGTAGCCTGCATTTCTCACATTCGTTTCGCCGTCGCCCTGTGAACGCTTTTGCCTGAAGCGTGGGAAAAGCCGGGTCGCGCTCGGCGTCCGGTGGAAACGGACCGTCCGTTTATCGAGTCGCTTACTTGCTGAAAAAATCCGCGATCTCCGCCTGCATGGCTTCTGCCGCGGCGCGGGGATCGGGCGCGTTGCGGATGGGGCGCCCTACGACGATGTGGTCGGCCCCGGCTTCGAAGGCCTGCGCCAACGTCATCGTGCGTTTTTGGTCGTCACTCCCCTTCTCACTCGCGGCGCGGATGCCCGGGGTGATGATAAGCGGGCCGTCGCCGAGTTCGGCGCGGAGGCGGGCGGCTTCAAGGCCGGAGCAAATGAGGCCGTCGATGCCGGAGGCAATCGCTTTTTTTGCGCGCATCGAGACGAGTTCCTCCACGGGACCACTCCAGCCAAGCTCGGCGATGTCGTCTTTGTCCATGCTGGTGAGGACCGTGACGGCGAGCAGTTTCATGTCGCCTTTAACCGGCACGGCTCCGGCGTAAATCGACGAGACACCGTGGAGCGTGCAAAAGGTTGCGCCGCTGCGGGCGAGGTTTGCGACTGCACCGCGCACGGTGGCGGGCACGTCGTAGAACTTGATGTCAGCGAAGATTTTTTTGCCGCGGGCGCGGAGCTCGTCGAGCAGCTCAAAGTAGTGCCCGCCCATGCAGAATTCGAGGCCGAGCTTGTAGAAGGTCACGGAGTCGCCGAGCCGGTCCACCCAAGCGCGGGCGTCTTCAATGGAGGGAACGTCGAGGGCGAAAATGAGTCGGTCGCGTGGGTCGATGTGCTTTGGCATTCGGCTCACTTCATGCCCGAAGCCTGCCGCAGAGGCAATGCACTTTCAGCTTTCTCAGCCAGTCGGCGGAATGCAGAAGGAACGCATGAACGTAATTATTGCTCTGCTCATCGGTGCGGTCGGCGGCGTCATGGCGGCACTCTGCGGTGTCGGCGGCGGCGTCGTGATGGTGCCCTTTTTTGTACTGCTCCTGAAGATGGGGCAAAAGACGGCGGTCGCGACCTCGCTCGCCGCGATCGTTCTTACCGCGACATTCACAACGGCGAAGAACCATGTGAACGGCTTCATCGACTGGAAAGTCGCACTCACCGCCGGTGCGGCAGGCGCGCTGGTGGGCTGGTTCGCGGCAGACTGGCTGAAGGCGCTTTCGGACACCACGCTGAAGCGTTTTTTCGCAACGGCGATCATCATCTTCGGTGTACAAATGTGGATTCAATCGTTCCGAAAATAGCGCTGCCGGCACGAAGCCAATCTTTCAAAGGATTGCGCTTGCTGCCGCCTGCCGTTTCTCCCCACCAATAACGAACGATGCATTCGCCAACGATCGAAACGCCGCTGCCGCCTTCGCCGGGTGCCAGGCCGATTTACTTGAAGGACCTGGATTTCGGGGTGCTCTCGCAATGCATTCACTGTGGCCTTTGCCTGCCCACTTGCCCGACTTACGACGAGACGAAGCTTGAGCGCCATAGCCCGCGTGGCCGCATCCAGCTCATGAAAAATGTCGCGGAAGGCAATCTGGACATCACGACGACCTTTTCGGAGGAGATGTATTTTTGCCTCGGCTGTCTCGCCTGCGAAACGGCGTGCCCGGCGGGCGTGGACTACACACGGATGTTTGAGGAAGCACGTGCCGACATCGAGCGCGCGGGTGTTTTGAATACTGAAAAACGGTCGCTGATTCGCGGTGTGTTGCTCCGGGGAGTTTTCACGCGTCCATGGCTACTGCGTCTCATCGGGCGGGCGATGCGGATTTATCAGGCAAGCGGGATGGAGTTCGTCGTACGCAAGCTCGGCCTCATCAATCTCGCGCCCAAAAACCTTCAAGAACTCGAGCCGCTCGCGCCTCGCATCCGGGCCGATTTTTCCGATGCACTGATCGGCGAAGTCGAGACGCCGCAGGAGAAAGCCCGCGCCCGCGTCGGCATGCTCACCGGCTGCGTACAGGACCTCACGTATTCCCATGTGAACCGCGACACCGTGGACGTCCTCCTCGCCAACGGCTGCGAAGTCATCACGCCGCGCATGCAGCATTGCTGCGGCTCGCTGCACGGACACAACGGCGAAATTGAAATCGCCCGTGAAATGGCGCGGCGCAATATCGACGCCATGGAACGCAGCGCCGGCTCGCTCAAGGAACTCGACGCGATTATCACGAATGCAGGCGGCTGTGGCTCGCACCTGAAACACTACGACCATCTCCTTCACAACGACGCGGGCTACGCCGAACGCGCTGTGCAGTGGTCGGCGAAGGTGAAGGACATCCATGAGTTTCTTTTCACCCTCGGGCTCGTGAAGCCCACGCATTCCCTCGCGGAGGCTGACGGAAAACCGCTGGAAATCACCTACCACGAAAGCTGCCATCTTTGCCACGGGCAGAAGGTCACCAGGCAGCCGCGCGACCTGCTGAAAATGATTGCCGGTGTGAAGCTCGTCGAACTCCCGGAAAGCTCCTGGTGCTGCGGAAGCGCGGGCGTTTACAACATCACGCAGCCCGAAATGAGCATGAAGCTCCTAGAGCGCAAAATGGGGAACATCGCCAAAACAAAAGCCACCGTCGTCGCGAACGGAAACCCCGGCTGTTCCGTGCAGCTCGAATTTGGCGTGCGCAAACACGGGAACGAAGTGGAAATCGCGCACCCGATGACGCTCCTCGCGCAAGCCTACCGCGGGAAAAAGTAATCGGTCCTCACGCCGATCGTGTATCGGGAACCGGGTACTCAGGCGGTCTTCCGCCGCCGAAAATCCGAAGCGAGAGGATCAGCATGGCCGCGCCCAGCATCGTCACGCCGACATACACAAGAAATCGGTACCGCTCGTTACGCGAATCCCTCGAAATGCGACCACCACCACTCGAACCGGTGTTTGTGATCGACAGATTCCGTGCAGTCGCCGCCTTACTCACTGCATTTTGAAACCGGCTGCTCTCTTCATTCGTCTCCTGCCACGAGCGACCGGTTATCTCGACTCCAAGCTGGTTGATTCCATTGCTATCAATCCTGCTAATCGCAGCGTCCCCGAACGAGCGTTTAGCCTCATCAAAAATACCTTCAAGGTCCGTCGCCGACGCAGTCTGAAAGGTAATGGTCACCACCTGCACGTAGCTCCGTGTGAACTGGCTTCTTTCCAGTCCATTCAATCCCAGCACCAACAGCCCCAGCGCGACCAGACGGACAATAATGGACCGTGCAAAACGCATTACGCCGCAACTTCCGCGAGAAATGTCCGCCGTCCCGTCTCATCCGCGCCCCACACGAGGCGGCGCGACTCGCCATCCGGTCGCGCGAAAGTCAGCGTCATCGCTCCAAGCGCGTTCACAAACTGCATCAGGCCATAGTCGTTTGTGAGGGCCTCCTGGAACTGTTCGAAAATCGGCTCCTCGGCCATCGTCGGCGCAAAGCACGTAACGGAAATCTCAGCGCAACGCTTGCCATGCTTCGTCTTCCAAATCGTGACGCGATCGAGAAAACGCCGGACTTTGTCATGTGGCGGCTCGTTGAGCGCGAAGCCGAGCCTGGCGATGAGGCGTTCCTTTCCCGAAAATAATCCGCCTTCCGTCGTCTCCTCATGCACATCGAAAAGGCTCGCGGCATTTGAAATCGGGAGATGCGTGATTTTCGGCGACTGCGGCGCGATAAAAGGGATGGGCGGAGACAGCGGCTCCTCGCCGGGAATCGGCGGCGGGAGCGAGGAATCCTCGACCGCGCCGATCGCGTGAGCCCGGAGGTTGGAATAGCGCGATGCTCCGCTAAAGCCCGGTGCCGCGATCCCGGACGCCTCCATCAGGGCCATGCCGCGCGACTCAGCGTAGGCGATTGCGCGGTTCAGCGCATCAATCGATTCCGGAGCAAACAACTCGTCGAGCAGCCCGGGCCGCGTTTCTTTTCTCAGCCCGAGCAGGCGCGAGCGGGTCCGCACCTTCCTGAGCCTTGCAACTTCGCGCTTCAGCGCCGCCAGGTCGGTGATGATGCCGCTCCCGGCCTCGCGGTCGGCGAGCAAGCCTTTGGAGCGATCCGGCACGGTATTCAGCCGTCCGGTGCCGCATTTGCCGAGCGGTGTGAAAAGTCGCGCGATTGCGCCGTCGTGGGCGGCGAGCTGGCTCAGACTTGATTCGCCCGCAAACCAGTATGGATGCCTGAAGCCCGCGATGATTGCCATGGTGCGGCCATACGTGCCGGCGAATGAAATCTCGCCGAGTCCTTCACGACGCGGAACCTCCGCGCGCCAGATCAGAAACTCACCATACAGGTTGGATACCTTTTTCTTTTCGTGCTCCGCAGGCAGCAGGTCCGTTGCCCGGGTGGCCGCCAGCGGGAGGTGGTCGGCCACATCGAACAAAAAGCGCTGCACATCACTCGGCGCGACTGGATGAAAGGTAATGCCCATCAGCGTTTGGGAATGGTGAGCACGTCCTTGCCCCCGACCTGCTGCACGACGACTTGATCGGCCCGGAGGTCAATGACCTTGAACTGTTTGCCGGGGTAGGCGGCGATGGTGAATATCTCGTCGAAATGTATGCTTTGCTCCTTGCCGTCCGCGCCCACGATGACCGCGTGGGTCTCGCTGCTGCGCGCCGGAAGATCGCGGATGAGGAAGACGGTTTCTTTACTCGCGGGATTCTCGAGCGTCACCTGCGACATGTCGGTGTACACGCCGTGCTTGTCCATTTTCATCAGGTATTTCACGGCCTTCACGCGAAACGCAGTGCCCTTCGGAGTTGCGCCTTCCGTGATGGTTTCCTGGCCCCCGTCCGTATGCTGGATAACCGCCTTTCCGCTGTCTTTCGCGACCTCGCGGAGGATCATCGGCACGGGCACTTCGACCATCGATTTCATCGCGACGCCCTCCATCACGCCGGGCAGCGAATTCGGGTCGCGCGGATTTGTGTCTGCGAGAAACTCCTCGCGGTTCGAGTACCCGTCGCCGTCAGAATCCGCGACGAGTTGTGCGGGATCGTCCGGATTGAGGTTGTATTTTTTCCACCACGCCGCGAGTTGTTCGTCGTCCGCAGTCGGGAGTTTGGAAGCGGCTTTGGCGGGCGCTCCTTCGGCCGGAGTTGACGGAGCGTCCGGCGTACGCTGGGGCGTTGATTCGATGATAGTCGTCTCCTGCTTTCCGCACGATACAAGTGCGGCAGCGAGTGCCAGAAACAGGAGTGATGAAAATTTCATGAGCGCTAAGATGGCGCAGTCAGCCTACTCCTGCAACCCCCTCGTTTTGAAAAAGTTTGGGATTTTCGCTCCAGAATCAGAGTATGGAAGGGCGGGAAGCCGCTGAGAATGATTGAATTACCCTCAAATTGACCGATCTCCCGCACCGAATTTGAGCGCGATAAAAATTAATCCTGCCGCAATATAATCGTCACAGTTTGTGTGAAAAAATGTGCTCGCTACTGACGGAAATGTCACCGTGAATCAGCGCCAAATACTGTTCGGCCATTCCGGCCATCGAAAATTCCTTCGTCACATGGTCACGCGCCGCACGGCCCATCGCGGCGCGCAATTCTGCCGAGCAGGCCAGTTCCACGAGCGCCGCTGCAAACGCATGCGCATCTCCCCGCGACACGAGGCGGCCAGTGGCGCCGTCAATCACCTGCTCGCGTGCGCCGCCATGGTCGGTGGCGATGACTGGAAGGCCGCACGCACCCGCCTCCAGAGTCGCATTTGGACAGCCCGCCGGCTCCGAGATCATCAGGAAGATGTCGAGCTCTGCCAAAAATGCGCCAGTGTCAGGCAGCTCGCCAATCCATTCCACGGGCATTCCTTGCGCGAGCCTCTTCAACTCATTGCCATAATGGGGAAAATCGCGCTCCGCTCCGCCCGCGATCCGCAGCACAAACGGCGGCAGCTTGGGCGCAGCCAGCCGGACCGAAGCGAGGAGGTCATCCAGCTTTTTGTCCGGCGAAAGGCGGGCCGCAGTTCCGAGCACGAGCCGTCCTTTTTTCCGTCGTTCCGCCACCTCTCCGAGCGGGACTCCATTGCGAATCACACTCACCGGACAGCCCAGCGCGGCAGCGCGCGCAGCTTCTGCGTGATATTTCACGACAATGCCGGACAGCCGCATGCCGTAGTCGCTTGCACATCGATATGGCAGACCGGCAGGCGGGTTTTCGAAAAAGCGCAAGAGCGAGGAAAAGAGCATCTCCCCGGGGCTGATGTCGAATACCCGCATGTCCAGAAGCGCGTCAGTGAGGAGGACTTTCCAGCTTGTGATGAGATTCCAAAAAAACACCGCCTGCGGTGGATCGCTCTCGATCGCATCGAGCAGCGGTCCGATGGCAGATTCCACTGCACGGTCGCCGGCCGGCGGCACTGCCAGCACGGGAACACCGGCGTCCATCAGCGCGCGACGCCCGACTGTGGGGAATTCCGGCTGTTCCTGAATCACCGCCGCACGCACTCGAATCCCGCGTTTGTGCAGCGCGACGAGAAGCCTGCGCGCGCTTGATTGTGCACCGCCGGTGGAGAAATTATTTGCGATGAGCCAGAGCCCGTCTCCCTTTTTCCGGGCAGTGCGGCGGACGGTCGCAGCCGTGAGCCATGCCGCGCGCGCGGCCATTTTGTGTCGCGAAAAACCGGGCGGGAGTTTCGCGCTTCCCTTGCGGCATTTGATTAGCTCCGCAGCGAATTCCGCGGCTGGAGCGTCGATCGGCAGGAGGGTCACCGCCTCGGATTGTGCGGCGATTTCGCGGGTTCCGCCGGCATCGGTCGCGACGAGTGGAACTCCCGCGGCGAGCGCTTCGAGATGGGCGAGACTCAGCCCTTCATATGCGCTCACGCTCAGCATCGCATCCGCCTCCGCGAGCAGCGCGGCGGGGTTGACCAGGAGCCCCGGCCGCTCGATCAGCGCTTGTGCTTTGTGCGCGAGGATTGCGGAATCAAGCGCGGAAATCGCGGCCGCCGAATCCGCGCTGTAAGGCTCGCTCGAACCGGCGATGATGAATCTTACGCGGCGCGGCGCAAGGAGTTCGGCGGTGACACGTGCGATCTCCGGAATCCGCTCCAGCCGTTTCTGCCCGCGCGGATTTGCAAGCGTCACAACTGTAAACGTGTCGTGCGGAAGCGCAGGTGGAACCGTCGCGGGAGCGATGCCATTCCAAATCGTTCGCACCGTCATTTTAGGAAGGAGGCGCCTGACTTCAGATTCCACCATCTGCGCGCAACCCGCGAGCACGGTAGCGTCGCCGGGTTCAAGCTCAAGGTAGTCGGGCGGCCATCCCGCGGGGAAATTGTGGACATGGAGAATGAGCGGCAACCCGAGCAAACGAATCGCCCGCGCCTCCGCAGCCCGGATGAGATGCGCATGGATAGCGTCTGCTCCAAACTCAAGCGCCGCGCATTTCACCGCCTCCGCAAGCATCGAAGAATCGCCGCGGAACTCTGACAGGTCCACAAGCCCCGGCGGCTCCGGAAATGTGTCGCGCAGCGGCTTTCCGAGCGTCACCACCAAAGCCGTGACTCCGTGTGAAGGGAGCCCGTCCGCGAGATCGAGGGCCACGCGTTCAGCGCCGCCGATTTGAATGCTGGTGACAACTTGCAGCACCCGCAATCCGCTGGAAGAACGAGCATCGAACTCCGCCAGATGAACGACCCGCCAGGCCCGACGCAGCATCCGCTCCCATGCTTTCGCCACGCTTCGCAGCTCAATGATCAACGCACCGAACCGCCGCGCAGCATCGCGAGAAAGCATCATCGCAGGCGGCGCAGGCGGGCGTTTCACCCACCATGGAAGCGTTGAAAAATGCCCGCCGGACCGCGCCAATGCACGCTCCCATCGCCAGGCATCTCCGTGATTTCCCGTCCACGCGCCCGCCGCGATCCATTCGCCGGATGCCGGGAAATCCGGAACGCGTCGGCGCGCAGGAAACCAGGCGCCACATTGAGCAATCGCCACATTTCGGGAGGCGGCAGCGAGCGCATCGCCGAGCTTCCCCCAATCAAGCACGGGAGCCCGCACCACTCCACCGGCATTCTCCAAAGCCCGGATCGTGCGCTGCGCTACGGAGCGATCCGGACCGAATACATAGGCATCAAAATGGCCGCCCGCCGATGCTTCGATCACGGGTTAATATGCGGACGGGAAGCCGGAAAAGCGCTTTTCTGGCGGAGGTGGCACGTCATTTCGACGACGATCATCATCATCATCGATCGTGGACCGCTGGTTCGAGAGCAGACCGCCCGCGATACCAAGATCCATCGACCGTCCGCTGGTGTCCAGTATGCCGCCGCCGCCGGAGTTTTCGCCCACACTCACGCTCACATTTGACGGCTGCCCACCGGTGAAGACGAACAGGCCATCCGGTCCCGGCCGATATTCCAGCGTCCGCGAATGGGTGCTTGATGCGCCTATCCACCGCGCCTGCAAAGTCGTGCCAACGGGGACGCGACTGCGAATCCAAAACCCATCCTGCACGATTCGGATCGTGAACATCCCGCCGTTGCCGGCCGGCACATCGGCGGGAGCCTGCATGGGCATGGGCATGTCGCGCACCGGCGATGCCTTGATGCCGCGAAGAAGTCCCTTCAGCACTTTCCAAACAATAAACGCACCCGCGACCAGTACGCCCCAAAATAGGAAACCGCCACGTCCGCTTCGTGATGATTCGGGCTCCGGCATCTCCGCCGCGCTATGGCTTGGTGCCGCCGGCACGTTCAATGCGCCTGGGATTTCCTGCGCTAAAACCGGCTGCGCAGGCCTTGGCGGCAGCGGCTGTTCGAGATTCACTGTCGGTGCCGGAGGAACAACGATCGCCGGGACTGCCGCCGCGACAGGTGCCGCAGCGGAAGCGATCACCCGGAATCCGTTGTCGGCATTTCTACTGCCGGGATCATTGCGGTAGCGCTTCGCCACGCTCGCATCCGCGACGGGCCGGCTGAACGCGCCGCCTCGCATGACGCGCCGAGGTTTGTCGGAAAGATTCGCATTCGTCTGCACCGGGTCCGCAATCGAACCCGACCCGTACGGAGCAAACCAGTCTTCGCACCATTCCCAAGCGTTTCCAAGCATGTCGTGCAGCCCGAAGCCGTTCGCTTTTTGCCTGCCGACCGGCTGCGTGCCCGTCGGCGAATTTGCAGCCGTCCATGCCTCTCCGGCGTTTCCGCCGCCGCGCGCTGCGTATTCCCACTGAGCCTCCGTCGGCAAGGCAACAGGACGGCCCGCCTGGCGCGAAAGCCATGCGCAAAACGCCTTCGCATCCGCGAAATCGACCATCACCACAGGATGATCGTCCGTCTGCGGAAATCCCGGCGTACGCCACGTGTATTGCTTTTTCTGTACGAGCTTTCCGCCCTCCCATCCGAAACCGCCGGACACACCTTTCTCCGATTCCGTGCGGTAATTGGTCGCCGCCGCAAATCTCGCAAACTGCCCGCGAGTGACAGGAAATTTCCCGATATAAAAAGGTCGCGTGAGATTCACCTCGCGCTGCAATTCACCAGCCAGCGCTGCGGAATCGCCCGCGCCCTGCGTGAATTTCCCGGGCTCGACCCGGACGAGTTCCATCTCCACCCCGCCGCCAAGCGGCAGCCGGATGGTCTGTTGCGCATAAGCAGCAACGGTGAAGGCAATCAAAAGGAGGATGCTACGCATGAAAGAAGGCTTAGCGCCCGTTTCGCGGATGGCGATTTGTTTTTCGCCTACTTCGCGTCCTTGCCCCTGGAGGCAGCCTTCCTGTGAATTTCGTCCTGGGCCTTTTTTAGATGCTCCGGCCATGTAAATGCAGGCGCTTTTGAAGGGTCGTAGCCTTCCATGTGGCCGGTCAGTCGTGTCGCGGGTTTTGTGTATTTTAGCTCCGTATCGCCGAAGACCTCGCGGCACATCGCTGCGAGACCGGGATCGTATTCGATCAACTCGACGCGCGTATTCACATGGTTGTGGTCGTGATCATTTTCGCGATTGTTGTCGAACCACGACTGCACTCCCTCGGCGAAGTATTCGTGGTGATTCACGCTCGCATACTTCCCCTTCCACAGGCCGGCCTTCATCGCGGCGTTGTAGGTTTCGCGGAGCCGGACGTCGAAGGTCGGGTCCACATTGTTCATTCCGCGGAGGTGGATGTTGTGCGCGAATTCGTGGATGAGGATGCACTCGGTGGAATATGGGTCGCCCTTGTAGCCGAGAACGTTTTCCTCAGCGCAGGTGCAAAACGGATCGCGCTCGCTGCCACCCGTTCCGCGGGCGCGGGCATCCCAGAAATCCTTTGCCGACACGCCGGGAAACTCTGAATCAGGCGAAACACCGAGCTTCACGAATTCCGGCAGGTCCGTGGTGAATTCGTTGCACGCCATTATGCAAAGCCGCGCTCCGCTCTGAATCATGGCCTCGCGGACGTCGGGCCGTTTTGCGAGCATCATATCCACCAGGAATGCCGCCTCCTTGAGCGCATACGGACTCACCTTCGCGGATGCCACGATGGGGAAACCTCCAGCGCGAACAGACTGTGTGTAAAACGCCGACACACCGGCCTTGTCGGGCGGCGCAAAACGCGCGCCCTGGATGAGCACGCGGCTGGTCACCATCATCTCGGATTTATCCTCGTGTCCCACGAGCGCGAACCGATGACCGAGGGTCGTGGTGATCGTCATGTCGCGTCCCGGGCGCGCCGAGCCTGCGGGCTCGCGTTCGGTATCGGACTTCAGCCAGAATACTTCCAGCGGCTGCCTGCTGCCGTTGATGATCTGAAGCCTCGGCCGCGGGCCGTCTGCGACGACGGCTGCGATGTTTAGCGCGAGGAACAGAGCGGCGAACGCGCGGAAGTTCATGGATGCGGTGGTGATATTCATCGGCCGCATCCTCGACATTGCCGGTCCATTTGAAAAGCATGGAGACGATCCGCGATGCGGTGCATCAGGCCGCGGTGTCCAGTTTCAGCACTCGCGCTTCCGATGCCTCGGGCATCCAGTCGAGATGCGTCGTCGTGATGATTTTTTGCGCGGCGGACGGCAGCGAAGCAAGGAGCGCATTGCGGCGACCGGGGTCGAGTTCGCCGAAAATATCGTCGAGAAGCAGCAGGGGCGGCGTTCCAAAGTGACGCTCCAGCAGTCGTGTAGCGCCGAGTTTTAATGCGAGGACAAGCGTTCGCTGCTGGCCCTCGCTGGCGTCGTCAGCGGGCAGTTGGTTGAGAGAAAACCGGACATCGTCGCGGTGCGGACCGACGGTCGTCTGCCGGAGTCGTGCGTCCTCGATTTTCGCCGCGGGCAGCGCCGCGGTGAAGTTCCCCTGGTCGCCGGGAACGTACTCCAGCCGCAGGCTTTCGCGCTGGCCGCTGATCGCGAAATGCGCGGCGTCGGCGTCGGCGAGCAGTTCGGCGAGGAGATTGTGCCGCACCGTGCGGACGTATTCGCCATGCTGGATGAGCGGTCCGTCGAATGCGGCGATTTCACGCCAGCGCTGGGACGGTTGCTTGAGCAGGTGATTGCGCGATCGCAGCGCATGCTCAAAGGCACGAAGCGCAGTGCGATAGCCGGCGTCGCGCTGTGCGGCGATGAAATCGAGGAACTTCCTCCGCTTGTCCGCCGAACCGCGCACGAGTTCGATGTCCTCGTTTCCGAACCAGACGACACGTCCGAGTTGCAGCCAGTCCTTGCCGTTGGTCTGCTCCACGCCGTCGAGCGCGAGCTTCTTCTTCTGCGGGCTGTAGTAGAATTGCAGATGCCGCTGGTCGAAGAATCCATCCACCACGAATCCCCTGCGCGCATGCTGGACGACGCGGGCGAGCGACGCTACGCGCGGAGACTGCAACCGGAGCAAGATGCACGCGGATTCCAGCAGCGAGGTTTTTCCACGGGCGTTTGGGCCGATGATAAAATTCAGGCCTTCCCCGAACTCCCACTCGAACTGCTCAAAACAACGGAAATGCCGGATCTTGATCGTGGTGAGCATGCGCCCGTCACTCAGTCCGCGATTTTCGGGAGATCCGGCTCCGGCATGGCGCGTTTGATCCTTCGCGGCGCTTCCTCAGGCAGCGGCGGCAGCTTGCGCTCGCGCGGCGAAGGCTTGGGCTGCGCGTCGCGACTCCTGTCGATCCGCCAGTCCATCTGGTCCTGGGGTTTCGGCTCTTCCTTTTTCTTTTCCTTTGTCTCGCCGAGGACTCTGAACTGGCCCTTGAGAACAAGCATCTCGATGTCGGTAATCCCGCGCGGCATGGAGACGATTCCATCGCTGATGGGCTTGTCGATGACCATATCTATGACCTGGTGCATCCCCGCTTTTGTCCCGATGAATGCGACCATGGCCGCGCCGCGATTGTCGCTGGTGATGGTCTCCAGCCGGATGCGTCCGCTTTCGTTCAGCTTAAAGGCGCAGCCCCACGTGCCATCTGCGGTTTTCCACGGGAAGATGGCTACGATGTTTCGCTCGGAAAACTCCGGCACGCGATTGATGTGCGCCTCGCGCTGTGCATATGCCAGCTTTACGGGCGCGGCAAAACTACTCGTGTCATTCCGGTTGGCCTCGGAGTGAAAACGGACGGTGACCTTTGGCTTGCTCGACATCCCGAGGGACGCGGCGGCAAGCAGAATGAGCGCGAAACGGGCGGTAGGTTTCATGAATGTAGATCATGGCTGGGTAAAAGCGATTTGCAACCCACGAGAGCCATGCGCACAGTGCTTTCATGAATTTCCGTCATTTTGTCATCGCACTTGCCGCAGTCACCGCGGGCTGTAGCACGCCGCCAAAGCAGGAGCCCGCGCGCAAGCCGGGATTCCTCGAGCGCGCCTGGACCAGCGCACAGAAGGGCTCGCGGAGTGTTCTGGACGCGACGAAATCCGGCGTCGGCAAAGGCTGGGAAACCACGAAAGACCTCGCAGCCGCGCCGTTTTCAAAGAAGAAATCGAAGCCCGCTACCTCGAAATTCCGCGAGCTTGCGACGGGCATTGAGATAAAGCCGGATGTCGTTCGACTTCCATCCACCCGCTCAATCGAGGCGACGGTGAGCGTCACCAATAATGCCGAACGGGCCTTGCAGTTGAGCTTTCCCACGAGCCAGCACATCGAAGTGCTCGTGAAAACGGAGGACGGGAAAGTCGTCCAGCGCTGGTCGGACGATCAGCGCATCGAGCGCGAGCCGAGCTTTCTCGTGGTGAACCCAAAGGAGCGGCTCGAGTATGCGGCGACAATCTCCACGCGCAACATGGCGGTCGGGAAGACTTATGTCATCGAGGCATCCGTCCCCGGATATGACGCCGTTTTCGTGCGGAAAGTGATCGTGCCGCAGAGCTAGGGAAAACGTTTCCGGCTGCCGTGCTCGCAATCCTTCTTCATGCTCATCTGCCGTACGTGCGGCATCCGGAGCATGAGCAGTTTCTGGAGGAAGACTGGCTCTTTGAGGCAATCACGGAGACGTATCTGCCGCTCGTCGATTTGCTTTTCCGCCTCGCGGAAGAAGGGGTCCCCTTCCGGCTGGCCATGACCGTGACGCCGACGCTCGGCCACATGCTGCGCGACCCTCTGCTTATCGCGCGATACGAGCGACACCTCGCGCAACTCATCGCGCTCACAGAAAGCGAGGCGCGGCGGATGGCCGGGGGTCCTGGCGCGGAGGCGGCGCGGTTTCATTTGCTGTGGCTGTTCCGCGTTCGCGAATGGTGGGAGGATGTCGTGGAAAGGGACATCGTCGGCGCGCTCGGAAAGCTTCAGGACCACGGGCTGGAACTCGTTGCCTGTGCAGCGACGCACGGCTTTCTACCGCTTATGGCGCTGCCCGGTTCCGTCGATGCGCAAGTGAGGCTCGGCGTCGCCGCCCATCGCGAAATGTTTGGCAGTGAGCCTGCGGGATTCTGGCTCCCGGAATGTGCTTATACGCCGGGCCTCGATAACGTCCTCGCCGACCACGGACTGCGGTGGACGGCGCTCGATTCCCATGGCCTGGTCCGCGCCACACCGAGGCCGCGGAATGCGGTGTGGGCGCCCGTCTTCATGCCATCGGGCGTGGCAGCGTTCGGGCGCGATCGGGAATCGGCCCGGCAGGTGTGGAGCACAGTCGATGGGTATCCGGGCGATGTCGATTACCGTGAATTTTATCGCGATGCGGGATGGGATGCGCCGCTCGACGCGCTGCATCCGTTTCTCCCCGGCGGCACGCGGAAATTCACCGGGCTGAAGCTGCATCGAATCACGGGCCGCGAGCCGAAAGACTTCTACGATCGAGCCGCCGCGATGCGTGCGGTGGAGCGTCACGCATCGCATTTTGTGGGAGAGTGCGCCGCGCGCTTGCGACAACTGCGGGAGTGCATGGATGTGCCGCCGGTCGTGTTTGCGCCCTTTGATGCTGAGCTCTTCGGACACTGGTGGTTCGAGGGCGTGCAATGGCTGGAGGCCGTTTTGCGAAAATGCGCCGCCTCTGCCGAAGTGCCGCTCACGACTCCCGCCGCATACCTCGGCGTTTACGACACCCATCAGCTCGTCGAGCCCGCCGCTTCGAGCTGGGGCGACGCCGGGCACTGGGGCGTGTGGCTTGATCCCGTGAACTCCTGGATCTACCCGCTTCTCCACGCCGCCGAGCGCCGGATGGCCGACATCGCCCGCTCCACCAACCGCGAAATCTCCACGCTCGAAAACCGCGCGCTGCGCCAGCTCGCCCGCGAACTCCTTTTGGCCCAATCCAGCGACTGGGCATTCCTGATGCGGGCCGGCACGGCCCGGGAATACGCCACGCTCCGCACGCGCACTCACCTCCACAACTTCGACGCCCTCGCCGACCAAATCACCGCCCGCCGGATCGACGAACGCGCCCTCGCCATCATGGAGACACGCGACAACTTCCTGCCGGACATCGATTGGCGGGCGTTTGCTTCGGCCGGGGAATAAACGCTTCGGTCCAGAGCCGGCTTACTTGGCAAATCTCGCTTTCACATCCTTTACGGTCCATTTCGTGAGTGTGATGCCCTTCGCCGTGCGCGCGCTCACGGGCAGCGCCGCGAGATCGAAATCCAGCTCGCGCACGCGTGCACCGCTGCGTCCGTCGAGCGAGACGTGGAGGGTCTTGGGCATCTCCTTCTCCGTGGCCGCAACGTGCAGATAGATGATGCGCGATTCTTCGCTCTTCGCGAGCTGGTAGAGCTTGTCGCGGGAAAGTCCGCCGATTTGGAATTTCTTCGCGAACGCCTTGCCGGTTTCGCCGTCGAGATAGACCATCGTGTAGAAGTTCGTGTCTCCGTCCTTCGGCCAGATCGAAATGTGGATGATTTCGCGGCCCATGAAAATCTTATCGGCGACTTTCGCGACCTTCAGCGAGCCGTCCTTCATGATCGTGAGGACGCTGTCGAGAATGGTGCATTCCGTGACGAATTCATGCTGCCGCCAGTTCAGCCCGATGAAGCCGTCGGTGCGATTGACGTAGAGGCGCTGGTTGGCGGAGACCACGGCGGAGGCGTCGATCTGCGCGATCTCGTCGTAGCTGGTGCGGCGCTTGAAGCCCTTGCCGTATTTCTGTTGGAGCATCTCGAACCATGCGACCGTGTAGCCGGTGAGATTCTTGAGGTTCGCCTTCGTCTCCTTCATTCCCTCCTCGATGCGCTTCATGGCTTCGTCGGCTTGGAACCGATTGTAAGCCGAGATGCGCTTGATGCGAATCTCCGTGAGCCGCACGATGTCCTCCTCGGTGACCTCGCGGCGGAGCTGCTTTAGAAACGGCTTCAGCCCCGTGCGGATTTCCGCGAGCACGCTCTCCCACGTCTTCGATTTCTCGATGTTCCGGTAGATGCGCTCCTCGATGAAAATGCGTTCCAGCGACTCCCAGTGCCACTGCTGTTCGAGTTCGCCAAGTTTGATTTCGAGTTCGCGCTTGAGCAGCGCCTTCGTCGCCTCCGCGCTGGTCTTGAGGATGTCGCGCACGCCGAGGAAGTGCGGCTTGTCATCGCCCGTCTCGGGATTGCGAACGATGACGCACGCAGCCGGATTGAGCTGCACCTGGCAACTCGTGAAAACGTAGAGCTGCTGGATGACTTTCTCCGGCTCCGCGCCCTGCGGCAGATGGATGAGAATCTCCACTTTGTCCGCCGTGTTGTCGTCCACATGCTTCACCTTGATCTTCCCCTTCGCATTCGCCGCGAGCACGGACTCGATGAGCGACTCCGTGGTAACGCCGTAAGGCAGCTCAGTCACCGCGAGCAGATACTTCGAGCGCACCTCGATGCTCGCGCGCACCTTCACCTTCCCGCCGCGCTCGCCGTCGTTGTATTCGGAAAAGTCCGCCGTCCCGCCGGTCGGAAAGTCCGGGAGGATGCGGAAATTTTTCCCCTGCAGATGATTGATCGCCGCGCGGCAGAGGTCGTTGAAATTGTGCGGCAGAATTTTCGTCGAGAGCCCGACCGCGATGCCGTCCGCGCCTTCGAGCAGCACGACGGGAAATTTCGCCGGCAGCGTGATGGGCTCCTTGTTGCGACCGTCGTAGCTGAGCTGCCACGTCGTCGTCTTCGGGTTGAAAAGCACGTCCTTCGCAAACGCCGTGAGCCGCGCCTCGATGTAACGAGGAGCCGCCGCATCGTCGCC
>JANMGP010000067.1:0-5700 GCA_031374705.1 Verrucomicrobiaceae bacterium | reverse complement strand
CCTCGATACCAATGTGCTCGCGGACATTTTCCTCCGCCCGACACTCGCCTGCATCTGCCACCCGCCCAAGTCTACGCCGCCTGATTTCCCATGATCCGCGCAGTCATGGATACCAACGTCCTATTCTCTGCGCTCCGCTCGCGCCTCGGGAGTTCATTCACCGTATTCACCGCACTACGGCAAAACCGTTGGCGAGCCATGTTGAGCAACCACCTGCTTCACGAATACGAGGAAATCCTCAAAGCCCACGCCTCCGAACTCGGGCTGAGTCTCGCGGACATCGATACCATTCTCGACGCCATCTGCGCCCGAGCCGAAGAATGGCAACTATTGCCAGGGTGGGTCCCCATTTTACACGACCCGGACGACGAACCGCTTGTCGAACTCGCCTACGACTCCGATGCCCGTCGCATCGTCACCCACAACGTCCGACACCTCGCGCCCGCCCGCCGTATCGGAGTCGAAGTCTTGCTCCCGCATCAATTCGCCACTATTCTCACCGCGCCATGACACTCGAAATCCATCTACCCGAAAGCCTCGCAAAAAACGCTCGCGAATACGCCGAGCGCGAGCACATCACCGTAGATGCCCTCATCGCCACCGCCCTAGCCGCCCAACTCGACCACGCCACACACCGCCGAACGCGCCGCCCGCGCGGATTGGGAAAAACTGGACGCAATCCTAGCCCGAGTCCCCGCCACACCCGACCCCGCAGAGCAAGAAAGCTGCATCGTCCGCGAAGAACCGCCGAAACCTTGAACGACATCTTCACTAAAACCCGGTGTGCGTATTATGGATTGCCGGTCACCCCGAACTCTACCGCCTTCGCCCCGGCGACTACCGCCGGATCAACCTCCGAGTTTTCCCCTACTACATCCCCTACATCGTAAGGGAAGAAACGCTTTGGGTTCTCGCCATCGCCCACGCCAGCCGCAAACCGCACTACTGGATTTCGCGGCGTGGTGAAATGGGTTGAGCAACTAACAGGACTCACGGGCTGCTTGAACACCTGCTTCCAAAAAATCTCCCGGATAGAACCATCGCAGAAAGTTCTTTAGAAATGCACTTCGAGTCTGTCAAATAATCGCAGGATCAGGTTCGTGCGCCAGCATTACCACAGACGGTGAGTTCGGCGACGAGGGCGGAAAGGAGGTTCGCGGCGGTGGCGCGGGCGGCGGCGATGGCGTCGAAGCAGGGTTTCTTCGCCGGGTTCAGCCCGCGCAGGATGTCCCGCTCGGTGGTCCTCAGAAATTCGACATTCCGAATTGATTCGCGTTTCTCCCCTTCGGGCTCCTTTCAGTCGTCTGTCTCGCTTCGCTCGGCTCGACATCCGAAATTCACCCCGCCCCGGGGAGCAACTTTGAGTCTGTCAAATTGTCGCGCGTATCTGCCAGAAATTGGACAGCCGATTGTCACTGGCGGCGATGTAACTATTGACGCCATCGAATGCACTGAATACCCAATCCGGCCATTGCCATGCCAGTAGCCACCATCGAACAGCGCAGAGCCAATCTTGCCCGCTTGCTGGGGACGATCTCGGCTCATTGTCCTTCCGAACCAGCGCTGGAGAATGATGCACAGAATCGGGCGCGTATCACTCCGCTCACCCATGCAGTGAAATTGGATACACTACCGGGTATCCTCACCAGCGAGGCGCTCTTGTCGCAGTTCCAAATTGGAGCAAAGATCGGTGAGGCGGAACGAATTCTCGAAACGACCGACGATGTTTTTCTCTATGTGGGTGCCTTTGAGTATCCCGCAACGGAATGCGGCTTCTTATTTCTCTCTTCGATTGAGGACTCCCATCAGCAAGCGGGGATATCCACGCCATTCGACTCCGGTGCTTTGGCGACGACGAAGTTCGTAAAACCGCCGTCCCATTATCCCGATGGCCCCACCTGTGTTCGTGACCATGAATTGCCCGTATCGGATTACCGAAAGCTCCTCGGCGCAGTGATTCATACTCATTCGCGCTCACCGGATAAATTTTTGGCAAACCCAGCGGACTTTTCGTGTTTCTGCGGAGTTCCGAGACCCCACCCTTTCGGACTGTCCGGCGGTGACAACCGGGCTGCGACCTTTGAAGTCCGCATTCCAGGACGAGTTCCCCTCAAACCGCCCCACCTCAGGGCGGTGTTCGTCCCGGAGGGGATTGTGCCGCCCGAATTGAGCGCGCTATCTGCTTCTGGTGTCGAAATCGTCCGATACACTCCGATTGACGATGGGAATTATTTTTTCACTTTGAGAAATGTCTGCATCCAGTTTATTTTAGACAACATAGTCCCATGAAACATTGGTCGCTCATACATCTCGACATCATCGCAACGAATGCGGTGCTGGGAAAAGAGCCTGTCGCGCCGCGGATTATCGCTCCTGTCTTCAGGGACCGGACCTCGGGCGCGATTCTTCTGCCACCGTTTAGCTTGATCGGCGACGAATTATTCAACGCCCACGAATCCAACGAGGCTGATTACCGCGAGTTGGTAGAGCGTGAGCAACTCGCCCCTCTCGAAGCGCCGATTCCAGCGAAGACCAATCACGACCTTTGGGTCAACGAGCAGGGGGAGGCTCGGTATGAACCCAAAAACGTCGTAAAGAAAAACTTTGAGTCCATTTTCTCGACGAATATGGAGTTTGCTCGGCAGCGCTTTCAAAACGGCGACTACGCGATAGCGGCGAAGCACGCCTTCACGGCGGGAGCCGTGAACCCGTCACATATCGAGCCCCTCAAACTCCGCGCGGCCTGCGAAGATCGCCTGCAACAATGCCAGCGCTTCGAGTTCACATGCGATATTGCATCCCGGTATCTGCCGCACGCGGATTTTCGAAAATTGGTGAGCGATTTCGTTGGCGCGAAAACCGCCGCAACTGAACTCAACGCCCCGAACAACCACGGCGCTGCCGCGATGACAAACATCGCAATCCGGCGGTCACAGTATTCTGCTGTCGCCGCATGAGCCTTCAGCCGCGGGTATTCACCTTTTACAGCTACAAGGGCGGCGTAGGACGGAGCATGGCGCTGCTCAATATGGCCTACTACCTCCACGCGAGGGGCAGGCATGTGCTCATCGTGGACCTAGACCTTGATGCACCTGGGGCCAGTGGATTTCTCCAGCGCAACGAAGAACTGGTGCCGGAAAACGGGAAGCGCGATGTCATCGACCTCCTTTCCCTTGTCGTAGATACAGCGAGGGGTGCGTCATCCGAGCCCGATGCACCGCTTCCGCCCCTGCCTTCGCTCCGGTTTGAGGCATTCCTTCGCTCAGTCCGGCCAGACAAGTTTGCCGAATCGGCACTCGTAAATGCACCGAGAGCCCGGTTCGACGTATTGGCGGCGGATATGGACCGCGACTATACTTCGCGACTCAGCGCGCTGGAACTCTCCACACTTTCTGCGGGAAAGATCGCCGTCGCGAGCGACAGCCTTCGCGGCATTCTGCTCAATCACCGCTTTCCTTTCCACCAACCGTGGCAGGAAGTGGGCGAGGGACCGCTACCGACAGCCTACGATTACATCCTCGTGGACAGCCGCACCGGCCTGAGCGAAATCGGCGGACTTTGCGTCGGGCCGCTCTCGGATCGCCTCATCGTCCTCTCCGGGCTGAACGACCAAAACATCGCCGGCACCAAGCATTTCCTGAGTATCATCGGGCTGGAGCCCAAAGCCCGCCCTGCGAATGCGGACGCGTGGGACGATGACGACAAAGCGGAACTCGATTCGCCGCGCCCCGCCACAATCGGCCCCAAGCCCACACTGCTAGTTGCCTCGCCAGTACCCGGGGGTGAGATGACTTATAAAAAAGCGCGGATGGCGGTGCTTGAAAACGCAATCGGGATCGCGCCAGTGAAGCTCTCTTATCACCCCCAAATGGCGCTCATGGAGACAATCTTCGTACGCATCTATCCCGACGAATACCTCGCCCTCGAATACGCCAAACTCGCCGAACTAGTTATGTCGATGATTGGCGATACGAGCGAACAGCTCCACGCACGCATCGGACGATTATTCGGTCCCCGCCGGTCTTCCGAGGAAACGGAGACCGAGTCCGCAATGCTGCCCCGTCGCCTCGCAAAAATCGCGCTCGAAGGTTCCCCATCCGATTTCCAGATGCCCGAATCGGAGCTGAGAAAAAGGGGCGTTGCTCCCCACATCGTGGACCAGACTCGAAGGCTACGAATTTCCCTCGCGCCATCGAACGAGCGAAAAGCAAGTTTGTGGCTGACATGGGCAGATGAGCTAGACACTGAAGAAGCGCGCAAAGCGGGAAATCCCGAAGTTTTCCGATCTATGGATGGCATGTATCGGAAGGCGATCGCCGCACTGCCGATTTTTTACAGTGGGTTCTTCAACTGGGGCACATCGCTTTTGGAGTGGGCAAGGATGAAAACAGGTGGGGAAGCCGAAGCGCTGTTTGCTCAGGCAGGGGCAAAGTATCAACAGGCGCTTTCGATCAAGCCGGATAGCCACACAACTCTCAACAACTGGGGCTCGTCGCTTGGAGAGTGGGCAAAGCTGAAAACCGGAGCGGAAGCCGAAGCACTCTTTGCACAGGCCGGGAAAAAGTATGAGCAGGCGCTCGCAATCAAGCCGGACAAATACGAAGCACTCTTAAACTGGGGTAATACGCTTTCGCGGTGGGCAAGGCTGAAAACCGGAGCAGAAGCCGACGCACTCTTTGATCAGGCAGAGGAGAAGTTTAAGCATGCGCTGACAATCAAGCCCGACGACTCCGGTGCCTTGTTCAACCTCTCGTGCCTCGCTGGCCTACGGGGGAATGCGGAAGCTGCCGTTAATGCCTTGGAACGGTGGAGGGCGGTGGAAAGCGCTGCGGCGAAATCGAAGCTTGATGGGGACACCGACTTTGACCGTGTCCGCGACAATCCAAAATTCCGCATATTCCGGGATTCGCTTCCCGGCTGATCCGCATCGGGTTCGATCCATTCGCGTCGCCGATCAATAACTTCGCGGAGTTGGACAAGCCGATGGGCGATCGGGTTGCCTGTGTGTAGACGGCGCAAACGGTGTCCGTTTTTTCCGACATGAACTCGGACGTCTATCCTTCTGAGACTGCGTTTCAGATCGGGTCCGTGGCAACAGCTACATCAACAGAGAAGAAATCGCCCTCAAAAACCGGGAAAAACGACTCAGTTTTTCAAAAGATGAGGAGATATTTGCGTTTCCTGAGGACATTTTTTGATTTCCTGAGGACAGGAATGCGTTTCCTGAGATCATCTTTTCGGTTCCTGAGATCAGGTTTGGCGTTCTTGATCTCAGGTTTTCGGTTGCTGAGATCAGGTCTTCGGAACTTGAGGGGAGGTTTTCATTTCTTGTGGTCAATTCCGGCGGGGCTTTGATCATGTTTTTGTTTTCTGTGTTCATTTTTTCAGCGCGTGAGGACAGGAACGGCGTTTCTGAGGGGAAGTTTTTCGTTTCTGAGATCAGGGAAAGGTTTTCTGAGGGCATGGTTTGCCTGGGCGGATCGCGTTGCGGGGAAGATTGGGACAGGTACATTGAAAAGCTGTTACTTTCTCAATGTCACTTGCAGACAAAGGAAAGTTGCATTCAGTGCCGAAGTAATCATTAACCCGAGTTCCGCACTTCGCACCCTGCGCGAAAAAACTTTTCTCTGACGGCGTCCGTCCGCGCGGTGGCGGCTTCTCTGGCGGCGTGCGGTTTTTAGCGTTGTAGTGAAGAAGACC
>JANMGP010000057.1:0-16482 GCA_031374705.1 Verrucomicrobiaceae bacterium | reverse complement strand
CCAGCAAGACTGCGCCGACACCCGCCGCGTATCTCGCCGACAATGACCTCGCTTTCGGCCGGATCGTCGAGGCCATCTCGCACAGCAAATTTTGGAAGGAGACGGCGATTTTCGCCATCGAAGACGACCCTCAAGCCGGTTGGGATCACGTCAGCGGCTATCGCACGACCGCTTATTGCATCAGCCCCTACACGAAGCGCGGCGAGGTCATCAGCACGCAATACAACACGACCAGCATCATTCGCACGATCGAGCAAATCCTCGGGCTCCCGCCGATGAACCAGTTCGACGCCAGCGCCACGCCGATGTCCGATTGCTTCACGGAAAAGGCGGACTTCACGCCACACAAAGCGCTGCCCGCAAACATCCCGCTCGATCAGATGAACACACCTGTCGAGATGATCAAAGACGCACTCCTTCGGCTCAACGCCGAGAAATCCGCATCGCTCAACTTCCGCGAAGTGGACAAAGCCCCCGAGGACGTGCTGAACCGCATTCTCTGGCACGCCATGAAAGGCAGCGCCGCCCCGTATCCGGAATGGGCCGTTGGCCGGGATGAGGATGACGATTAGAAAAGAGCTGATACCATCCCGCAAAGAAAATCAGACCGACGAGGGGGTGACTACGAAGGGCGAAGGACGCGAAGGAGATGGATTCCTTTCCGTGTCATCTTCGCGTCCTTCGTGCCCTTCGTAGTCAATTTGTTTTTGGAAGATGGTATGAGAAGGTGTTCTATGGCGGGACAATTCCTGTATCTGGCCGGGCGGCCTTTAGGTCTTTGAGTGCCTCGTTCGAAATGCCGGAGCACCCGCTGAGTTGGATGAACTCCGCAGCTTGCAGCTTCTTTAGCGAATCGACCGATGTCACAGCGGTAAATCCGAAGAGCAGCAATCGCTTCAAGTTCGGAAGGGAAGCGAGCGGAGCTAGATCGGAGATAAAAGAGTTGTCCGCCAAGTGGAGTTCTCCGACTGTAGACAATCGACTCAACTCATTGAGAGTCCCGAGCTTTTTGCAGCCATTCAGTTGAAGAAAGCTCAGCTTTTTCAGGCTGGCGAGAGCCGCAATGTCCGTGAGGTTGTCGCAGTTCGCAAGTGTGATCCACGTCACTTTCGGGAAGTCTGCGAACGATCGCAAATCAGTTAAAGCACTGGCATCACGAATGACGATTGCGCGAGGATCAAGGCGTCGGATCAGTCGAACGTTTAGCTGAAATTCCGCGACGTCGCGAACAACGATGGTTCGCACTTCGAATGTCCACGTATCCTTCCGAAACGCAGCCCTCCAATCCTTTTTGATTCTGTAAAGCGGACCGGCTTGCTTCCACTTGAGCCCTAGCGAAATCGCCTCTTGTTCGGCGCAATCCAAGTCGTAAATCCGCCACAAGGAATACGCAAAGCAGGCTACGACAACTGCCGTAACCGACAGCCAAACATGCTTCCGAACTTTCGCAGATTTCCGGCTGCTACCCACGAATGTTCGCCCACACATGCACGTGTGGGGATCCGCGGAAGTGCCAGACCATATTGGGCCCTTCGAGCTGCCAGACGTCCCACACGCCGTCCTTGCCGATGTCGCCTGCTTTGTAGAACGCCATGTGCAGATCCTCGAAAGCGATCAGCTTCATCGCTTCATCGGCGTCCTCTTTGCGGAACGGGGCGAGCAGGTCGCGGATGACTGCGCGGACGCCGTCCTGCTGGTCTTTCGACATGTCGCGAACCGCCAGTCCGTCGAGGCCGGTTTTCTTTCCTGTGAGTTTCACCGTGTCGTCGCTCGTCTCTTCGCGGCCGCGGTCGAGAAGCGCGGCTTCGCGCTGTTTTCCGTCGAGCATCTTGAAGACTTCATTCGCGCGCTTTGCCTGGAACCAATAGGCGTTCCCTTCGTGCGCCGGCCCCTCGTTGAAGCCGCCCGCGGCGTGTCCGTAGAAAATAGGCCCGCCAAACGCCGCGCCTTCCACGCTGTCGCCATCGCAACGCCGCGTGCAGTGGCGTCCGGTGAGGACGAACTCAAATTTACCGCTCTCGGGCTCGCCGAAAAGAGCAACGCTGCTCGCGCCAAAACCCGCTTTGCCCGAATCGCTCGCGACCTGTTTCATCACCGTCTCGGCGTATTCCGGCGAGTGGAGGCCGGTGAATATATCGCGGATGAGCGCCTGCTGGTCGGCGGTGAAAAAGCCGCCGACGGTCTGCGGCACGATCTGCCAGTTGTTGTCCACCAGCGAGCGCTTCGGGTCGTTGAAGGCGAAGCACACGGCCTTCCGTTGTTCCTCCGTGAGGCTCTTGTGGAGCTGCTGGACGAGCGTCTCGCTCTTCGCCGCGCGTGCCATCGGTGCGGCGGCAAGGGCCAGTGCGGCAGCTGCCGATTTTTTCAAGAAGCCGCGGCGGTCGAGCGATGGCAGCGGTTCGTTCACCACGATGATGCGTGAGTTGCAGGACGGGCATTCGGAGAGGTTTGTGTTCATTCACATAGTCTGCCCCCGCACTCAGACTAGAGCAAGCTCACAGTTTAAGGCCGCGTCACTCGCAGCCGCAGGAAAGCAGCGCCGTCCGAACCGACCGGGACGCGTGCGCGGATCACCCGCACACTGCCATCGTCCGAGAGCACCTCATCGATTGAGGTGGCGGGCTGCCAGTCGGAGAAATCGCTGCTTTTTTGAACGAGATACGCGATGTCCGGCGCGAGCAGATTTCGCCGATACGTAAGACTCATTTCGCCACCTTCCAAAGTCAGCGCCGGCGGGTAGTCGCTGAGCAGCGGCTCCTGCGCCAGTGCGTATTCGAGGAGGTTTACAATTCCATCGCCATCCGGGTCTGAGAGGTCGCCGGAGATCGCAGGGTTCACCGCATCGACACCAAACTTCCCGAGCCGCCACGCGTCTGCCGGGAGGTCTTCGATCGCGATGTTTGCGCTGGCGTTCGACACCGCGAATGCACTTCCTTCGACAAGAGTGAACGTCGCGGTCTCAGTGCCCTCGGGCAGCGAGTCCGCGAGTGGGGTAATGGGGATTGCCACCGATGCCTGGCCTGCCGGTATCACGAACATCGTTCCTGGATCCACATAGTCTGCGCCGGCCGTTGCCGTTCCGCTCGTGATGGTGGTGAATGCGAGCGCGGCGCCGGTGTCTCCGCTGCGAGTGACGCTGATCATACCCGACGTGGGCCCGAATTCCGTCGCACTCGAATCCGTCGCAGAGAGCGAGAGAACCGGCGCATCGAGGATGCTCACGGTGGCGCTTGCATTGGGCCCAACGCTGAAAGTGCCATTACTTACCAGCGTGAGCGTAAGCATCTCGGTACCTTCGACGATGGAATCTTTGATCACACTCGAGCTGACGACGGCGCTGGTGCTGCCAAAGTCGATGGTCGTGGCTCCGTTCTGCAGAGCGCCGCTGGCGTCCGTGTAGTCGCTATTGGACGCCGTCCCGCCCACGCTAAAATATACCGGCAGGGATGAATTCCCGGCACCAGTTCTGGTAATCGTGTAAGCCGCAACACCTCCGTTTATTTCGGTCGTTGTCGGCGCGTTTGCAGTGATGTTCACCTGCGGCACGCTTTGCGTGATGGTTGTTTCGTCGAATGTTTTCACCTGCGAATCGTCGGCAATCAGTCGGAGGACATAGGTGCCGGCCGCGCCAAAATACGCCGTGGTCGAAGGAGCGCCCGCATCGGCAAACTGAACGCTTCCAGGACCACTGTATTTTTCCCACGTCGTGGTGAAAGCACCGGGCAGTCCGTCATCTGCCGCAGTCCCTCCGAGAGCGACTGGCTCGGGAAGCACCGCCGCGCCATCGGGGCCTGCGCTTACAAATGGCGCGATGTTGGATGTCGGAGTGATGCTCACGTCTTCGAAAACGGCCGTGCACAGCGCGCTCGTATTGTTGGACGTGACGGCAAGGCCGATGAGCATCGGCTCAGTCATAACTACGGTCCCGGGATTGCCTGTTGCCGTCCACGTGGTGCCATCTGTCGATGTGTATCCGGTATAAGTGTTTCCGTTTCGGACGACCCGAACCCACCGCGGGAATGAAGGCGCTCCGGAATTGCTGGTGGTCACCCAACTGGCGGCATCCGTCGCGCGTGTGCGCCACGAACTTGAGTTTACGCCCGTGCCGAAGGCCGACATGAATGCGCCGCGGGAGCCGCCTGCGGTAGTTTGGCGGATCATGACGCCCGCTTTCGCCGAGCTCTGTCCTCCGGTCATGCTGACAACGCGTGCACGGAAGTCGCAGTTTCCCACCAACTGCCGGTTCACAAAGAAGAAAGTATCCGCCGTGCCGCTGATGTTGGAGCCGCCGCCCTGCACGGTAAACGTGCCTGCGTTCTCCATGAAACTTCCGATGGGCGTGGCGCTGGCGATGTTTGTGCCGGTCCACACCGGCTCCGATGGAATTACGGTAACAGTGAGATCCGCGGTTGCGTTCAACGCTCCGTCGTTTGCCGACAGCCGCACAAGATATGTGCCGGGAGCGTCGAAGGACACGGTCGTGTCCGGCTGCGATGAGTTTCCGAACGTCACCGCTCCGGGGCCGCTCACTTTGCTCCAAGTCGTGATGAGATTACCACCTGCAGGGTTTCCATCATCGCCGACCGTTGCTTCGAGAATCAGTCCGACTCCTGCGGGCAGCACCACGCTATTAATTGTGGGGCTGTCGATGGTGACCGTTGGCGGGCTGTTCACATCGTTGTCCGCAATCGTCACCGTCGCATTCGCGGAACCGTTGATGCGGTAGCCGGGAGCGGGATTGAGTGTGACGATGACAGTCTCATTGCCCTCGGCCAAAGCGTCATCGAGAGGAGTCACCGCCCGCGTCACCGACGAACTTCCCGCAGGAATAGTGATAGGCAGTGGAAAGGACGCGTAGTCGGCTCCCGCTGTCGCAGTCCCGGAAATCGTCACGTCGAGAACGAGCTGCGATGCATCACTACCGGTGCGCGAGATGACGATTGCGCCGGGATTCAGCCCGGCCTCCGCAGCGGATGCATCGCTGGCGACGATACTCACATCGGGCTCGTTGTCGGTGATGGTCACCGTCGCGGTGCTCGGGGAACCGATCGAATAGCTGCCGATTGCGAGCGTGACGATGACCGTCTCGCTTCCTTCGCCTGCAATATCGTCGAGCACCGTGACTGGGATTGTGACCGTTGTGGCTCCCGCGGCTAACGTCACGGTCGCGGGGATCGTGGCGTAGTCACTCGCAGCTGTCGCGGTGCCGGTGATCAATAGGTTGACGACCATCTCCGACGTCGTGGCTCCCGTGCGGGTAATGGTAAACAGGCCATTGGTCGCCGGCTCCCCGGCAGTCGCAGTCGTCGCCGTGATTGAGACCGACATCGTGTCGTTATCCGTGATCGTGTAAGTGTAAGTCGCGTTCGCGCTGAGGACGGCTCCGCCCGTGGGATTCGAGAGGGAAACGATGATGGTTTCATTCGACTCCTGCTCGCCGTCATCAACGATATTATTCGGCAGAAGTTTCGCCGTTTCTCCCGCAGCAAATGTCAGCGTCCACGCGACGATTCCGTAATCAGCCGAGGAAGCTGTGCCGCCCGTCACCGCGTAATTCACGGTTACCGTCGAGGCCTGTGCACTGCTGAGCGTCACGTAAAGCGGCGCCGTGGCCACCGATTCGTTGCCGGTGCTGGAATTACTGGTAAAGCCCACGGTCGGCACGGGCGCGGTATCGTTGTCGGTGATCGTGAGCGTAAAAGCGCTGTTCGCAGGCGTGCTGCTGAGGCGGGAATTGCCGGTCGGATTATCGAGTGCGAGGACGACCGTTTCATTTCCCTCCGGAAGGTTGTCGTCGGAGATGGGGATGCTGATGATTTTACTCGTTTCACCCGGTGCAAATGTGACGAGTTCCGTTCCGAGCGTGTAGTCAATTCGACTGCCGAGCGCGGTCCCGCCATTGAGCAGAGCCTGGACGGTGACGGTATTTGCAGACGCCGCGCTGAGCGTCACGGTCGCTATTGCCGTTCCTGCGCCCTCGGAGATGGTCGCGCTGTTCGGATTGAATCTGAGCGAAATAGTCGGCGTTTGCGCATCGTCGAGGTACTGCGTCGCACTGCTGATTCCCACGCTGTACTCGGCTCCGGGAGCGACGCTGAGGATGATCGTTTCCGTACCCTCCTGGAGCGAATCACTGAGGATACCGATGTCCACATTAGCGCCTGCTTTTCCAGCCGGAATCGTGACGGAGCCGCTCGGCACCGCGTAATCCGTCCCACCCGTCGCGGTGCCCGACATCGTATAGGTTACCGTAAGCGCCGCCGTGGTTGCGCCCGTGCGCGAGACGTAAAACTTTGCGGTGCTCGCAGACTCGCTGAACGCGGCGTTCGTAGTGGAGACGTTGACCTGCGGAAGCTCGTCGTCCTCGATGTTGAGGGTAGCGGAATTATCCACGGCGAGCGTGTAGGCGGCGTCGGGAGCGAGAGTAACGGTGACCGTCTCATAACCTTCCACGTCCGTGTCCTGGATGGGGACAACCGCGATGCTTGCCGTGGTGTTTTTGCCGATGCTGATCGTTCCCGGAAGGCTGGTAAAGTCCGTGCCGTTTGTCGCCGTGCCGGTCACTGTGTAATTCACCGTGATGTTTCCGCTCCCCGTGCCCAGCGTAGTGATTTTGAAACTGCCGTTCGTGCCGGATTCCAGAGCCGACGCCGTCGTGCCGATCGTCACGTAGGGCACATCGGAATTGTCATTGATGGTGACGGTGGCATCGCCCGGTGTCCCGACTGTGTAGCTGTTGTTTGCTCGAACGAAAAGGCGCGCCGTCTGCGCAGGCTCGCCGATGCCGTCGTCGATCGGCGTGACGACCACCGTGGCAACGTCGCTGCCCGCAGCGATTGTGACCTGCGCCGGAATTGTGACGTAATCCACGCCCTGCAACGCACTGCCGGTCAGCCCCAGTTGCACGACCAGCGATTGCGCGGTGCTGCCGGTGCGCGTGATGACGAAAATACCGGGATCATTTCCAGCCTCCGACGCCGCGGCATCACTCGCGACGATTGAAACAACGGGCGTTTGCGCATCGGTGATCGTGACGGTGCCTGCGTAATCCGCCGACGATGGAGCGCGAATGTACGCACTCGCAGTGCTGATGGTGAGCGTCGCCGTCTCCGGACCTTCGATCGCGGTGTCGGCAATCGGCGTGAGCGTGACCACGGCCTGACTTTGTCCCGGAGGAATTGAGATGGTCGTGGGGATGTTTTGGTAGTCCGTTCCGTTCGTCGCAGGCCCAGTGATTGCGACGGTCACGCTCAGCGCTGCCGAAGTGCTGCCGAAGCGCTCGACCACAAACGTTCCGGTGCCGCCGTCCTCGCTTGCATCGTTGTCAACCGTGGTGAGCCGGACGAGTGGCTTGGTTGTATCCAGGTCGTCTATGGTGATGGCGGCCGAACTATTCGTGATGACGTAATTGCTTCCCGGCACCACCTCGAATATCGCGTTCTCCGGGCCTTCCTGACCCGTATCATTCTGTGCGGCAAACGCGATATCGAGACCTGCCTGGCCCGCCGGAATCGAGACTGTGTAAAAGGGGTTCGCAAAAACGATGTCGGTAGCGAGTGTGTAGTCCGATCCTTTCGATGCGAAGCCGCCGGGGAGGAGCATGTTCACCGCGAGCGCGCTTGTAGTGGAGCCGGTCCGCGAGAGCCGGAGGATGCCGCTCGCACCTTCCGCGACGACCGGCGTCACTGCGGTGATGCTCAGGCGCGGTGTCTCGGTGGCGGTGAAATCGACGACTGCGTCGGGACCGACTGTCACCGACGCAACCGTCGTCGGAGCAAACGTGTAGCCGTAGAGCGCCGCGCCGATGGTGTAGGTGCCCGCGTTGAGCCCCGCGATGACGAACGTGCCGTCGCTGTTTGTGAACGAGCCTCTGTAGCTGCTGGTCGTCAGGCCATTGTGGACACGTACGTCGGGCAGCGGCAGTCCGTTCAACGTGATCGTTCCCGTCACGGAAAAAACAGCCGGCGAACCCACACGCACGACCACTGCGCGCGACGTGGTGCCGCCTTTCATATCGCTCGCGACGCAGCGCACGACGTAGTCACCCGCGGCGGGCCACGACTTTGTCGTAACGGCGGTATTCGTCGTCGCGAAGTTCTTGTCGCCGAACTCCCACCAGTAGCTCAGCGCGTCGCCGTCGGCGTCGGAAGCCGTCGCGGTAAAAGTCACCGTCGCGTTTGTAGTCACCGCGAGCTGGTCGGCGGCGATACTCAGCACTGGCGCTTGGTTTCCGGGGAAAGTGCCGAGGTTTACGACGACATCGAAGCTCGGCGGCGACGTCGCATTTTTCGCCACGGGCGTGATGTGAATGCCCGTTTCCGTGTCGCTGAATGTCCGCCCGATGACGATGGGCGCATCGATCTTATCGTCGGGCGAACCGGGCGTTGTATCGAGCAAGTGCGAGCCTCCGGCGCTCGGTGCCCACGGGCTCCAGTGGAGAAAAACGCCGCCGGCCACCCAGCGATTGCTGCTTAACGAGCGCTGCCGGAGATCCACCCAGTACTCCCGGTCGCTGTCCTTGCGGATCTTCAGCGCGTAGCGAAACGCAGGGTCCTGCCGCGCCTGATCCATTTGGTAAATGCGATACGTGCCGCTCGCCTTAACCGTATGAATCGAAGCGTCGGTAATCCAACCGAGGATGTTCTTATGGCACGCGTTGAACTGCAGGTCGCCGGCGCTCGCCGAGCCCATCGTATCGAAATTGTCGCCGTATTCCACATGCGTGCCGGTGCCGATGATCGAGGTGCCGCTCGTATTCCACGAGTTCGCGTGCCACAGGCCCAAGTTGTGGCCGTACTCGTGGCAGGCCACGCCTACTCCCGTGCCGGACTTCAGCCAGCAGCCCTTCGAGCCGACGTAAGCCTGCCCGCTAAAGCTGCCCGGGCTTCCCGTGTAGATGACCGTGTCGAAATCGAAGTTTGCCGGATCAAATCCCGCAACCTTCGCGGCGACGCGGGCATCGGTCAGCACTTCGTAGGCGCTCCCGCCGGTATCCACATCCTTGTACCACGCTTCCGAGCGCGGCAGGATGAGCAAGGGCGTGACCGTCGTGATGAAACTCAGTTTCCCGAAACTCGAATCCACCATCCAATCCTCCACATCCTTGCCGAGCTGATAGCCCTCTTTCTCGCTCACGCTTTCCTTGCGCGCCTCGGGGAATGCCACGCGAATTAGCAGATTCGACTTGTAGCCTGTGGCCTGCGTGGCCGTCGGGAGATTCGTCGATTTTACGGGTCCGCCATTCGCACCTTCCCGCGCGATGAGTTCGTCGCGATACGCGTGGATGTGACCGCCGGAACACAGAAACTGAAACTTCCCCGCAGCCTCCACGACGGGCTGTTCCGGAGTGATGGGCTCGCTGCTTTCCGGAAGCGCAGTCGAGAGACCCGAGACCGGGCACACGTCCACCAGCGGCTTCGCGCCTGCCTGCTCCCGGAGGACGCGGTCGGCGGAAAAGCCGGCGGCGTCCTTCGTCGTGACGCGGCGGCGCTGCGTGAGATTATTTGGGTGATTCGGAATCTCTCCCGCCGCCACAACGCGCAGCGGGCTCTCATCCACAGCGAGAAACTCATCCACCGCGATGCCCACGATGCTTGCACGCTCCGTCGTCTGCTGCGTGTTGCGCCGGCCAAACACAAAGGCGCGATAATTCGCACCATCGTCCGTCCGCACATGCCGCCGGATAGGCTCGCCGACTTCCGAGCCCGCGCCAGGCAACGCGCCGAGCACTCCGAAAAATGCGGATTCGTTCACGCGCTCTTCGAGCCGCTCCACGACCGGACGCGGGAGCTTCTGCCGGACGACCGGCGGCACCGCGGCTGCCAGCGCCTGCCGAGGGTCCTGGACAATGAGCGCCTTTAGCTCCATCCGCCGTGCCGACGCGAGGGCGATCCCTTCGTCGAGCAGCGCCCGTTTTTCCTCGACGGTCGCAGCCGCGAGAAATCGCTCCGTCCAGCCCGCAAACGCCGGGATCGATTTTCCAAACACCGGCACCGCCGCGGGCGATGGCACCGGGAACGGCTCCGATTGCGGCGGCGTCTCTTTCGCTAAAGCCACGCGCCGACCCTCGCGGACAGACGGCTTTAACTGCAACCACAGGACAAGCCCCGCGGACAGGCAGCATAAGATGAGGGCGGTTCGTTTCAGGGATGGATGCACTTAAATACCAACAGTTCGCCGCACATATCGTGCGAGCTGGGCGGAAAAGATACGCCGCTTTCCCTCGCCGTCCACCTTCGAATTACTACAAATACGGCGTTGGCAGCATCCGGCGACCGAGGTCGGACGGCGTCCCGCCTTCGGAAGCGGCGAATTGCGGCGCGAGCTGTTACATGTGTCCGTCCCACCTGCACGTTCACTGAGATTGAGTTGGAAATTTTCGACCCCCACCGAATGCTCTGCAACTATGTGTCGCCCGGCCGGATTCCGTCCGTTGCCATTCCAACCTCAATTCTTCTGTCTCATACTTAAGCGGCGTAACGCAAAAAGTGAAAAAGTTATTGACTGCTCATCCGAATATTTCTAACCGTCGAAACGCCTAGAACTGCGAGTGTTCTCCCGCGCAGAACGACGGCAACTTATTCACCTACCCGACCACACTCCAATGAACACGAACATCATCAAATTCGCGATCCCGGCGCTCCTGTGCCTCGCGACGTCCGACTCGAACGCAACCCTAATCCAACTCGACATTCGAGGCTCAGCCGGGTTCGGCCTGCTTTCCGGCAACGAACCTTCGCTCACCAATCCGAGCACCGCCTCGGGCGGCGAGATTGGTTCCGGCATATTTTACGACGATGTGAGCAATCTCCTGACTCTCAATGTCGGCTGGGGAAGTTCACAAGGATTCACCGACCTTAACGCTGCGGCGAACAACTCCCACATTCACGGGCCAACGGCTACTAATAATGGCAACAATGGAACTGCCGACTTCATGCAGACTGCAGGAGTACTGTTCAACCTGACGCGCTCATCCAACCTGGCCACCGGCGGAACTTTCACCTCTCCTCCGATCACACTTTCAGAACCGCAGGAAGCCGACCTCTTAAACGGGAAATACTACATCAATATTCACACGACAAGCAACGGCGGCGGAGAGGTCCGTGGTTTCTTGGTTCAGGCCGTGCCGGAACCATCCGTGGCGGTACTCGCAGCCGTGGGTTGTGCTGGGATGCTGCTTCGTCGTCGTCGCGCTCAATAAATAAATCTGGTTAGTTTTTCAAAACGGTCACCGGTGACTCCACCGGTGACCGTTTTGGTTTTTCGGGACGGTGATGGCTTGGAGCCGACTGCGTCCCCCTTTTGCAAAAAACGCACGCCCTCAGCATAGTGCCAGCGGAAATAGGAATCGTGTTTTGGCATCTCGGTGAAGGCGCGCGGGGCATCATCCCGGCTTTGCCCGTCATTTAATCGAAAATTTAAATCGCCTTTGGCGGGGGCTGTCTATTTTACAGTTAGCCTGTCATGCCCGCTTCCACAGCAGAGCCGTCAGAAACTTCCGCGACGAGCACTACGATGCTCAGTGCTCTGCGCGATATGCGCGACCACGCCGGCTGGCATCACTTTCACACGCTGTACCGCCCGATGCTGCTGGCTGTCGCGCTGCGCTCCGGGCTCTCCGAGGAGGACGCGCAGGATGTGGTGCAGGATACAATCGTCGAAGTTGCGAAGCAGATGCCGTCATTTCACTACGATCGGAAGCGGGGGCGCTTCAAAAGCTGGCTGCTGACGATCGTTCGCAGGCGAATCGCGAACGTGTGGCGCGGGAAGAAGTATATTCGCGGAGGCCAGCGCGTGAACCGCGAGGAAGTCACAGACCCGACGCAGATCGAAGCTGGAGCGGACGCGACGGATTGGGAGTTTGAGCGGGCGTGGGACGAGGAGTGGCGCGAGCACGCGCTGCGCATGGCGCAGGAGCACATCAAGCGGGAAGTGGAACCGGTTCAGTTTCAGGCCTTCCAACTGAATGTGCTGAAGGGCATCCCGGCTCGCGAAACGGCGCGCCGCCTGGGAGTCAAACTAATGGAAGTTTACTGGGCCCGATATCGGATCGGGCGACTGATGAAGCAGGCGATTGCGGAGGCGGATAGTTTTTGAGGATATCCTTATGTCAACCTACGAGAGCGCCCACATTCCCGATCACACCCTGCTGCGAGTCATTGGCCGTGGTGCGTACGGAGAGGTGTGGCTGGCGCGCAATATCATGGGTGCGTGGCGGGCGGTGAAGATTGTGCGGCGGGCGAGTTTTTCCTCCGGACGGCCGTATGAACGGGAATTTGAGGGCATCCGGAAGTTTGAGCCGCTCTCCCGGGCGCACGCGTCGCAAGTGGACATCCTCCATGTAGGCCGCGACGCGGCGGCTGGCATCTTTTACTACGTGATGGAGCTCGGGGACGATGAGCACACCGGCCAGGATATCGACCCGGCCACCTATTCGCCGCGGACGCTGGCGAGCGAACTGAAGGCAAATAAACGATTACCCCCGCGGCAGTGCCTGGAAACGGGCCTGGCACTCGCGACGGCGCTGGACCACTTGCATGCACACGGGCTCATCCACCGCGATATCAAGCCATCGAACATCATCTTTATCCACGGTCGCGCGAAGCTCGCGGATATCGGACTGGTGGCGGAGGCGACGGACGCGGTCTCTTTTGTCGGCACCGAGGGCTACGTGCCGATTGAGGGGCCGGGCAGCGCGCGGGCCGATATCTTCAGCCTCGGACGGGTGCTCTATGAAATCTCGACAGGTTTCTCGCAACGGCGGTTCCCCGACATTCCTTCCTCGTTCGGCCTGGAAGAAAAGGACGGCGAACTCGCCCGTGAGCTAAACCTGATCATCAATCGAGCCTGCGCCCGTCGCGCCGAAGAGCGCTATGAAAGCGCGGCTGCGCTGAGGGACGAACTGGTGCTGCTGCAAAGCGGGCAGTCCATCCGGAGGCTTCGCGAAAATGAACGGCGGCTCCGATTCCTGCGGTGGTTTGGTGCGGCTGCGGCGGTGGTCGCCGCCTTTTCCCTGGTCGGCTACTTTTCGGCCCACCGGGCAAACATCCGCGCCGACGAAAACGCCCGCTCTGCAAACGAGAATCTCGCCGCAGCGCGGCTGGCGCAGGCAAAATCGCTGCATGCCGGGGACCGTGCGGGCCGGCGTGTGGAGGCATTGGCAGCAATCGCCGAAGCGGCGCGAATCAAGCCCTCCCGCGAATTGCGGGACGAGGCTCTCGCACTGCTGCCGCTCACGGACCTCGGGCCGGAAACGGTGATTGCGCCGAACACGAAGGGGTTCACGACGAATATGCGGCGTCCGCTGCGCGCGCGACCTTCACCGGACGGGCAGTACTGCGCCTGGCTGCTGGACGATTTTAACCTCGTCATCACTTCGATGAAAGACGGCAGCGAAGTTGTCCGCCTTCCGTTCTCCGGTGCCCACGGACGGGCTCTGGAGTGGAGCCCCGGCGGGCGCTACCTCGCCGCTTACTCGCAGCGAAAGACGACGGTCTGGGACTGGCGGGAGGGCCGTGCGACTGTGAACCAGGACTTTGACCGTAACGACTCCGATGCCGCCGCGTCATTTTCTGCAAATGACGAACGCGTGGTTCTTTGCATGGGGACTCGCGTGGCAGTTTTTGAATGCGCCACGGGCGTGGCGCTGGCAGAGGTCGAACGCAGCCAGAGGCAGACTGCCTTCGCGATTCATCCGGACGGAGAACAATTCGGCTCCATCGGCCCCAGTAACGCGACTATGTGGAGCGTTTCAACGAAAGCTAAAATCCTAGGCAGGGAGCTGCCAGGGAGTGCAGCGGACAATTTTTCTTTCCGGCAGCTCGTCTGGAGCGGGAACGGGAAATTCGTCGCAGGCATCCTCACGGACGGCACGCTGCTCATGTACAGTTTTAATTCCGATAAGCTGATCATCCGTGTGGCGCATGTCGGCATCCCCGGAAACATCGCTTTTTCCAAGGATTCATCGCTTCTACTGACCGCGTCGGCGGACGACGGAACGAAGGTTTGGGACGTCAGCGCCGGTCTGCTTCGGGTCGTTTCAGTTCCGAATGCATTCGGGCTTCAGTTCAGCGACGACTCTCAGCGGATCGTATTCGCCGGAATCAACGGGATTCATTCGCGACCCATCATCCGCCCCACCGCGCTCTGCCTCCCCATCCACGCAGGCGGCCATCGGATGGAAGTGACCGCGTATTCCCCGGACGGCCGACTGCTCGCAGCGATGGGTGACAAGCACAGCACAGTGGATCTCTGGGATACGAAAACCGGCAGGAAAAGCGGGACCTTTGGCGGTCTCTTCGGCGGTGACCGGCAGCTTGGATGGCTCGGTTTTTCGAGAGACGGAAAGACACTCCACGCCGTGGGGAGCAAGGGGCTCGTCAGCAGCACGATCGCGCTCCAGGACGGGGCACTCTCGGTAGGGTGGCCCACCACCAAAGCACTCCCACTTCCGTGTGAGCCGGGCGATTCCGGTGACACGAGCCCGGATGGAAAACTCCTGGCCGTCCGGGCCGCTGGAGGCGTCTTTGTTGTCCTCGATCCTGCCAACCCCGACGGCACCCGGAGCGTCAAAATCGAAGAGGGGCGGATTAACGGTCTATCCTGGAGCAAGGACGGCAGCCAGATCGCAGTCTCAAACGCTCAGGCACCGCCTGCTATTTACGACGCTGCCACGCTCAAGCAGACCATGAAGCTCGGTACCCGCCCTGCGAAACTGGTGTTCAGCCCCTCTGGAAAAATTCTCGCACTCGCTACATCCACATCTTGTGAACTACTCGATGCATCAACGTTTCAAACGCTGAAATCCTTCGAGCGCCATCCGCTTGAGACCGGTCCCGGTGAGCTGGCATTCTCGGGCGAAGGCGCATTCCTCGCCGTAACCCAGGATGGCCGACGCGTGGACCTTATCGACGTCGCGCGGCTTGCAACTGTCGCGACTTTCGAACCGGCCGCATCCCGCGCAAACCGGCTTCAGTTCAGCCCGGACGGCACCACCCTCATCCTCCACGACGCCGACAACGCCTACCTCTACAACCTCACCGAACTCCGCCGCGAGCTAGCAGCGATGGGGCTCGACTGGTAAACGGCGGCGACGCTGAGCAAGAAACGCCAGCCCGGCAAAAAGCAACACACCGGTCGCGGGCTCCGGCACCGGTCGCGTCGCGATCAGCGTCCCGTCAAAGGTCTGAGTTGGTCCGCTCCCGGAGGTAAAAGTGAAACGCACGGGCAGGCGAAGCGTTTCCACCCCGGCCAATTCCTGAATACTCACAAGCGTGGTCGATTGATTCGGCCACGCATCGCCGGCCAGCATCGAGTTTCCAGTCGTCGCGGGTGCCAGAAAATAATCTGACCTTCCCGAGAGCATCGTCACGGTGCTCGTGCCCATCGGTGCAACACCGTGGGTAACACTGCCCGAAGTAAAACCGAACGCCAAATCCCTGTAGGCCGCGACAGCCCCGAACGCCGGCACCTGCCCGGAATAGTTATCCATGCCCGGACCGAGCGGTAGAAAGGGCGCGGCCGGATTCGCAATCGCGACCACCGAACTGCCGCCACTGAAAGTCAGCGTTCCATTCGTCAAATCGCCGGTGATCGTCCCTTCCCAGAAATCGAACAACGAACCGGCCACCTGCGGAATGACTGGCTGGCCTAGGAATGTCGCGGACAGAGCGAGGCCGCTCAACGAGACGTCGATATCATAAGTAACTATCGCAGCATGAGAACGAGCGCCTTCCTGAAACGCAAGAACCAGCAGCATGTGCGCAGACCGGACGAGACATTTGAAACGACGCTGATTTTTCATCCGAGCGGAGTATTTAACGACCCACCCAAAAAAATGCACATATTTTCAAAAAAATTACGCAGCCGCTCAAAAACGGCAGGTGCCGCGTGAATCATGAATAGAACCCCTGAGATTTCCCAGTGTCCGGTCCGAGGAGACGGCCGCCCGGTGGACTTGTTTCCGCCGGGCGGCTTCGCTTTTTGCGGATCGGCCGCTCCGGCATTGCGAAAAGGTGTGAAGTGTGGTCAATGCCAACCAACACCTTGAGCAAACCGCGAAAGAAATCCGTCAGGAAAAAAAAGCCGCAGTATGATCCGCTGCAGATGCGACTGCCTGTTCAGACCGCTCACGAGAAGAAGATGGCGGCGCGGGCCGGAGCTGCGGATCGCCATCTCGATGAGGAAGGATTCATTGAAGATGATGATGACGGCGCTGTCGCTTTCCACCGGCCCTGGCCGCATCGGATTTACAATGCGATCATCGGGCTCTGCTTCATTCCTTTCGCGTGGGTGCTGACCGTTGCGCTAACGCACACCTTCGGCACAATGCGGCACAAAGGTACCCCGTTTTATAAAACACACGAGTGTGTATCGCTGATTGCGGGATGCAGCACGTGGCTGCTCGTCTTTTTCTCCAGCCTGCTCATTCGCGGAACGCCGCTCATGGTGCGTTTGTATGTGATTGGCCATGAATTCATGCAC
>JANMGP010000055.1:0-2307 GCA_031374705.1 Verrucomicrobiaceae bacterium | reverse complement strand
AGCCTCAACGTCGACCTCGACGAAATCCAGCAGAAGATCGAGGACACGGTGAAGAAGGGGAAGGCGGCGCAAGCCACCGGCCCGGACCTGCCGTACACGTCGCGGGCCAAGAAAGTGCTGGAGCTCGCGATGAGTGAGGCGCGCGAACTCAACCACAGCTACGTCGGCACGGAGCACCTCCTGCTCGGCTTGCTTCGCGAGGAGAAGGGCATTGCGGCGCAGGTCCTGACTGACAGCGGCGTCAACCTCGATGCGGCGCGGACGGAGACTTTGCGTCTGCTCGGCACCGAGATGCCGCCGAGCAGCAGCCCCACGGCGCAGGCGGCTGGATCGGGTGCCACGCCCACCGGCGGCACCTCTGGCGGGGGCGGGGCGAAGGCGGAGAAGAAGTCCAAGACGCCGGCGCTCGACCACTTCTGCCGCGATCTCACTGCGCTGGCAACGGAGGGGGCGCTCGACCCGACGATTGGTCGCGCAAAGGAGATCGAGCGGGTGATGGAGGTGCTGTCGCGCCGCAAGAAGAACAACCCCGTGCTGATCGGCGAGCCTGGCGTGGGCAAGACGGCCATCGTCGAGGGCCTCGCCCAACTCATCGCGGGCGGTAACTGCCCAGACAACCTGCGCGACAACCGGGTGTTGTCGCTGGACATGGCGGCCGTCATCGCGGGCACGAAGTATCGCGGTCAGTTCGAGGAGCGCCTGAAGGCGGTGATGAACGAGATCGCGCAGAACAAGAACGTGATCCTGTTCATCGACGAGCTGCACACGCTGGTTGGTGCAGGCGCAGCCGAAGGCGCGATCGATGCCAGCAATATGCTGAAGCCGGCGCTGGCACGCGGTGAGCTGCAGTGCGTGGGTGCGTCGACGCTGAACGAATACCGGAAGTACATCGAGAAGGACGGTGCGCTCGAGCGGCGTTTCCAGACGGTCATCGTCGATCCGCCGACGGTGGACGAAACGGTGGAAATTCTCAAGGGACTGCGCAAGAAGTACGAGGATCACCATCGCGTGACGATCCCGGACTCGACGCTCGTGGCCGCGGCCAAGCTCTCCGAGCGCTACATCACCGATCGCTTCCTGCCTGACAAGGCCATCGACGTGATCGACGAAGCCGGCGCCCGCGCTCGCCTGGCCGCGCAGGTGCCACCGGCTGATGTGGCTGACCTGCGGGCGCAGCTCGATCAGGTGAACGTGGACAAGGAAGGGGCGGTCCGCGATCAGAATTTCGAGAAGGCGGCATCACTGCGCGATCGCGAGCGCGAGCTGCAAACCGAGATCCGGCAGCGCCAGGATGAGTGGGAGCAGCGGCGCCAGTCGTTCCGGCCGGTGCTCGGTGAGGAGGAGATTTCCTTCATCGTGAGCCGCTGGACCGGCATCCCGGTCACGCGGCTGCAGGAAGCCGAAACGGCGCGCCTGCTCCGGATGGAAGAGGAGATGCACGCGCAGGTGGTGGGTCAGGAGGAGGCCATCAAGTCGCTGGCCCGCTCGATCCGTCGCAGCCGCGCTGGCCTCAAGGATCCCAACCGGCCCATCGGCAGCTTCATCTTCTGTGGTCCGACGGGCGTCGGCAAAACCGAAGTGGCACGCCAGCTGGCGAAGTTCCTGTTCGCCGATGCATCGGCGCTGATCCGGGTCGACATGAGCGAGTACATGGAGAAGTTCTCCGTGTCACGCCTCATCGGTGCACCCCCGGGTTACGTCGGGTATGAGGACAGCGGGACGCTCACCAAGGCCATCCGTCGCAAGCCGTACAGCGTGATTCTGCTCGATGAAATCGAGAAGGCGCATCCGGATGTGTTCAACATTCTGCTGCAGGTGCTGGATGAGGGCCACCTGACCGACAACTACGGCCGCGTCATCGACTTCAAGAACACGGTGGTCATCATGACCAGCAACGTGGGCGCGAAGGAGATCACCAAGGGCAAGTCACTCGGATTCGGGACGAATGACAGCCGTGGCAGTTTCGAGCGGATCTCGGAGAAAGTGAAGGAGGAACTCCAGCACACCTTCAATCCGGAGTTCCTGAACCGGCTGGACGACGTGATCGTCTTCCACCAGCTGAGCCGCGATCACATTGCGAAGATCGTCGGGGTGATGCTGCGCGAGGTCCAGCGCCGGTTGTCGGAGGAGGAGTTGACGCTCAAGCTCAGCGAGGCGGGAAGCGACTTCCTGGCCAAGCATGGGTTCGACGAGATGTACGGGGCTCGCCCCCTGAAGCGGGCGATCCAGCGCTACATCGAGGACCCCCTCTCGGAGAAGATCCTCCTTGGCGAGTTCTCGAAGGGCGACGAGATCGACGTGGATGTG
>JANMGP010000361.1:0-38538 GCA_031374705.1 Verrucomicrobiaceae bacterium | reverse complement strand
GGCGACATCTCCTTGTTCGATGGCTTGCCGCGCACGCATGATGCGGACGCGCATGGCGAGCGGGTTTTCGGCGGCGATGGACTTGTAGCCGATGTCGAGCGTGAGGCGGTCCTTTCCCGGCTTGCTGATGACGCGCGTGAGAAGGACGGCGGCAATCTCAAAAGGCATGTCGGTGAACTTCTCGCCGTAGCCGAAATCCCACAGAACTGTGGTGCCCGGCGAGCATTCGCGGTCGCTGTGAGCGGCGTGAAAGGGGAATGTCGGGGTTCCGCCGGCGATGAGTTTTGGGACGGGGAGTCCGGCTGCTTCCAGGCTGCTTCGGAGTTCCAGCACCGGCGCAAATGCAGCTTCGCACTCGGCGCGGCGGATGTCCGCCGAAGGGTCGTGGATGTGGCCGTCGTACGCATGCAATCCGGCGGCGGTGAGCGCGGGGCTTTCCGTGATGAGTTTATAGAGAACTGCGGCTCGCTCGACGTTTGTGCCGGTGCGGTGCATCCCGCAATCGATGTCGAGAAACGTGCTCACCTTCACCCGTGCCGCGCGGGCGGCGACGCTCAATCCGCGGATGGCCTGCGAGCTGTCGGCGAGCACCGAAAAGTGCGTTGCGGGATATTGCCGGATGAGATCGCAAAGGCGCGCGATGGAAGGCCCGGCGAGCGGGTAGGCGACAAATACATCGGCAGCCCCGGCCATCGCGCACATCTCAGCTTCGGCGAGCGTCGCTGTCTTAAACCTGGTGATTCCCAGCGCGATTTGCCGCTGCACGAGCGGGCCGAGTTTGTGGGTTTTGACGTGCGGTCGGAGGCGGTCCGGCCCACCCGCGATGGCGAGCATCCGCGCGAGATTCGCATCCACCTTTTCGGAAAAGATGAGCAGCGCAGGCGAGGGGATGTCGCCCTCATTTACGACGGCGAACGGCGTCATTCCGCCAGTTCGAAAATGGCCTCGATTTCCACTGCGATGTTGCCGGGCAGGGGACCCATGCCGACTGCGCTGCGTGCGCCGATTCCGTGGTCGTCGCCCCAAATCTCTGCGAAGAGTTCCGAGCATCCGTTGATGACTTTCGGGTGCTCGTAAAAGTCCGCCGCGGAGTTGACCATGCCGAGCACTTTGATGATTCGCTTTATGCGGTCGAGACTGCCGAAGTGGGCGCGCAGCGTCGCGAGGATCGCGAGGCCGACCTGCCGTGCGGCGGCTTTGCCGGCATCGAGATCGAGATCGGCGCCGACAACGCCGGTGATGAGCGATTTGTCCGCGCGGAGCGGTCCATGGCCGGAGACATAGGCGAGATTGCCTGTCACTACGACAGGCTTGTAAACGGCGACCGGTTTCGGTGCGGGCGGGAGTTCGAGTGCGAGTTCGGCAAGACGGGTTTCAGGTGACATGGGATGTTTCTAGCGCGGATGGTCCGTCGCGTGAAAGCGGGAAAATTTGCTGGCACTGCTGCGCGCTTTTCCGTCCTATCCGCGGTTCGCATGAAAAACGCCTCTGTCTCTCTCAGTCTCTTCTCGCTCTTCGCATGCCTCGTTGCTGCGGACAAGTCCGCTGCTGCCGCGGCCGATGTAGCGGTGACCATTAAAACGCTCGCCGCGCAGATGAAATACGACACGCCCGAGATTGTCGTGCCGCCCGGGGCGAAGGTGCGGATCACACTCGTGAACGACGACAACATGCCACACAATCTGGTAGTCACGAAGCCTGCGGATGACAACGGACTGGCGCTCGCGCAAACCGCATGGGCGCTGGGGGAGAAGGGACTTGAGAAGCAGTGGATTCCCGCCGATCCGCGTGTGCTCGCCGCGACAAAGATGGTCGCTCCGAATGCAAAGGAGGAGCTCGTTTTCACAGCGCCGGCCGAGTTGGGATCGTATCCTTATGTCTGCACATTCCCAGGCCATGCAATGGCAATGAACGGGGTGATGCGCGTGGTGACGGAAGGACCGAAACTGACCGATGGGAAGTTTCAGCTCTATCTTGGGAAATGGGACAAGCTGCCGGATTTCTCGAGGGAAAAACTGCTCCGCGAAGGCCCGCTGGAGGACAATCTCATCGGATGGAAGTTCGACGACTATAAGAATGAGTTTGGTATCCGTTTTACCGGCAAGCTGGAGGTGAAGGCGGATGGAGAACACTCGTTTCGTCTGGCTTCCGACGACGGATCGCGGCTGAGCATCGATGGGAAGTCGGTGGTGTCGCAGGACGGCATTCATCCTCCGGGCGACGGCAAGGTCGGCAAGGTCGCACTGAAGCGCGGAGTGCATGATTTTCAGCTCGATTACTTTCAGGGCGGAGGCGGCGCGGAGCTCTACACTTCGTGGGAAGGTCCGGGATTTTCCGAGACGTGGCTCACCAAGACTCGACTCGGCTCGCTCGAGAAGGCGAAGAAAATCGACCCCTCCGGCATGGTGTTGACCCCGAAAGATGAGGCGATCATCTATCGCAACTTCATCGCCGGGATGAGCCCGCGCGGGATTGCTGTGGGGCTTCCCGGCGGCGTGAATGCTGCGTTCGACGCGGACCTTTGCAACGTCGCCCTTGTATGGCGCGGTGGCTTTATGGATGCGAAGCGTCACTGGACCGACCGCGGTTCCGGAGCGCAGCCGCCGCTCGGTTACGGTGTCGAGGCGCTGGATAAAAACGTCCCGCTCGCGGTGCTTTCGAGCAGTGATTCCCCGTGGCCCTCCGCGCCGAAAGATATCAAGTGGGGTGACTGGCCCGTAGGCTACCGCTTTGGCGGATATACGCTCGATAAGAAAAGCATCCCGACCTTCCGTTACACATTCCAGGGAGTGAATGTAGAGGACCGAATGGAAGCGGCACCGGTTGCCGCCGAGCATGGACACAGCGGCGCAGCGCTTCAGCGAGTGATCACTCTGCGGAGCGACAAGCCTGTTCCCGGCCTCCACCTCCGTCTCGCCTCGGGGAAACGAATTGCCGAAGGAAAGAACGGCATCTTCCCGCTCGGGGAAGGCTCATCACTTCAGGCCGCGGGCGCAATCGTCCGGCAGTCGGCGGGCAGTCCCGAATTGCTTGTCCCGATCGCGTTCAAAGACGGCGTGGCCCGCGTCGAAGTCAGCTACGTCTGGAACCACTAAAACATCTCAATTACCATGCAACGCATCGCATTTACCATCGTCCTCGCCGCATTGACCACCGCGGCCATCGCACAAAAAGGCGGTTCAGCCTCCGACATTATCAAAGCCGAGCGCGAGTTCTACACGGTGAACACCGTATTCACTCCGCCGGGAGAAGTGCTCGAAGTCTCCGGTCTCGAAATCATGCCTGACGGAAAACTGGCCGTCGCCACACGCCGCGGCGAAATCTGGATGGCCGCAAACCCGGGAGGCCCTGTGCCAGTGTGGTCGCGCTGGGCGCACGGTCTCCACGAACCGCTCGGCATTTCGTATAGCGGCGGCTGGATGTGGGCTACGCAGCGTCCCGAGGTCACACGGATGAAAGACTCCGATGGCGACGGACGCGCCGACGTTTTTGAGACCGTCGCTGTTCCGTGGGGCATCAACGGCGATTACCACGAATACTCATTCGGCACCCGGCCGGACAAAGAGGGTGCGATTTGGAATGTCACCTGCCTCACCGGTTCCGGCGGCTCCGACAGCCTTTTCCGCGGATGGGCCGTTCGTGTTTTCCCGGATGGAAAAGTGCAGCCCGTCGCCACAGGAATCCGCTCTCCCGGCGGCATCGGCTTCGCTCCCGATGGCGAAGTCTTTTACACGGACAATCAAGGCCCTTGGAACGGCAGTTCCTCCCTGAAGCATCTCTCCATCGGTTCGTTTCAGGGAAACCCGACCGGGAACAACTCATTCGACATCGCCACCAAAAAAGGCATCTCCACGGGCGCTGTTGCTAAGCGCCCGGCTGAGCCCAAGAGCGGCAGTCGAATCGATACCGAGCGCGGCACCGTCGCGGAATTCGTGCCTCCGGCCGTCGTCCTCGTCCACGATGTCCTTGGTCATTCACCTACCGGAATGTGCTACGACCTCAGCGGAAAATTCGGTCCATTTCGCGGTCAACTCTTCGTTGGTGAACAGACATTCTCCCTCCTTCAGCGGGTCTATCTCGAGAAAGTGAACGGCGTCTGGCAGGGTGCCGCCTTCCACTTCCTGAGCGGGTTTGGCAGCGGCAACATCGCCACGCTCATGACTCCGGATGGCATCCTCTACACCGGCGGCAGCGACCGTGGTTGGGGCGCGAAAGGCGGCAAGCCCTTCGCTCTTGAGCGCATCGAGTGGAGCGGAAAGGTCCCGTTCGAAATCCATGAGATGCACGCAAAGCCCGACGGCTTTGAACTCACATTCACCCAGCCGGTGGATCCCAAACTCGCCGCCGATCCCGGCAGCTACACCGCTTCTGCGTGGACCTACATTTACCAATCCAGTTACGGGAGCCCCGAAGTGGACAAATCCACTCCGAAAATCGTTTCCGCCACGGTCGCTGCTGATGGCAAAAGCGTCCGCCTTGTTATCGACAAACTTACCAAAGGCCACGTTCACGCGATTAGCGGCCCCGGCCTGAAAAGCGCGGAAGGAAAGGGGCTCCTCCACCCAACCGGCTATTACACGCTGAACGAGATTCCGAAATAACGGTTACTTGGGCTGCGGCGCCTCTTTTGGCGCGGCCGGAGTTTCGAGGCCCTTCTTCCACTCTTCGGCGAGTTCTTCCACGGCGTGCTGTGTGCGCGTTTTCCAAATGTCGGCATCATAGCGACCTTCGCGCATTGCTTCGTTGAGCGTTTTGATGAGGTCCTTGTCGTACTTTCCGACGACCCAATTGATGAAATTAGCCGATACGCGGTAGCTGCCGTCGAATTTGGCGGCTGCGGCGCGGGACGGATGAATGTCTGCGCCGTGGCTTTCGGGTTCATAGAGGTACCAGCGGATGTAGTCCGGGATTCCTTCGATGAGCCATCCCGGCGGGCGTTTTCCTCCGCGCTGCCCGCGGTATTGCTGGACGACATGGACGAGTTCGTGAACGACGGAACCGATGGCCTCGCGTTTGAGTTCCTTGCGATACCATGCGGGGTTGCATTCGATGCGGTTGCCGCCGGTTGCAGCGACGCCCTTGTAGGAATTCACAAAGTTGATGCTGAATGTGCGCGGCGCTGTGAAGTTCTCGCTGGGGAGCATGGCGACGATGAGGGGATACCACTTTTTCACAACCGGCACGAGTTCCTTGTGCGCCCACTCGGTGAGGTCGGGTGCATCTGTGGTTTCCACGGTGAAACGGTAGCCACCGTCAATTTCGACGGCTTCCGTGATTTGCGCCGGCGCGGCGGCGGGCTCGACCGCGGGCTTCTCTTCAGCGCGCGAGACGGCGGCGGATCCAAGCAGAATGGCAGCGAACGAAAGACGGACTATTTTCATGGGTGTGATGATTCAGGCGCACTCCCAGCATGTGGGAGCACGGCAGAGAGCATCGGTTCCGGCCTTCCGGAGGTCGAGCGACTTCTTTCTGGGGTTTTCGGTCAGCGAGCAGCCGCGCTACGGACTTTCTGCACGGCGGGAAGCAGGAGTCCGATCAGTGCGGCGTCGTTCGGCGAAACTTCCGCAGAGATGGAGTCGAGTGGCGGAAGCGGTGCAGCCGTCCATTCGCCGGAGCGCGTTTTGATTAGCCCGATAAGAATCGCGATGATGCCCACACGGCTGTCCGTTTGATCGACGACCACGTTTTGACTCCGTGGATTAAACGGTGCGAAATTGAGAACCGGCGAGCCTGTGCCCGTGAGTTCGTGGAAGTCCTGGAAGAGGAGGTCGTGCCCGCCTTGCAGATTCGGTTTGCTGGCATAGACGAGCAGCATCACTCCACGTTTGTCGCTTGGTTTGACGCTGCCGTCAGCCAGGCGGATATGCGAGAAGTTCAAGCTCATGTCTGCACCCATGCGCGTCGGTCGGAAGAGGACGGCTTTTGTGTTTGGCAGCTTGAGCGCAGCTTCGAGGGTCGGTGGCTGCGGGCCTTGTTCCTGAACGGCCAGTGAGACGGCCGGGCTTGATATGAGTGCGATGAGGGAAAGGATGGTTGGTATAAGTTTGTTCATGGTGAGTTTGATTTTCAGGAGAAACATTACACTATGTTTAGCGAAATCAAATCGAATTTTTCGGGTGCCCCGCGCGAGATTACGGGTCAGTCCAGCACGTTTTGGAGGACGCCTTTCAACGAGGCAAAGTTGAACGGCTTTTGGAGGAAGCTCGCCAGGCCCTTGCCGTTAAAGGGCACAAGCGCCTCCTGCGCATTGAAGCCGCTCATGAGGACGACGCGGACGTCGGGGCGGATACGCCGGAGCTCGGTGAATGTTTGCGCACCGTCCATGTGCGGCATCGTGAGGTCGAGCAGGACGAGGGCATAGCGTCCGGGCTCTTCGCGAAATATATCGATGCCTTCACTACCATCGGCTGCGAGGATGGGTTCAAGTCCCATCATTCGCATCATTCGGGACACGGTGCTTCGGACGGTCTCTTCGTCATCGATAACGAGGACGGTTCCGGTCGTTTGCCAGGCTGGTTCCGGACTTTGCGGGGCGGGCGCGGCGTCCGTCGTGCCCGCGGCTGCTGGAAAAAGAAGCTTAAATGTCGTGCCTCGTCCGAGCTCCGTGTAAAGCTTCAACGCGCCCTTGTGACCCCGGACAATCCCGAGCACTGCTGCGAGTCCCAATCCGCGACCCGTAAATTTTGTGGTGAAGAATGGGTCGAAAATCTTTGCTTTCGTCTCTGCACTCATTCCGCAGCCGCTGTCGGAGACTTCGAGGAAAACGTAGTCGCCCTCCGGCAAATCCGGGTCCATGAGCGTCCCGTGGAGGTAGTTTCGATCAATGCGTGTCAAGCCGGTCGAGAGGGTGATGACGCCGCTCTTGTCTCCGATTGCCTCCGAGGCGTTCATGACAAGGTTCATGATGACTTGCCGGACTTGCGTGGCGTCAACCTCAGTGGGCGGGAGTCCTTTTTCGAGGTGGAATCGGAGCACGCATTTTTTGCTGATCGAGATTTGCAGCATTTGCGCGGTCTGTTCGACGAGTTCTCCGAGGTCGAGCTTTTGAACGACGAACCGGCCTCGCCCTGAGTACGCTAGCATTTGCTTGCAGAGGTCGGCGGCACGCATGGAAGCCTCGGTAATTTGCTCGACGCAGTTGTGGGCGTCGGACCCTGGCGGGATGTCGAGGCTGGCGAGGCTTGCGTTCCCGAGGATGCTGGTGAGGAGATTGTTGAAATCGTGCGCAATTCCCCCTGCAAGGACGCCGAGGCTTTCGAGCTTTTGGGTCTCCTGCATTTTCCGGTCGAGCAGTTCATGCTCGATTTTCGCCTGCCGGGCCGCGGTGATGTCTTGGATGAAACCATCGATAAACAGGAGCGCCCCGTCGGGCCCGTAGGCCCCGGAAGCGCGATCGGCGACCCAGCGCTCATTGCCATCTGCGTCCACGACCCGATATTCATTGAAGCACGGGGTGCGAGCGTCGAGGGCCTTCAAGCGCTTGGGTCGGAGCCATCCGCGATCGTCAATGTGGATGAGATTTGCGTATGGAATATGGGCGTTGTTCTCCAGATCTTCGCGCTTATAGCCGGTCACTGATTCGCAACCGTCACTGACGTAGGTCATCGTCCAATTCGGATCGTTCACGCAGCGGTAAGCCATCCCCGGAAGGTTGGCGACGAGGGTCTCCAGCCGGAGCTGGCTTTCGTGGAGCGAGCGACGAAGCTCATGGCGCTCAATGGCGAGGCTGGCAAAGTGGGCACCGCGCTCGACGGCGGCGATTTCGTCCGGCTTTGGAGTCGCGGGTTTGCGGTAGTACAGCGCGAGGGTCCCGAGAACCTTGTTTCGGGAAGAGATGAGCGGCACGGACCAGCATGCTTGCAGCCCGTTGGAGAGCGCCAGGTCGCGATAGTTCTTCCAGCGCGTGTCGGTTGCGATATCGGTGACGATGACCGTTTGCCGGGTGAACGCAGCGGTGCCGCACGAGCCTACGTTGAGCCCGATTTCGACCCCGTCCACTGCTTCGGAGAAAGGCTCTGGCAGGCTTGGGGCCGCTCCGGTCCGCAGGCGGCGGCCATCGGGGTCCATGATCAAGACAGAGCAGAGCATTCCGGGAAACGAGGCCTCGTATGAAATGGCGAGGCGTTCGAGCACTTTGGGTAGCGGGGCTTCGGAGGTGAGAAGCTCGAGCACTTCGCGTTCGCCGCTGTTCCGGGATTCGGATCGCAATCGCGCAGTAACATCATTCGCGAGAACCACTCTCGCCCGCCGTCCGTCGAAGTCGAGCGTATGCGAGCTGATCTCTGCGTCGATCATCGATCCGTTTCCCAGACGGTGGCGCCATATTCCCGATTTAGCGATTCCATCGGTGGCCTCGGCAATGTTCGCAAGCAATGCGGGCACATCCTCCGGCGGGCGTATATCCTTGATGGTCATCGCTAAAAACTCCTCACGGGTATAGCCGTAGTGCTTAATCGCGGCGGAATTTACTGCGAGGAAGCGGAGTGTCTCCAGATCATAGACCCACATGGGATGAGGGTTTGCGTCGAAAAGCTGACGGTAACGTAATTCGCTCTCGTGGATCGCGCGTTCAGCCTTTTTGCGCTCGGAAATGTCGGTGATACTCCCGCGAACAGCCGGGCGTCCGTTGACTTCGATCTGGAGCAGCCGAACTTCGCAGGAAATGTTGCTCAATTCCGAATCCCTGTGCGTCCACTCAAAAACCGGCGACTCGCCATTGATGGCCCGTGCGATGTAGTCCGCGCCCTTCTTTCGGGAACTCTCGCCATCGGGCTGCAGTTCGGGACTCATATCGAGAGGTCCGACCTTTAGGAGTTCTGCGGCGGAGAGCTTGAATAAACGCTCGGCGGCGGAGTTGGTCTGGACGAGTCTGCCGCTTTGAATGTCGAGAATGGTGATGGCTTCCGGCGCGTTTTCGACCAGCCTGCGGAAGCGATCCTCGCTCTCGTGAAGCGCCATTTCTGTCGCTTTTCGCTCGGAGATGTCCCGTTGAATGCCGATGAAGCCGGTCACTTTGCCCGTTTCGTCTTTGACGGGGGATACGATGAGCGCATTCCAGAACGCAGTTCCATCCTTCCGATAATTCAGGAGCTCGCCGTCGAAAAAATCGATGTTCGTTACCGCGGCCTTGAGTCTCTGGGCGACTTCAGGTTCAGTATCCGGCCCTTGGAGGATAGCGCAGCTCTTTCCGAGAAGCTCGGATTCCCGATAGCCGGTGAGTCGTTCGAAGCCTTTGTTGGCGTAGGTGATTTTACGGTCGAGCCCCGCGAGGAGAACCCCGAGGGAGACATCCGTAAGGGCGTGCTCAAAAAGCTGCTGGATGTCGGTCGCATGGACGCGCGCTGTTTGGATAGCGGATATGAGCCAGGCCAGCACGGCTCCTGTGGACATATAGACCCATAGCACGGAGACTTCGCGCACGGGGTCGTTTTTGTAAAAAGGACCGTATTGGTGCGCCGTCCCAAAGGCTGCGCCAGCGGAAATCAGGATCAGGGCAAAAGAAGTCCCAACTGTCCCAAATCGCAACGCGGCCCATGCGACAAATGGAAGCGGCAGGAACGCCAGGGCGAGGGCTTGGCCCGGCCCTCCATCGTTCGCCACAAACACCCCCCAAGTTGTGAGACTTGTTGTAGCCAGCCACATCATAAACTCTGGTTTACGACGAAGAATTGCACGGATTTCTCCCGTATTAAAAGTGAGCACCAGCGGCGCGGCAAGGATGACGCCGAGCGTATCGCCCCCCAGCCATGTGAGCCATGCCTGCAGAGCTGCGCCGGGCGGAATCACAGTCCCCAAGCGAAGGCACGTGACGCCGAGGCTGGATGTGATCAACATGCCGGCAAGCCCGCTTGCAGCGAGTAGAAGGATCTCTCTGGCACGCGAAAATGTAGGATGGAAGTTAAAGCGACGCAGCAACCAGACCGAAGTCAGAGGCCCGAGGGTGCTTCCCACCGAGATGCCGAGCACGACAGGTAATGGCGTTCCCACCGCCAAATTGGTTGCGATCGTTCCAAGCGTGATGCCCGGCCAGCACGAAATGCCAAATCGGAACAGAACAGCAACCGCGATCCCCGTCGGAAGCCAGATTAGTGTGATAGACGAGCCAAACGCCGGGAGCATCAAGCCCAGTCGTCCGGTGACGAAATAGGCAACAGCAAGCAGGAGCGCGGTGATGGCGGTATTGAATCGACGGGGGCTATGTCCCATAAAATAAGTTATGTTGTGCGTAGCATGGGGCAGAAGCGTCTGTAAATCCAAACATCCTTTTCCCGTCTGAAAAGGACGGAGGGCGTGATGAAAACCAAGTTAGGGAATCTGGTGGTCTCGAAGAACGGATTAAGCAGTTCGGAATTCTCAGCAAATGCGATCGATGTTTCGATTTGCAAACGAATCACGACCCCGCTATTCGCAAGATTCTCTTATGGCAAAAAACGCTTTTCACGCTTCCATCGAAGGCGCCCAGCACGGCGCAAAATCCCTCGCTCAATTCCTCGACTACGCCAAGGCGGCCGGTGCTGCCGGTGCCCAGCCCAGTAACTATATGCTCGGCGACGGAAAGGGCGGGCTCAAAAAGGCGAAGGAGATTCGCGCGACGTTTGAAGATCGCGGAATGAAACTCGACGGCGTCTCGGCGCACTGCCCGTTCTGGGTGCATACGTCGATTTGGACCGGTACGAAATCCGGCCACCCGTTCATCGCTCCTGATGTGGCGAAACTGTCGCCGGAGAAAATCGAAGCATGGCACGAAAAGTATCTGCTCAAATTGATGGACCTCGCGGCGGAACTCGGCGTGAAGTCGATGCCGATGTTTTGGGGAGTCGCGTTTGGCTGGGAACTGGCGACGGGCTATCCATGGGGCTTCTGGGCCGGGCCCGGCTACGATCTTCTCGCAGAGGGCAAGGAGCGGTTTGTGAAAAAGACGAAGAAGCTGCGTGACCACGCGCGGAAGCTCGGAATCTACCTCTGCCACGAAATCCATCCCGGCACTGCCGCTTCCACGGCCGATGATTTTAACATGCTGGTGGATATCTGCGACGGCGACGCTACGCTGGCGGTGAACGCCGATCCTTCGCACTGCTGGGAAGGTGAGGATTGGGAAACGCGTTTCCTGAAAGTCGGCAAGCGCATTTACGCAGCACACGTGAAGAATTTCGTGATTCGCCGCGGATTCCCGCTGCGTACGATGGAGCCCAGCTGGACGCGTCGCGCAATGCAGTTCACAGATCTGGCTTCCGGCGATCTGAATATGCACCGCTACGCCGAGCTGTTGCTCGCGGTCGGCTACAAGGACCGGTATTGCAAGCTGCACAAGACAGACTCGGCTCCGCTTGTGGTGGAAGTGGAAAGCGCCCACATCGAGCTGGATTTCTGCTCGTCGGGCGGCATCGGGTATGTGGCGAAGAATTTGTGCTTCCCGCAAGCTGCAGGCAGCTTTGAGGACGGCATGGGAGCGTAGCCTCTTGAATGATGAATGACAAATGACGAAGGGTCGCCCGACGATCCTTCGTCATTTGCATTTTCGGCCCCGGCGTTTGCACGCCCGTCATTTGTCATTCTTCATCCGTCATTTTGACCACCACCATCTTTACCATCGGCAAGCCCAAGCTCGCCTTCGCCCGCGTCGGCGTGGACGAGTATTTGTCGCGCATGGGCCAGTGGGGCGGGGTGAAGTGGGTGCAACTCAAATCCGGGACGCGCGAGCAGGAAAGCGCGGCTCTTCTCGCGCGGAGCGAAGGGCTGTTTCGGGTGGTGCTCGATGAACGTGGCGCGCTCGTCACTTCGCGGGCGCTTGCAAAGCGGCTGTCCGATTGGGAACTCCGCAGCGTGAAAGGCGTGGCATTTCTCATCGGCGGTGCGGATGGTCACACTGACGAACTTCGCAAGCGCGCGGACTGGCTGTGGTCGCTCACGTCGCTCACACTTCAGCACGAACTGGCGTTGGTGGTCCTGTGCGAGCAGCTTTATCGGGCACGGAGCATCATCGCAGGACTGCCGTATCACCGCGACTGAAGTGATGAATCGGTATCGAGATCGCGGCGGATCGGGATTCGGTTTTGACACTCCGAAGGCGCGTCCATAGGGTCCGCTCACAGTTTTCACTCCATGGCTTCCATCTTACCAGTAACCCGGCATTCGACAGGCGCGACATTTCTCGTGGCCGCGTCTGTGCTGTGTGGCATCGGGGTTGCGCAGTTCGCGGCGGTGGGTGTCGCTTTCTTTCGCTCAACAAGCGAGGGTCGTGGAGCCAGGCGCGTCCCGGCGACAATCGATGTTGAGAAGCTGATGGCCGAAAGTCCGCCACCTCGCGAAGAGCCGCTCTCGACCGATAACCCGCTGGACGAAGGCCAGAGCGAAGAGCGGCCGCGTGCGCTCGTGGGGGCCAATAATCCTGAAGATGCGCCCCCTTCGCCGCCGACCGAGCCAACGAAACCGGAATTCCCGCCCCCGCCGCCGGTGGTTCCCGCGCCGGTGGTCTCGGTGCCTCCCCCGCGCCCAACTCCGGTTCCGCTGAGTGTTTTCACGCAGAAGGTGGATCCGCGGATGACGGAACTCGTTGAAGAGGGAAAGCATCTGCGAAATGCGGGAGACACTGCGGGCGCGCTCGTGAAACTCCGCGAGGCTGGGGGGCTGGCTCCGGAGAATCCGCTGCCAATCGCGGAGATGGCCTACACTTACGAGAAAATGTCGCTGCCCGACAAGGCGGCGGCGGAGTGGCGCAGGATTTTAAAGATCGGCGAGAGTGCGGGCGTTTATTACTCGGCGGCTAAATCGAAACTCGATGTCGCGCTTTCTGCGGCCCGGATTTCCGTGGGCGGTGCGCAGGATGTGGGCGTTACGGAGGTGGGGACTTTTCCCGAGGGGAAATCGCTCGCACTCGGCAGGGTGACGGCTGTGGACGACAAGGGTGCGAAGGGGAAGCATTTCACACTTTCGATTCCGATTCGGGCGAAGGACGGTGCAGTAAAAAACCCGCGCAACGAAGTGGTGACGCATGTGCGTTTTTACGACCAGATTAACAACAAGGAGATCGTCGGAACGACAGCCAATGTATCCTACCGATTCTCCCAGCCGCCGGCAGACTGGCAGGATGGAGGCATCGAAACGCTCGAAGTGGATTACGACCTTTCACAAACGGGCCGCGAAGACCCAAGCGGCGAGAACCGCCGCTATTACGGTTACATCGTCCGCATTTACTTCAAAGGGGTGCTGCAAGCGACCTTCGCAGAGCCCGCAAATCTAGTCCAAAAATTCCCCGCATCCGACAAACTACGAAATAACGACTGATGAGAATCATCCTAGTTGACGACGAATCGAGCGTCCTTCCTGAACTTGTGGCCATTTTGAAAGCGCTCCCCGGCCACGAAGTGCGCGTGGCAACCACTGCCCAGAAAGCACATGAGCACGTTTCGTCGCTCGGTGGAGTGGACCTGCTGATCACGGATGTTGTAATGGATCCGACGGACGGATTTACGCTGCGCGCGGAGATTCAGGCGATGTGCCCGAACGTTCAGACGGTGTTCATTAGTGGTTACGATTTAAGCGACTACACGGAACATCTCGGCGGAGCAACCGCACTGCCCAAGCCCATAGACGGTGATGCTTTGCGGGCAGCGGTGGATCAAGCAGCTGCGAATCTGGCCCCCCGTGCGCCGGTGGCGGTTGCCGTGGCGCAACCAAGAGCAGTCGCGGTTCCGCAGGCGGTCACTTCGGGAGTCCGGCAGCCGCAAGCCGTTCGGCAGCCGCAAGCAGTGTCGTCGGGAGTGAGGCAGCCGACGGCGGTTCCGCAGCCGGTTCAGGCGGTCCCGGTCTCCGGCATCAGGGTCGCTCCTGCACAGGTCTTGCCGTCGCCTATCGCCACTCCACGTGCGGCGGTTCCAGTGGCTTCCGCAGCGGTGCACGCTACCGGGGATCCGCTCCTTGGAACGCTGCTTGGCGATTATCGCGTGGAGCGCGTATTGGGGACCGGAGTGTGGGGCAGGGTGTATATTGCCACGCAGACGAGTGTGAATCGCCTGGTCGGAATGAAAGTCCTGGAACAATCGCGCTCGAAGGATGAAGACGCGCGGGCGCAATTCCTGGCGGATGCCCGCGCGAAGGCGGCGGTGTCGCATCCGTATATCGTTTCAGTGTTCGAGGCGGATGAGCGGAACGGCGTTGTTTTTTATACTCACGAGTATCTCGACGGCTCAACCCTCGACGACCTCATTCAGCAGCGCCGTGCGCTGGACGAAAAGACCGCTCTGAATGCGATGAAGGTCGTTGGCGAGGGCCTCAATTATTTGTGGTCGCACGACCTCGCGCACGGCGCATTTGATGCGTCGGCGGTCCGCATTGGTCGCGACGGGATTGCGAGATTGTCGAACCTCGCGACGGCCGGGTCGGAAGGATCGGTCACCGTGCAGGGAGAGCTTGCGGTGATGGCCAATATTGTCCGGCAACTTGTGCCCGCCAACGCGATGTCGCAGGGCCTCTCGATGCTCCTGAATCGGATGCAAGGCGGGCAGAACGCGATCACTGGGTGGCCACAAGTCATACAAGCCGTCAAGGCGTTGGAACCGAAAGTGGTGCCGGTCGAGGCAGCGAAGATGAAAGCGGCCGACGATGCTGCGCTGCGTGCTGTCGAGGCAGCGCGGAAGGCGCAGAAACGGGCTGTGGTGCGGAGTGTGGCCACACTCAGCGTCCTCGTCGTGATCATCGCCTGGATGGTCTGGCAGTTCGTCGTGTCCAACGAACGGAAACTGGATGCACAGATTCAGATTCCCAAGGGAACTTACCTCGTCGGTGAAGCCGGCGAATCAGTCCAGTTGGAGGCGTTTGAAATCGACCGCTTCGAAGTCTCAATCGGACGATACGCGAAGTTCATCGAATGGTGCAAAAAGGCCGACGATCAGCATAAATACAATCATCCGAAAGGCCCCCGGCATATCTCCCACGTCAATCAGGATGTGGAAAACTTGATAGCCAATGCAAAGGTGCGCGATGGTCGCGTCTTTAAAGACAAGGACAAGGGCGAGAAAGGCTGCCCGGTCGATTTGAACAGTCCGATGGTCGGTATCACCTGGTGGGACGCATACGCTTTTGCAAAATGGGAGGGAAAAGAAGAGCGCGGTGGTGAAGAACGGGATCTTCCGCTCGAGGAGGAATGGGAGGCGGCTGCGCGAGGCTCAAAGGGATTTAAGTTCCCGTGGGGAGATACGTTTGATCCGAAGAAAACGAATTCCGGGGCGGACTACACCCCGCTGAAGCCCGGTGCGGATGGCGGGACGGATGGCTTTAATTACTGGGCTCCGGTGGATTCGCTCAAGTCAGATGCGAGCCCCCTGAAGGTGGAAGGGATGGCCGGCAACGTGTCGGAATGGGTGTACAAAAAAGAAGGCGGAGGGGAATTGCCGCTGCTTAAGGGCGGATCTTTTGCCACAGGGCCTACGGCGCTTTACGAGCGGGTCACCAAAGTCCCGGCGGAGGACTGCTGGCTCGTCTATCCTGCCGCGATGAAAGCGCAGCGCGAAGCTCGGGGCGGCGCGGGCAACGAGATGTTTGTGGACGATCCTATCAAACCTGATGTCCGGACGCTCTACATCGGCTTCCGGACGGTGAAGAGAAAATAACCGCTTTGTCTCGCGTCCGCGCTTGAACAACGGCGCAGAGAGGGCACAACCTGCATCTCATGAAACCCGCCCTTTTTTGTATTTCGATTCTGACCTTCCTTGCCGCGACGGCTTCGGCGCAGTTGGAAGTGTCTCTCAATCTGAGCCGGACGCTCTTTCTTCGCGGAGAGCCGATTGAGGCCACGGTGACGATCAGGAATCTCGCCGGCAAGGACATCGTGCTTCGTGACGCGCCGGGCCAGCAGTGGTTTGGATTCCAGGTGGACCGCGGTCCTGACAATCCCATCGCGCCATTCGACGCGCGCTACCGCAACCCGCCCGCGACCATTCTTTCCGGCGAGTCTGTGGACCGAAAAGTGAACCTCCTTCGCCTTTATCCGATCAATGAACTCGGCGGTTACAAAGTGCAGGCTGCGGTTTTTTTCCCGGACACCGGGAAGTACCTCGTCTCGCAAAAACTGCCGGTCGAGATCACCGATGGCAAAAGCTTGTGGTCTCAGACGGTCGGCGTGCCTGTGGGCAAGGACGGAAGCGGCAGTTACCGCGAGATGGAGTTGCTGTCGTTCCAATTGCCGAAAGAGCGCGCGCTTTACGCGAGGGTGACGGATCAGGCCACGGGCGATGTGCTCGCGACTTTTCCGCTCGGGCACATGCTTGTCGGGATGAATCCTTCGACGGAGTTTGATGACCGGAATACGCTCCACGTTTTCCACATGGTCGGGCCGAATACTTACTGGCTGTCCAAAGTTAGCGTAAACGGCGAGTGGCTCGGCCAGAGTATTTGGAACTCCCCGAAAGGCCGCGCATCACTCCGGAAAAAGCCGGATGGCTCGCTCGTAGTGGCCGGTGCGTCGCGCAGGCAGGACCGAACCGGTGCGCCTCCGATTCCGAAATTGAGCGACCGTCCGGCGGTCATTCCCGAGCAGTAGAGCTGAAAGAAAAACAGCCGCGGGTGAATTCGGCGCTTGCTTTCCAAGCCCGTGACTCGCAACGGAATTGCGCATGTTGAACGAAGAGCAAAAGCAAAAAGTCAGCGACTGGATCGCCGACGGTACCAAACTATCCGATATTCAGTCCCGCCTCGCGGATGAATGCGGCATCCGCCTCACTTATATGGAGGCGCGGCTGCTGGTGGATGATCTGAAACTCACACCCAAGGACCCCGTGGTTGAGGCACCGCCCGCCCCGCCTGCGCCAGCAGTCGCGGTGGCCGCTCCGGAGGTGCCTCCCGCCGAGTCTGCGGCCCTCCCAGCCGAGGGCGGAGGCAAAGTCACGGTCGCAGCAGATACGATCGCAATGCCGGGAATGGTCGTGAGCGGGACAGTGACGTTCAGCGATGGAAAAGTCGCCAAGTGGTATCTCGACCAGACAGGACGCCTCGGAGTTGTCCCGCAGGAGCAGGGATATCGACCGCCGGAAGGCGACGTGCCGGAATTTCAGGCGTTGCTCGATCAACAACTGGCGAAGTTGGGTTATTGAGTCCACATTCCGGGTCATGCGCCGTCCTTCGGGTTTCCGGTGCCACAGATTATCCTGAATGATTGAGCTCCTTGAATCGCGAATCGCGCCGGCTGGATTGATCGACGTTGTCTTCAGTCACGGCAACGTGCAGCTCTCCGTGCCTACGGGCGATGCCGGGGATGAGTCCGCCGTTTTGACGCGGCCTGCCGCGGAGACGCTGGTAATCACTCCCGCCGCCGATGTCTCAATTCGATTTGGCGGCATCAGTTTGCCGCCCGGCCAGCCGCTTTCGATTACTGAGTTTACCGGAGACCTCCGGGCTTCGCTCGGTGGCGGGAATGATTCGCTCACTCTCAGTGGCGGCACTTATCCGGGTTCAATTTATGTGAACCTCGGAGGCGCACAAGATCGCCTCGGCACAAACGGCGAGATTCTTCAGGTCGGAAAAAACTACCTGCTCGCTGATGGGATCGCGGTGAATGGTGCCTTCACGGTCCGGGGTGGCGCGCAGCCCGATAGCGTCGAGCTTCACGGCGCTTCGTTTCAGGTGGCCGGTTCGTTCTCTGTTTCGCTCGGAGGCGGCGTGAATCAATTCACGGCGGATGCGACCAACTTTCAGCTCGGAGGGAACGCCCGCATCAGCAGCGGTGGTGGTTCGGATTTGCTCTTGTTCAAAAGTGCGAAGATCGCCGTGGCGGGAAATCTCTCCGTGGCGTCGGGCGGCGGAAGTGACGCCGTGCAGTTTACGTCCGCCGTAGCGGAGCTCTCAATCGACGGGAACTTCGACATTGCCTCAAGCGGTTCGCGCTCGGCCATCATCGAGCAGAGCCTCACAGGTATCGCAAAAATCACGATCGGAGGGAGCCTGAGAATGTCCGCAGGCACTGGAGATCGTGTGACGCAAAGTGTGAGCGCGACGAGCGGAATGCTGACTATTGGAGAGGGTGTGACCTTTTCGGCATCAAATCCCACGGAGCACATTCAGGTGATTTCAACCAGCGGCGATGGCATCACGATCGGCGGTGCTGTTGCGATGAAATCACACGCGCTGAATGCGCACCAGACGGTCTCGACTCAGACCACCGCGCCGGCGGTGGTTGATGGCCCGCTTTCGCTCCGTGGCGGCACGAGCGTCGTGGTCGCGCTCGGTGGCGATGTCCACGACGGGCTTACGGTTATCACCGCAGCCCGGCATTCCGCCAGCGTTTCGGTGAGCGACGCGACGATCGACGGAAACCTGCGAATTTTTACCAAAGACGGTTTTGGACTCTCCGCAGCAGTTTCGCTGAGCGACGTCGCCGTGGACGGATCGGTGTCGATTGTCGGCGGCATTGGTGCCACGACGCTAAAAGTGGATCAGACGCTTGTCGGCCAGTCATTCATCGCAGCATTGGGCGATGGCGCGAATGCATTTCGAATCGAACAGGAATCACAGTCCGGCGCATCGATTTTTACTGGGAACGTCGAACTGCGCGGCGGGAATGGCGCTGATTCATTCCTGATCGGCGGAGTGGGAAATAATACGATCCAGTTTCTCGCCGGAGTCATCGCCAATGGCGGGGCGGGAACCGACACCCTGACGGAAGGCGACGCGGTCACCCATCCGGCGGAGTCTCCGCTCGTGAAGCGGAACATTCCCTAAATCCCTCGCGTTTCACATGGCTCTTCGCGTATTGGCGGAGGATGCAGCCAAATCTGGTCGATGGAATCATCTGGTACGTCGTACTTCTCTACTCGACGGTTTTTCACGAAGCCGCCCATGCGTGGATGTCCCACAAGCTGGGCGACGACACCGCGTATCAAGGCGGTCAGGTCTCATTCGATCCGATTCCGCACATCATGCGGGAGCCCTTCGGGTTGATCGTTCTGCCGATACTGAGCTATGTTTACAACGGCTGGATGATGGGCTTTGCCCACGCGCCATACGACCCGCACTGGGCGCTCCGTTACCCAAAGCGAAGCGCAATGATGGCCATGGCCGGACCAGCGGCGAACGGAATCCTGGTGGTAATTTCATTTGTTCTCCTCGTGATTGGAACCAAGGCGGGCTATTTCGTTCCAGGGATGCAGCAGATCAGCCCGGGGGCATTGGCCCATGTCGGAACTGTCTTGTTCATCATCTTCATGCTCAACACGCTGCTGATGCTCTTCAATCTTCTCCCTCTTCCGCCGCTCGATGGCTCGGCGATTCCTCTGTTTTTCCTTAAAGGGAGCAAGGCGGAGGAATATCAGCATTTCATCTGGCAGCCGCACATCGCGTTCTTCGGAATGGTGGTCGCGTTCTACGGCGGAGGGGAACTCGTGTGGCCGATTTTCTATGAATTGAATTCCCTCCTCGTACGCATGGTAATCTTGTAGCTCGCTCAATTCCTCCGGACTGCCATGGTGGCCGGACATTGAAACCATTTCGCACACTCGGAGAGACTCAAACGCCGGACGGCTCCAAATTCACGCTGCACGAGCATGACGGCGAGTATTATCTGAAGCTCAACGGACGTCAGCTCATGAGCAGCACATCGACCACCAGTGAACTGCTGCTCGCGGAACTGCCGTGCAAAAACCTGGAGCGTGTGCCCGGTGCGCGGGTCCTGATTGGCGGTCTTGGTCTTGGCTACAGCCTTCGCAGAACGCTCGATTTTTTGCGCAAAGATTCGATCGTGGATGTGGCGGAGCTCCTGCCCGAAGTCGTGAAGTGGAACCGCGATTTTCTCCGCGAGGTCAATGGAGCGCTGCTCGACGACAAGCGCGTCAACGTCATCGAGGACGACGTCTTCGCGATCCTTCGCAAGGCACCTCCCGCGACGTACGACGCCATTCTTCTCGATGTGGACAACGGCCCGAAATCCTTTGTCCAAAAGGGAAACGCCCGGCTCTACGATCGGCGCGGCTTTGGAATCATCACGCGCGCATTGAAGCCGGAAGGACAGGTGGCATTCTGGTCTGCGAACGCGGAGCCTTACTTCATCGAAGACCTTGCGCGCGCCGGATTTCTCGCAAGCGCGATTCCCGCGAAGGCTCATGAGCGGGCCAAGCGTTTTGCGCACGTCATTTACCTGGCCCGCAGAAATCCGGAGCCGGAGCAGGCCTTTGAGGGCCCGGCACCCGTGCACATGTCGCAGTTTCACAAGGGCCGCGCGCAGAAAAACGATCGTCGTTCCGCAGGTCCTTCCCGAAAGCGGTTCCGGTAGTCCGAAAACTATTTGCGCAAAAACTGCGCTATCGCATTGCAGTTCCCGCGCTCCCCACTACCAAAGCCGCCCGCATGAAAAACAAAGGACTAAACGAGGTGACGTTCCTCGCACTGCTAGAGAAGGTTTTGCCCAAGGCAACCAAGGACCCGCACCTCGCCTCGACGATTTACGACGAGGTGGCCAAAGAGGTCCGCCTCGCAAAGAATTTGCAGGCGTTCGACAAATTTTGCGAGACCGGGGCACTTCCGAATATTGAAGCCGACACGATGCAGGAGTTCGAACGCGAGATGGCTTCAAAGTTCGGCGCGGAGAACGTGGAGATCACACCTGACGACGAGGGCAAGAAGGTCGCTGTGGAAATCACGCTGCCCGATAGGACGGTCACGAGTGAGGTCAAGGTGGACGCGACGATCGCGCTGGAAGAGGAGGTGAAGGTGCCGTTCGTCCCGTTTCCCGTTGCGCTTCCCGAGGACCCGGAACTCGTATGGGCGATGGCCCGGCGCGAGGACCTGGGCCCGGACGAAGCGGCGCGGGCTTTGGCCGAGATAGAGGCGGAATTTTGGGAAACGAAAAAGGGCCTCGAGTTGCAGAAAAAACGGGTGGAGAAGTGTTTTGCGGAATTCATCGTTCACGTTCCGGCAGCGGCACTGAAAGACAGCGGCATCAAACGGCACTACAAAACGCCGGAGCCGCTGAAATCGCTCCGTCTTTTACCCGCCGCGAAGCCCAAAAAGGAGAAGTAATCAGCAGGGGTAGTGATTTGTTTCCGAAATAGCATCGCGACGCTTGCTTGATGGAGTCAGTCCGTATGGACTGGGCGGCAATGTTGATCGCACGAGAATTTGAACCATCTGCACGTCTGTATATCGCCGGTCTGAACGGAGGTGTTCAGGTGGATGGGCTGGAGCTTTATCGAAGCGGCAAGGTCGAGGAGGTGAAGGAGACCGAGAGGACGGTGTTTGATGTCTCGGTGCACGGCCATTCCGCGCTTGAGGCTGTGACGTTGATGCGGGACCGCAATGGCTGGATGGGCGATTGCACGTGCGCCGTCGGCGAGGATTGCGAGCATTGCTGCGCTGCGATGTATGCGCTGCTGTTGGCGGATGCGAAGCAGTTCACCAAAAAGGCGCCGGCTGTGGTGAAGAAGGAAACATTCTTCGCACGGGCGACCGCGCAGGTGGGGCGGCCTTTAACCAAGGTCGAGTCAACTGCGGCCAAAGCAGTGGACACACTTTTTGAGCAGCATCGGACTGCGTATGGAGTGCTCCAATCGCTCGTGGATTTGGTTGCGGGAAAATCGACAAAAGGGTGGACTTACCAGACGGTGCCGCTCTGGCCGGATCTGCGCCCGAAGACAATCGATGAAGCCTGGCTCTTGATCGCCGCCTATTTTCGCCGCGAGCAGATCCCGTTGTTGCCGCTGTTTGCTGAGATGACGGATTGGAACGCGGTGGATGAATTCGTGGGCGACTGGGAGCGCTCGCAGGCGGTACACAGTTGGAATGAGTGGCTCTCCGGGCGGGCCGATCGTGGTGCCGAAGCGTCGCTTTCAAACCACGAACTGCGTTTGCTTCTCGATCGGGCCGAAATGCGGATCGAGTGGAAGAAGGACGGGGCGGGGGACTTCAAGGCGATCACCGAGACCGCATTCCGTCAATTGATCACGGCCGCGTACTCCGGCGCGATTCCGTTGAAGGACGTATCTCTCGCGCTGTGGCGTGCCTACTACACCGGCTTCGACTCGAAACGCGCGATCGCTTTCAAAGAGAAAGACGCCATCCGGATCCTCAATACTGTTCTCCGCGATCAGCAGTTTTCGACCGTTGTTTGCGGTCCCTCCGGAGTTCCGCTCGTTCGCGATGCGCGAAAGCTGGAATGGCGGATCGGTGTGAAGGAAGGTCCGAAGGTGGATTACAACTTTTATCTGACGCTCCCGGATGGAGAAGCGGTGAAACCATCCATCGTGACGCTCGACGGAGATCCGGCCCTTTACGTCACCGACTCCGAGATCTTCGAAGCGCCGCCTTTCTCGGGACTGAATCCGTCGCTCCCGATCACGATTCCCGCGGAGGCAATGGAGACGGGAAACGGTGTGGCACTTTTCGAGCGCTTGCGCATCGAGCCGCCGCAGCGCCTGGCAGCGCGAGTGAAGGTCGTGAAGACGCGGGCCGTCCTCCAGTGCCGCCTGGAAAAGAACGGCTTCGGCGATGGTGAGAGCCTGATTGTTCGTGCGTTTGCCGAGCGGGACGGCGTGCGCGTCGAAGAGTATGAGCGCGATGGCTGGTTCCCGATCAAGGAGAAGGACGGAACCGAGAACGACGGGATGATCGTGCGCAATGACCGGCAGTCTCTTGTGGGAGTGCAAAATGCCATCGCCACCCTGAAGGCAACATGGTCCGGCTACGGCTACAACTACTGGCATAAAAGCACCGGGAAGAAATTCGCGGAGCAGTTCGCCGACTGGATTGCCAGCATTTCGCCCGATATCGTCCTTGAACTGGATCCCGTGCTGGGATCGCTCCGCGAACCAGCCATCGCGGCGCGGGTAAAACTCGACGTCGAAGAGAGCGGCATCGATTGGTTCGATATCAAGATCGCCCTCGACGTGACAGACACGACGCTCACGAAGGGTGAGCTAAAGGCGCTGCTCGATGCCCGTGGCGGCTTCGTCCGGCTTGGGGCGAAGGGCTGGCGGAGGCTCGCGTTTGAACTCAGTCCGGAGGACGAGGCGCAGTTCGCGGAAATCGGACTCAGTGCGAAGGACTTCGATGCCGGTCCGCAGCGACTCCACGCGTTGCAACTCGCCGGTCGTGTAAAAAACCTTCTGCCGGAACCCGCCGTCCGCGCCATTACCGCGCGCGCGGAGGAAATCCGCACACGCGTCACGCCGCCACTTCCCGCCGGACTGAAAGCGGTGCTGCGACCGTATCAGATGGAGGGCTTTCATTTCCTCGCCTACCTCAGCACCAACCGGTTCGGCGGCATCCTCGCGGATGACATGGGCCTTGGTAAAACCGTGCAGACTCTCGCATGGCTCCTTTGGCTCCGCGATCGGGAAGTCGATGGAAATCCTGTCGCAGCGGAAGCAACGCCCGATGCGAAGCCTGTAAAAAAGAGCGCGAAAAACTCCCTTCAGCCGACTCGGGATACGCCGTCACTCGTCGTTGCACCGAAGAGTGTCGTGGATAACTGGCGCTCCGAGGCTGCGCGTTTCGCTCCAGAGCTTCGAGTGGCGATTCTCGGCAAGGGAGGGTGCGATGCTTCGTCCCTCGAGGAGGCGCGCAAGAATGCTGATATCGTCGTGATGAATTACGTCCATCTCCGCCTGCTGGAAAAGGAGGCGTCGAGCGTCCCTTGGCGCGCTGTGATTCTCGATGAAGCCCAGGCGATTAAGAATCCCGACAGCGCCACGGCGAAAGCCGCATGGGCGCTCAACTCCCCGCACCGTATCGCGCTGAGCGGAACCCCGATCGAGAACCGGTTGCTCGACCTTTGGAGCATCATGTCATTCACAATGCCCGGAATCCTTGGAGTCCGCGGTGCCTTTGCTAAAACGTTCGATCAACGGACCGATCCGCTCGCCCGCCGCCGGCTCGCCGCACGAACGCGCCCGTTCATTTTGCGCCGCACGAAGGGCGAGGTTGCGAAGGATTTGCCCGATCGTATCGAAGAGGATCTCATCTGCGAGATGGACGCCGAGCAGGCCACACTCTACCGCGCGGAACTCAAGCGTGCGCGCATGGCGCTGCTGAAATTGGAAAGCAAAGCCGACCTCGACAAGGCACGTTTCAACATCCTGACCTCGCTGCTCCGACTCCGCCAGATTTGCTGCCACCCCGGGCTCGTATCCACAAAAGCCGACAACGCTGAGAGCGCGAAAATGAACGCGCTCATCGACATCATCGAGCCCCTCGCAGCGGAGGGGCACAAGATTCTCGTCTTCTCGCAGTTCGTGGACATGCTCAATCGTATCGAGAAGGATCTCGCCTCACGCCTCGGCGACACGTGCAAGCTCTTCAAGCTTACCGGCCAGACCGAAAACCGCGGCGAACTGGTGAATTCCTTCCAAACCCACGATGGCGCCGCGGCGTTTCTGATCAGCCTGCGTGCGGGAGGATTCGGGCTCAATCTCACTGCGGCCAGCTACGTGGTCCTTTTCGATCCGTGGTGGAATCCTGCGGTTGAAAATCAAGCCATCGACCGAACGCACCGCATCGGACAGGTCAACAAGGTCATCGCCTACCGGCTTATCGTCAAAGACAGCATCGAGGAGAAAATCCGCGGGCTTCAAAAGCAGAAGAGCGCGCTCGCAGCCGACATTCTCGGCGAGGAAAACTTCGCGCGCGCCCTGACGATGGACGACTTCCAGTTTTTGCTCTCGGAGTAAGCCATGGCGAAGTTTGCGCGGGTGTTGCTCGATGATTCCGGCGGACGCGCCTTTGATTATGAGGTGCCCGCCTCGCTCAATGCTGTCGTGGGTTCGCGAGTCAGGGTGCCTGTCCGGATGCGCACGTTGCTCGGCACGGTCATCGCCATTTCCGATGCAACCGAGGCCGATGGAGTGCGTCCCATCTCCGAACTCGTCGGCGACGAACCTGCACTCAGTGCGGGCCTCATCGAACTCGCCAACTGGATGTCCGACTACTACTGCTGCCCACTCGAAGCAGCCATGAAGACCGTGCTCCCCAACGTCATTCGGAAAGCCGAGGTCGGCCATAAAGTGCGGCTCTTTGCGCGCCTCGCCCGCGAAGTATCCGGTGAGGAAATCGCCGCGCTGGAAAAGAAAGCGCCGAAGCAATCCGACGTCATCGTCGTGCTCCGCGAAGCCGGCGGAAAATCCATCGCCGTCTCGGGGCTCTGCGAGCAATGCGGCGTCGCGCATCAAACAGTGCAGACGATGGTGAAGAAAGGCTGGCTACTCGTCGAACCGGAGACTGTTGAGCGCGATCCGTTTGGAAAAGAACAGTTTGTTTCCAGTGGAAAACTCCTCCTCAACGACGAGCAGCGAGCCATTTTTACGCGCGTCGCCGCTGCAGTCGATGCCGTGCCGACGGGTGACGTTCCTGCCAAACCATTTCTCCTTCACGGGGTCACAGGCAGCGGCAAGACCGAGATCTATTTGCAGGGCATCGACCGTGCGCTGGAGCTCGGCATGGGAGCGATTCTGCTCGTTCCGGAAATCTCCCTCACGCCGCAAACCGTGGAGCGATTTAAGAGCCGCTTTGCTGCAACGAACCACGAGGTCGCGGTGCTCCACTCACACCTCAGCGAAGGGGAGCGGCACGACGAATGGCACCGCATCCGCAGCGGGCGGGCGCGCATCGTCATCGGTGCCCGATCCGCCGTCTTCGCGCCCGTGGAGCGACTCGGCATCATCATCGTCGATGAAGAACACGAGAACACCTACAAGCAGGAGGAAACGCCGCGCTATCACGGGCGTGATCTTGCTGTGGTCCGTGCCCATTTTGAAAAATGTGTCGTGCTCCTAGGCAGCGCCACGCCATCGCTCGAGAGCGCGTATAACGCCGCCATTGGTAAATACGAACTCCTCCGTCTCACCATGCGGGTCGATGACCAAAAAATGCCGTTCATTCGCATCGTCGATATGCGGATGGAGGCGAAAAAGTCGTCGCCCATCATCAGCGATCCTCTCGCCAAAGCCATCACCGCCCGGCTCGAGAAAAAAGAGCAGGTCATTCTATTCCTGAACAGGCGAGGCTTTTCGACCACGCTGCTCTGCAATAAATGCGGCTACGTCGCGGAGTGCCCAAATTGCTCGGTCTCGCTCACCTTTCACCGTGCTGCAAACCGCATCGTTTGCCACATGTGCGGCCATCTCGCCATCGCGCCGACGAAATGCCCCGACTGCAAGGACCCCAGCATTAAGTACAGTGGCACCGGCACCGAGAAAGTCGAAGATACCGTCCAGAAGTTTTTTCCGACCGCCGTCGTCCGCCGCATGGATGCCGACGTGATGCAGAAAAAAGAAAGTTACCGTGAAGCGCTCGGAGCCTTCCGCTCCGGGAAGATCGACATCCTCGTCGGCACCCAGATGATCGCCAAAGGGCTACACTTCCCCAATGTCACGCTCGTTGGAATCGTGAACGCCGACATGGGTCTGCATCTCCCTGATTTCCGGGCGAGCGAACGCACTTTTCAACTTCTCACGCAGGTCGCGGGTCGCGCCGGCCGCGGTGATGTCTCCGGCGAAGTCGTTGTCCAAAGTTACACTCCTTTTCACCCGGCCATCCAGTTTGCGCGACACCATGATTTCGACGGCTTTTACGAGCAGGAGATCGAGTGGCGCGAGAAAATGGTTCAGCCGCCATTCACGCACTTTGTCCTCATCACCGTCCGCTCTCCGCACGAGGAGCGCGCGAAGCTGAGCATCGGGACGCTTCACCGGCGGTTAAAGGAAGTGCTCCCCGCCGGGGTCACGCTCGGCGAGCCCGCCCCCGCACCGTTGGAAAAGTCGCACGGCAACTTCCGCTTCCACCTTTCGATCCGCGCCCGTGCCGTGTTGAAGCTGAGCCGCGCAATCCGCGCTGTCCTGGATAAACTGCCAATGCCGGAGGACGTCTTCGCAGTGGTCGATGTCGATGCGCATCAATTGATGTAAGCGGTCCAATCAGTTTGCCCCGTGAGAGGATTTCGCTAAATCAGTCTCTCCCGCGCAAGGATTGCGTAGATGGTTGCGTCCGCAAAAACGTGAGCGGCGATTGGAAGCGCGAGGCCTCCGGTCCACGCACGCAGCCCGGCCATCCCAACGCCGTAGATTCCCGCCATGACTACGCCGATTCCGCCGGGCGGGTAGCCTTGCAGGTGACCAACACCAAAAAGGACGGCGATCGCGACGATGGCGAAGGGCGTTCCCCATTGCGACTCGATGCCTTCGTACAGCACTCCGCGATAGACCAGTTCCTCGATGGTTGCGTTGAGCAGCGGGAAGAAGATGGCTGCAATCCAAAATCCGCCAAACGCTTCGAGAGGCAACGCCTCACGATAGGCGCGCAAATCGGGTCTGATAAACGCCTGGAAAGCGAGCAGCGAAACACTGGTGGCGAGGATGATTCCTGCGGTCGCAGCAATGGATGGTTTCGAGATACGTCCGACTCGGAGCCACGTCGCGGTGCGGCGCAATGCGGGAATGGATACTGTGAGCGCACCGTAGCAGAGCAGGGGAATAAGCCAGAAAAGCGGCCATTTATTCAGCGATTCTACGACGGAAGGGATTAGCAGCATCGCGCCAAACACAAGGCTGTGGATGGATTTCCAGTCGGTCGGTTTCCCCGTCATTCTCCAGACAACCTCCAGGCTGGCGCTTCATTGGCCGCACGCTTCGCTTGCAGCCGCAGGGCGTTTGCCGCTAACCATGGTCAATGACGAATGCGCGAGTGGTGGTGGACCTTGGTGCCCGGAAGTACCCGATCTTGATCGGTTCGAACACGCTGCCGGGATTGGGCGCGACGCTTCGCGAAAACGGGATGTCTCAGCGCGATGCGTTCGTAATCACGAATGCCGTTGTCGGCGCGCACTATTTCGAAACTGTCCGGGCATCGCTGGAATCCGCTGGTTTTCTTCGAGTCGTGCGGCACGAAATTCCGGCATCGGAACAGGGGAAGAACTGGGAGGAATTCACGAAAGCCTGCGCCGGGATGCTGGAGCAATTCCCCGATGCAGGCTCGATCCCGCTGGTGATTCTGCTGGGCGGCGGGGTGGTGGGCGATTTGGGAGGATTTGCCGCCGCTGTGTTCCGGCGGGGCGTTCCGTTCGTGCAGATACCCACTTCGCTGCTCGCGGCGGTCGATTCCAGTGTGGGCGGAAAGGTCGCTGTCAATTTCGGCGGAGTGAAAAACATTATGGGTGCGTTCAGCCAGCCGCGTTTGGTTTTCTGCGACATCTCAGTTTTGAAAACGCTCGGCGAACGTGAGATTCGGAGCGGCATTTCCGAGATCATTAAGTACGGTGCGGTGTGCTCTGCGGTGCTGTTCCAGCAATTGGAAGGCGGCGCACTCGAGCACTTGCTCGCATTGGAGCCTGCAACGCTCACCGACATCGTGTCGCAATGTTGCCGGCTGAAAGCGGACGTCGTGGAAAAGGATGAGTTCGACAAACTCGGCATCCGCAACGTTTTGAACTTCGGCCACACCATCGGGCACGGGCTGGAACTCAGTGCGGAATATGCCCTGACGCACGGCGAGGCTATCGCAATCGGGATGGTTGCCGCCACACGGATGGCCGTTCAGCTCGGGATGGTCGGAGACGACTTCGCGCAGCGTCTGTTTGGGCTGATTTCACGCGCGGGACTGCCGGACAGTTTTCCCGCAACGCCTGGCCTTTTCGAGCAGGTAATCAAGGCGATGCAATCGGACAAAAAGTTCCGCGACGGGAAGAACCTCTTTGTTCTGCCCACTGGAATCGGGAGTTGGGCACCGTGTGAGAATGTGGACTGGAAGCTCGTGGAGGAATGTGTGCGGAGTGTTTTGAGGTAAGATTTTTGCTTTCGTGCAAGTACATCGCGTTGGTTGGCACGGATTTGGCTTTTCTCCGTCTTGTATGAACAGCCTAGCCAACTTGACCACGAAAATATTCGCCGATGGAGCGGATATGTCTGGCATGCTGGAGATGTACCGCAATCCCTTGATTAAAGGGATGACGACCAATCCGACGTTGATGAAGAAAGCCGGGATCTCCGACTACGAAGGCTTCGCGAAGGAACTGCTGGCCACCGCAACGGAGAAGCCTGTTTCCTTCGAAGTGTTCGCCGATGAGTTTGGCGACATGCGTCGTCAGGCACTTCAGATTCGCGATTGGGGCAGGAATGTTTACGTGAAGATTCCCGTTTCAAATCCCCGCGGTGAAAGCTCTGTGCCCCTGATTCGCGATCTCGCGGCAGCAGGTGTGAAAGTGAATGTCACCGCTATCTTGACCGAGCGCCAGACCGCAGATGTTGTGAGTGCGCTACGTGCCGATGTTCCTGCTGTTGTGTCCATTTTTGCAGGCCGGATCGCCGATACCGGCGTGAACCCGATGCCTTTGATGAAGAGTGCCCGCCGCATGATGGAGCACCTGCCGCACGCCGAACTCCTTTGGGCGAGCGTTCGCGAGGTGTTCAATATTTTTCAGTCGAACGAAGCCGGTTGCGACATCGTGACGGTTCCTCACGAAATCCTGCGGAAGGCGATCGATATGTGCGGAACGGACCTCGACGCGCTGTCGCTGGACACCGTCCGGATGTTTGACCGCGATGCGAAGGCTGCCGGGTTCCGGTTGAGTTCTTCGCAAGTGATCGTCCCGCTGCCCGTGGCACCTACGATGCCAGCCGTGGCTGCATAAAACTTTTGAGTGTTGTTGTTGGAAAATACACGCCGCCCGGGCAGTCGTCCGGGCGGCGTGTTCTTTTATACAACGCGAGACTCGGTCCATAGCCAACACTTGGTCCGGGGTTCGGCGTTCGATGGTTGCTCGTGAAATGCGCGCAACCGCAGCGGTTTTAAGGAATAATTGTGACCGACTTAACGAAATCTAGGTTTGGAAACTCCTTCTTCAAATAGACATTGCCCTCCCGTTGAATGCGACCTTGGTCTGGTCCTCGCCCGCGGGGGGCACCCTCACCGTATTCGCCGTTGATCCGATCGACGATTTCCATGCCTTCAGTCACTTTGCCAAACGGTGAAAAACCGATGGAGTCGAGATTTTTGTTATCTGCGAAGTTGATGAACAATTGCGTAGTGCGGGTGTCCGGCCCCGCCGTTGCAAACGTGACCGCACCCCGCGTATTGCTGGCCTTTACCGGGTCGTCCGCAATTTTCGCATTTCGCCAGACCTCCGCGACCTTCGGATCCCCGTGAATCCCGAACTGGCACATGAAGCCTGGAATGACGCGGAAAAACTGGAGATCCGTGAAGAATCCCGATCGGACGAGGTTGTAAAACCGATCTGCCCCATTTGGCGCGAGAGAGCGTGTTACCTCGATTGTGAATTTCCCTTTCGATGTGTCAAATTGAGCTTTGAACGTTTCGGGCGCTTTCACGGTGAGTTTGGAAGGGTCAGCGAAACTGAGTGTAGACGTCGTTGCGGCCTGGGGCTTTGTTTCTTCTTTTTTCTCATCGGCAGCCTGGGCCGTGAAGCCGAGTGCCGCTGTGAGTGCGAGCATGGTAGAAAGGAGTTTCTTCATAGGATGATAACGAAAACATGGAGGCGCAGCGCTGTCACGCGGAGAAATTTTTGCCGAAAGTCTCGCATTTTTTTTGCGGGTCAATTTCGATGGTCATCAAATTATTTCAACATGCATCGCGAACTCGACGAACAGGACAAGACCATTCTCCGCGCACTCATCCGTGATCCTCGCAACAGTGACAACGCCATCGGCCTGGCCACCGGCGTGAATGTCCGCACCGTTGCCCGCAAGCGACAGAAACTCGAAGAAGACGGCGTGCTCAGCTATTTCACCAATGTGGACCTCGGAACGCAGGGAACCGGGCAAAATCTCGTCCGCCAACATTACACGATTAAGTTCAAACTCGGCGTCACGCTCGATCGGTTGCTGAAGGATATTCGCAACGAGCCGAAGGTGCGCAGCGTATTCACAGAGAGCATCATCGAGAGCCACGTTGCCGACATGGATGGTCACCTCGCCATGATTCTCATTATCGAAGCCGAAAGCGATCAGGCACTCGTGCAGACGGTTCACGAGAAAATCATTCCGAGCCTGCGTCGAAACCACGGACACGACTGCATCGAGGAAATCCGCACCATGCGGCTTCTTGCCCCGGTGCGGATGATGCGGAATTACGTTCTCCCGGTGAATGTGAAGAACGGTTACCTCGTAAAAGAGTGGCCGGATGAGGCCATTTACGTCGGAAAGTAGCGAGGCTATTTTAGGGCAAACCGGACCGGAATTTCGAGTCGCGCGGGCACCGGTTTTCCGTCGAGTGTCGCCGGCCGAAATCGCCACTCGCGAACGGTGGCGATGGCGGTCGCGTCGAGTTCCGCATTGCCGCTCGATTTCCGCTTTGTGACGGCGATAGGGCGTCCGTTTTCGTCCACGGAAACGGACAAAACCACGGTGCCAGCGATGCGGGCGGCTTTCGCAGACGGTGGATACGACGGGCGCGGCGTGCTCGCGTATTGAGCCGGCGTGTAGAGCCCTGCTTTTCCCCTGCCACCGCCAATGCCTGTGCCATCGTTGCCGGATCCGCCTTGGCCCGATTCACCGTGCTTTCCCCGGACTTTGGCGGGCGAGGGAAGTTTTGCTCGCATCGGTGTGGCGGCGATAGCTGCGAACGCGTTCGGGGAAGTCGTTGTCACGAATTCCTCTGACGGCGAAGGCGGCATGGATAATGGAACGATCGGGACGTCGAGGCGGATGGGTTCGAATGTCGGCGGGGCGATCTCGGGCTCGGCGTGCTCTTCATTCTCAGAAGTGTCAGTAGATGTCTGATGGGCCGATTCCTCCATGACAAGCGACCCACCAATTCCGCTGTCGTCCGGATCAGCAGTCACCGGGACCGTTTTGGATGCGGGATAAAGCACCACGCCCGCCATCACAGCGACGAACCCGCTGTTGATGAGCAGCGATGCGAAGAGCGATTTCCCGCCGAGCGTCATTCGATCAGCGTCGTCCGGAGACCGGCTTGTATTTTGTTTCATCCGCACCGCGCCCGAAGTCGTAGCCTAGAACCAGCCAGCTTTCCTGCCGTGGCGAGTCGTCGTTTAGTCCAAAGAGCGCGGTCGTGGAGACGGAGAATTTTTCTGTGATGCGCCATTGCGCGCTGGGTCCGACGTGGAATTTGTGCTCCGGTTCGCCGCGGCTCGTGGCGGTGGTTTCGTGCACATATTTTCCTTCCAGACCGAGGCTGAACCGGCCGTCGATAATGGTCTTGCTGATTCCACCGACGACCTGCCATTCAGTCGTGCGTTCGCCGCCGAGTTCCTTTTCCCAGACAAAGTTTGCGCCGTAGTGCCAGCCGCCGGGGAGTTGGTCGCCGAGCAGGAGCTTCAGTTCCAGGACATCCGCACCCTCCTCGACCCATTTGTATTCGGCATAGACGGTCGGATTCAGCGGAAGCTTTCCCCAATCGGCGAATGCGTAGCGGATTTCCGCAGCGAAATCCTCGGTGCGTGAACGACGGCTTCCGTCCACAGCCATGTCGTAGTAAAGGTCGAGCTGCATCCGGTGTGGGAGGCCGATTTCGATTTCGCCAGTCATCCTGCTTTGGGAGGTCCCGTCTCGTTTATGTCGGTAGCGCCACCATGTTTCGACACCGACCTGCCAAGGCTCTTTTTGGATATAAACGCGGGTCGTTGGGAAGCGTCGTGCGGACGTCCACTCGGGACGTCCGGTTTCGCCGATTGCGGTTTCCTCGTTGAGCAGATTTGTGTCGGTAATCGTCACTTCAGGCATTTTCTGCGTGGCGGGCTTTTCTGCGGCAAGCGCGTTGGCTGCGAAGGTAAGTGCGATGAGTGTCGTGGTTTTATTAAGCATATTGGATAAAGAAAGTTGGCGGAATATTCCGCGTTCGGGTCCTTAGCGAAGGGTGTGCCAACCTGCACTGCGTCTGACGTTTACTCTGTCGGATTTAGGCATCCGGCGACAGCGTGGGTTACCGGCGGGCTAAGATTTGTTCTCGCTCTTTCGTTGGGATGGATAGAAATCGATCATGAGTTTCGGATTTGAAAACATCAAAACAAGCCTCGGGACGCGGAAAGGCCTTTCCGCGTTTTTTGATAGCGACGGAGCTTTTAGTAGAAGGGATTTCCGATGAGCCGGCTCTCGCTGCGGCTTGCGGTAGCGTTCGTGGCGTTTGTCGTCGCTGGGTCGCTGGCGCTCGTTTTTTGGATTAGCAACGAAGAGCGAAGGCAGTCGCGCGGGGCCTTCCTGAAGCTTGCTGATTCCAATGCGTCGTTTCTCCAGGAGGCCCGGTTGCCGCTGACGCAGCGAACTGCAGAGTCGTTAAAGGCGGTGCTTGGCGTGCATGTGCAATTCCGATTTCCAGGACAAACGCCCGAGTGGGAGCCGGGTGGTCGATTCATCCTCGGGTACAAACTCTCACGAAATGAGGGAGTTGATTTTGCCCCGCCGTCTAATCCCGGATTGCATGTGCTCGAAGGACATTGGGATTTCGCGGTTGCCGAGATCCGGCCCGGGGCGCAGTTGACTTTACTTCGCGACCCTGCGTCCGCGTTGCCCCCGTTGTCGCGAACCCTCCCGCTGCTGGGTGTGTTCTGGCTCATCTCACTTGCCCTTGCCGCAGCGCTGGCCCGCGGAATCGTCGTGCCGCTTCGTGCGCTGGCAAAGCGTCTGCCGCGTATTGCCGATGCGGATTCCGATCCATTGCCCGAGATTTCGCGAAACGATGAAATCGGCGAACTTGCCCGCGCCTATCAGAGCACCCGCAAGCAACTCTCCGAAGAGCGCCGAGCGCGGGAACAGGCCGAGCGACTCGCCACGCTGGGCCGCATGGCCACAGGGCTCGCGCACGAAATCAACAATCCCGTCTCCGCCATCAAGCTTCACGCACAGTTGCTGGAAACGGAATCGCCCAGCGAGTCGCTGACGACGATTCTCGGCGAAAACGCGAAGATCGAAGCTCTCGTAAACCAGTGGATGTTCATCGCTCGGCCGCAACCGCCGGCTGTTGCCCCGTGCGATCTCGCGGAGCTTGTCGCAGAAAGCGTTCGCACGGTTTCTCCGGCAGCAGCTCATGCGAAAGTGCGTATCGTTGCTGCGGTCGGGAGCGCGGTGGAAAATGTGGATCGTCGTCGAATCAATCAGGCGGTTTGCAACATCCTTATGAATGCCATTCACGCGATGGCTGGGGGAGGGGAACTCACGATTTCGGCCGCAGTGGATTCCGGAAAAACGCGCCTCGGTTTCCGCGACACCGGTCCCGGTTTTTCCGCAGCCGCGCTGGCGAAGGCGACGGAGCTCTTTTACAGCGAGAAGGAAGGCGGCATGGGCATCGGGCTCAGTGTGACGGCTGAAATCATGAAAGCCCATGGCGGCGAATTACACATCGAAAACGCGGTTCGCGGTGCCGTGGTGACGATGGTTTTTCCGGCAAAGGAGGGTGCGTGATTTCTCGGCTATCGCAATTTGCCCGGCCCCTTCGCGCCATCCGTGACGCAACCTCGTACTACGAACGCCGCGCTGGGCACCATCTATCGGACGCCGTCCGCACAACCTTATGATCCTCATCATTGAAGACGAACCCGCCCTCGCAAGTGCGCTTGCCACCGTCGTCCGCCGACTCGGACACGAAGCCGAGACGTGCGCAAGCGGTCGCTCCGGACTCGCGAAACTCCCGGCCGCACAGCTCGCGATTCTTGATATCGGCCTGCCCGACATCTCCGGCCTCGACGTGCTCGAAAAGGCACGGGCGCAGGCTCCGGGCGTTCCCGTCATCATTATCACTGCGCACGGAAACCTCGAAAACGCAGTCTCCGCCCGCAAGCTCGGTGCTGCCGCTTATCTCGTCAAACCGCTCGACCTCCGCGAGCTTCAGCAGACCATCCAGCAGATCCTGGCGAGCACCGCTGCGCCGCATGCTGCGCAAAAATCCGCATCGTCGCGCGCGGAAATGATTGGCACTTCGCCTGCGATGCAGCGGGTCTTTTTGGAGATCGCCCACGCGACAACCACTGACGCGCCCATCCTGCTCGCCGGTCCGACTGGCGCGGGGAAAACGCTTGCGGCCCGCGTCATTCATGATCACTCGTCGCGCGCGACGGCACCGTTCGTCACGCTCCACTGCGGCTCGTTGCCCGAGCACTTGCTGGAGAGTGAGCTCTTCGGTCACGAGAAGGGCGCGTTCACCGGCGCGACCAGCGACCGTCAAGGCCACATTGAGCGTGCTGCGGGCGGCACTCTATTCCTCGACGAGATCGGTGACATCACGCCCACAGTGCAGGCAAAACTGTTGCGCTTTGTTGAAGAGCACGCTTTCACGCGCGTCGGCGGACGCAGTGATATCCGGATCGAACTGCGGCTCATCACCGCCACTCACAAAAACCTCCGTGAAGAAGTCAAAGCCGGACGCTTTCGCGAAGACCTTTTTTACCGTCTCCACGTCCTCGAAATCGAAATGCCGCCACTCCGCGAACGTCGTCCCGATATCGGCGCGCTTGCGACAAATTTCCTCCGCCTTGCGAACCGCCCGCTCAGTCTTGCGCCGGAAGCAATTGCATTGCTGGAGCGCCACGACTGGCCCGGGAATCTCCGCGAACTTCGCAACGCCCTCGAGCACGCTGCGGCAGTCTGCACCGGGCCGATCATCCATCCGCAACACCTGCCGCGTGACCTCCGCGACTCTGCCGCGCCAGCCGACGCAGCGTCGCGACTCGAGAAAGCGCTCGCTGACTGGCTCGACGCCCGACTCGTTGAAAAGACAGCCTATCGGGAAATGCACGACACCATCGAATCCATGGCACTCAAGCACCTGCTCTCCCGCTTTGACGGCAAGCCGACGATACTCGCCCGCGAGACCGGCATGAACCGCGTCACGCTCCGGAAGAAGGTCGGACGCGACATCGAGTAGCTTGCAAACGCTTTCCGCATTTCCAATATATCCGCCTGAATGTGCGCCGCTCTCGAACTCAATAAAACCCTGCTCCGTCCCGGCGGATGGGTCTGCGTGTGGGCGCAACTCACCGGGCTCCGGCTTGTGTGGGCGGGCTTTGCGCGGCGTGAGACGCTGGGATGGTGGAAGAGAAAAGGCGGAGAACTTGTCGATGTTCCCGCTCATCGCTTCGCTGAAAGGAGCGGGCTCACCAGCGAATTGAAGTGGGACGATGTGCCGCCCGGGCGCGTCGTGCGGGGAATCATCGATCGCTCTGGAAAGACGCCCGTGCTGAAGGTTGTCACCCGTGCAAGCGACGCGGAGGAGATGGCCCGCTTTGAGCATCCGCGCATGCCGCTGATCGAGCCGCCGCTTTTTTCCGCGGAACCCGTAGTGGAGGAAAACCTGCCGCCTCCGGTGAAGCCGCGCTGGGTGCAGGACACGCTATTTTGAGTCGCGAATCCAACGCCTATCCACGCTGTTGAAGGGCCGGCGGTAACTGGTTCTTACGTCTTTCTCTTTCTCTTGCTCGTGCTCAGGTTTCGGTGGTGCTTCGAGGCGAGCGAGAGCAAGAGAAAGTGAATGAAGTGAGTGCGGGCGCTTTTTCTACAAGCGCTAATTCGCAGCGATACTTCCGCGAATCACCAAATCCGGGCCGCACCTCCGAAACTCCGGCGTCATAATTCGCGCGGCAAGCCCCGACTCGGCTGCGCCGATCCCTTTGATGACGTCCGGCCCGCCGCAGAGAATCGGCGCTAGGTAAAAAACAGCGCGCTGCACCAGTTTCGCGTCGAACGCGCCGCCGAGCAACTCTCCGCCGCCCTCAATGAGCACGCTGGTGCATCCGCGTTTTCCCAGGTCGCGCAGCACCGCGCGCAGGCTCTTGCCGCGATAGACGAGCGTGAGGTCTTTATGCTCGTCCGTGAAAAGATGCGCGCCCTCCGGCAGGCTGCCGGAGCGTGTCAACACAGCGCGGAGCGGCTGACGACCCTTCACGCCGCGGAGTGTCAGATGCGGATTATCGGCGCGCAGAGTGCCTGCACCGATGAGGATTGCATCCACCGAAGCCCGCAGCTTCATCGCATCGCGCCGCGAAGCCTCGCTCGTGAGCCACTGGCCTTCGCCGGGTGGTCGCGTCAGCCGTCCATCGAGCGAGAGCCCGGCCTTGGCAATCACGAGAGGCATCCCGGTGGTCACCCAATGATTGAAGCCCGCGTTTAGCTCTGTGCATTCCTCCGCAAGAATGCCGTGGGTCACCCGCAGCCCGGCCTTCGTTAAAATACCCACAGCCCGACCCGCGTGATCGGGATTCGGGTCAGTCGCGCCAAACACGACGCGGCGAAATCCCGCCGCAATAATCGCCTCGGTGCAAGGCGGCGTGCGGCCATGAGTGCAGCACGGCTCCAGCGTCACATAAATCGTAGCGCCTTTCGCATCGGCGCGATTTTTCAGCGAGCGAATCGTCTCCACCTCCGCATGCGGCAAGCCGGCTCCGCGATGCCACCCGCGCGCGATCACGCGTCCCGCTTTCACAATCAAGGCACCGACCGCAGGATTCGGCGAAGTGAGACCCACGCCGCGGCGCGCTTCGCGCAACGCAAGGCGCATAAATGTTTTGTCGTCAGTGATGCTCATAGGACGCTCTAAACTCTAAACGCGGCACGCCACATTGTTTAACCGGTCACGGCTGTCGTGATCACCGTGCAAGGAGTCGTTCAAAATACGATCCGCTCGTAGAGCTCGGCGAGGGGAATGTCGATTTCGACCTCGGGGAGTCTGAGGATTGGGTCGAGGCCGGTGAGCGTCTCGGTGATCCATCCGTTCGCGGTGCGGCGGTCGATGGCGATTTCGGCGCGCGATTGTTCGATGCGGACGTAGGACTGGAGCGCCGCGATGTGCTTATAGGCCATGCGTTTTTCGCGTTCATCTATAAGGCGCGTTTCCTCAGAGATAATCTCAAATACCACTGTGGGTCGTTCGCGCCAACCGTGACCCGTGTCGGTCGGGTCGCAGGCGACCATGGCGTCGGGGTAATAGAAGTATGTGTCGCTATTGAGATCACTGATGCGGAATTTCATGTCCGAGCCGAACGATCGCCATCGTTTGTCGCGCAGTTGCGCAGTTGCGCGTATAGGATTCCGCCAAGATTGGATGCGATGATGTTGTGCGGTTCGCTCCCTCCCGCCATGGCATAAACGATTCCGCCGAGGTAGTCATGCTTGACGGCGCTCCGGATCTCGCCGTCGAGATAGTCTTCGACGGAGACCTGCGTAGCGGAAATCGGAATGGTGCTCATGGAGGTGACTGTAGGAATCGAAACCGGCTTCGTCAATCTGTCGGCGAGCGCTGGGACCCGTCGGATATCGGTGCGCAAGTGCGCTTGCGTTGCCCGCGGTGATTCGTCATTCCATGAGCATGAATCGTCGCCGCTTTCTCCAGCTTTCCTCGTCCGCCGCCGGGCTTTTTGCCCTACGTCCGCTCTTTGCCGCGGATGACACAGGCGCTCCGCTTTCGAGGGGCGCGTCGTTTTTGCTGGCGAGCGATACGCATTATTTAGCGAAGAAGGAGCAACCCGATGCGATGGACGAGACTTCCGGGGAGATTAACGCGCGGCTCGTGGAATGGCTGAACAAGTTGCCGGGGACGGACATCCCGGAGGAGGCGGGCGGCGGGAAGGTGGATGGTGTGCAGGGGGTGATTCATTCCGGGGATTTGATT
>JANMGP010000345.1:0-10530 GCA_031374705.1 Verrucomicrobiaceae bacterium | reverse complement strand
TGCATCCAGCGTCCGGAATACGGCGGCGGTGAGATCTACTTCGACGGCAAGCTCGTCCGAAAAGACGGTCTATTCGTCCCGAAGGCGCTCCAGGCCTTGAATCCAGACCGTCTGCTGGCCTGATGCGCCTGGCCCGCATCCTCGCACTCTGCGTGGCGCTCTGCTGCGGCACCGGTTGCCGGAACAAAGAAAAAGCGGCCCGCCGCGATCAACTGATCGACCTCATGCACGGCAACACCGGCGACGAGGACATCGCCGCTGCCATGCAAAAAGCGCGCGACACCGTGGGCGATTTTCTCGCCGTGCTCAAGGCACCCGGCCCGAACCAAATTCAGTTCATGGTCCGCCGCGAATACCCCACCGACATCCCCGGAAAGCGCCAGATTCTCATCGTCAACAACGTCACCTACGACGGCAAACTCCTCCACGGCACTGTCGATGACAAGACCGTCCGCCCCGGCCACACAATCCCCCGGAATGGCAGCGTTTCATTCCCTCCGGCGGAAATCTGCGACTGGATGTTTAACGACAACGGCAAAGCAGCCGGCGGCTACATGCTCCGCGCGTTGAAGAAGAAGATGACCGAGCAGGAATGGGCGGGCATCGCCGCGCAAGTTACGTTTAGGGACGAATAGGGCAGGCGGAATGACGATTGAAGGCATCGAATTGGCCAAGCGCTGTTAACCCTACCAGCCGGAGCGCGCGGTCGTTTTCCAGCGCCGCCACAGCATCCATCCGGCAGCCGCAATCATGACGCCGAGCGTGGCACCACGCCAGCCGAAGGGGAGAAACGGGGGCTTTTCCGGAGTCATGAAACTTACGGTGCATTCGACGGTGGTTCCGGCGATGATCCTGTAGGTCTGAAGCGTCGAGGGCTCGAGCGAAGTTAGCTCGCAGCGCATCATTTCGCCGTGCGGTGAGAACTTCGCGGGAACATCGCGCCACTTGATTATTGGCCCCGACGGGCTCGGATTGATCCCGCGGATTTGGGCTTTGTGATCGGCTTTCGGCGCAGATTTCCATTCGATTGTGGCCGCGGTTGGCTTCACGTCGAGCGGCTTTCCTGTAATATTTGGGAGCTCTTCCGCGCTCTGCGGTGCGGCTCCGAACGATGGCGGAGCGGGTGTGTCCGGCTCCTGCACGGGGGCCGGTGCCCCGGGCTTTGGGGCTGCACGAATCTCCGCAGGCGGCGCGGCTTTTACGTCGGCGGTGAGCGGGACCGCGATGTTCACATCCTGTCCGGTGATGGAGAGAGCGCCCGCGATTGCGCCTGCGGATTCCGCCTTGCAGAGGACGGTGATGTTTTCGGTGCTCCGGGGCTTGAGCGCGATGGAGGCAGGGTCTGCGCGGAATGGCTCGGTGGCGCTTAGTTTGAGTGCGATCGCGGAGCCGCCGGTATTCTCAAGCGTGACGTTCCGTGACGAACTCTTGCCGGCGACCACATCGGTGAAGGCCGCGGATTTTTCCCGGATGGCGACGATGGGCCCGAGCGCGGATGAGACGACCGGAATGTCTGACGACCATTCCCCAGCCGTTAGGACGAGCCTTTCTTCGATCGGACCGACTTCGCCGGGCTCCGCGAACACGGCGAGAGCGTGGGTTCGCTTGCCGGGAACAGTCACGCTCGTTTCGGTGAGCAGTTTTCCGCCGTGCTTGATCGCTACGATGACAGGATCCGGGCTTAAGTTTGAGATTTGCACCTGCCCGGTGCGGGTTGCGACGCCGGGCTTTGCTTTCAGCTCCAGCAGGGCAGGGGCGATGGTGACCGGTGCCAGCACGGTGGTAGTGAGAGTCGTGGCGACTTTGTAGCCGGGGCCGTACGTGATGTCCGCCCTCTGCGGGCCGAGGGTGGTGGATGTAAACGTGATGACGAAGTCCGCTTTGTCGCCGGCACCGAGGCGAAAAATCGGGGAGCCGGTCAGTTTCCACGGTGCGGGCGCAGTCACTTCACCCGCCGCGAAGCCGCCGCCGGCGTTCTTGATTTGGATGGTCGCGGAGGTGCGTTCGCCGGGCCGGATGGGCTCCACTTCCAATGCGCCGGGGACGACGAGTCGTGGCGGGAGGCTCTCGGGCTCTACGAAGGTGATGACGACCGGCACGGCCGCGGAGACGCCGTCGGGAGTGCGCACGGCATACGTGAAGCGATCCTCCAGCACGGCGGGGTTTTCCGGTGCAAAATAGGTGACTGTCGCAGTCGAAGCGCTGGTGATCTGCACGCGGGAAAGCTTTCCTGCTTTTGGCGCAGAGCGGACGACGTATTCCATTTCCTCGGCACCGGGCCCATAGACTGCGAGCGGGATGACGACTTGCTGGCCGCGTTGGAGCGACACCTTTCTCGGCACGGGCGGCGGTGGCGCTTTCACCGTTTTCGGGGTGGGCCGCTGCGCAAATGACGGCTGCGCTGCGAGCAGGCCCGCCATCAGAAAAGCGCGCAGAAATATCGAAAGGAGCGGTTTCACCGGGGGCGAGTGTTTAGCGCGAAGGTGGCAGGGGGAAAGCACGAAAACCAGCCGTGCATCGATGTCATCGTGCGAGCGCTTTGCCACTAAATACACGGGAGCGTTCGCCGGTGCCGAGTTCGCGCCATTGGCCGGGCTGAAGTCCGCCCAGATCGAACTCGCCAATCCGGACGCGGACAAGGCGCAGAGTGGGGTGGCCGATGCTGGCGGTCATTTTGCGGACCTGGTGATTTTTCCCTTCCACAAGGGAAAGCGCGATCCAGCAGTCCGGCACATTTTTTCGAAATCGAATGGGCGGATCGCGCGGCGGCATGAGCGGTTGCGGGTCGAGCATCCATGCCCGGCAAGGGAGGGTCTTCATCGTGCCGATGACGACGCCGGCGGCGACCTTCGCGAGGTCCTCGCGAGTGGGGACGCGTTCGACTTGCGCCCAGTAGGTTCGGGAGTGGGCGTTTTCCGGAGTGAGCAGACGTTTGTTGAGATAAGGTTCGTCGCCGAGCAGCAGCAGGCCTTCGCTGTTCGCATCGAGGCGGCCGAGCGGATATGCATCCCGGGGGAATCCGAAGTCCGCGAGGGTGCGGTTTTGCGAGCCATCGGGCGTGAACTGGCTGAGGACGCCGTAAGGTTTATGAAAAGCGATGAGCATCGAAGGCTTGGCGAGTCTTGCGGAGGCGCGTGAACGATGGGCGCCTACTCGTCCTGTTTTTGCACGAGCGCAATGATTTCTCCGCAGAACTCGCGGATCTTTTTCAGTTCGTCCGCCGAGGGTGGTGCTCCGCCCTCTTTGATCGCGAGTTTCCGGATCTCGCCGAGGTTTTTTTCCACCGTCGCGAACAGCTTCGTTTTTCTCAGCGAGGGGTTCAGCGTCTCGACGCGCTGGATGAAATAGTCGAGGACTGATGGCTGCACCAAAATCGCCGCGCGCGCGGGTGTATATTGATCGGCGACCAGTCCGGCAGTGATCTCCAGTCCCCGCGTCCATCCTCCGAGGGCGACAAGGTGTGCGATCTCCTCGTCCTTGAGCGCCATCATCGCTTTTTCGACATCGCGTTGGGTCGCCACGAGTTCCTGCCGCACGGCCTCCCAGTCTTTTGCAGCGCCTTTCTCGAGGATGCTTTTGCTGTGTCGTGTGACGCCGTCGCCGACGCCGAGGCCTTTCGCATGGCGAATCAAGACCCGTCCGATATCAGTGAGCCGCGATTGCTTTTCCGCGGAAACGGTGAGGAAGCCTTCCGCGATCACCGCGCCCGTACTCAACGCGAGTCGCGCACGGTCGCCGGGAATCGCGTCGCTCAAATCGCGCGAGACTTTATCGTAGGCGATCGGGCGCAGTTCCTTGAGCGCCGTGATGATCGTTGCGATGCTGGGGGTGGTAAACTGATTGACTCCGAGTTCCTCCTTGATGTGCGCCGCGCCTTCTTTTTCCGCGCCTTTGTCGCTCTTCTTTTTGTCCTGGGCAGGCGCGAAACCGGCGGTGGCGAGGAGTGCCACTGCCGCGACCAAAATCACTTTTTGCGGCGTCGTGCCGCTCTCATACCCGCGAGTCATGGTTCTCTTGTGGGCTGGGAACGCGAAAAATGCAGCTTCAAAGTGGATCCTTCTCGTCGGCGGGCAATCTTCCGCGGGGCAATTTGTGGACAATTCATGTCGCGTGGCGCTACATTTCCGAAGCGATTCCATTGAATAATCCAAATCACAGCACGTCCAACGGAGACCCCAGCAGCCTTGCAAACGGCTCGAACGATCTGGAACTGGTCGCCAGGGCCCAGCGCGGGGAGGCTGCGGCTTTCGATGCACTCATTACTCAATACCGCCAACGTTGTTTTGCCATGATTTACAATATGGTCAGAAACGAAGAAGACGCATGGGACCTCGCGCAGGATGGTTTCGTGAAGGCTTGGAAGAGCCTCTCGAATTTCCGCGGTCAGTCCGCTTTTTTTACGTGGCTGTACCGCATCATGACGAATGTGTCGCTCGACTGGCTGCGCAAAAAGCACATTCGCGGCGGGCAGGAGTTTGACGACAGCATAGGCCTCCGGAGAATCGAGCCCGCAGCGGCGACTGCGCCGAAGCCCGTCATGGAGCCTGCCGAGCGGATTGCTGATGCGGAGATCCGCCAGCGTATCGATTCCGCCATCGACAAACTCTCGCCCGAGCACCGGGCCGTCGTCGTTCTCCGGGAGATCGACGGGCTCGATTATCAGGAAATCGCCGATGCGATCGGATGCTCGATTGGCACCGTGATGTCCCGCCTTTTCTACGCACGCAAAAAACTCCAAACCCTGTTACAAGACGTCTATGAACAACTCTGAACCCACCCTCACCGCCGCGGAAGAGAAACTCACCGCATTCCTCGATGGAAAGCTCACACCCGCGGAAGCCGCTACCTTTGAGCGCGAGCACCCGGAGGCCGCTGCCGAAAAGCGCAGCCACAAGCAATTGCGAGCGATGCTCGCGAAAGACGCGCCTGTTTTGCGCAACGGCGATTTCTTTAATCATCAGATCCTCCGCGAGATCGGCGCATCTGAGGAACAGCGCCAGCCTGCGCGTGCGAAAGCCGCGAACTTCCCGCTTTGGCGGCTCGTCTTTGCCGGCGCTGCGTGCCTGATTGCGGCGGCCGGCATTTATTTCGGCTCCATCGCTGGCGGTGCAAAGTCGCGCGGCGACTACTTTGCGCAGGTGCTCAGTGTCAAAGCGGGGGATCCAGAGATCTCCGCCCAGGTAATCGATGCGGACGGAATCGCCGTCGTCTGGATCGACGGGCTTGCTTCACTCTCGAGCGAATACGTCCTGGAATGAACCGGTTTCTCGCCATCCTTCTGCTGTTTGCATTCAGTGCCTGTGCCGAAGACAAGGTCTGGAGCGCGGTCATTCTCGCCAGCAACCCGGAGAAGGGCCAGGAGCCAAAGGCTCCGCCGGCCGAGATTGCGCCATTCGCCGCGAAACTCACCAAGGTTTTCGGCTATCAACAGTTCGAGATCCTCGGCTCTGCGACCAAGGTGATGGATGACCAGAAAGAACGTTGGCTCGTGCCAAGCCAGAATTTCTGGGTCGGCGCCGTCGCACGAAAAGACGGCCCCGGGTACCATCTGAACCTCGAGTTTTTTCACGACAAACGACGGATCGTCGAGACCGAGGCAAAGCTCGGCGTCGGCAGCCCGCTTTTCGTACGGGGACCGATGCATCCACGCGGGCAGTTGATCGTCGTTTTCGAGGTGCGGCGTTAGACGAAGCGGTCATTCAGCCACGGGTCGCCAGTCATCGAGTATCCGCGTTCCTCCCAGTATCCCGGCGCATCTGCCGCGCGAAACTCGATTTGTTTTATCCATTTCGTGCCCTTCCAAGCGTAGAGTTGCGGAATGATCACCCGGAGCGGTCCCCCGTGCTCCACTGGCAGCGGGTCGCCGTCGAGCGTGTGGGCGAGCAATGCATCCGGGTGCGTGAGTGCATCAACGGGCGTGTTCGTCGTGTAGCCATCGTGCGAGCGGTAGAAAGCGAACCGCGCGTCCTCCGTCGGGCGGACGAGGTCGAGCAACGCAGCGAGCGGCACGCCTAGCCAGCGGCAGTCGTAGCGGCTCCACGTCGTCACGCAGTGAAAGTCGCTCACTTTTTCCTCCTGCGGAAGTGCCATCAGCGCCTGCCAGTCGAGGGTGATCGGATTCTCGACGAGCCCCGTGATTTCCAGCCGCCACTCGGAGGCCGGCAGGGCAGGGTGGATGCCGAGATCCAGAACCGGCAGCACTTTGACGATGTGTTGGCCGGGCGGAAGCCGGTCTTTCGAGCGGACAGTGGCCGCCCTGGCACCCCTGGCGCGCATCTTTTCGGCCCACGCTGATTTTCGTTCGGTGTACGATTTCGACATACGTCGTAGGATAAGCAGGGGAGGCGAACTTCGGCGATGCCCAAAATGTCCCTTGCTACAAAGAAGGCTTCCCACCATAGTCCGCCCCCTTTTTTTAACGTATGATCATTCTCGGAGTCACCTTTCTCGGCATCATTACCAAGCTGCTTATCGCAGTAAATGTGCTCGTTTGCTTCCTGCTCATCTTTGTCGTGCTCATGCAACGGCCCAAGAATGAGGGATTGGGCGCCGCCTTCGGTGGGGATACGGCCAGCAATATTTTCGGCGCACAGACGACAAACGTCCTCGTGAACCTCACGCGCTGGCTCGCTGCAATCTTCATGGTCGTCACGATCATCCTCTCGCTCCTTTATTCGAGAAATGAAGAGTCCCGCACCGCGACAACGGCCTATATCGCCGATGCGCGGAAAAAGAAGGACGAGGACGAAGCGCGCAAGAAAGCAGAGGAAGCAGCCAAGTCGGCGATGGACGCATCGAAGCTCGCGACACCCACTACCTCTTCCGACGGAAAGGCTCCTACTCTCGAATTGGATCCGAACGCGCCGAAGCCGCCGTTGATCACGCCGCCTGCTCCGGTTATCCCAACCCCTGAGGGACCCGCTAAAGGAACGGAGTCACCAGCGACGCCGCCGACAACAACGCCGCCCGCAGCACCAGTGAACCCGCCTGCCCCTGCTCCCGAGTCCACTCCACCGCCGGCCAAGCCTGAGCCCGCCAAGCCTGAGCCTGCGAAGCCTGAGCCTGCCAAGCCTGAGCCTGCCAAGCCTGAGCCGGTCGTCGATGCGCCCGCTCCAAAGCCAGGCTTGCTTGAAGCGATGAAGGCCAAGATGGGCGAGGCGCTGAAAGCTCCGCCATCCGCGCCAAAGGCTGAAATGGTCGACCCGGTCAGACCTGTTGCGCCGCCAGAGACCAGCATGCCGCAGCCCCCGCAACAAGCATTTGTGGCTCCGCCACCACCGCCACCCGCTCCAGTTGCAGCACCGGTTGCATCCGCACCGCCTCCAGCCACGCAAGCTGCCACACCTCCGCAGGTGACAGCCGCAGCGCCAGCTCCCAAACCGGCGTCCCGCAATCCGTTCGACTCGCTTGAGGAAGAGATGGCCAAGCTTCTGGGCCGTGCGCCCGACGGGAAGGGTTGACCCGCGCTCTGTGTGCGGGAGGGCAGGCGTTCGTTGCACGAACGGCCCTTCCGGTCTTGTTCTCCGCCTTCATTGCTCTCGGACTTATTGTCTCGCAGGCTTCTGCGCAGGACATCGGCATCACCTTTGGCCAAGGCCAGGGGCTGACGGAGCGCGCACTCCAGCTCGTCGCGCTGATCACGGTTTTGTCCCTGGCGCCATCCATTCTTGTGATGGTGACGTCGTTTACCCGGATCGTTGTCGTGCTGTCGCTGCTGCGGACCGCGCTGGGCACTGGCACATCGCCGCCCAACGCTGTTATTTCCGGCCTCGCCCTGTTTCTGACCGCGTTCATCATGGCGCCGGTATTCGAACAATCGTACCGTCAGGGTGTCCAGCCGCTACTGGCCGGGCAGATTCGCGAGGCGGAAGCCTTCGAGCGGACGACAGCGCCGTTCAAGGACTTCATGCTTAAACATGTCCGTGCGAAGGATCTCGAGCTGTTTCTCGACCTTTCGAAGCAGCCGCGGCCTCAGACCGCCCAGCAGACCCCGTTGCAGGTCCTGATCCCAGCCTTCATGATCTCGGAATTGCGGCGCGCCTTCGAGATTGGCTTTCTGCTCTTCATCCCATTTCTCATTATCGATCTGGTGGTGTCATCGATCCTGATCAGCATGGGTATGATGATGGTGCCTCCGGTGACCGTGTCGTTGCCATTCAAGCTGATTTTCTTCGTGCTGGTTGACGGCTGGAGTCTGGTCGTCGGCAGTCTGGTGCAGAGTTACGGCGGATAGCGCGAGCCGTCATGGGGCGGCTTGCACAGGCGGAGCAAGATGCAAGTTGGGCACCAGCCGGAAGAATCCCGCTGTCCGAGTGAATTAAAGGTGGCAGAATCGCCGTGAAACCGTTGAAAGGATGAGAGGCAGGGCAAGACAGGATGAGCGATATCTCGTTGGGCAACCCGATCGACAAGAGCCAGAAGCAGGGCAATGCCCTTCTTGTGCTTCTGCTTGCCGTCCTGCTTGTTGGTGCTTTGGCCGCTTCGCTTTATCTCTCTGAAGACGGTCGCGCCTACTTCATGCTGTGGTTTCTGACCGGGTTGGCGGCCATCGGCCTGCTCGGCCTCTTTCTGTTCGCCATCGGCACCTTGCAGATCACAGGCCGCAGCGCGCGCAACGACCTGACCAAACGCATCGTTGATGCGTCGCATCAGGGAATCCTCGTGACGGACACCGAAAGTCGGGTCGTCTATGCCAACAGCCAGTACATGGCCATGGCCGGTGCGGCAGAAGGAGCGGTCGTGCGGCCGGTCGAGCGCCTTTTTACCGGCGCATCCGATGTTTCCGAAGCGGTGTACCGCTTGGCCCAGGCCGCCCGTGAACGCCGCTCCCACACCGAGGAAGTGCGCATGGCACCAGGTCTCGACGGGCAGACGGCTGCCTCCTGGTACAAGATTCGCGTTCGACCGATCCAGAGGGACGGACGGCATGAAAGTGTCTGGTCCGTGGTCGATGTGACGCAGGACCGCAAGAGCGAGGAAGGCGCTGTGCAGGAATTGCAGAGCGCCGTGAATTTTCTCGACCACGCACCGGCCGGATTTTTCTCCGCCGAGCCTTCTGGAAAAATCGCTTACATGAATGCCACACTGTCGGGGTGGCTGGATCAGGATATCGCCCAGAGCATTGGCGACAGCGGGCTCACACTCAAGCAGATCATGGTGTCGGGCGGCGCAGCACTCCTCGAAACGGTCGGCGGCGTGGCTGGACAGGTCAAGACGGAGGTCATCGACCTCGATTTGCGCAAGCGCGGCGGGCAGGCTCTGCCGGTCCGCCTGTTCCATCGGGTATCCTATGGCCATGACGGTGTAGCAGGCCCCTCGCGCACCATTGTGCTCAACCGCAGCCAGGGCGTGGACACATCCGAAGGCCGGGAGGCGGAGGTGCGTTTCGCCCGCTTCTTCCACAACACACCGATGGCAATCGCGACGGTCAACAAGGACGGGCAGATCAGCCAGACAAATGCCGCCTTCGCGCGCCTGTTCGGCGATACGCTGAAATCGGGAGTGGATGGCGACCGGAGCGTCGCTTCCGCCGTCGCGCCAAAGGACCGCGCTGCTGTCATCGATGCCCTGAAAGCTGTCGGCGAGGGGCAGACCGATGTTGCTCCGATCGACGTTGTCCTGATCGGGGATCAGCGTTCGGCCCGTGTTTTCGTCACACCTGTCTCCGAACGCAACAGCGGTGATGAGGCGGCCATCGTTTACATGCTGGATACGACGGAGCAGCGCGCCCTGCAGGAGCAGTTCACCCAGGCGCAAAAGATGCAGGCCGTCGGCCAGCTTGCGGGCGGCGTGGCGCATGACTTCAACAACGTGCTGACCGCGATCATCGGATATTCCGACCTGCTGCTGGCGTCGCATCGTCCAACCGATCCGTCCTTCCAGGACATCATGCAGATCAAGCAAAACGCCAACCGCGCGGCATCGCTGGTGCGCCAGTTGCTGGCCTTCTCGCGCCGGCAGACGCTGCGGCCGCAGGTGATGCAGCTCAATGATTCCGTCTCCGACGTGCAGATGCTGCTGAAGCGGCTGTTGGGCGAAAAGGTGGAGCTCGACGTTCGCTATGGTCGCGATCTGTGGGCGATCAAGGCCGATGTGAACCAGTTCGAGCAGGTCGTGGTCAATCTCGCCGTCAATGCCCGTGATGCCATGCCAGGCGGCGGCAAGCTCACCATGCGCACCTCTAATGTCACGGACAGCCAGAGTGCGGCCTACAACTACAAGGGCCTCAAGCCCGACAACTACGTGTTGCTGGAAGTCGAGGATACCGGCACTGGCATGAGCGCCGACGTCATGGAAAAGATCTTCGAGCCCTTTTTCACCACGAAGGAAATCGGCAAAGGAACCGGCATGGGCCTCAGCATTTCCCTGGGGATCATCAAGGCACACCAAGGGAAGATTTCTCTCGACGAAAGTGAACCCAATACCTGCTTCGTGCTTTCTCTCCCTCTCGCAAAGCCGATTCAGCCGGACGGAAGACTAGCCTAAAATTTACTGCTCCCGCTGCTTAGTTGGCAAGTGCACTTTCTCTCG
>JANMGP010000123.1:0-7873 GCA_031374705.1 Verrucomicrobiaceae bacterium | reverse complement strand
CGCCTGCTGGACGAAGACAGCCATGTCAGCGCGCTTCGCAAGCCGGCGGGAAACAGCAATGGCAACACGTTCGACGCGGTGGGTCGGCAGCTCTCCTGCGAGCACGGCAACCGGCGCGTGGTGCGCTACGAGCGCGATGGCTCCATCACGGTGCTCGCGGATAAATTCAACGGCAAGCCGCTGAATGCGCCCAACGACATCGTCGTGCATCCCGATGGCGGCATCTGGTTCACCGACCCCGGTTACGGCATCGTCGGGAACTACGAAGGCAACAAGGCGGAGAAAGAGCTCAAGGAAGCGGTGTATCGCATCGATCCGAAAGACGGCTCCGTGTCGCTCGTCACCGATGATCTCTTCAAGCCAAACGGCCTCTGCTTTTCGCCCGACTACAAAAAACTCTACATCGCCGACACGGGCGCATCGCACTACCCGGCCGCGCCGAAGAACATCAAAGTCTGGGACGTCGTGGACGGTCGCAAGCTCGCGAACGGGCGCGAGTTTGTGTCAATGGCTCTGGAGGTGAAAGGCGAGAAAGTCGCGGGATTTGCCGACGGCATCCGCTGCGATACCGACGGCAATGTGTGGTCCAGCGCGGGATGGGCGGAGGCCGGCGAAGGCTACGACGGCGTCCACATTTTCTCACCAGCCGGGCAGCGCATCGGGCAGATTCTTCTGCCGGAAGTGTGCAGCAACGTGTGCTTCGGCGGACCGAAGCGGAACCGGCTTTTCATGACGGCAAGCCAGTCGCTTTACTCGGTGTATGTCGAGGCGCAGGGAGCGCACTGGTGCTGATGAGAAAAGCGCATGCGGTTGAAGGGCCCGGGCTTCGTCTGCTCGCCCTTTTCGCCTTGCTGCTGATCCCGTGCGGAGCGGCGATTCGTGCTCAGGAGCCGGGAGGTTCGCGGCTCGTGCTCGGAGCAGGGTTCGACGGCGTCGAATTGCGCGAGATGCCCGCACCATTGCTGGCACACCGTAATTTCACCAGGCAAGGTTACCCGGCTGATAAGGCGGTCGAATGGCAGGTGCGATTGCGCGGGCCCGAGGCCGGTGATGCGCCGCTGTTTGAAAACGTTCGGTCCGCCGATTTCGTGGTGCAGTTTCCCATGGAGAGCGCGGCGCGGCTCCACTGGAGCAAGGGGAGCCATGAGTCGGCGACGGATTTTCAGCCGCGCATGGACTCGCTCATAGAGGGCAAACCGGTCGAACTGGAATCATTCGGTGGACGCTCCTCGGACGGCGTGATGCCGTATTTCAACCTCGCCGCGGAAGGTGGCGGGATCATCGTAGCGGTCGGATGGACCGGTGACTGGAAGGCTTCCTTCACATCACTCGGCGCGGGAAGGGTGAGGGTGGAGGCTGGATTGAAGCGCTCGAGATTCAAGCTGCCCGCGGGCGAAGTCGTGCGGCTGCCATCCGTGCTTTTGATGACCTATCGCGGTGCGTGGCTCGATGGGCAGAATCAGTTTCGGCGGCTGATGCTGCGGCACTTTACGCCGTCCGGGCACGCGCCGATGGAGCTGATGCCGGTCGCTGCGAGCGTGCATGGGATGATCGGCTTTAACGATACGACGGAGGAAAAACTCGTGGCGCTGGCCGGCGACATCGCAGCGCTGAAGCTCCCACTCGACACGTTCTGGCTGGATGCAGGATGGACCGAGGGCGGGTTTCCGTCGAGCCAGGGCAATCCTGCGGCGGATCCCCGCCGATTCGCGAACGGGCTCGCGCCGGTGGGCGGGGCGGCGCGCAATGGCGGCATGCGTTTTCTCGCTTGGTTCGAGCCGGAACGGGCGATGCGCGGCACGTGGCTGGAGCGGGAGCATCCGGCGTGGCTGCTCTCGGCGAGCGGGACGCCGCCGGAATTGCGCTACATGGAGAAGGATGGATTCCGGCTGGTCGATTTCGGAAATCCAGAGGCACGGGCGTGTGCGCTGGAGAGTGTGTCGAAGCACATCCGCGATGCTGGCATCTCGGTGTATCGGCAGGACTTCAATCTCTACCCGTCGTACTTCTGGCATACGGGCGAGGCTCCGGATGCGGCCGGACTGCGCGAGATCCGGCACATCGGCGGGCTCTACGATTTCTTCGACGAACTGCGGCGGCGGCATCCGGGCCTCATCATCGACAACTGCGCAAGCGGCGGACGAAGGAACGATTTTGAAATGATGCGGCGGAGTGTCGTGCTATGGCGGAGCGACAGTTGCTGGGACGCGAAGTCGTATCCGCGCAATGTGCAGTCGATGACATACGGGCTCTCGCACTGGCTGCCGCTTCACGGCCTCGGCTCGGTTTCCACGAGCGATGTCGCGCTGCGCAGCGGCATGGGCGCTTGCGCCTCGTACGCGGCGAATTTCCGCGACGCCGACGCCGTGACCGCGCTCCGGGCGCACCTCGCCCGCTACCTGAAAGTGCGCCCGCTTTTCGCGGCGGATTATCACCCGTTGACTGAGTGGAGCGATGACCCGAAGGAGTGGCTCGCATTTCAATTCCACGATCCCACAACGGGAGAAGGCATCGTGCAAGCGTTCCATGGAGCAAGTCCTTCACAAGCGAGCCGAACGCTGAAGTTGCGCAGGCTCGCTGCGGAGAAACAATACACGGTGACCGACTGGGACAAGGCGGGTGAGCCCTCGAGTCGCAGCGGCGCGGAACTGGCGAATGAGGGAATCGAGGTGCGGGCAGCCACGGAGAACGGGGCGTTCGTGTATCAATACAAGCTGCAGGAGGCGGCGCGCTAAATTTATGAACAAACGATCCAAGATAGTCATCACTGATTTCGCAACCGAGCCGCTCGACTGCGAGCGCCGCATCCTGGGCGACCTCGCCGACGTCGTAGCGCTCAATGCGCTCCACGAGTCGGAACTTGCTGGACGCATCGAAGACGCCGACGCGGTGATGATGTATCACAGCCTGACGATCACCGAGGCGACCATCCGCCTCCTCAAAAACTGCAAGCTCATCGTCCGCTGCGGAGTCGGCTTTGACAATGTGGACCGCGCCGCCGCACGCCGCTACGGAATCGACGTCGCAAACGTCCCGGACTACGGCACCGAGGATGTAGCCGACACCGCGCTCGGCATGGCGCTCACGCTCTCGCGCGGCATTCACCTTTTGAACAGCCGCCTCCGCCGCTCGCAAGGCCCATGGTCTTACACACAAGTCGCTCCGGTCTCCCGGCTGCGCGGCCAGAACTTCGGCATCATCGGCATCGGGCGCATCGGCACCGCCGCCGCGTTGCGGGCGAAGGCTTTCGGGATGAACGTCCGATTTTACGACCCCTACGTTTCCGACGGCTACGAAAAGTCCCTCGGCGTCCGCCGCATGGAAACGCTCGGCGAACTGCTGCGCGACTCGCACATCGTCAGCGCCCATTGCCCGCTCACGCCCGAGACGCACCACATCATGAACCGCGAAACCATCGCGCAAATGCCGCGCGGCTCGTTCCTCATCAACACCTCGCGCGGCGGAGTCGTGGACGTGCTCGCCGTGCTCGACGCCATTACCAGCGGCCACCTCGGCGGCTCCGGGATCGACGTATTGGAAACCGAACCGCCATCCGCCGAACACCCGCTCCTGCAAGCATGGCGCGACCCCGCGCACCCCGCCCACGACCGCCTCATCCTCAATCCGCACTCCGCATTCTACAGCGAAGAAGGCCTCATGGATATGCGCATCAAAGGCAGCGAAAACTGCCGCCGCGCCCTGCTCGGGCAACCGGTGCGGAATTTGGTGAACGGGGCGGTGTAAAACTGGGCCATCTGCCTGTCGCGTTATCCCAAAGGCGATGAAATGGAAAATATCAGGGTGCTTATTGGCTGTTCATTTCGTTTTTCTCGCCTGACTCGGTTTCCTTGACCCGGTTTCCTCGGTTCGCAAATGCGCCGCCGGACAAGGCTTCGCCGAGGAAAATGCGTCGCAGAAGGGAATGGAAAAGAACGTTTCGAATCGCTAAACACCTCAGCTATGGACCGAATTACAAAGCAATTTCTCACCGAGTTTATTAATCAGCATAGCTTGGGAACGCTAGCGGAGAGTACTGCGTTCGAGCACTTCTGCGGAGCACTCCTCAGTAGTTCGCATGTCGGCGAGTCGGTTGATTCTGAAGACATCGCTGTTGGAGCTGGAGCAGACTGCGGCATCGATTGTATTGCAGTCGTCGCGAACGGATCATTGATTACGGAGCCTGAGGAGGTAAAGGATCTCTGCGAACTAAACGGCTATCTGGACGTTTCATTCATCTTTGTTCAATCGGAAACCAGCTCTGGATTTGATACGCAAAAAATCGGTCAATTTGCGTTTGGAGTGAGAGACTTTGTTTCCGAGATGCCGAAGCTTCCGCAAAATCCTTCAGTCGCAAAGTATGCAACGATCACGCGCGAAGTTTTTGCTCAAAGTCGATTCTTCAGGAAAGGCAACCCTCAATGCTTTATTTACTACGCGACTACCGGAAAGTGGGTGGGTGACACGAACCTTACAGTGCGGCGCGATGGTGAGCGGAACGACATCGAAGCCCTCGGAATCTTTCGCTCTGTCACTTTCGAATGTATTGGTGCGGACGTTCTACAGGAACTCTACAGGAAAGCGCAGAACGCGATCTCGTGCGAGATCGTGTTGGAAAAACGAGTGGTCATCCCAAAGCTACCAGGCGTCGAACAAGCATTCATCGGCCTGCTGCCTGCGACTGAGTTCTTGAAAATGATCGAAAGCTCCACCGGTGAAATACTGGCATCCCTTTTTTACGACAACGTTCGTCACTGGCAGGAGTGGAATGTCGTTAATAACGAGATCAAGGCAACATTGGAGAACCCGAGCCTAAAGGCATTCTTTCCGTTGTTGAACAACGGAATCACGATTGTGGCACAGAGAGTAAATCCGACGGGAGATCGACTTTTAATTGAGGATTATCAAGTCGTGAATGGCTGTCAGACCAGTTTCGTTCTGCACGCCTGTCGGTCGCAGCTTGAGTATTCAATCGTGATGATTCCTGTTCGAATTATCGCGACTCGGGACGAGGAGGTTCGAAACGCCATTATCAAGGCGACTAACCGGCAAACGGAGGTCACCGCCGACCAGTTCTTCGCAATATCGGAGTTCCCCAAGAAGCTGGAGGGATATTTCGGGACCTTTCAAGGTAAGCAGCGCCTGTTTTACGAGCGACGCGCACGGCAATATGCCCAAGATGGAACTATTGAGCGTGTTCGAGTCATCAACATGACGCTTCTTGTTCGGGCGTTCGCAGCCATGTTCAGAGAGGCCCCCCACCGGACTACTCGTAACTACAAGGCACTTTTAAAAGAGGTTGGCGACGAGATATTTGGGCCTTCGCATCGGCTGGAGCCGTATTACGTCGCGGCCCTTGCCCACTACCGATTGGATTATTTGTTTAGAAACGGACACGTCGAAAGCAAACTCAAGCCAGCTCGATATCATATCCTGCTTGCGGCGCGCTACCTCCATAATCCTGGGAAATTGCCCAAGATGAACGCCCGTGAGATGGAGCGTTATTGCGATGCTTTCCAGAAGGTCTTGTGGTCGGACGAAGATGCAAAGGAATTGTTAATGCGCGCGGCGGCGTTGATTGAAACGCTCGCAGCCGGCAATTTCAGCCGAGATATAATCCGAACAGAGCCTTTTACAAAGAAGGTGCTGCAGAACTTTTCGGAGGAACCAGGCACCAACCCCACAGCAGTCTCAGATTCAGGAAGCTAAGTTGAGCTTCCGCCAAAGGCTGGGAACTTGGGGGCAGTGTGCAACTCTTGACACTGGACGGAGTGCATTTTGAGTCTGTCAAATAGTGCGGTCAAATAGCGCGCTTGAGCGTGACGGAGCGATAATGAACCGAGCGATAATGAACCACACTCAAAGTAGTCTTCCGCTTTCGCCCTCGACAGAGAAGCCCCGCCCTGCTCCCCTCGCAATCAGCAAACCCAAGAACCAATATGCCAACTCCATATGCCATCAACCGCCTCCGCGTTTGCGGGAGAGTAAGATGTTCGGCGATGCTACGCCCCTCCGCTGATTCAAGATCTAGAAAGCCTTGAAGAAATCTGACTTTTTCGTTCGACTCGCTCTGACCTGCCTTGTCTTACTTGTCTTGGACTTCGGGGCGGCGACTCTAATCGCTCAAGCAACCGGAAGTCAGTTCCTTCACCCGGTTTGCGTTTTGATCGGCGTTCCTCTAATTGCCGTGCTCCTTTTCTCCATCATCGCGGCGGTCATCAGCGCGATTTGGGAGAAGCCGCCCAACCCCTGACTTAGTGAACTTTCCGCATCCTCTCCGATTAGAGGCGTCAGCCCGTTGCGGTGGCGCTTAGGGTGCTCCTTTGTGGCTCGGTTTCCACACGCCGTCGGCTGCGCAGCTTCTCGCGCGGTTCAATATTCAGGCACCGAGTTCTAGGAGGTGGGGTCAGGCGAGGGTCAGGCGACATGGAATGGAGATAGACGACATTACTATTGGTTGGAGTTTTCGCAGCGCGCGATCTGGCCTCGACTAAGTCGTTGGCGGCGCGGGTGGGGTGGGCGGTTGGTCTTCTTCGCTGGGGCCGTGGCCGGCGGCGATGACTTTGCGCAGGCGCTTCCAGTCGGCGATGAAGGCGGCGACGGCTTCGGGCGAACGTCCCGTCACGCTCGGGGCGCTTGGATCGGTGGGCTCCAGTTGGGCGACTAGGTCGTCCAAGTCCGTCAGTTGCTCGATCAAATCGGCGACTCCGGTGACTAGTTCGCGGCGCTTTGTCGCGCTGCCGCCGATGCTTGTCAGGGGTTTGCGCTGGCGGTCTTCAAACAGCGCGATGGCGGCGGTGAGGGCGGTGATTTTTGCCATCGTGACTCCACGGCCAGACGCGCCGCTCTCGTCGCGCGCTTGCATGGCGAGGTCGCGGATTTCGGTGCAGCGTGTGATGAGGATCTGGTCGCGCAGGCGGACGAGGGCGCGCTTTGGAAATGTCACTTTTGCGCGGTCGCTGGTATTGCCGGTTTTTTTGAAGTGGTTGCGCAGGGCGGCGGCGAGTTGGAGGGCGAGTGCCTCCAAGGCGTCTTCGGCGGCGGCTTTTGCGTCGGTATCTCCGGAATTATCGGTATCCGCAGCGATGGCGAGGTCGCGCAGCCCGATATAGGATTGCTTCATGCGGGCAAAATCGACGGCAAAGTCCAAAAGCGGCTGCCCTTGGTTAGTTGAGAGTTGAGGGTTGAGAGTTGAGAGAGGGGGATGCGGGCGAAGCCGCGTGAGGCTGTCAGGCCTTTTACGCGGATGCGGACGGAAAAATCCACGTAGGTCGTTGAAAACGCCGCAATTGACAACGGAGGCGAGTCCATTGACAACTCCGATGGGTCGTTTGACAGCGCCGATCGGCCGATTGACAAGGCGCAGACTCTCATTGCCAAGCCCTGCACTGTCATTGACAAGAGCGATTTGCCGATTGCCAGCCGCCTCAACCCTGTTGACAACCCGCTCATGGTCATAGACAGCCAGCGCACGTTCATTGACAGCGGCGCTCTGGTCATTTCCAGCCAGCCCACCCCCGTTAACAACGACGATGACTCGATTGCCAAAGCCTGCAACCCCGTGCACGGAGCCGATAATCTCATTGTCGAGAAGCGCAAACGCGTTGCCACTTTGTGCGCACCGGGTTCGAAAACGGATGGCTCCGTTGCAGAAAAGTTCGCTGCCCTCCCACCGCCCGCAGGCCCCGTTTGCAAACCCAAGCTGCTCATCGCAAAAGTTGGGCTGTCCGCTGCCGCCCAATACAAACCCGTCGCCGTGAGACTTCCCGACTCCCTCACCTCCCGCAGTATCGGGGCAGGCACAACCGATGTGGTTGGCGGTCAGTTCATGGAAGTTGGCGGGCATTGGGTCGTGCTTTTGATGACTTGCGGAACG
>JANMGP010000338.1:0-10635 GCA_031374705.1 Verrucomicrobiaceae bacterium | reverse complement strand
TTTTTTCGCTGTACTCCGCCGCCGCGAAGCTCGTTTGCTTTTCCATTACCTTTCCTATCACCTTTTTCGCCCGCTGTCCCTCTGTTTTACAGGGTTCTTCGCTTTATTCAGCGGCTCCTTAGGGCTTCGTAATTATGAATTCACTCATTCGTTCAGTAGGCATCCTCTCCATGTCCCTCGCGACCGCCATACCGGTTTTCGCCCAAGCTCCGGGCGTTCCCATCGAGTTGAACGGCAATCGCAAACAAGACGCAGGACTTCTCGCGAAAGCGAAAGTGCTCAGAGACGCGGGGAAACTGAAACTCTCCATCGCCATCGCGAAGGAGCAACTCAAGGCACCCCAACCGGCCCTCGTGGATTTTCCCGCGCCACGCACCCAGTCGCTCTCCGGACGCGAGATCGCACGGGCGGCTAGAGAAGGTCACATCCAGTTCGGATGGTACTACCTTTGCAAAAACTGCGACAACTGGCACTTGAACCTCGCAGGCGCGTACGCCGTCGCAAAAGACACAATCGCCACCTGCCATCATTGCGTGGAGCCAAACGATGAGATGCGCGAGGGATTTCTCGTAGCTGTCGATTACACCGGAGAAGTGCTCCCGGTGAACGCGGTGCTCGCAAAAAGCCAGTCGCTCGACGGCGCCATCCTTCGTGTCGAAGGTGGAAAATTTATCCCGCTCGCGTTCAGCGACAGCATCTCGCCGGGCGATTCGGCTTACTGCTATAGCTCGCCGCTCGGGCAGTCCGGGTATTTCAGCGAAGGCATCGTGAACAGGTTTTTTTGGAACGGAGCGCCCGGAAAAGCGGGCGCACCCGGCCAATGGAAGAACCTTCGTGTGAACGTGAGCACCGATTGGGCACCCGGCTCCAGCGGCGCTGCAGTTCTCGATCAGGCGGGTAATGTGATCGGACACGTCTCGACCATCCATCCGCTCAGCGAAGGGCCGCGTCCCGTGGTCGTGGCACCGACTCCGGACAAAGACAAAAAGGACGAGAAAAAGCAGCCGGTGCGGGTGGACAGGTTCGGAGGTGCGACGCTCATCACACTGCATGACGCCACTCCCGCGCGCGGGATGCTGGAACTTGGAAAGCCGCTGCGGGATTTCAAGCCGAGCGACGCGGTCGCCTTGGAAAAAAACCCGCCGAAGGTCGATCCGGGTGAACTCGGAAGCGTGAAGGTCGGTTTGCCCGCGCCGGAATTGCAGACCGGAAAATGGGTGCAGGGAGAGCCGGTGAAGGCGTTTGAGAAGGGGAAGGTTTACATCGTGGAATTCTGGGCGACGTGGTGCGGACCGTGTCGCGCGACGATTCCTCACTTGAATGCGCTGCACAAGAAATTCGCAGACAAGGGCGTCATCGTGATCGGGCAGAATTGCTGGGAACAGGACACAGAAAAAGTCGCCCCGTTTCTAAAGGAAATGGGCGACAAGATGACCTACCGTGTCGCGCTGGACGCCGTCGAAGGAGACGATCCAAATACTGGCGCAATGGCGACAAAATGGATGCAGGCAGCCGGGCAAAAGGGCATTCCTTCAGCTTTCCTCGTGGACCAGAAAGGCTCCATTGCGTGGATCGGGCATCCGTCGCAACTGACCGAGCCGATGCTCGAAGAAGTCCTCGCCGGGAAATTCGATGTCGTAAAGGCAAAGGCGGATGCGGACGAAACGGATAAAATGCGCGATGCGATGATGCGCCACGGCTCGCGTGCAGCCACAGCCATCGCGAAGAAAGACTGGGACGGCGCACAGAAAGCGGTGGGCGATTTGGAGAATGCACTCCCCGCGACAAGGAAATATGTCGCCGATGCCCTGCGCTTCAAGATCGCGCTCGGTAGAAAGGACACATCCGCTGCGAACGAATCCGCACAGAAAATTGCGGCGGCTTCAGGTGCCGATTCGCCGATTCTGAACGAAGTCGCATGGGAGCTCCTCACGTCCAAAGCACTCGACAAGCCCGACATCGAAATCGCGGAGAAACTCGCCCGCCGCGGAGTCGAGACTGCCGTTGGCCAGTCAAAGCCCGCCGTGATGGACACGCTGGCGCGCGCACTTTTCCGCACCGGGAAAACGGACGACGCGATTAAGCTTCAGGAAGAAGCGATCGGCTCCGCCGAGGATGAGAAACTAAAGACCAGCCTCACAAAAACGCTCGAAGCCTACAAACGCGGCGAGATCCCATCTGAAGAATAGCGTCAACCAACTTGCGGATTTCCGCGATTACCATACCCTTCACCCAGCCGCCATGCGCACATCACTCCGAATTTCCGCCGCCATCCTGCTCACAGCCGCGATTGCCCGTTCACAGACGCCGCCCGCCGACGCGCCGACTCTGCCGACCAGCGAGCCGGTATCCCCTTCCTCCCCGCTCAAAAAGCCGGGCACTACCGAAAGCCTCCCGCTCGTGCCGGGTGGCGGAAAAGTCGTCCCTCCATCCGCACCGTTTGTGCCTGCGGCACCGGGTTCACAAACCAAGAATCCATCGGATGCTTCCACCTATCCGGCGCGTTACCGCAACCTTCTTGGGCAGGCAATGAGCAGCTTCCATACACGGGATTTTAAGGGTGCCATGGCTGCGTTGGCGAAGGCCGACGAAATCCTTCCTCCGACGCCGTGGTCCTTGAACATCCGAGGTGCAATCCAGATCGAGCAGCGGCAATGGGAGGAGGGTGCCCGCGATTGCATGGAGGCTCTCCGGATCGACCCGGGCTTCTTCCCGGCGAAATTCAATCTTTGCGAGATTCCGTTTTATCAAGGCCGCTATGCAGAGGCCCGGGCGATGTGGGAAAGGTTGTCCCTGCAACAGCCCAAGGACGAACTCCTCATGTATCGGATTTTCCTGACCTACCTTCTGGAAGGTGACGTAATCAATACGGAAGCATGGCTCAAAAAGATGCCCTTCCCTTCGGAGACTCCCGCTTACCAGTACGCGCACGCCGCATACCATCTTTATTCGGAGCGACTGGCCCGACAGAATAAAGACTCCGAAAGGGCGGCAAAGGAAGCGGAGAAATCGGCCGAATGGATTAAGAGCGCCGAATTCATCTGGGCTGAACAGAAGCGCGCAAACTTCGTCGATGTGCTGATGCAACTCGGCTGGGTAAAACGTGAAGAATTAGCTACGCAGTAGCCCCCACCCGGAGCGAGTTGGACTCGCAGTGAAGCGACACGTCTTTCAACCGCAATCCGCCGCCAAACGCTCCTCCAAGGGAAATCGAGCGCCCCTCGAATCTGGGGATCTCCTTTTTCAAGAAACTCGCCGCGAGACTCCCCATCATCCCGTCCCCTTTGCAGGACAGTCCGGAGACCACCGCTTCGAGCGCGTCGGTGATTTCCACGCGCCCATTCGCAGTCACTCGAGTCTCCACAAACATCGCCTTCGCCCGAACATCCACACGCAACGCAAGGGCCTTCGGACCGCTTTGTTCCCAGCTCACGGCCACACCTTTTACCTCCGCGCCATGTTCCTCCGCGGCTTTTGAGACGACGGAAAAAAGCGCCTTTTCCACGTCGGCGCGCGATATTTCCAACTCGAGCACGCCCGCGGCGCAACCCTCCAGTACAAGGACCGCGTCCCCTTCATCGTCCCTGCGATAGCCGAAAATCGCGTCATCGATTTTCAGGGACGCTGTGAACGCCATGCCCTCGAAATGCCCGTCGTTGCAGAACGCCTCAGCCCGTCGCGCGAAAAATCCGGGAGTAATCTCCCCCGCTGCCTTCGCCGCGCGATGACTCGAACAAAACACCGCTCCCGACAAGTCGCACTTCAACGCCCCCAGCGCGGGCAGTACACCCTCCACCGAGACACACGCTGCGCTAAGGCCGAGCGGGCTCAATCCCGCGCCGATTGCTGCAATCAGCGACGGCTCATCAGTTGGAAAAATAGGACCACCAAGTGGAAACATGCGCGCATTAGCGTCCGAACCGCCGGGGAATACAACCATGAACCCGCGCTTTTCCAGACGCGACGCCGGGCCATTTCAGCCATTTGACCTTTCAGCAGACGGCGAGGCACCTGTCCTGCTATGGTCCTCCACAATAGCCCAACCGCGATGTCTGTCAGCCCGACCATTCGCGAGGAAACCATCGCAGACAACCCCGTTGCGAAGGTTTCTTCGCACCGTGAAAAATCCGTTGTCCGAGACTGGATGCCGCTTGGCATCCTGTTCATCGCGGCGTTTTTCCGTTTCGCCTGGCTGGACCTCAAGCCCCCGCACCACGATGAAGGCGTGGTGGCATTTATGGCCGAGGGAATCACGGCGAAAGGATACTATCCGTACGACCCGACGAATTATCATGGTCCCCTTCCCTTCTATTTGTCCTGGCTCTCGCAGCGCCTCTTTGGCCGGACGCTCTTCGCCATGCGGATGCCAGTCGTCATGATGAGCCTGCTGTCGGTCGGACTGCTTCTCGCATTTCGCGAGTATTTCAAAGAGCGCGCGGTCCGCTGGGCTGCACTGGCGATGGCCGTGTCACCAACGATGGTTTATTTTGGCCGGCAGTGCGCACACGAAATGGGGACGACGTTTTTTAACGTACTTATGCTGTGGGGCGTACTGGGCCTGAGCCGCGGAGGAACAAAGCGTGACTTGTGGGCCACGGGTCTTGGCCTCGCCGGAATGGTTCTCTGCAAGGAGACCTACGCCATCCATGTGATGGCCGTGCTTCTCGCGCTTCCGGCGCTCTGGGTCGCAGGCAAATGGTGGCCGTGCGTCGCGGAGTCACGCCCGCATCGCCAGTGGAAATTAGCGGATGTTTTCCAAGTCTCCGGTGTCTGTCTCGGCATCGTCCTTTTCTTCTACAGCGGGACTTTCATGGATTGGACAGGGACCGGGGATGAGACAAACGCTGGAACCATTGCAAATGGCAATACCGGTACCGCAGGCGTTAAAGGGCTCTGGACTACCTGGACCTCATGGGTCGGACGCGGCCTGTCGGAGGATGCGCAGGGCAAGGATCACCTCTACTATGTCGTGCATGTCGTCCGCTACGAATGGACGCTCATTCTTGGAATCGTTGCAGCGATTCTCGCCCTCGCGCCGGGCACGCGACGGGAGAGCCGGCTGATTGGCCTCATCGCGCTTGCGGGCGCGTGCGGCTACAATCTCGTCAATTACAAAGTCCCGTGGCTGGTGATGTCGTGGGGATGGCCGTTTTACATCCTCTTCGGTCTCGGAGTTGTCGCCGCGGAGAAATACATCGGCCGTCGTTTTGCAAGCATCGCAGCGGGATTCGCCGTTTTCTTGATGGCTGCAAAATCGTGGGATCTGAACTTCCACAACTACGCGCCGGCGGGCGACAACGACCCATATCCCGAGCCGATTGCTTACGTGCAGGCACTCGACGACCTCAACAAGATCACGCGCCCACTTTATGCCCTCGCGGCCATGGATCCTGTGAATCATCAGATCTCCGGCGTGATGCTCGGAGGTGAGCAATTTCCGTTACCGTGGCTCCTTTCGGAATTCACTCGAATTGGCTGGGTGGGGCGTAATAAAGACGGGCATATTCCACTGCCCGAAAAGTGGAACCTCGATTTCATCCAGGCCCACATTGATGTCGTTTCCGAGGTCGAAAAGCATCTGTCAGAAGCTTACTTCCGGGACGATTTCCAAATCCGCAACATGGGCGGCGACCGTTCGGTTCTCTACTTCCGTGCCAGCGTGTTTGCGCCGGTTTTTCCGGATCGTTCACCAGAGTTTATCCCGACCGGCGAATCCCGGCCCGCGCAATGAGACTCGTCGCCGCCATCCTTTATTTTGTCGCAGTCGCATGCGTCTCCGCAGTGGCTCTTTCAATGGCTTCGGGCGGGCTCAAGCCATTCGTCGCATGGCTTTCGCTGCTCGGCGGCGCAGGCGTCGCGGGCTGGGCGCTGTGGAAGGATCGTGACGTCCGCACCGTGCCGCGGAAACTTGGCGGATGGGAATGGTTCGGAATCGCGTTGTGGTCGCTTTTCACGCTGCGGTGTTTCCTGTGGCTCGTCTTTCGCGAGTCCGATGAAATCAAGGTTCTGTCGGTCAATAATCTCGGCGACATGTCCATCCACATCACGTTCATCCGCTATCTCGCCAGCGGCGTTCCTTTTTGGCCCGACAACCCGATCTGCACGGGCGCGCCGCTCACGTATCCAGTAGGCACCGACCTTTTTAATGCCATCCTCCTCACCGTAGGCGTGAATCTCATGATCGGCCTGACATGGGTCGGACTCGTCGGCGCAGCCTGCATGGGCGCGGCGCTCTGGCGCTGGGGTGGCGCATTTGCGCTCATCGGCATCCTCTGCAACGGAGGAACCATCGTTTTCGAGGAATGGCTGAAACCCGGTGCGAAATGGGAGTTGCTCGACTACCTCACCGACCGACCCTGGAATAGCATTCCGCTTGCGCTCATCGTCACGCAGCGCGGACTGCTCTTCGCCCTGCCGGCTTCGTTACTACTTCTGGATAAATGGCGAACGCGATTCCTCGGCGCGCCGGCGCGTCCCGGCTGGCAGCTCCCGGAATGGGGCGAACTGCTGCTCTACGCCACGATGCCGCTCTTTCACCTCCATGCATTTCTGTTCCTTTCCGTCGCCCTCGGTTGGTGGATTCTCGCTGTGCCCGGCGCGCGAAAAGACGCGTTCGTCCTTGGTCTCCGCGCGCTCATTCCCGCCACGCTGCTCACGCTGCTCGTCACGGGAGGATTCTTCGGGAAAGATACGATCGCACGGGACTTCGGATGGACGTGGGAGGCGCCCGATGGGGAACATCCGGACCGCCCGTCATTCGCCATCTACATCATCCAGAACTTCGGGATTCTGCCCGTGCTTTTCGCATGGCTCATGGTCGGGCTCGCGCGTCGGCGAAAGGATCCCGCAACTCGTGCCGCGCTGCATGTCGCCATTCCGGCACTCACCGTGTTCATCGCGTGCTTCATCTTCCGCTTTGCGCCTTGGGACTGGGATAATTCCAAACTCATCATGCTCGCTTACGCTGCGCTGCTCCCTGCGCTGTGGACGCACCTGATTTCCCGCTGGGCGATGCCGTTTCGCTGGGTCACATGCTTCTTTCTCTTCTTCTCCGGATTCATCTCGCTCCTTGGCGGCATGAGCGGAAAAAACAAGGGCCACGGAATTGGCACCGTCAGCAGGCTCGACGCCATCGCATCCGCCACGCGCGGAATCCCTGTGAGCGAGCGCTTCGCGACCTACCCCACATGGAACCACCCGCTGCTCCTCATCGGAAGAAAAGTCGCCATGGGCTTCCCCGGACACATCTTCAGCCACGGGATCGGCAGTGCGGAGCGCGATCGGAAAATGGAAGCGCTGATGCGCGGCGAACCAGACTGGCGCGAACTCGCCCGCAGCCTCGGCGTGCGCTATATTTTCTGGGGAGAGATGGAGCGGGAAAACTACAAGGATTCCAAACAACCGTGGATCGCCGAATCGGACAACATCGCCCATGGGGACTGGGGCGACATTTACGACATCAGCATCGCCAGAATCCCGGCAAAGTAATCCCGAGCCCCACGGCTAGAGCATCGACTCGCCCGCGGCCAGAGCCTTGGAATACACGCGATGAAGCCCCCAGCTTGCGAGTTCGCCATCGAGGATATCCGCCTCATTTTCGCTATCGGCGGGCATCAGGAATTCCGTCGTGCGTCCGTCGCTGAATTTCGTCGTGATCTGCAGAAACTGAACACCCGTTCCGCGAGTCACCGTGAGATGGAGATGATCGCTCGCGAGTTCCATTCGCGATACGACTGCACCGGGTTCCTCCGTAAGGTCGCAGAGGACTCCGCCATTCTCACCGTCCATCCGCATGTGATTTCCCGAAGGCCCGTGAACAGACCAGCCGAGCTCCGCAGCGAGCCAGCCCAGCAGAAGCACGGCGCTGCTCCGTGCTCCGGGACCGTGAACGATTCGCACGCTCTTCAAGCGACGAAGTGCGGAGAGATTCTCAGCAGCGTCAAACATCTGTGCAAGGGCCTGCCGCAACCGCAACGAGCGGGTCCATGCGAGGTCGCAAAGGACCGTCCGTCCGTTGCCGACCTGATGCCGCAGGGCGTTCAACTGCTGGCGCGGGTGCGCCCACGCCGAGGTGTCGAAAATAAGGCGGTCCACCCAGCGCCAGATCTCCGGATCCATCTCGTCCGGGCAATCGCAGCGCCACAAAAGCGTCAGCGGCAGATCCGAGTCGAGCTGGCTGAAAAGCAAGTTCGGCAAAAGGCGCCGCACATGTCCGCGGACAAAAAGCGATACCTGCTCCGAGCAGATGTGCTTTGCCCCGGCCTTCGGGAGATAACACCGGGCGTTGATCCAAGCCTGCACGCTATCCTCCGGGCCGGGCTCGATTCCGATGAGCACCGCGCGAAATGCGTGGCTGCCGACGAAATTCTCGAGCAATTCCGTGTTTGCCTGCATCGCCGCCTCACCCTGGCAGATGATGGCGAAATTGAACAGCGTTGCTCGGGTCCGCGTCTGATCGGCGGACCAGAGTTTTTTCAGCTCCTTGCCAATCGCAGAAACTTCGACCGGCGTACCTAGTGAATCGAGTGCAGGCATAAGGCTACATTCGGCGCCACTCGCGACCATCGCGACTGAGAAGTTCATCGGCCTCCTTCGGCCCCCATGAGCCCGAGGCGTAAGCACAGAGCGGCGGCGGCGTTTCGCTCGCATGCCACGCGTTTTCGATCACGTCCACATACTTCCACGCCTCCTCCACTTCATCGCGCCGCGCAAAGAGCGTGGCGTCGCCGCTCATTGCATCGAGAATCAAGCGTTCATAAGCCTCCGGGCTCTGTTTTCCGAAGCTCGTGCCGTAGTGAAAATCCATCTTCACCGGCTCGATCCGCAGCGTGCTTCCGGGTACTTTGCACTGGAGTCGCAACGACACGCCTTCATCGGGCTGGATGCGGATGACGAGCTGATTCGGCCCGAGCGGAGCCTCGGCGGTGTTGAATAAAACGCCTGGCGCTTCCTTGAACTGAATCGCAATTTCCGCGCCTCCTTTCGCGAGCCGCTTTCCCACGCGCATGTAGAACGGCACACCGTGCCAGCGCCAGTTGTCCACATGCATCCTCAGCGCGACAAACGTCTCCGTCTCGCTCTCGGGATTCACACGTTCCTCCGTCCGATAGGCAGGCACTTGCTTGCCGGCGATGCTTCCAGCGTCGTACTGGCCGCGCACCACATCAAGCCCCACCGCATCGCCATCCAGTCGGCGGAGTGCGCGGACGACCTTCACTTTCTCATCGCGAATCGCGTCCGCACTCAGGCTCGTCGGCGGCTCCATCGCGACCAGGCACATGAGCTGAACGAGATGGCTCTGCACCATGTCGCGCAACGCCCCTGCCTTGTCGTAATAAGGCCCGCGGCCCTCCACTCCGAGGGTCTCGGCGCTCGTGATTTGCACGTGATCGACGTAACGGTGATTCCACAGAGGCTCGAGGATGCTATTCGCAAATCGGAGGACCATGATGTTCTGCGCCGTTTCCTTGCCGAGATAGTGGTCGATTCGATACGTATCGCGCTCTTGAAAAGCACGCGCGATGCACTCATTCAGTGCCTGCGCCGTCGATGAATCCGTGCCGAACGGCTTCTCGACAATCACTCGCGCCCAAGCACCGGTCCGTGCATTATTCAGCCCTGCGGCTGCGAGTTGATTAAAAATGCCCTCGTACTCGGTCGGCGAAACGGAGAGATAAAAGAGCCGGTTCCCGCGAGTTCCGGAAGCTTCGTCGAGAGCATCCAGCCGTTCTGCGAGCGCCTTGTAACCAGCAGGATCGCCAAACTCCGAGCAGTGGTAGAAAATGCGTTTCGAGAAGACGCCCCACACGTCTTCGTTCAGACCGGAGCGCGAGCACTTCGAAGTCGTGTCCTTAAGTTCGGCACGCCACGACTCGTCAGACTTTTCCCGTCTCGCAAAACCAATGATATTGGCGGCACCGGGAAGATCCCCGTCAACCGCGAGATTATAGAGGGCCGGAATCAGCTTCCGAAACGTCAGATCTCCCGACGCCCCAAAGATGACCACGTTGCACGGTTGCGGCATAGGCCGGTTCGAGAGCCCCTCACGAAGTGGATTATGGATGGATTCGTTGCTCACAAGAAAGGCCGAAACATTGGGAGCACGGAGCCAATCGTGCAAAGCAAAAACGCGAGGGGGACATCCTTCCGCAAAGAAAAGTCCAGCGATCCCATAATTCGTCGAAGAAACAAAGGAATCGTTCTGACAGGGTGGCGGCGGTTAATTTCCGCGCGCTGTTTCCGGCACTGCTCCCGGTCCCTTCACCCACAACGGGGGGCGGGACGCCCCCGCTACCAGAGCGAGGCATCGTCATCTGCGGCGGCCGTACAAAGTATTTCCCCTGCGCGTGGGTCGAACCCGCACTTCTCACAGCCAAGACGTTTGGAGTTCCGCCTCCATCTGTGAGAAAATCCAGACTAACTGTGCATCGACTACGCCATGCCCCCGCGCGGCATCCGCAGCCTCCGCACCACGATGTGCCAGCACGATCTAAAAGGGTTCTTTCGGGAAAAAAGTGGTAAAACGAGCGATGGGAGAGAATAAGGAGGGGAACAGCGACCCCTGATGAGCTACGCTCAACCGGGGTGGCCGCACTGGAGAAAAAAACATGCAAGATTGGGAGCTATATCAAACAC
>JANMGP010000254.1:0-29779 GCA_031374705.1 Verrucomicrobiaceae bacterium | reverse complement strand
CGCGAAGATGAAGCCATCTCCTTCGCGTCCTTCGCGCCCTTCGTAGTCGCCCCCTCGGCGGTCTGATTTTCTTTGCGAGATGGTATAAGACCAAGTTTCGGGGGATATTTCAACAGGCTGTCGGGGCCTGCAATCTGCATGATTGCCCGGCGAAGCGGATCGGTTAAAGTATGGAATGATCCTGTACTGGACCCGGCATTTATTGAATTCGACCTCCGCGTTGCGCGCCGTTTTCGCCTGCGTTGTTTTATCCGCCACGGGGAACGAGCTCCTCGCGCAAACCGCCGGGAGCGTTGATCCGAGTTTCAATCCGAACATGAGTAGCGACGTATTTGTAATTACTCCGGAGGCGGACGGGAGAATCATTGTGGGTGGGGACTTTCTATCTGTGTCCGGCACGAGTCGAAACCGCGTAGCACGGGTGGATGCGAGCGGGACGCTGGACGCCACTTACAATCCGAACGTGAACAACACGGTATTCCTTGCGGTGGCGCAACCGGACGGAAAAGCGTTGATCGGGGGAGCGTTTGGGACGGTCGGGGGCGTGGCCCAGCAGTCGATCGCTCGGCTCAATGCCAATGGCGTGAGAGACGGCAGTTTTGCGACGCAGGGCAACGGGACTTGCCGATGCGTGGGGCTTCAGGCGGACGGAAAGTTGATCATCGGCGGGCAGTACACGATGTTCGGAGGGGTGTCGCATTTTGAAAGCGCGCGGCTGAACGTCGATGGAAGCGTTGACCCCGGCTACACCGCATCTGCGAACGCCTATATCTATGCAGTGGCGGTGCAGGACAACGGGAGGATCCTGCTGGGCGGGCAGTTCGGGCAACTGAACACCGAGACTCGCAATTACCTGGGCCGCGTGAGCGCTGCGAGTAATATCGACCTGACGTTTGTTCCCAAGCCAGACTATGATGTCTACGCTCTCGTAGTGCAGCCGGATGGGAAGATTCTCGTGGGTGGCCGCTTCGACAAGATCGGGATTGACCTTAGTACGCGCCATCGAATCGCGCGGATCGATTCCGACGGAAATGTTGACCCCACTTTTAATCCCGATGCAGGGACTGCGGTTTCCGCGGTGATCAACGGGATCGCGCTTCAGGCCGACGGCAAAATGATCATCGTCGGCGGCTTCACCACGATCGGAGGAGTCACGCGGAACCGGATTGCGCGGCTGAACCCGGACGGATCCCTCGATCCGAATTTCAATCCGAACGCGAACGCTTCCGCTGTCGCCGTCGCGCTTCAGAGCGACGGACGCGTGCTGGTGGGCGGCGGATTCACGACAGTCGGCGGGATTGCGCGGAATCGATTGGTGAGGCTGGAAAACGACCCCGCGATCCAAGTTTTGTCCGTTCCGGACAAAGGGCAGATCAGGTGGGTACGCGGAGGTTCGGCACCGGAGGCTCTGTCGGTGTCGTTCGAGTTTTCGAGCGATGGTGGCAGTAATTGGTCCACGCTCGGCACCGGGGTGCGGGTGACGGGCGGCTGGAAACTTGACGCTTTGAATCTCCCGACAACCGGCCTGATTCGTGCGCGTGCACGGACTGCTTGCGGGGCTAACGGCCTCGGAATCGTCGAGCAGATCGCGCCGATTTCCCTGCCTCGAAACGGGACGCTTGCCGTCGCGCCCGCCTCGCCAGTCCGCGCCAACGCACCGCTGACTGCGACCTTTGCCGACTGGGTGGATGAGGATGCGCCTTTCACGTATCAGCTTTTTGTGGACGGCCTCGCCGTGGGCGCGCCGACAAGCGCGGCGGCGATTCCATTTTCCTCGCCGGCAACGAACGGGGTTCACGCCATCACCGGGCGCATATTTGATGCGGGCGGCGCGTACTCCGAAATCAGCGGCGTGATCACCGTGGACGCCGTTCCTCCGCAGATCACGGCGATATCCATCGCATCAACGGATGCGGTGTCGGGACTGGCAAAAACAGGCGACACGGTGTCGGTGACATTTTCGACCAATGAAACGGTGGTTCCCGGTGTGGTGAAAATCGCCGGGGCGACAGCCACTGTCACGGGCAGCGGAACGCAGTGGAGCGCGGCAGTCACGGTCACCGACGCCTTCCCCGATGGACCGGCTTCGATCGATATTCGGTATCAGGACATCGCCGGGAATCCCGGTGCCACCGGCACCGCAACCACGAACGGGACGCATGTGACAATCGATCATACGCCGCCGATCGTCACCCTCATTGGCGCAGCTGATTTTCCGGTCGAGGCAGGCGGAACTTACGCTGAGCCGGGCGCAACTGCGCAGGACGCAATCGCAGGGAACGTTTCCGGGACAATTCAAATGAGCGGAAGCGTCAATGTTGCCGTCCCCGGCACATACCCACTGACCTACACGGCAACCGATCCGGCGGGGAACAGCGGGAGCATCACCCGCATGGTCCGGGTCGAAGACACGACGGCTCCGACCATCAGCGGACCATTTGCGCCGCTGGTCTTGCTCACCGGGGCTGCGGGAAATGTGGTGCTGCCAAATTACCTGCCGCAAGCGATCACATTCGACGTGGTCGGAGTGACGAGCGTCACGCAGAGTCCGCCGGTCGGCAGCTTACGCCCGGCGGGTGTCACGACGGTGACAGTCTCCGCTGCGGACGCCGCCGGGAACAGTCGCAGCGTGCAATTTGCCGTCCAGGTGAACGACGGCACAAAGCCGGCGATTGCTGCGCCGCCGGGAAATTTCACGCCGGCCACGTTGACGACGGGTACCGCTGGGACTGCGACACTACCCAACTACACAGCGCAGGCCGTGACTTCCGACAACGTGGCCGTGACCGGCGTCACGCAGAGTCCACTGCCGGGGAGCGCGCTGTTATTTGGAACGACAAGTGTCAGCCTCACCGCGATGGATGCCGCCGGAAATTCGGACTTCACGCTTTTTGATGTCACGGTTCTTGATGGCACCCAGCCGGAGATTAGTGCGCCGAGTGGCGGGTTTATTCCGGCAACGCTGACCACCGGTGCCGACGGGACGGTCGCCCTGCCGGACTACCGTGGGCAGGCTCTCACCACCGACAACGCAGGTGTAACCAGCGTGACGCAGTCTCCGTTACCCGGCAGTGCGCGTGCCTTTGGGACGACGACCGTCACGCTCACAGCAGTCGATGCCGCCGGAAATTCGCGGGCGACCATCTTCGACATATCCGTGATCGATGGCACGGCTCCGACCATTGCTGCGCCCGCGCAGAATTTCACGCCGCTGGTTTTGGTGACCGGCCCGAACGGCACAGCGCTGCTCCCCGACTACACTGCGCAGGCAGTAACCAGCGACAACGTCGCCGTGACCAGCGTGACGCAGTTTCCGTTCCCCGGAAGCGCGCGCCTATTCGGCACGACGACCGTCACTTTGACAGCGCACGACGCGGCGGCGAACGAGAGCAGCACGCAATTCGACGTCGCGGTGGCCGATGGCACTGTGCCGTCGATTTCTGCACCAGTCGCGGGATTCGATCCGCCCACGATCGCAGCGGACGCGACCGGTACCGCGGCCCTCCCCGACTACTCGGCGCAGGCAGTTACTGACGACAACGTCGAAGTCGTATCTGTGACGCAAAGCCCGATGCCTGGGGCCGTGCGGCCATTTGGAAAAACCACCGTGACGCTTACCGCTCACGACGCCGCAGGGAATTCCCACCCTCTCGCGTTCGACATATTCGTGCTCCTCGACCATCCATTGCTCGAAGCACTCGCAGCAACCAAGTCCGCCGTGCCTGGGGCCGGAGTGGACCCGCGCATTCCTGCGAACGCTGTGTTTGCGAGTGTCGGGGTTCCAGCCGTGGATGACCGAAGGCGCGTTGCATTTCTGGCGAAATGGAAAAGCGCATCCGGCACCGGCGACGGTATTTTTGCGGGCTCACCTCCTGCGCTTCTGGCCGTGGTTGGCGGGGAAGCACCCGGTGTCTCCGCGTCCACATTCAAATCAATCAACGATCCAATTCTCTCGCCGAACGGTGAAGTGATTTTCGCAGCCACTTTGCGCGGGCAGGGGATATCGCCCACAAACGACTCCGGGCTTTGGAGGGCGGTCGATGGGGTTGTCACGCTGCTCCTGAGGGAGGGCGACATTGTGCCCGGAGGAGGCACGCTGAGTACGATTACGAACATGTCCCAACGCGACGGGGAAACACTTGTGATGGCGAAGCTCGCGCGTGCACGGGGCGTAATTGCATCGGGGAACGACACTGTCCTGCTCCGCGTCACACCGAGCGAAATTACTGTCTTGTTGCAAACCGGAACCGTGCTGGATCTGGACGATCGCGAGCCACCTTCCAGCGTCACGAAAATCGGCGCGCTGGTCCCCGTCACGGGTTCTCCCGCGAACGCTCGTTCGCAGGCCGATGGCACGACGATCGTTCACGCTACCCTCGCAAATCGACGTATTGCACTGCTCGCTATCGCCCCGGATGGGACCATCACTCGAGCCCTCGTCAGCGGTGACTCCGCGCCGGAGGCCGGAAGCGAAGCTTACTGGTCCGCGATCGGACTGCCCGCGATAGCGTCCGACGGGGTAACCACAGTTGTGAAGGGAACCTTGAAAGCGAATTCCTCGCCGGGAATTCCCTCTGCTATTTCCAAGAAGAACGACGATATCCTCGCCGTAAGCAGTGGTTCGGCGTTCGGATTTTTCGCGCGCGAAAGAGACGTCGCGCCAGGGAGCGGAGCGCTTTTCTCCGGCTTCTCCGATCCCATCGTCAACGATCACGGAATCGTGGTATTCCTTGGGAGGCTGTCGGCCCCCGGCGTCACCGCGCGCAACAACAGCGGGATTTGGTGGGGCGTTCCGGATGACATCACGCTCCTCGCCCGTGCCGGTTCCGCTGCTCCAGATATCGACGGCAATTCCAGCGGGGCTTTCTTCAGCAAGTTCACCGCGCTGGCACTTCCTGACGGAGTCGGCGCGGGACCGGTATTCGTCGCCCAGGTAAAAGGCGAGACGGTGAATGCGAAAAACCAGACCGGCCTTTGGGCGTTCGATCCCACGAACCGTTTGCGCCAAGTCATCAGAACCGGAGACTTGATCGACGGCGAACCAATCACCGGCATCACCGCGCTCACCGGAGTGCCAACGGCGCTCGGAGCGTCGCGCGGCTTCAATGCACGGGGCACCGTCGTTGTACGGCTGCATTTTCCACGGGGCGTCCAGCGCGTTGTGCGCATTGATTTACCAGACGGAGTTTCCCGCATCGTTACACCAGAATGAATACACTATCGCCTTTTCTAAACCGCACGACCACGCGGTTTCTCGCACTGCTCGCGCTCAGCGTCATTTTTTGTGTCGAAGCTCGAGCGCAGTCTTATCTGTGGACGTGGTTCAACGGGGCAAACAACGTCAACGGCGCTGGCGCCTACGGTACGATAGGCGTGCCGGCGGCGACCAATCTTCCACCCGCTCGCAAGAATGGCGGAGCTTGGACTGGAGCCGACGGCCGGCTGTGGATATTTGGCGGAACAGACACCACTTTCACGACCACCCGAAACGATCTTTGGGTCTATGATCCGGCGACGGAGATTTGGACATGGATGAAAGGAAGCTCGCTGACGAATCAAGCCGGCGTCTTCGGCACGCAGGGAGTCCCGGCAGATGCAAACATACCGAGCGCACGCTCCGTGGCGGCCACATGGACGGATGCCGATGGAAAGCTGTGGCTCTTTGGCGGCAGCTCGACCGCTGGCTTCATGAACGATCTGTGGCGATACGATCCCGCGACGAACCAATGGACTTTTATGAAAGGCAGCACGTTGGGTAGTCAAAATGGGACGTATGGCACGAGAGGAACTGCGGCTGCTGCAAATACCCCCGGTGGCCGCCTTTACTCCGTAGGTTGGCGCGATCCGCAAGGCCGGCTGTGGCTCTTTGGCGGGACGGGGTATGCAGCGACTGGGTCTGATTATTACCTCAACGACGTGTGGATGTATGACCTCCCTACGAACCGATGGACATGGATGAAAGGCAGCAATGCAACGGGCGGCGCTGGAGTTTACGGAACGCAGGGCACGCCTGCTGTGGCGAATACTCCGGGGGCCCGGATTCGCCCAGCGATATGGCGCGATGCGAAAGGAGACGCATGGCTTTTTGGCGGGGCCGATGGCTCGGGAGACTTCCACGATCTGTGGCGATTTGAAACCGCGACGGCGACGTGGACGTGGATGAAAGGAACGAATTTTCAGGACCGGGTCAGCATCTACGGCACTCAGAACGTGCCGGACCCCGCCAATAATCCCGGTAGTCGGAAATACGCGCTTTCGTGGCTCGATTCGCAAGGCAGATTCTGGCTCTACGGCGGGCTTGGCGACGTTGAGACATCAGGCTCTGTCGCGCTTGCCGATCTCTGGCGCTATGATCCCCCGACCAATAACTGGGTGTGGATTCGAGATGGATCCCCCTCTACGCAATCTGCTGTTTACGGGACGCTCGGCACTGCGACAGCGACGACCCGTCCGGGCGCAAAATGGTTCAGCCATTCGTGGAACGATCCCCGCGGACGTCTCTGCATTTTTGGGGGGGAAGGATATTCGCAAAGCTTCGGTTCCGGACTGCAAAACGATTTCTGGCGTTTTGAACCGGAACCCGTGCCCTACGCCGTGACCCAGCCTCCGACTCAGGTGCTGGACCGCGGTGCGACGCTCGCTGCGAGGGTGAATCCCAACAACGGAGCGACGATCGTAAAGTTTCGGCGCGGCCTTAGTCCTACGCTCAGCGACGGAATCGACACCTCAACGATCAATCTCGCTGCCGACGTCCTTCCCCAAACCGCGAGCATTCCCATCACCGGCCTCACACCCTCGACGACGTACTACTATCAAGTCGTCGCGAGCAACCCGGTCGGTACGGGCACGGGAGCCATCGTGCCTTTTACGACATCCGCGAATCTCCCGCCGACCGGAGGCACGATGACGTCCTCGCTCGCGTCACCGATGCGGGCGAACTCGGCGCTCTCTGTGACGTTCTCCGCCTGGATCGATCCCGATGCACCGATAACTTATGAAGTGCTTCTGGACGCCGTCGTCGTCTCGGCGCGAGGCAGCTCCTTGGTCCGCGCGATTACCGCGCCGGCCACAAACGGAAGCCACACGCTGACCGGACGCATTTACGATTCGCTCAACGCATTCACGACGGTAAACATCCCGATCACAGTCGATGCAATTGCGCCCGCGCTCCCGACGGTCACGATCGCGTCGGACAACGCCAATCCCGCGTGGGCCAAGTCCGGCAACACCATAACGCTCAGTCTCGATGCGAACGAATCGCTCCAGCCACCAACGATGATCATCGGCGGGCGCACCGCCACGGTCACCGGGAGCGGCACGCACTGGCAGGCGGCCAGCACGGTCGATGGTGCCAGCATGGAGGGCGTCGCGAGCTTCTCCATCACCTACATCGACCTCGCCGGAAATCCGGGGGTGGCCGGGACCGCGACGACGAACAGTAGCAGCGTGAAAGTCGATCTCACTGCGCCGGTTCTCACTCTCAATGGACCAGCCACAGTGACGGTCGAAGCGGCGGGCGCGTATGCCGAGCAGGGCGCAACCGCACTGGACGCACTTGCCGGAAATGTCACTTCCTCCATCCAGCAAACGGGGACCGTGAACACCGCCGTTCCGGGCAACTATCCGCTCACTTACACGGTGAGCGATTCGGCCGGTAACGTGGTTTCGACGATGCGTCAGGTCCAAGTGGTGGATACGACAGCGCCGACACTTGGCGGTACATTCACCCCGCTGACCATCGTTACCGATGCGACGGGAACGACTCCGCTGCCAAACTACCTGCCGCAAGCAGTCGCCGCGGACGCTGTCGGGATCACGAGTATCGTACAAAATCCGACGCCGGGAATGTTGCAATTCGCCGGCACGACTGGCGTGACACTGACCGCGAGTGATGCAAGTGGCAACACGACCAGCGTCAATTTTATAGTCCTCGTCAGCGACGGGACCAACCCGACGATTGCAGCGCCGGCGGGCAACTTTACACCGCTTACGATCGCCACAGGTGCCGACGGATTCGTGCTCCTGCCCGATTATACGAGCCAGGCCGTCGCGAGTGACAACGTCGTAGTCTCGGAAGTCAGTCAGAGTCCGCCGCCGGCCGCTTCTGTGCCGGCAGGTTTGACAACGATCACGCTCACCGCGCATGACCCGAGCGGAAACACGAAGAATCTGGCCTTTGTCATCAACGTGCTCGATGGAACGAAACCCGGCATTGCAGCACCCCCGGGAGGTCTGACTCCGGCAAGTCTCGTCACAGGCCTCGACGGCTCCGTTGCGTTGCCCGACTACACTACCCAAGCCACGACTTCCGACAATGTCGCGGTGACGGGAGTGACTCAGACCCCGCAGGCAGGAAGCCTGCGCGCCGCCGGCACTACGGTGGTGCTTCTCACCGCTTCGGACGCCGCAGGAAACACCGAGAGTATAACGGCGAACATCTCAGTCCTTGATGGAACGAAGCCCGCCATCTCGGCACCCGTTCAGGGCTTCGCGCCGTTGGCGCTGACGACCGGTGAGGACGGCACCGCTCCGCTGGCGAATTACACGGCGCAGGCAATCACCAGCGATAACGTCGGCGTGACGGGCGTCTCCCAGAACCCGATGCCGGAAAGTCCGCGCACAGCGGGAATCACCACGGTGACTCTCACCGCCACGGATGCGGCTGGAAACAGCAACGCCATTAGCTTTCAGGTCGGGGTGAACGACGGAACTCTGCCCGCCATCGCGCCGCCGGTGTCGGGCTTTACCCCGCTAACGCTCGCTACAGGTCCGCTCGGCACCGTCCAACTCCCTGACTACACGTCCCAACCGATGACCTCGGACAACGTGGGGATCACATCAGTCACCCAAACTCCCCTGCCGAATTCTGTGCTCCCATTCGGGCCGGCGCTCGTGACACTGACGGCCCGCGACGCTGCTGGAAATCTGGCGATTACGAGTTTCACGGTCGCAATCTCGGATGGGACGAATCCCGGCATTAGCGCGCCGGTAAGTGGATTCACGCCCACGACGATAACCGCGGACGCAACCGGGTTCGCCGTATTGCCCGACTACACCACGCAAGCGCTGACAATGGACAATGACGCCGTTGTTTCGGTGACTCAGGATCCGGAAATCGGCAGCAGCCATCCCGAAGGCACATTTCCGGTGACGCTCACGGCCCACGACAACGCGGGAAACACAACGTCCACGAGTTTTACAGTCCGCGTGAGGTTGTCGGTCCCACTGATCCACGATCTCGCCACGACCGGCGGCAGCGTGCCTGGGGCGGGCATTAATTCGAGGATCCCTGCCGACGCTCTCTTCACCGGTTTCGGAATCCCGGCTTTGGGCGATGCAGGTCGCGTAGCTTTTATCGGACGGTGGAAGGCCGGGCGCGCGACCGGTGTCGGGATTTTTTCCGGTGAACCGCTGGAGTTGATGGTAGCCGCAGGTGACGAGGCAAACGGAATCCCGGGTTCGACTTTCAAAAGCTTGCAGGACCCGTTGATCGCTCCGGGCGGCGGAATCACCTTTGGCGCGACGGTGCAGGGCGGCGACGTGAAATCGAACAACGATCAAGGCGTGTGGTTTCTCGCGCCCGCAAGCCCGGCGACACTCATGCTCCGCGAAGGCAGCGAAGTTCCCGGCATGGCATTGGGAAGCATCCTCAAGAGCGTCACGAGCCTGTCGATTCAGGACGATGGAATCCTCGCGACGATTGCGCTCAAGCCCGGTGCCGGAAACGTCACCAAGCGCAATGACCAAGTCCTGCTCCGCCTCAGAACCGCGGGCGCAAGCGCATTTTTGAGCGAAGGCTCAACGCTCGATCTCGGCGACGGAGCCCCCGCCGCCGCAATCACCAAAATCGAGTCTCTCATCCCCGCAAAGGGCTCGCCCGCCCACGGTCGCTGGCATGCTTCGGATTCCGCGCTCGCCCGCGTCACGCTCGCCGACGAACGTTCCACGTTGGTTCGCATCGCCGCAGACGGCTCGCTGGACAACTTGCTCACGCAAAACGCAAGTGCGCCCGAGGTTGCACCAACTGCTTATTGGGCAGGCATCGATCTGCCGGCGGGCGCTGATGATGGCCGGACTGCGGTGGTCCGGGGCCGGTTGAAATCGATCGCAAGCCCCGGCGTTCCACCCGACATCGCACGCTACAACGATTCGGTAATCGCGTTTGACGACGGCGGCGGATTCGTCGTTTCCGCGCAGGAAGGATCGCCAGCTCCAGGTACCGACGGCTCGCTGTTTGGTGAATTCGCCGATCCGATTGTCAATGATCGTGGACGCATCGCAGTGGCCGCGAAATTGAGCGGCCCCGGCGTGAAAGCAACGAATGGCGGCGGACTGTGGTGGGGGGCACCATCCGCGCTCAAACTCGTCGCCCGGTGGAACTCGCCCGCACCTGACGTCTTCGGCGCAGACACCGCCGCCGTGTGGGCAGAGATTCGTTCGCTCGTGCTGCCGGGAGGCGACGAAGCGGGACCTGTTTTCCTCGCGACGGTTCGAGGTGGCGGCGTCACCAAGAAAAATCAAGTCGGGCTGTGGGCTGTGGACAGCACTGGTTTGCTGCGTCAAATCCTGCGCACTGGCGATCCTCTCAATGACAGCACCATCACCGGAATCACGGCGCTCAGCACGGTCCCCGGCGCACTCGGCGCGAGCCGCGGATTCAACTCGGATCGCAAAGTCATCGTCCGGCTGGCATTCCGCGGTAACCGGCAAAGCATCGTGGTTGCAGACATTCCATAACTCGCTAAAAACAGGAGTTGAGATCAGCTAAAAGCAGATGCTTGCGAGGAAACGATATTACCCCCATCAGGTGAGTGTGAATATTTTAACGAGGGCCTGTTTTAGTGCGTTTTAGCGCCTTTCGCTGATCCCAAGTGCTCGTTTTTTAGTTAAACGCACCAGAACGCCGATCGCTCATCTCGTCAGCCCGAATGTTTTTTGAGCGACCTTGCACTTTAGTGCAGCATGGCATGTGGATTTGGGACGCCGATGAGGGTTGCGTCGAGGTCCAGAAAAAAGTCTAGCCGCCGCTCCGTCTCGGCGAGGTCGATGTGCCGGGCCATAATCAGATACGTCGCGTAGTGGTTGCCTTCGCTCTCGACGAGGCTCCCGTAAAAGTCCGCCAGCCCGGCATCGAGGTCACGGATGGCATTGGCGAGGATTTGGAATTTCTCGCACGAGCGCCCTTCGATAAGCGCGCATACGACGAGGTGGTCGATGACCTGCTCGCGCCTGCCTTTGCGGACTTCCTTCATCATGCCGGCAATCCACGGATTGCGCTTTGGCACATCGAAGCGGATGGCGCGTTCTTTCAGCAACTGAAGAACCAGTTCAAAGTGCTGAAGTTCCTCGATGGCGATCGCGTTGAGCTCGCTGACTTGATCAAATAGTTCGTTGTATTTGGAGAGATTCAGCGCGGAGGTCGCAGCTTTTCGTTCGAGGTGCGCATGGTCCACGAGCACTGACGGAAGGTCGGACCGGACCTTCGGCAGCCAGAAATCAGGAATTTTTTCGCGCCAGAGAAGCATGGCCTGATGAAAACGCTATCGCCGCACGTCCGGCAAGCCAGGATGAATCAGTCGCAAGCCTCTTGCTTTCAATAATAGTTCAAACCAACCCCTTGATCGCCTGTCCGCCGGTTACCGCGTCGAGCACGTTCTTCGGGACGCCGTCCATCAAGCGGACTTCGCCGATGTCGAGGAGGGTGTGCATGATGGTCGCCATAAGGTCGCGCGGGGTGACGATGTCGGATGCCGGCTCGCCGCCGTTGCGCGTGGATTGACCGATGACCTGTCCCATCTTCAATCCGCCGCCGTAGAGCATCAGCGGCGCGAGGTTTCCCCAGTGGTCGCGACCGCCGTCTTTGTTGATCGTCGGTGCCCGGCCCATTTCGCCACAGCAGACCAGCAGAATCTTTTCGCTGAGGCCGCGTGCTTCGATGTCCTCGATGAATGCGGCCACGGCGTGGTCGAACGGCGTGCCGACATAGCCCATTCCTTCGACAAGCGTCGCGTTATTTACGTCGGCGTGCATGTCCCATACGAAACTCGTCGTCACCGTGACGAACCCGCATCCCTGTTCGCAAAGACGCCGCGCCATGAGCAGGAGTTTGCCGAGCGATTCCGCGTGGTCGCCGTAGTTCTTGTGGTTGTTCCACTTCTTGTTGATGCGATCACGCGGCACCAGCGGCGCGGTATCGTAGCGCGCGACGACTCGAGGATCTTCGCCCGCGAGATCAAACGCGCCGGACAAACCGCCGAGCAGCGTGTCGAACGCCTGCTGTTGAATCGATCCCATCGTCTCGATCTGTCCGCTGTGGTCGATGCGCCGACGGAATTCATCGAGCGATGAAAGCAGACCGCGCCGATCATTGAGGCGTTCCTGCGGCAGGTGCAATTTGAGGTCCTCTTGCAATCCGCCACCCGCTCCAGGAACTACCGGCGCATACGCAGCACCGACTTCCCCTGCGCCGGCAAGGTCGCCAAAGTTTTTGACTGCCTCGCCCGCTCCGGGATTCACGGCGCGGGGAAAGAGCGCGATGTTTGTCGGCATCGTGGTCGCGGGATTCACCGGCCCGGCTACCCGCGAGTAAAGCGAACCCATATTTGCCTTAAGAGTGTCGCGGCTCACGACCGGCTTGATGTCGTGATTCCCGTCGCCAGTAACGAATGAGCGCACGACGGTGAATTTGTCTGCGAGCCTCGCGAGCTTTGGAAACGTACCCCCGAAGGTGATGCCGGGAATCGATGTCTTTACCTCACCCGTCGCGCTGCGGATGTTCGACGGTGCGTCCATCTTCGGGTCGAACGTCTCGAACTGAGATGGTCCGCCGTGCATGAAAAGGAAGATCACCGACTTGTCGCGCACCGGCAGATTCTGCGCTTTTGCCGCGGCTTGCACCGTGAGCAAATCGCCGAGCGTCAGCCCTCCGAGCGCCAGTCCGCCTGCGCGAAGAAAGTTCCGCCTTCCCATCACTGAACCGGTCGGTATCGAGTCGTGGAAGGTGAGCATCGGAACGGTGTCTCAGTTCTTCTGAGCGGGGCTTTTCTCCAGCGCAAATTTTGCGAACGCCTTCCCATCAGCGCCGTTCCAAATGCGCAAAATGCTGTCCTGCCCGCCGGCGACGACGAACTTCCCGTCGGCGCTCGCGGCCGCACTCTGCATGAAGTCTGTAACTTCGGGAAAGGCCCGGACCTCCTTGCCATCAAGTGCCACGAGGCGCACCTTGTTATCGCCGGAACTGGTAAGTAGATTGCCACTCGCGGCAACGAAGCGCACTGCGGTGACTTCCTTGTCGTAACCTTCGATGTTCTTTTTGCGATCGCCGGTGACGAAATCCCACACCTTCACCATGCCCTCCGCACCTGCGCTGGCAAGGGTGCGGCCATCCGCGCTCCAACTCACACCGAGCACGTGATGCGTGTGACCTTCGAAACTGCGGACGACTTTTCCGGTCGCGATGTCTGTGACCCGCGCCATTTTGTCGGCGGCACCGGTGGCGATGAGTTTGCCGTCCGGTGAAAAATCGATGCTGCACACGGCGTCGGAATGGACCCTTGGGAAGTCTTTGATGATCTGCCCGTTGGCCACATCCCAGAGCTTCAGTTCGCCGTCGCGCGAAGGTTCGCCGCTGCCGGTCGCGAGTTGTTTTCCATCGCGGGAAAATGCAACGGCGTTGACCCGATCGGTGAGCGGCGAGCCGGCCTCGCCGGTGCCGATGCTGCGTTCGAACTTCCACTCCGGAGCGATGCTCCACGCAAGACTCGTGTCGCCCGCCGTGGAGATCAGTTCGCCGCCCGGAGCAAATGCGAGCGCGGTGATTGCCGCTTTCTGTCCGGACATCACTTCGAACGGCGATCCGTTCTCCGCACTCCAACTGTGAATGAGCTGATCCTCACCGGCGGTCACAAGCGTCGATCCGTCGGGTGAAAATGCGATCGCCTTAATCGGCTGTGCGGCAACCTTTGCGGCTTCGCGGGAGGCGTTCAGCTCTTCCTCGGATTTCTTTCGCGCTGCCTCCGCTACGTCCACTGCGGCTTTTGATTCGGCGACGGTGGCGGTGTTCTTTTTCTCCTCGCCCTTCGCGAGTTCGATTTCCGTGTCGCTCGTGACTCTTGCGGCCTCCGCCTTTTTCAGTGCGGCATCGGCGTCAGCGAAAAGCTTCTTTGCAGGCTCGATCTTCGTTGTGGCGTCCTTACGCGCGGCCTCGGCTTTATCACGGTCGGTACGGATCTTCGCAGCTTCCTGCAACGCCGTCGCAGCATCCGTTGCAAGCTTGGTGGCATCCACGGCGGCGGCGCCCTTGATCGCCTCGGCAGCCTTGGCGGATGACTGCGCAGCCTTATCCGCGGCAGCAGCGAGCTTTTCGTCTGCCTTTTTGAAATCCGCTTCCGCCATCGCGAGGGCCTGCTCGGCGGCGGTCATTGCAGTCTTGGCGTCGGCAGCGGCCTTTTGTTTCACGACCAAATCCGCCTGCTTCGGAGCCAGTGCTTCGGTGGATTTCTTGATGCGCTCTTGAGTGGCTGCGAGCGCCTTCTCCGCGGTCTGCACAGCCTCTTTCTGGTAGGCGACGGTGCCGGTGGCGACTTGCAGCGCTCGGTCGCGCTCGGTGATGAACTCATCGGCGTAGCGGTTCCCACGCAACTCGGCGACGAGCTTGCCGTCAGCGCTCCACAGCTTTGCAAAGTTCCCGCCCGCAGTGGCGTAGCGTTGTCCGTCGGCACGCACGGCAAACGATGCGATGGCCTCGCCGTGATCTGCTTGTGCGAGTTGCTTTCCCTCGGCATTCAAAAACGCGAGCGTCTTTCCGTCCACACGTCCGAGCTTGCTTGGCTCGACCGAAATTGCCTGCGCGGGCTTGCTCGCGTTCGTCGTTCGCCGCCAGAGTTTCACTTCGCGATAGCCGGCGGAGGCCATGAGCGTGCCTTCGGGGCTGAATGCGAGCGCGTTCACCTGGTCGCGATGCGCTGCTTCGTTCGCGACGAGCCGTCCCGATGGGACATGGTAAATGAAAACGCGATTTGCCCGCGAGCACGCTGCAAACTGGCCGTCAGCAGTCACCGCGACGGCAAAGATCGCGCCGAGCGAATCAGCAAGGGGCTGCCACTGGACGACACGATCCGATTTCGGCGAAGCCTTCGCGCCTTGATCAATCCAGAGCTTCAGCAGCCCCAATTGCTCCGGGGTGAGGTTTTTCGCCTTCGCCTTGTTATCGCGTGGCGGCATCGCGGTGTCATCGTCGAGATGCGCGGAGGCCTGCAATACGAGGCTGTCCATCGCCTTGCCCGCGACAATCGCCGTGCCGGAGTCGCCGCCCTTCAGCATAAGCTCCGGCGTCTCCAGATTCAGCCCGCCTTTTGAGGTCGTCTGGCAGTGACACGAAAAACAATTGTCGCTCAAAAACGGCCGCACCTCGCGGTCGAAGTCCACAGGCGTATCCCGCTTTACCTCGGCAATCGGCAAGGGAGCCTTCGCCGCAAATAGCGCGGTGCTGGTGATGAGAAATGTGAGCGTGGTGCGTGCGAAAAACATGATCGGCTATTTCGGCGGCGGTGGTGTTTGTGCGGGTGCAGTAGGTGCCACTGGAGCCACGACCGGAGCAGCGGGCGGCGGTGGCGGTGGCGGTGGTTGGACAGCGAGTCGCACCGGCGCGGAGTAGATCGTCGTGATGACATCTTTTCCGCGGAACTTTCCCTTCGTCTGTGCCGAGAAATAGATGGTGTGTTCGCCAACGGGAATCTTCGCCACCGCGAGGTCGAGTGAGGCAGTGACGGTTGCAGCATCGGGAGCGACGTCGATTTCCTTGAGCGGGTCGATGCCTGGGGCGCCAGCAGCTTTCAGCTTCAGCGCTTCTTTGAATTCGCCGCGCCGCGCAATCTTGAGCGGAATGTCGAGTTTCGCTCCCGCCACAACCTCCCAGCGTTTGTCCTCTGCGGCTGTCACGCTGATAGGCGCCGGTTCCGCCGCGCTCACGGCAAGCGGGATGTCGCGTGTGAGGCGTGGACGGATCACTTCGTTGTTGGAGTCGGCCACTATCCAGCGAACCGCACCTCCTCGAGCCTCGCGGTTGACTTCTGCCTCGCCGATCTTTGCCTTGCCAATAATGCGAATCGGACCGGCCCACTTCTCGGGCTTTTCCACGCTCGTCAGCAAAAGAACGCCTTCGTTCGCCCCGGCAACAAGCTTCACCGGCGTGCACGAGACGCCGGCCGGGAGGCCTTCCGCGCGCAGTTCGATATCGCCCGCAAATCCATCCCGTCGGAAAGCCATGACTTTGATCGCGGTCGTTCCATCCGCGCGGAGCAAGGAAGAGCGCGGCGCGGCGGTGCGGTCATCTGCTTTTTCGAGCCGGGGCTCGGTAATTGCCGCGATGCGGAAATCGGGGGACTCCTTTCGGATGGCCAGCCGATAGACGTTGCGCGGGTCCTTGCGCGCGCCGCCGAAAAGGTCGCGTAGCGAAATCCGGTAAGTACCGTCTTCCTTCGCCTCAAAGCGGACGGCAGGGTCGTTGCTCGCGGTACTAAACCGCGCTCCGCCGATATTGGTGTCCGCGCCGTAGGCTTCCTGCACATCGGCGGTATCGCGCTTGATGACGAGAAACGGATTGGTCGGGAGATCGAGTCGGTTGGAGATGACTTCGATCCACCACACATCGCCCTTCTTTGCGTCGAACGTAAACGTATCCACATCAGCCGCGGGGAAAAACTGACCGGCGACCTCACACGGCGGTGTGAGCTTCTGCGCGTGCTCCACATCGTTATTGGGCTCCTGTTCCGCGACAACTGGCGAGTCACTAAATCCGATGAATACCGCGCTCGACGTGTGCGGCGATTTCAGGCGATAGGAAAACCCGGGAACTGCCGCTGCTGCCGGTCCCGCGAGACCATCCACGCGTGTGTCGGCAGTCGCGGGAATGTCGATTTCTACGTCCAGCTTTTCGAGCGGCTTGCCGTCGAGTGCCGTTATATTTGCCGCTGTGCCGCCGGGAAGGTTGCGACCGTAGAGGGTGAATTTTCCTTTGGTTCCGGCCGCTCCGCAGGGTGGGAAGACGAAGTCCAGATGCGGACCGGTCGTCAGGGTCAGTCGGTAGAAATATTCCGGACCACCGGCGAATGTCAGGTCGTGGAGTTTGACGACGTAGGCACCGTCAGCAGGCACGGTCAAATCGAGCATTCCGCCGCGGCGACTCGCTTCGACTTCGCTGCCGGTGGCGTCAATCGCCGCGATGATCGGTTTCAGGCGCGAATCGATTTCCTGCGAATCGCAATCCACGATGATCCGCTGCCCTTTCTTCGCCGTGAATTTGAAAAAATCCGCGGCTCCGGCGGTGACGTTTCCGGTGACCGTGGAATCGACGACCAACTCGATGGCAGCCTCCGGCTTGTTGTTCGCCGCCGGCTTGGTCACGTGTGGAAGGTCGCTGACAACGAACGCGCGCGGGTTCGAAATACCGAGCAGCCCCGAGGCTCGAACATCGTAGATTCCGGGCGGAACATCGGCCGCTATCTTGATGATGTAGCCTTTGTCCTTCGGCTCGCCGGTGATTCCCGGATGCGAAAAGAGCAGCGCTTTCGGCTCGTCCAGATCCGCGCCGGTGATCGCGGCTGTGACCTCGGTTCCCGCTTTACCGCTGGGCGGCGCGATGGTGTCGAGCCGGATGACGGGAAGTTCTGCTGCGAAACTCTGCCCAACAAGTCCGGCGGCGATGATTGCGCGAAGTGCGGTCATTCGACGGTTTAGTGGTTAAAGAGAAACTCTTTGGTGTTGAGGATCGCCCACAGGATATCCTCGTAGCCCTGCCGCTTCGCAGCGGCTGCATCCATCGGCTTTCCGTCTGGTGCGTTGCGCGGCTTGTCGATGTGCGTTTTGGCGAGCGCGATCTCGGCGGCCTCGGGCTGGCGGGCGTAGGCGATGAGGTAAAGTTCGCGGAGCTTGTCTTCGTCGGGACGAGCATCGGCTGCGAGCTTCGCGGCAGCTCCGCTGCTCGATGCGAGTTTCTCCTGAATGTCTTTCGCGTTCAGCAGATGAAGCGCCTGCGCTAGGCTGGCTTCCTGCGTGCGCTCGCACTCACAGGCACTCGAACTGTCCGGCCTTCCGAAGACGGTGAGGAAATACGACCCTGCGTTAAAGCTGTTATCCGGTAGCGAAATTGCGCGTGTCCCCGCAGGCATCCCACTGAAATTACTCGGCGTGCGTGTGAGCTCGTTGAGCGAATCGTAGAGCACCTCGGCGGTCAGTCGCTTGGCGTAGTACCGGGAAAAATTCTGCCGGTCGGATTTGTTGTAGTTATTCGGGACCGCGCTGAGTTGGTAGGTCTGCGAGCGCGTGATGTCGCGGACGAGCGCCTTTAGATCGTAGCCGCTCTCGATAAACTTCGCAGCAAGCGCTTCGAGCAGCTCGGGGTTTGACGGCGGGTTGGTCTCGCGCATGTCGTCCTCGGGCTCGACGATTCCGCGGTTGAAGAAATGCTTCCAATAGCGATTTACCAGCGTCCGCGCGAAGAACGGGTTTGCGCGGTTGCTCATCCAGTCGGCGAGCGCCAGGCGCGGGTCATCCTCGGGTGCGATTTCCATCGGGCCCGTGATCAATGCGGCAGGCTTTACCGGTTGCTTCGTCTTTTTATTCACCGCACTCGCCACGCCGCGACGATGGAAGATGGTCTCGGTTTCCTTCACCGCTGAGCCTTTGCGGCCCACCTGCGAGAAGAACGCCGAGAAGCTGTAGTAGTCATTCTGACTCCATTTCTCGAACGGGTGATGATGGCACTGTGCGCACTGCATCCGCACGCCGAGGAAAAGCTGCGCGGCATCTTCGAGCTGCTGTTGCGGCTCCTTCACCTGACGATACCAGCCCGATGCGGGATTCTCCTCCACAGTGCCCGTCGCGGCGAGGACATCGCGGACGATTTCGTTGTAGGGACGATTCGCGCGCAGGCTTTCGCGCAGCCAGCCGTGAAACGCGAATGTGCTCGCAGCGTCGCGCGCCTCGGTGCGCTTGTTGCGCAGGAGCGAGCTCCATTTATTGGCGAAATAGTCGGCGTATTCCGGGCTCGCGAGCAAAGTGTCGATCAGCCGGTCGCGCTTCGCAGCGTCTTTGTCCGCGAGAAAGCGGTTCGTTTCGTCCAGCGAAGGCAGGCGCCCCGCGATGTCGATGCTCACACGACGGATGAACGTCGCGTCGTCGCAAGGATCGGACGGCGGAACGCCCATCGCCTTGAGCTTCGTGAAGACTTGTTCGTCGATGAAGTTTCGCACCGGAGGAAGGCTTGCCACTTGCGCACCGAGCGGCACCGTCGCGCGGAACGTGCCGACCTTGCCCTGATAGCGCACCATGATCGCCACATCGCCGGGCTGATCGAATAATTTCACCCGCCCTGTTTCATCGGCTTCGGCCATGCTCTTTTCATTCGCTTCGTAAAGAGCGCTGCGGGTCACATCCTGCACCGAACCATCAGTGTATCGTGCGAGCACGATGATTTGCTGATCCCCGCCGAGTGCCATCGTGCGCGCCTTCGGAATGACTTCGATGCGCTCGACCTTCGGGTCGCTCTCCTGGCCGAACGGCATTCCTTGCGCGATCCATCGCGCCACAAGCGCGTAGTCGTCCGACTTCGCATCCATGCGCCTTCCGCCGCCATGCGGCGTCACATTGAGACCCTTCAGGAGCAGCAAACTGTTGTCCGGCGCCGCAGGAAAAACCCGGCGTCCGCGCCCTTCTTTCACGATGTGCTCGTAGTCTTCGCCCGGCTCAAATCCGAGCAGCGAAAGCTTGAATCCATTCTGCCCGCCTGCCTTGCCGTGACAGCCGCCCGAGTTGCATCCGGCCTTCGTAAACACCGGCACTATCTGATTGGAAAAATTGATTGGCTGCCGCGTCCCCGCTCCCTCGATTTTCACCGGGAACGTCGCCTTCACTCCGTCCGCCTCCGCAGTGATCACCGCAGCACCATCCGCCACTGGCGCAACAATCCCAGTCGCATCAATTGTCACGATTCCCGCCGGCGACGCCGAATATGTCGCCTTATGCGTAAAATCCCGCAGCGCTCCATCATCGAGTTTCGCAGTAACGATAATCTGCTGCTTCGCATCCTTGCCCCGCAGCGTCAGTTCTGGAGTGCCGGTAGCCTCGATTTGCAAAGTCGGAGCCGCAGTCGCGAGCGGTGCGAGACTGGTGAGGATGAAGAGTGTGCGCTTCGAGATTGAGAGCATGTGTTAAGACGGGTTCGGTTTACTGTGGATGAAGCAGATTCATCCATGCGCACAACCGACCGCCAACGGGCTGATTTCTTAGTGTGGAAGAGCGCACCAGCATATTACTCCCAAGAATGGGCGCCCTTAAACATCTTAATCGCTTTGGGTCGGTTGAATTGGCAGATTCGTTTGCTGATGAACTTAACCAGAATATCTCAAGCTTCCGCCGAGAAACTCGACGCTCTGCGGAGTAGCTGCGGCGTTTTCGGTACGTTTTTCGGGAATCATTCACTTCGGGCCGCGACCATCTGCGAACTCGGTGCCACCGGGGAGTTCGGACTTTTCAAGGAGCTTGTACACTTTGCACTTGAGACGGATGGCGAGGTTCAAAGCGCCGTGAATCGGGCGCTCACGGAACTAATCTTTCGCATCCCAATTGCCCAACTGATGGAGTTTGATGAGAAGCTGCGAGCGTCTCTGAATCACTGGAACAACTACGACGGCCCTTGGCAAAAGATGCAGCCCGGGTCTGTGGCGACGTTTTCTGCGCCGGGAGATTTTGGGCCTCTGGCCATCGCGTCGATTCACTCCAACGGGAGGGTCCGCGAAGCGGCGATCCGCCGACTTGCAGCGCGCACCGACGGGATCGAGCTCCCGTTCCTTTTGCTCCGGCTGAACGATTGGGTTGAGCCCATTCGGGAACTGGCGCACAGCCTTGTATCAGCACGCCTCCGCCGTGAGTATGCCACTCACTTCTTGCGCGGCATTCCTCTCATCCTTCGAATCCAAAAAGGTCAACGCGGACAACATGATTGGCTCATGGATGCTATAGCCCGGCTTTTCAACGAACGCGAATCCGCCTCTGTTTTAGACGCAGGATTGCACTCCGAAGATAGAGTCGTGCGCCGGACCTCCCTTCGAATCGCGACTGGTGGCGCTTCGGCGGCGAATGCGCTCCGTTTTGCACTCAATGATTTAGACCCCATGATTCGGCTGTGGGCTGCTAAACAGCTCCTCGCGAACTCTGATCGCGTCGTCGCGACTGCGCTCCATGCAAGACTTTGCCGGGATCCGTTCATGCCGATACGGCGGGAGTCTTTACTGGCACTCGTGGCTTGCGGGGCAGAGTCGGCGAACGAGGCGATGATCGAGGCGTTGCTCGATTCACATTCTTCGATGCGGGAAATCGCTCGCTATCATCTCAAGGGGACCGTGGATCTGCGGGCATTCTATCGCCGGGCTGTCGCGGATTCTGCGGGTGCGACGCTCGGTGTCGCAATTCGAGGTCTGGGAGAATGCGGGATTGCGACGGATGTGGAACCGATTGCGCGGTTTATGAATTCGCCCGAGATTCGGATTCGTAAAGCCGCCGTCGCAGCGATCGGCCGACTCGCGGCTGAATCTTATTCGGTGGAGTTGCTGGAGCTTCTTGGAGATTCGTCACCTGCGGTTTCTGCGGAAGCCGCTTTAGCTTTGGTCCCAGTTGTGCATGATTCCGTCGAGAAACTCAGCGAATTTCTCATGGAGAGCGGCACTCCGTTCATAAGGAAGAACGCATTGCGTCTTGTTGTCCGATTGAGCAAGTGGCAGCAAATCCCGCTCGTTCTTGCCGCTGCGCGAGATCCGGTGGCGGCAGTTGCTCAACCAGCCAAGCTCGCTGCTGGCAGATGGCTCGCACGCTACAACCGTTCATTTGCGGCACCCACGGCCCATCAGTTGGCGGCAGTGCAGCAGGAACTCTCAAAATGCCACGCCGTTCTCTCGCCATCATTCCTACGCGAGTTCGAAGGCCTGCTTTCGCAGCTCAAAAATTAAGGGAACGCCGTCTGTTCCCGAAACAATCAAATCAACTCCCTCATCGGCTGCCAGCCGTCGACGAGGTACTGCGGACGGCCGGAGAGGTCAGGCAGCGTCACGGTGTTCAAGTCGATGCCGAGCCAATGGTAGAGCGTGGCGAAGACTTCGCCGAAATGCACAGGGCGTTCCGTGGCTTCGCCGCCGAGTCGGTCCGTTGCGCCGATGACCTGGCCGGTTTTGAATCCGCCGCCTGCGACGACTGCGCCGCCGACGTTTGGCCAATGGTCGCGTCCGCCTTCTTTGTTGATGCTCGGCGTGCGCCCAAACTCACCCCATGCGACGACGGCCACGTCTTTATCGAGGCCGCGCTGATGCAGGTCTTCGACGAGCGCGCTGAGACCTTGGTCGAAAAGCGGGAGGTGAGTGAGCAGTTCGGAATGGTTGTTGGAATGGAAATCCCAGCGACCGAAATTCATCGTCACGCAACGCGCGCCGGCCTCCACGAGACGGCGGGCGACGAGGAAGTGCTCGTTGTTGCGCGGAGCTCCGTCGCCATAATTTGCGGAGAATCCTTTGCCGTAGCGTTCGCGGGTTTTTGCATCCTCTTTCGAGACGTCGAGTGCGTCGATCAGCTTGCTGGAAGTGAGCACGTCGAACGCCTGCTGGTCGAACACATCGAGCGCGCTCATCAGCCCGCTGTGGTCTGCGTCGCGACGAAACTGATCGAAGCTTGCGAGCAATGTCCGGCGATCCGCGAGGCGGTCGCTCGTGATTCCGTTCAGCGAAAGATCGCTCGTGCCGGCTCCATTTGGACGAAAGGCCGCACACGCAGCGCCGAGAAATCCCGGATGCCCCGGCGAGCCGTAAGGCGGATGTCCCGCATTGGGCGCGAGACCGACAAATTGCGGCACCGTCTTTCCGTTTGCGGCGCAAAGCTTCGTCATCACCGAGCCGATCGACGGCCATCCTCCCGGCGGCACCGGCACGCCGCGGGCAGAGCGCCCCGTGTAGCAGATGTGCGAGTCGTGGTCGCCGGTCAGCGAGCCGACCATCGAGCGAATCGGCACGAGCTTATCCATGATCTTCGCACAGTACGGCATGTGCTCGGAAATCTGGATGCCCGCGACGTTTGTGCCGATGGGCTTGAACGGACCGCGAATCTCCAGCGGCGCGTCCATTTTCAAATCGAAGATATCCTGATGCGGCGGCGCGCCCGCCATATAGATCATGATGACGGACTTCGGCGACTTGCGAACCCCCGACGCCGCCTCGGCGCGCAGGATTTGAGGCATGCTCAGCCCGCCCATCGCGAGCCCGCCGATTTTCAGAAAATCGCGGCGCGTCACTCCATCGCAGAAGCGGCCTGTCTTGTTGCCTAAAATTGTGAGCATATAACGCCGGATAAGACCTGCCAGAAGCGCGGACCTTAGCGAGAAGGCTACTTCCTTTCCGCCCGACGAAACTCCTCCAACTCCCGCCGCAGCGGCTCCCAATAGGCGCGGTCGAGTGCTTGTTCCGCCTGCCTCTCCGTATCGAGCGCCAGTCGCAGCGCGTCGATGTCGCCAGCGATTGCCAGCGCAAGCAGGGGACGCTTTGTGATGAGGGTTTGCGATTGCGTGGGGAAGGTGCGGGTGAGTTCAATCAACCGTTCCGGTGAACGTGATTCGCTGAGCCAAAACTCGATCCGTTCAGCATTCGGGGCATCCTTAAACTCCCGGTAATGAGTCTCCAATAACGATGCAATCATCGGCCAATCCTTCTCCCGCTGAGTCTTTTTCGCGCGGACCAAATCGGGGACGGAAAGCAGCTCATACACGTTCCCATGCTCGTCCTCGACCGTCGCACGCCGCGCCCACAATGTAGCGAAATCGGGCAGCCCTCGCGGCTTCGCCATCACATCGACTCGCAGCCCTTCGACTCCCGGAGCCCGGCAGCGAAAATGGACTGCATGCCCGCGTTCAAGCACCCAGAGAGCAAATGCAGGAATGGCGATGCGTTCCGCCTGCAATTCATCAAGCGCCCGACGAAGGCGCACGCTGTTTTCCTCATCGGCGAGGATTGTAAAATCGATGTCCTTGCTAAATTGCGCCGCGCCGTAAAACACGCAGGCTTGGCCGCCCATAAGCAGGGCCAGCACCTGATGTTTTCGCATCGTCAAAAGGACTTGTCGGATCGGGGTCGGGATCAAGGCTACCTCCTAAGGCTAAGTATTCGGCAAAAATCAACTCGCTCCGCCGAAAACGCTCCATCGGAGTGAGGTCTATCCACTCCTGCCATTCTTCAGACATTTGCTCGTAAATCATTGCGCCGCTTCTCTAGCCCGGCGCGATGGGGATGACAAGCGGCGCATTTCGCTAGATCAACTCCCGCATCGGCGCGCAGCCGGGCTGGACGAGATACTGTGGGCGTCCCGTCAGATCGTTGATGGTCGTTTTCGAAACATCGATCCCGAGGCGATTATAAAGGGTTGCAAAGACTTCTCCAAAAACCACCGGGCGTTCCGTGGCCTCGCCGCCAAGACGGTCCGTCGCGCCGATGACCTGACCGTGCCGCATCCCGCCGCCTGCGAGCAGCGCGCACGAGACTTTCGGCCAATGGTCGCGTCCGCCGTCCTTGTTAATCTGCGGTGTCCGGCCGAACTCGCCCCAGACGACGACGGACACATCTTTATCCAGCCCGCGCTCTTTCAAATCGGTGAGCAGCGCAGTGAGCCCCTGATCGAGCAGTGGCAAATCCTGCCGCAGTGCGTCGAAGTTCTTCCCGTGATGATCCCATCGGCTGAAAGCCACCGTCACACAGCGAGCGCCTGCTTCCACGAGTCGGCGGGCGGCGAGGAAATGCTCCATCAATTTCGGTCCGCCGTCGTCGCGGTTTTTCGGATCGCCCGTTCCATAGGTCGCGCGGATGCGAGGATCCTCCTTTGAGACATCCAGCGCATTCAGGAGCTTGCTGGAAGTCAGCACGCCAAACGCCTGTTGGTTGAAAGTGTCCAGCCCGTCCATCAGCCCGCTGGAATCGACATCGCGTCGAAATTGATCGAAGCCCGTGAGCAGCGTGCGCCGGTCGGCGAGCCGATCGAGAGTCACGCCGTTGAGCGTCATATCTTCCACACCGCTGCCTTTGTTTGGCTGGAACGGCGCATGCGCAATGCCGAGAAAACCAGGGTCTCCGGTGCGCGCCCATTCCATGTGACCCATCTTTGGCGCAAGGCCGACGAACGCCGGTACCGCCGGGTCAATCGCGCCCTGCAACTTCGAAACCGTCGAGCCGAATGACGGCCAGCCGCCCGGAGGTTGCTGGTTAAAAAGCCGGCCGGTCAGACACTGGAACGCGTCGTGCCGCCCGTCGCAGTCATTCATCGAACGGATGATCGTGCACCGGTCCATCATCTTCGCCAGCCGCGGCATATGCTCGGTGATTTGGATGCCGGCCACGTTGGTATTGATGGGACGAAACTCGCCGCGAATCTCGGAGGGAGCGTCCATTTTCAAATCGAACATGTCCTGATGCGAAGGGCCGCCTGGCAGGAAAATCATAATCACCGCCTTGTGGGACTTCCCCACGCCCTGCGCCGCTTCCGCGCGGAGAATGGAAGGCAGAGCTGCGCCGCCGAGCGCAAGCCCGCCGATGCGGAGAAAGTCGCGGCGTGAAACGCCATCGCAGAAACGTCCTGTTTTGCTTCCGTGGATAGTGAGCATGATTAATTGGCTAATTGGTTTTCGTGCAGGACTGACCTGAGCTGTGGCTTGGCCTACGTACCGTTCCACCGCTTGAAGCGCGGTTCCTTAGCACAAAAGGTCGTGCGGCATGCGGAAGCGGCGTGCGCGGTAACAGGATACCCATGACTGAAAGCTCGCATTTCCGGACGTGGACCTCATCTTTGAATGCATGCGCGCCCACACCATCACCGCTTTCGTTGGCATCGCCAGCCTTGCCATCGGCTGGGGTGTCGGTCGTCTCGGACCGGGAAGCTCGCCGACGAACTTCCCGCCGCCGCAATCTAGGACCGACGCGGGCGCGGCAGCAGCCGGCACGAAATCCGGCGATGCACCCCCGGAATTGGTAGATATCGACCCTGCCACACAAACGGGCCGCGCGCTCACGGCTCTTCTCACTGCGAGCCGGCAACCAAATTACCAACTCCGGTATCGAGACAGCATCCTTGCGGTCAGCCGCCTTGGTCCCGGCGATATTCAAGCAGCCCTGGCATTCGCCAAACGCTCCAAGCGTAATGAAGATCGCCGCCTCTACCCGATGATCATCGCTCGTTGGGCGGAGACTGACCCGAAAGCCGCGGCGACTTTTGCCCTGGCCGAAAAAGGATCTTTTCAGGGCTGGCAGCGGCAATCTGCGATCAGCAGCAGTGCCGCGGAATGGGCGCGGCGCGATCCCGCTGCTGCCAAAGCCTGGGCGCTTGGTCTCGAAGACCCTGCCGACCGCAGCATCGTGGCAGGTGCGGTCGCCTCTGGAATGGTGGCAGCCGATCCAGACGGCGCATTTGCATGGCTTCAGGCCCTCCCGCAGGACAACCGCACGCTCGGCGCATACAGCGATTTTTTCCGACAGTGGAGCACGGTCGATCCGCTCGCGGCGTCCCGGAAAGTCCTCTCACTTCCATTTGGAGAAATGCGGATTAACGCCATGACTTCCATCGCTGCGTCGTGGGCCGATAGCGACCCCACCGCCGCACTCGGCTGGGCGCGAAGCATCAGCGAAACCGGCGCACGAAACCGGATGCTGGCAACCGTCATCGGACAATGGGCCGCGACCGAGCCGCTCCTCGCTGCGGAGGCTGCGAGCGAGTTCCCCGCCGGGAGCATCCGCAATGACGCGCTCGGAAACATTATCACGTATGTCGGACTCAAAGATATCGACGCCGCCATTTCGCTCGCAAACGAAAAACTCATCGGCAACGCCAGAAACAATAGCCTCCGCAACGCTTGCCAGCGGCTCTCTTATGAGAATCCCGGCGGCGCGGCAAAAATCGCCATCGCGATTCCGGAGGGCCCGGAGCGCGACCAGGCGATCGGAGAAACCATGCGCAATTGGGCCAGCCAGTCGCCAGCCGACGCCATGGCGTTCATTGAGGCGAATCTGCCCGAGGGCACCTCGCGTAAAAATGCACTGAGTGCGGCCATCAACGGCTGGGCGCAAATCGACCCGAAGGCGGCGCTCGAATTCACTCTAAAAAACGGCACCGATAAACCCGACGAAATCGTCGGGCGCGCCACAAGCTGGGCTTCACTCGACGCAGCCGGTGCACTCGCTTGGGCGAAAGCCCAAAAGGATGGCCCAACAAAGGCGCTCGTGATCGCCGGCGCAATCGCAGGAATGACCGGGAACGATCCTGATCGCGCGAAGGAACTCGCAACTCCGCAATTCCTCGCGAGCATCCCAGACGACACCCGAAGCAATCTGACGAGGAGCATCGCAAACGAACTTGCCAGCAATGATCCCGTCGCCGCTGCCGACTGGGCCGCAAGCCTCTCCGACCCGAAAGCCCGCGCTGGCGCGTTTGGGGCGACCGGAGGCGCGTGGGCTGCGTTCGACCCCGTTGCCGCAGCCGCATGGCTCGACAAGCTCCCCGCCGGCGGGGACCGTGATAGTGCCACGTCCAGCTACGCCCGCGCAGTGATCTCCAGCGATCCCGAGGGTGCTGCGGCATGGGCCGTGACGATCCAGGACAGCGGCCGGCGGATTAACACCGTCACCGAGATATTCAACCAATGGACCGGCCGGGACAAACCCGCCGCCACAGCATGGCTGCAGGCGACTCCAAGCCTCAGTGCGGCGGAAAAACAGGCGCTTCTCCCAAAGTAATTCTGTTCAAAGCTTCGAGGCGCTGGTGGATTCACTCTCAGCCAACTCCATAACAAACATGAATTCAACCCAGCTCATCACCACATTCTGCGCCATCGCGCTTCTTTCCTCACCCTCCTTCGCCCAGGACGGAGACAAATTGCGCGGCAAATTACAGGAACTCGAACAACAGGCACGCGCCGCCAAGGAAGCCGGACGCCCCGACGAGGCCCAGGCCATCATGGAAAAAGCAAAGCGCATGATGATCGAGCAGCGCGAACGCGAACAGGGCGGCGACAAACTGGAGATGGCCAAACGCAAAATCGAAGAACTTCGCAAAGCCGGCAAGGCCGACGAGGCGGAACAACTCGAGCGCCGCGTTCGCGAAGCCGGCGAACAGCGCAAGGATGGCGAGAAACGCAAGGAGGGTGAACAGCCAAAGGATGGTGAGAAACGCAAGGACGGCGAAAAACAAAAGCAGAAGGTGGGCGACCACGCGGTCGGCGGCGACGAAAGGTTGCAGCACATCGCCGAAGCGGTGAAGCATCTCCGCGCGGCGGGCCTCAACGAACCAGCCGAGCACATCGCGCAAATGGCGCGCGGGGGTCATGACCAGCCGGAGCGCCGGCCCGGCGTTGGTGGCGGCGCCCCGCAGGAGGAATTGCAACGCGCGCTTCAGAACACGCAGGAACAGACGCATCGCGCGCTTCGCGAAACAAACGAGCAGACACAGCGCGCCCTCCGCGAAACGCACGAGCAAATGGCGAAAATGGCGCGCGCCATCGAGGAACTCCGCGAGCAGGTGGCCAAGCGCGGCGAGGGTGATCGACGGAAGGATTAAGTGCGATGGCGGGCACGGGGCTGCAGGCTGCACAGTTCGTGTCCTTTCCCAGCGAAAACTGAGAAAGTGGTCGGGGCGATAGGATTTGAACCTACGACCTCCTGGTCCCAAACCAGGCGCTCTACCAAGCTAAGCTACACCCCGTGACACGGTGCTGTTGTAGCAGGGGCCGCTCAGGCCGCAAGGAGAGTTTCAAAGAGATTTTGCATTGGCATCAGGACGCAGTCTCGGACATGCTTGGGAAATGAAGCTCCCGGCACTACTCGCTATCCTCACCATCAACGTCACCGCAGCGGAAATTCGCATCGGCCTTGTCGGCTGCGACACTTCGCACGCCACAGCGTTTACGCAGATTCTGAATGACCCTGCTTATAAGAATTATATCCCGGGCGCCAAGGTTGTGGCGGCGGTAAAGTCATCGAGCCCCGACATTGAGTCTTCGTTTGGGCGGGTGGACGGATACATTAAGGAGTTGCAGGAAAAGTGGGGGGTGAAGATTTACGATTCCATCGAGGCGATGTGCCGCGACGTGGATGCGGTGTTCATCGAGAGTGTGGACGGACGTCCTCATCTGGCGCAGGCGAAGCCCGTGATCGCAGCAAAGAAGCCGCTATTCATCGATAAGCCGCTCGCCGGTTCGCTGGCGGACGCACGGGAAATTGCGCGGCTGGCGAAGGACGCCGGCGTGCCGGTGTGGACGGGAAGCGCGTACCGCTGGTATGTGTCGATGCGAGAGCTGATGGCGACGGACGTCGGGGAGATCCGAGGTGCGATTTCCTACGGGCCGGCGCATCTGGAGCCAAGTCATCCGGATTTTTATTGGTATGGGATTCATCCGACTGAAGCCCTTTATACAGCGCTCGGGAAAGGCTGCGAAAGTGTCACTCGTACAAAGACTGCCGATACCGATGTGGTCGTCGGCAAGTGGAGCGGCGGACGCACCGGAACGCTCATCGGACTCCGAACGAAACAACTCCCGCACAAGGTGACGGTTTTCGGAACAAAGGGATTCGCCGAGCAGAAGAGCGCTGGGGACGATTACGCGCCGCTGGTCGGAGAAATCGTCAAATTCCTTCAAACCGGGAAGCCACCCGTGGACATGGACGAGACGCTGGAGATGCACGCCTTCATGACTGCGGCGGACGATGTCGGGCAA
>JANMGP010000247.1:0-7135 GCA_031374705.1 Verrucomicrobiaceae bacterium | reverse complement strand
GGCGACCTTCTCGATCTTGCCGGACTTTGGATCAATGCGATACACGGCCTCCTTCAACTCCAGCGGGCCTTTGTTGCCCTCGTAGTTCATCATGCTGCCGTAGCCGGGGTCGGTGAACCAGATGCCGCCATCGGGGTGCACGACGATGTCGTTGGGCGCATTCAGCGGTTTGCCGTTGAACTTATCCGCGAGCACGGTGATGGAGCCATCACGCTCGTAGCGGACGACACGTCGATTGCCGTGCTCGCAGGAGAGCTGCCGACCCACCGCGTCGAACGTGTTGCCATTGCTGTTTCCCGCCGGTTTGCGAAGCGCGCTAACATGGCCGTCTTCATCCAGCAGGCGATGCTGCACGTTGTTCGGGATGTCACTCCACATGAGATACCCGCCCGTGCCATTCCACGCAGGTCCTTCCGCCCACAGCATCCCGGTGTGGAGTCGCTGAATGGGCGCACTGCCGATTTTGTATTTCTTAAAGAGCGGATCGAGCGCGATGACATCGGGCTCCGGATATCGCTGCGGCGCAGCACCGGGTCCGAAGTCGCGGACGAACAGCGGCGTGGCGGCCAGTGCTCCGAGTGTAGTGAGGAAATTGCGACGGTTTGAGGCGGAAGATAGGTTCATAAGGAAGGCAAAGACGAACGCCATAATGAGTCACGAGCCCTGCCGCAAGCGCAATCACCGGCGCTGGTTCAAACAAACGGGCGTGACCGTTTGCGAAGAAACTTTGACTCACTACACGTGCTCGAGCGACGGCGGGAATCCGGCTCCCTACTGCGGCCGCAGTGCAACGGGCGGCTGCGCTATTTTGCCGCCTTGATCTCCACGATGTCGTGAGGGGCGCTTTCGCGTTGTCCGGCGCTCGTGACTTGTATGAAGCGGGCTTTCTCGCGCAGTTCCCGCAGATTGCGGGCGCCGAGATATCCGAGCCCGCTTTGCACGCCGCCTGCAAGCTGGGTGAGGACTGTCTCCACGGGCGGGCTGACTTCTTTCACGGCTTCCACGCCTTCAGCGGTGACCTTGCGGGTCGCGTCCTTGCCGGTGTGACCGTAGCGCGCGGCACTGCCGGCCTGCATGGCGGCGATGCTGCCCATCCCACGATATTGTTTAAAGAGCTTGCCGTTGATCTCCATGATCTGGCCCGGAGCCTCGGGGCAACCCGCGAGCAGACCGCCGCACAATACGGCGTCGGCAAGGGTCAGCGCTTTCACGATGTCGCCGCTCTTCACGATTCCGCCGTCGGCCACAATCGTCGCGCCTTTGGCGGTCGCCGCCCGGCTTGCCAGATAAAGAGCGGTGAGCTGCGGGATGCCGACACCGGCGACGACGCGGGTGGTGCAGATCGAGCCCGGACCCTGGCCGATCTTGATGATGTTTGCTCCGCATTCCACCAGGAATTCCACGCCTGCGCCGCTGGTGACATTTCCCGCAATGATCGGCAGGTCGGTATGCTCGCCGCGAATCAGTCGCACGATTTCGCCGACGCCGCTGCTATGGCCGTGGGCGGTCGAGACTGCGATTGTGTCGCAGCCGCGGTCCACGAGCGCGCTGACATGTGCGAGAATGCGGTCACGGTCCAGGGTGCCGTCTGTTTTTCGCATACCGACAAGGCTCGCGCCGCAAAGGAGCCTGAATTTTGAGTCGCGAGCCGGCTTAAACTGCGAGCCGCGTTCGTGGAGAATTCGTTCGATATCCGAAAGCGTGAAGAGACCGCGGAGCACGTCATCATCTCCCACGACGAGCAGTTTATGGATGCCCATGTGCTCGGTGAAAAAGCGGTCGGCGACGGCGATTGGATCGCTGCCCAGCGTGTTCTCGTGGATCGTCTGCACCTGCGAGCGTGGGAGCATGGCATCGCCGACTTTTCGCGAGGCGTAGCGCGGGCGGACGGTGTGGCCGGGTAACAGGCCGATGAGGACATTCTTTTCATCGACGACCGGGAACGTGCTGAAGCCGAAGCGACGCTCTTCGATGATTGCAAGGACGTCGCCAATTTCCTGCGAAGGCTGGACCTTGATCGGGTCCTGAATGAGCCCGTGGACGTTGTTCTTTACCCGCGAGACTTCCGAGAGCTGCTGGCGCTCGGACATGTTGCAGTGAATGAGCCCCAGGCCGCCCGCGCGAGCCATGGCGATGGCCATCGGCGACTCGGTGACGGTGTCCATATCCGCGGAAATGATCGGCAGATGGAGCTGAAGGTTTTCGTGGAGAATACTGTCGAGCTTCGTCTCCTTCGGGAGCACATCGCTGAAGAGCGTCGCCAGAGTGACGTCATCGTATGTGAGCGCGGTGGATGCGACGGACGGGAAAAACTCGTCGGCAGTTTTGTAAAATTGGGCGTCGAGAGCAGCCATGGCAGAACATGCCAGAAGGCGGCGGTGGGAGGGAAGGAATTTCCTGAGTTCCCGTGGATTTTGCGCGCCTGCGCCTTAAAAACGCATGCTCAGGGTCAGTCCCGCACCGGAGTCCCACTTGCCGTAATCGGCGATGAGTGTGTCGGTGGAATTGCGGTTTTCGTATCCTACAAATGCGCGCACTGCCGACCAGTCGTTGATGCTGTAATTGAGGCCGAATCCGAGCGAATTATACATGTCGTTGCGGTCGCTGTTTGCCGTGTAGTGCGACCATTGAATCCGGTAATAGGGCTGCGCGACGAGCTTCGGGGAGAGTTCGTAGGAGTAGGTGAGGGCGAACGATGTATCGAGACGATCGTTGATGTGCGCGACGATGTCGTCGGTGTGCGTCCAATGGTAGGCGCCGTAGATTCCGGCGGTGAGCAGGGATTTTTCGCCGAATGCGAAATTCCGCTCCACAAACCACGACGGCACAAGCTCGGTGTAAAACTCCGTCCAATCATCCTCGTGGCTCAGCAGGCGGTTGTAGTCCAGCCCGAGTCCGGCGGTCCACTTGTCGCCGAAAGTATGGCGCGTCTGGACGAAGAACGTGGAGACCGCGAAGTCGAAATCATTCAAGCCGGAACCCGCATCGTTAAGGCTGTACATCCACCACTGGTGCCGGTAGCCGGCCTTGGTTGCGACCTGTCCACCCGCGAGTTCAAACGTCGGCAGGTTCACCGCCGCCTGAAGCGTAATGACCATGAGGGCGGTGTCGGCGTTGTCTTTCGCGGTGAGCAATGCGTTCGATGTGTAATAGAGCTGCGTATCCGCAAAGGCCTCGAACCACTGATGCTTGGCGGACCCCATGGCTCCCCGGGTGGGCGCGAGCAGGAACTGCGGCCCGACATCGTCGAGTTCTCCCGGAAACAGTTCCGGGGCGGCCTGCTCGGTCATGGCGCGATTCAGCATCCTGCTCGTTTTTGAGCGGGCGGACGCGCTTTGAAATGTCGAAATTGCCCGGTCCGCGGACTGCGACCATGCGTCGGCTGCGAGGACGAGGAGCGGGAGCGTGAAGAGAAGTGATTTCATGTGCGTGGAATGCGGGAGATGTTTGGCGGAATGACGATTACCTGCCGCGAGGGCGAATCACGATGCCGGGTCCCTGCGGAGTGCCGCCGCTGGATGGCAGGCCGTTTTGCAGGATGATCGGGTCGGTTGGGCTCGAGACGGGACTGCCCGCGTATCGGACATTGCGGACAAAGTTCACTTTTCCCGGCACCAACGGCGCGCCTGTGTTCGGACTGTTTGCGAGGACGCCGAGGAGCGATTCGAGCCACACGCGGGAACCGTCGCGGAAATTCACGTCCGCCAGCGAGATCGTCCGCGCCTGCATATACGTGTCGTTCGCAGCGAATTTTACACCCGAGATGGCAAGCAGGTTGTCCGCTCGCAGGCGGATCCCCGCAGCGCCAGGCATCGGGCTGCGCGGAGCGTCGGGATTGAAAGTGGTCCCGTCGTTTAACCTGACGCGCTCCAATGTCAAATTGCGCTCAGCCATCGTGATGCGCGGTGCGCGAATGCTCGTGTTGCGAATGGTTCCATTGCCGTCACCTTCGAGGTGCACAGCGTTATTCGAAGCGAGATTCGAGTAGCCCTGCGGAAACGCGCCATTGCCGCGGTAAACTTCTTGCACGGACAAGTTCGGGACATTGCTAGCGCGATTGATGACGAGTTCGCCGCTATGAGCAATCGTAAGCGCGTCCGGTGAAGCCGCTTGCAGTGCCCGGAGCGTCATGTCGCCTCCTCCGATGAGCAGGGCACCTGTCCTATTCACAACGTTCAGCCGTTCCAAAACAAGCGTCCTTTCGAGCCGCACATCCTGCGGGCCTTGCGGCATGTCGGTCATCGGTGCCGCGTTGCCAAATGCGAGCAGTGCAAAAAGGTCGGCCGATGCGCGAAGTGTCACGCCGGGCGTATTTCGAATCGTCCCTCCGGCGGAAATCACCAACTGGCCGCCGGACAACGGGCTGAAATCGACGGACTGGTTTAGCGAGATGTCGTTGGTCGCGAAAAACTGAACAAGGTCCCGGCCCTGGAGCGGAGTGAGGTCCACGGCTGAACTGTCGAAGGCGATGTTGTTTCCGAGGAATACCGCCGGGGAAACCGCACTCTTCAGCCGCTGGGCGTTTTTCGTGCCGTTGCGGGAAGTCACGAGCGCAGGGGGCGAGGCGAACTCGTTCGTTTCCAAGCCGGGCCCGAACAGCCTCGCGCGGTCCAAGGCGGGTTTGGAGATGATGGCGTCGCTTGTCACTGCCGAGACGAACGGAGAGGTCGTATTTGCGGTCGTGTCCGCGGCACCGTTGAACTGGGTTTCACGCCCGGCATTGATTTGATATGCGTAATCCGGCGAGCCGCTCGCGATCAATCCGGTGACTTTGACCTTTCCTGTCGTGATGTCTTTTTCCTGCGCGGAAATGGCGGACGCGATTTTCGAGAGCGAGGGCAGGGGACGCTTGAACCCCCGGACGAGCTTTGATGCGCCAGTCTGCTCGCGGAGCTGAAAGTTAAACACGTCGGAAAGCCGCCCGCCGGGGAGCGCATACACAAGTTGACCGGCATACAATGTTCGTGTGCCGCCGGACCCGCTCACGCGCCCTTTCCCTTCCAGCAAAAGCACTTTAAAACCGCCATTACTGGTGGCTGTGACGATGAGCGTCGTGCCGAGGACTGCTGCGGACGCCGCGCTCGTGCGGATGGTTCCGCCGCCTTTGCCGCTCGGGCTTTGGAAAAGAATGCTGCCTTTATCGAGATTGATTTCCCGGCTGTCCTGCTGGAACGAAAAGAGCGTGTTCTGTCCCACGCGAGTCACCGTCTGGTCGGCGGAAATCATCTCGGCGCGCGAGTCCGCTCCGGTCCGCAGGACGTTCGGTGCCTCGAAAGGCTGCTGCAATTTTGCGGGGGAGGATTTCCTGGTTCCTCGATCGATGATAGAGACGCTGTTCACGACCTCGGTGAGCGTTGCCCGGTCGATGTTTGCCGCTGAGAGAGAAAAGGAAGTGAGAGCGACGGCTCCAATCAGCAAATGGGTAGGTTTCATGAACGTTCATTTACATGAAATCATTCGGCAGGTCAATTTCCCCCTTACATGCAGTCAGCTTTTCTTTCACGCCTCTGGAACCCCTCCGGACCAGTCGCGCCACCCGGCAGTCTCCTGCGACGGAAGACGGGCGACTACGGCTTCTTCCCGTCGAGGAGGAAGTCGGCGGCTTGGGCCACATCCTTATCTCCGCGCCCGCTTAGGTTGACGATGATGATCTGATCCTTCGCCATCTTCGGAGCCCGCTTGATGACGCCTGCGATGCCGTGAGCGCTCTCGAGGGCTGGGATGATTCCCTCCCATCGCGACAGCTTTGAAAACGCATCGAGTGCCTCGTCGTCCGTCGCAAAATCATATTCGATGCGGCCCTGCTCGCGCAAGAACGCGTGCTCCGGTCCGACCGCCGCGTAATCCAGTCCCGCGCTCACGCTGTGGGTGAGTTGGATCTGTCCGTCATCATCCGCAAGGAGCCACGTCTTCGTGCCTTGAAGCACGCCCAGTTTTCCGCCCTGAAAACGCGCCGCATGTTCGCCGTCGCGGATGCCGCGTCCGCCGGCTTCCACGCCGAGCATTTTCACCGACTCATCGCGGAGGAAGGGCCAGAAAAGGCCAATCGCGTTGCTGCCGCCGCCGACGCATGCGACGAGCATGTCGGGAAGACGCCCTTCTTTTTCCATAATCTGCCGCCGGGCCTCGTCGCCGATCACCCGGTGAAAATCCCGCACGATCATCGGAAACGGATGCGCGCCAAGGGCCGAGCCAAGGATGTAGTGCGTCGTCTGTGGATTGGTCACCCAGTCGCGCATGGCCTCATTCACCGCTTCTTTGAGCGTGCGTTGTCCGGCGGTCACGGGGACGACCTGCGCGCCGAGGAATCGCATCCGCGCGACATTCAGCGACTGCCGCTGCATGTCCACCTCGCCCATATAAATCACGCACTCAAATCCAAATCGCGCGCACACGGTCGCGGTGGCAACGCCGTGCTGGCCCGCACCGGTCTCGGCGATGATCCGTTTTTTTCCCAGCCTGCGCGCGAGCAGAATCTGGCCGAGCGCATTGTTGATCTTGTGCGCGCCCGTGTGGAGGAGGTCTTCGCGTTTCAGATAAATTTTCGCTCCACCGAGAATCGCAGTCAGCCGCTCCGCAAAATAGAGCGGCGTGGGGCGGCCGACGTAGTCGCCTAAATAGTGCGCGAGCTCTGCCTTGAATGCAGGGTCCACCTTGGCCCGTTCATACTCGGCGGTCAGTTCGAGAAAGTTCTGCATCAAAGTCTCGGGCACAAACATCCCGCCGTATTTCCCAAAGTGTCCCCGCGCATCGGGAAGCTGATCGTAACTGGTCATGGCCAGACGAAACAGCGTTGCATGCATTCTTTCAACGGCGAATTTGCGAAGAATTCGGCGGGTTTGGGAGGAGCAGCTTTTCGATGCGGCAAACGATGTCGGGCAAATGCCGCATTACCCTGAACTTCGCGCCTTTTTAAAAAGATTCCCGCCAGCGATCGCTCGCAGGCGGAAAGCAGTCACAAGATCGTCGCTCCTGCAAGCTCGCCTCTACAACATGTCGGCGACGGAACAAAAGTGGAATTCTCGCCGGAACAAAAGTGGACAGCGAATTACAGAGTAAAAGCGGCTAAAACTGGTGGCCAAATGTCCTTTGGAGGATGTTCGACGACCCAGAGCTTGTTTTTGGGGTGGTGGAT
>JANMGP010000244.1:0-25018 GCA_031374705.1 Verrucomicrobiaceae bacterium | reverse complement strand
GGGCGACCGAGGACGCACATGTTGAGATGCACTCCGCAGAGGATGACGTTGTCGATTCCGCGTGCGGTGAGGAGATTCCAGGTCTCCTGTCCGTCGTCGGTGAGGGCGTCGCCGGGGGCGAGTTCGATGAGCGGGTGCTGGCGTTTCCACGGCGGGACGATTTCGCATTTGCGGTCGGTGCAGGAGCAGCCCATGTCGCTGTCATCGACGGGCAGGACGGCTTCGTGTTTCGGGTCCGTCCAGCACCACGCGGTGCCCCATCGCGGCGAGCTGGCAAGCAGGACGGGCGTCTTTGCAAACGGCGCGGCCTGCGCGAGTTTGCGCTGCGGCGTGTCTTTGTAATAATCAGTGACGCTGCTCGGTGCGTGGATGATGAAGAAGCCGTTCTTGCGGGCGGATTTCAGCATTTCGTTCATCGGGCCCGCGAGTTCGGTGACACGACGCGCGGCGCTGCGACACCAATGGTCGTCCCACATGTCGCAGACGATGATGGCGGTTTTTCCCGGCACCCAGGCGGCGGGCTTTTCCGAGATAGCGCCGTCCGTTTTTGCGCGGGAGCGCAGGGTGAGCGGGAGCACCGGGTCGGCGAAGAGTGAAGTGGTCATGGCAAGGAAGAGCAGCAGTGAGCGCATGGTGTGGTGATAGCAGGTCGGGGGATGGAGGCACGGCAATTTTCGCGTGGGGCTTGACGCGCGGGAGGTTGGTACGCTCGGAAGGCGCCGCACAAGCCGGACGAGACGATTTCATCGCTGCGTCCACGGATCGGGGATTTGAACATCTGGCTTTCCCTTTTCGCGGGGATGGGCGACACGATGGGCGATGCCGAAAAAACAGAACGAGGAGGAGCAGGGGCCGAAGCCGATTACGATTCACACGGCCGCTCTGTCGATGCCGCAGGCACAGAAGCTGCGCGCTTTACTGACCGAGCAGGGATGGAAGTTTGATGTGCGGCAATATATGCTGTTTTTTGCGCAGAAGGACAAGGTGGCGGTGGCGGTGTATGAGAAGGGGCCGAAGGTGGTGGTGCAGGGGCGGGGGACGCAGGAGTTTGTGCAGTTTATCCTGGAGCCGGAGATTCTCGGGGAGGCGCGGATGGGGTATGAGGAGGTGAATAATCCGGCGATGTTCGAGCCGCACTTTGGTGTGGATGAAAGCGGGAAGGGCGATTTTTTCGGGCCGCTGGTGGTGGCGGGTTGTTACACCGATGCGGAGACGACGCGGGCGCTGATGGATGCAGGGGTGATGGACAGCAAACGCATCGGGACGGATGCGAAGATCCGCCAGCTCGCGAAGGTGATTCGGGAAACGCGCGGGGTGGCGTTTTCGAGCATCACGTTGGTTCCGCAGAAGTATAATGAACTGTACGGGAAGTTCCAGAATCTGAACCGGTTGCTGGGCTGGGGCCACGCAAAGGTGATCGAGCATTTGCTGGATCAGCGCCCGGAGTGTCCGCGGGCGTTGAGCGATAAGTTTGCGAGCGCGAGTTTGATCAAACGGGCTTTTTCGGAGAAGGCGAAGCATATCCAGCTCGACGCGCGGACGAAGGCGGAGAGCGATGTGGCGGTGGCGGCGGCATCGATTCTGGCGCGGGAGCGGTTCATCAACTGGCTGCGCGACACCGGGCAGGAACTGGGCTGCACTTTGGAAAAAGGGGTGTCGCCCGCGGTGAAGGACCGCGCGCGGGCCCTGGTAGCGGCGCACGGCCCGGATGTGCTCAAGCGGGTGGCGAAGGTGCATTTTAAGACAGCCCACGAGATCGCGCCGGATGCTTACGCGTATGTGGAGAAGCCGTTTTTTAAGCGGAGCGCGTCGAAGAAGGACGGGGAGTAGTTCAGGTCGTGACGCTCGCGGCCAACCGGCGGAGTTCGGTGACGGGTTCTCGTGAACGTTTTTTCATTCGCGTCGGGAACCAAGATAAACAGGGCGTCATCGGGCGGGAACGCCGGGATTTGCAGAATCTCCGCTTGCATATTTCACAAATGTCATCACGTAATCAGCGACTTATGGCTACCCTAACGAAACGCGAAATTGTTGTCAGTATCAGCAACGAAACCAAGATGGTCCAGCACGAGGTGTTCGATGTAGTGCAGAGAACACTCGACATTATCGTCGATGCCCTTGCGAAAGGCGATACCATCGAACTCCGGAACTTCGGCGTCTTTGAGGTAAAACTCACGAAGCCGCGAGTGGGCCGCAACCCGAGCGAACCGGGCAGCAGTTTCGTCATCCCTGCGCGGGCGACCGTGAAGTTTAAATCCGGCAAAGTGATGAAGGAGCGCGTGGGAGCGCTGACGGAGCAGATGAAGAAGGCGTAGGTTTATCGTTTTCGTGGGGGTGCGGAAGTTTTTCCCGCATCGTTTGCCAAGCGAGGTTCGTATGTTCGATACTCTCCGCTCTAACTGCTGTACTGATGCCCAAACGAAAACCTGCTCTGACCGTTGTCTCCGCTCCTGAATCGATTCAAATCCGCGGAGCGCGGCAGAATAACCTGAAGGGTTTTGACCTCGATTTGCCGCTCGGGAAGTTGATCGTCGTGACGGGTCCGAGCGGCTCGGGGAAGTCGTCGCTCGCGTTTGATACCGTGTATGCGGAAGGCCAGCGGCGCTACGTGGAGACGTTTTCGCCTTACACCCGGCAGTTCCTTGATCGCATGGACAAGCCGCGCGTGGATGAGATTCGCGGCATCCCGCCTGCGATCGCGATTGAGCAGTCGAACAACGTGAAGTCCACGCGTTCCACCATCGGCACGATGACGGACGTGAACGACTACCTGAAGCTGCTCTTCCCGCGAATCGCCGGCGCATTTTGTCCAAAATGCAAACGCCCGATTCGTCCGGAGAGCGCGAAGAGCATCCTCGAAAGCGTGCTCGCCGAGGCTGATGCGTCGCCTGTGTTGATCACGTTTTCGGTCGCCGTGCCGGATGGCACGAAGGCCGCCGATTTCTTTGCATTTCTGCAGCAGCAGGGCTTCCTGCGTGTCTGGCTGGATGGGGCGATCGTTCGGACGGACGAGTCGGGGAAACTGAAGCGTCTGCCGGCGAAAGTGAGCGTCATTCAGGATCGCATCGCACCCACCGCGGAGAACAAGACGCGGATGGCCGAGGCGCTGGAGTCCGCGCTGCGACTCGGGAGTGGAAAAATCGTGCTTATTCGAGCGGATGGGAGCGCGCACCCGTTCAGCACCGGCTGGCATTGTGCGCACTGCGACGTCGATATCGTCGCACCATCGCCGGGACTGTTTTCGTTTAACAACCCGCTCGGTGCGTGCCCGAAGTGCAGAGGCTTTGGACGGACAATCGCGATCGATTTGCCGCGCAGCATCCCGGACCGGAATGTGAGCATTGCCGATGGGTGCGTGAAGCCGTTCACGGGCGAGAGTGGTGCGGATTGTCAGAAGGATCTTCTGCGTTGTTGTCGCGAGAAGGGGGTGAATGTGAGAACGCCGTTTGATGATTTGCCGAAGGACGTGCAGGAATGGGTGTTGCATGGGGAAGACTGGGATCGTGCGGTGAAGCGGAGCGGTGAGGAAATTTGGAAGGAAGGGCTCTGGTACGGGGTCGCCGGATATTTCCGATGGATGGAGTCGAAGGCTTATCGAATGCATGTGCGCGTGCTCCTGAGCCGCTATCGCAGCTACACGGAGTGCCCGGATTGCCGCGGATCGCGCTACCAGCCTGCGGTGCTGAATTACCGCTTTGAAAAGAAGACACTGCCGGAGCTTCAGCAGCTTTCCATCGGCGAATTGCACGCGATTCTCTCGGCGGTTCCGGAGCCCGCGGATTCGACAACTGGGATGCTTCTTGGCGAGGTGAAGAGCCGGCTTGGATTCCTTGTCGCCGTGGGGCTGAACTACCTCTCGCTGGACCGCCCGACGCGCAGCCTGAGCGGCGGCGAGACGGAGCGCGTGAACCTCACGACATGCCTCGGCGCGAATCTCGTGAACACGCTCTTCGTTCTCGATGAACCGAGTATCGGTCTTCATCCGCGGGACACGGGACGGCTTATCCGTGTGATGCAATCCCTGCGCGACAAGGGGAATACGCTTCTCGTTGTGGAGCACGAGGAAAGCGTGATGCGCGCCGCAGACCATCTCGTGGAACTCGGGCCGGGTCGCGGCGATGCGGGCGGCGAGCTCGTGTTTGCGGGCATCGCAGCGGATTTGCCGCGGCGTGCCGGGAAATCGCTGACCGCGGACTACCTGCATCGTGTGAAAGAAATCCCGGTGCCGTCCTCCCGTCGCAGTCCGTCGGCGTGGCTGAAGCTGGAAGGTGCGAAAGAGCACAATTTACGCGGGATCTCGGTGGATGTCCCGCTTGGCGTATTTGCGTGTGTGACAGGCGTGAGTGGCAGCGGGAAAAGCACGCTCGTGCATTCCGTGCTTTACGAGAATCTCCTGCAAGCAAAGGGCATCGCGAGTGAGAACCCGGTTGGAGCGCTAAAGCGTATCACCGGCCACGAAGCGGTGACGAGCGTTGTGCTGGTGGATCAATCCCCACTGGCCCGGACTCCGAAGAGTACGCCCGCAGTCTATCTCGGTGTGTTCGAGCACATCCGGGAAATGTTTGCGTGCACCGAACAGGCGCTCCGCGAGGGACTCAATGCGAGCGCGTTTTCGTTTAACGGCGGGCCGGGACGTTGCGAGCGATGCAATGGCAGCGGCTTCGAGAAGATTGAGATGCAGTTTCTGAGCGACGTTTTCGTTCCCTGCCCGGAATGCGAGGGGCGCCGCTACCAGCCGCATATTCTTCGGGTGAATCTTGCAGGAAAGAACATCACCGACGTGCTCAATACGACAGTGAGCGAGTCGATCCGGTTCTTTGAAAATCTCGGCGCTGTAAAGGTCGTGCGTCCGCTGAAGGTTTTGGAGGAGGTTGGGCTCGGCTACCTGACGCTTGGGCAGCCGCTCAACATTCTCAGCGGCGGAGAAAGCCAGCGGCTGAAACTCGTCGAGCGTCTGACCCAGCAAGGTCAGAATGATGCGGGCGCTCTATTGATTCTCGACGAGCCCACGACGGGCCTGCATTTCGATGACATCGCGATGCTGCTTCGCGTATTTGAACGGCTGGTGAAGTGCGGGAACTCTCTCATCGTCATCGAGCACAACATCGAGGTGATCAAATGCGCCGACTACGTCATCGACCTCGGTCCTGAGGCCGGCGCGGACGGCGGCGAGGTTGTCGTCGCCGGCACGCCGGAGCAAGTAGCGCAATGTGCGGAGAGCCACACCGGGCGTTTTCTCAGGGGCGTCCTGAACGCATCATCGAGCGCAGCCGTGAGTGACTGGGAGGAAAGCGCACGCGCCGCAGAGGACATCTCAATTTACGGTACTCCGAACACGCGAGCCATTTCGGTATTCGGGGCAAGGGAACACAATTTGAAGAACATCACGCTCACCATTCCGCGTGAGCAGATGGTGGTCATAACGGGTCTTAGCGGCTCGGGAAAAAGCACGCTGGCTTTCGACATCCTGTTCGCCGAGGGGCAGCGCCGTTTTCTCGATGTCATGTCGCCGTATGCGCGTCAGTTTGTGGAGCAGTTGGAAAAGCCGGACGTCGATTTGATCACAGGACTTCCGCCGAGTGTGGCCATCGAACAGCGCATCACCCGCGGTGGCGGAAAGAGCACTGTCGCAACGGTCACGGAGGTCTATCATTTCCTCCGGCTGCTTTTTTCCAAGCTCGGCACGCAGCACTGCCCGGACTGCGGGACGGCGGTGGAAAAGCAGACCGCCAACGCAGTGGCGCGCAAAATCGAGGCGCTCGCGAAACGCGGGAAGATGCGCATTTTCGCAATGCTCGTGAAAGCGCGGAAGGGCTTTCATACTGATGTGGCGAGGTGGGCGAAGCGGCAGGGTTACGACACATTGATCGTGGACGGCACAATTCGCAAAGTGGACACCGCGATGAAGCTGGAGCGGTTCCGCGAACACACCATTGAGGTGATGGTTGGCGAGACGGGTGCTGGCGGGAAGGATTGCGATGCGCTCGTAAAGACGGCGCTCGCCGTAGGGCGCGGTACGATTCGCGCACTCGATGCCAAAGGCAAAGGAACCGTCCTCAGCACGGAGCGCGCGTGTCCGGATTGCGGCCTGAGTTTCGAGGAACTCGACCCGCGGATGTTTTCGTTCAACTCGCCGCACGGTTGGTGCCCGGAATGCCGCGGCTTCGGTGAAGTGTGGAAGCAGAGTGTGAATCCACGGCTGGAATCCGTGCTGGAGCAGGAGATGGATGTCGAGAGGCAGAGCGAGCAGCTGGAACGAGGCGAGGCGCTGCCATGCACCGCCTGCGATGGCGCGCGGCTCAGCCCGCAGGCCAGAGCCGTGAAGGTGTGTGGTTCGACGCTGGCGGATTTTGTCGGCCTTGCTGTGGATGACGCAGCGAAGGCGATCGAGAGTTTCAGGTTCCCCACGGCCCAGCGACCCATCTCGCGCGATATCGTGCCTGAGATTGCGCAGCGGCTGAAATTCATGGGCAAGGTCGGTCTCGGCTACCTCGCGCTTTCCCGCAGCGCGCGGACACTGAGCGGCGGCGAGAGTCAGCGCATCCGGCTCTCGGCGCAGCTCGGCAGCAATCTCCGCGGCGTGCTTTACGTCCTCGACGAGCCGACGATCGGCCTGCATCCCCGCGACAACGAGGCACTTCTCGACACGCTTGATGCGCTGAAGGCGAAGGGCAATTCGCTCGTCATCGTGGAGCACGACGAAGACACGATGCGCCGGGCAGACACGATTCTCGACCTTGGTCCCGGCGCCGGCGTGAATGGCGGTCGCGTGGTTGCGCAGGGGACTCTCTCGGAAATCATGGCGGACCCAGCGAGCACGACGGGGCAGTGCCTCCGTGAACCGCTGCGCCATCCCACGCGCGGCGAACGCCGTTGTTTGTCAAACGCGGACTGGCTGGAACTGCGAAATGCCAGGGTGAACAATCTGAAGGATGTCACCGTGAAATTCCCGATCGCGAGGCTCACGGTGATCACGGGCATCAGCGGCAGCGGAAAAAGCACGCTCATGCGCGCTGCGCTGAAACCCGCTGTGGAGGCTGTCCTTCGCGCCGGAGGTGCGAAGGGAAAGAAAGCGGCGAAGCTGATGCGCGGCGTTGAGTTTCTCGAAGCCATCCGGGAAGTGGATCAGTCGCCGATTGGGAAAACCACCCGTTCCACGCCCGCAACGTATCTCGGCATATGGGATGAGGTGCGGGCGCTTTTTGCGCAGCTCCCCACGGCCAGAATGCGCGGCTACACGGCGTCGCGGTTCTCATTCAATACCGAGGGCGGACGATGTGCGACGTGCATGGGGCAGGGTGTGATCAAGATGGAGATGGCGTTTCTTCCGACGAGCTATCATCCATGCCACGACTGCCACGGCATGCGCTTCAATCCAGCCACACTGGAAGTCCTCTACGACGGAAGGAGCATCGGAGATGTCTTGAATCTATCGCTTACCGAAGCGGCGGAGCTTTTCAAAGCGCATCCGAAGATTAATCGCCCGATTGCCCTCCTGTGCGACACGGGGCTGGGCTACCTGAAGCTCGGCCAGCCCAGCCCGACGCTGAGCGGCGGCGAGGCACAGCGGATGAAGCTCGTGTATGAACTCGCGCAGGGCATCGCCCATGAGGCGACAGCGAAACTGCGGCGGATGAAGCAGACGAAGAGCACGCTCTATTTGCTGGAGGAGCCGACCATCGGTCTCCACATGCACGACGTTGCGGAGCTGCTGAAAGTGTTGCATCGGCTTGTGGACTCAGGGGCGACAGTTATCGTGATCGAGCACAACCTTACGCTCGTCGCGGACGCCGACTACGTCATCGACATCGGTCCGGAGGCAGGAAGGAGCGGCGGCGAGGTAGTCGCATCCGGGACTCCGGAGGAAATCGCGCGGCATCGTGTGAGCCGGACAGGACCGTATTTGAAGTCTGTGCTTAAGGCCGGCAAGTAGCTGCGCGGGCAAACGCTGCGCTGGGTTCTCGTCCGTCCGATTCAAAGTGGTCTGCATGGTATGGAACGTGCATCGCGAGTTGGAGAATATGCCACTATACGATGAATCTGGTAAGATAGTTCCGAGTCCCGCGCCCGGTGCAAACGCAACAGCAACCGCCACCGCTCCGCTTGCAGTGCAGACGTCGCCGCCCAATCCGACACCTGTGTCGGCTCCCGTTGCTCCCCGCGTCGCCGAGGTCAAGCTGGTACAGACCGCCGGCATCGGTGCGTCCGGCCCGGTCTTCAGTGCGCCGGCGCTTCCGATCGATCCAATGCTCCGCAAGATGCTTTCAGTCGGGGAGGGCGTGAGCGACTTGTTCTTCATTGTCGGCAGGCCGCCGCAGGTGGAGAATTTCGGAAAACTGATGCCCGTGGAGGGAACGGAATACAGCGGTGTTTTTGAAAGCCACCACACGGAAGGGCTCGCCCGGACGCTGGTGAACGACTCTCAGCGACTGCTGGAGGATCTGCGCAATACCGGCTCCTGCGACTGCTCGCACTTTGTCGAAGGGCTGGCTCGTTTCCGCGTGAACATTTTCAAGCAGAAGGGTTCGTTCGCGATGGTGCTGCGGAAGCTGAACACGAAGATCCCGAGCATGGCGGACCTGAAGCTGCCGCCTGTTTTTAACCGGATCATCCAGGAAAAAACCGGCTTGGTTTTCGTGACTGGTGCGACCGGTTCCGGCAAGACGACCACGCTCGCGGCGATGCTGAATGAGATGAACGAAAACATGAGCGCGCATATCGTGACGCTCGAAGATCCTGTCGAATATCTGCATCCCCACAAGCTCGCGACGTTTTGCCAGCGCGAGATGGGTAAGGACTTCTCTACTTTTGCGATGGGCCTTCGCGCTGCTTTGCGGCAGGCGCCGAAAGTCATTCTGGTCGGCGAGATTCGAGATCGTGAGACGATGGAAATTGCGCTCACCGCGGCGGAGACCGGGCACGTGGTTTACTCCACCCTCCACACCATCAGCGCGGGACAGTCTATCAATCGTGTGCTCGGCATGTTTAGCAAAGAGGAGGAGGGCCAGGTCCGCGAGCGGCTCGCGGAGACATTGCGGTGGGTCGTCAGCCAGCGCCTAGCGCCGAAGATTGGCGGGGGTCGCGTGATGATTCCTGAAATCATGGGCAGCAATCTCCGCTCGCGCGAAGCCATCCAGCTCGGCGAAAATGAGAATCGCAATTACAACGACATCATCGCGCAGTCCCGCCCCTCCGGCTGGTGTACGTTCGAGCAAACGCTCTGCGAGGCTTTCGAGCGGGACGAGATCACCGAGGAGACTGCGATGCTTCTCTCCGTCAGTAAAAACCGGATGCGGCAAATGCTCGACACGATCCTGAAAAAGACGGGACGAGACTTCACGACCACGGATGGCTTTAAACTTTGTGATGAGTTCGGCGATGCGATTAAGCCGCCGCCGCCTGCGCCTCCGAAACCGGAGCCTGTGCCGGTCGCCGCCGCCTCGCCTGCACAGTCGTTCCTGGGTTCGATGAAACTCAAAGGTTGAGTGACAGAGCCCGCCGCGCTGTGGCACAAGTCGCGGCGTGTTTGCTACCTGGCTGAATAATTTCGATCCGTTCGTCTTCCAAATTGGGCGATTCGGTCCGCGTTGGTATGGTCTCTCTTATGTCGTCTCGGCTCTGCTGGTTTACTGGCTCTACCGGCGGCTGGCGGAGAAGGGCTACACGGATCTGAAGCCGGAGAAAGTTGCGGACTTCATTACGTGGACCGGGCTTTTTGGGGTGCTCCTCGGCGGGCGACTCGGCTGGGTGCTCTGGTACGGGCGCTATCAGGTGCACGACAGTCCATGGTGGATCTTCGAAGTCCAAAACGGCGGCATGGCGAGTCACGGCGGCATCTACGGCATCGTCATCGTCACATTCATTCTCTCGCGGATGTGGAAAGTTTCGTGGACGAGTATAGGCGATACCCTGTGCGTCACGGCACCGGTGGGACTTTGCATCGTGCGTTTCGCGAACTTCTGGAACGGAGAGCTTTTCGGGCATCTCACCGACAAACCATGGGGCGTGAAATTCGCATCTGAACTGCGCGACAACGCAGACTACATCGTCGCAGCCGGCGGTGATCCTTCGCTGCTCGGAGAGGCCGACCGGATCATCACCGCAGCCCGTCACGATCCGGATCTCGCCCAGCGACTTGCCGACATTTTGCCCGCGCGTCATCCGTCTCAGATTTACCAGGCGATGCTGGAGGGCGCTCTGCTTTTCATCATCCTGTACACCCTTCGGACGCGCTTTCGCATGCCGCGCGGGGTGCTGACCGGGCTATTCTTTATTCTATATGCTGCGCTGCGGATTGTGGGCGAAATCTGGCGTGTACCCGATCCCGCGTGGAAGATGGGCAGCCTCTCGGCGGGGCAGACGCTTTCGCTCTATTTCTTCGGGATCGGGGTCGCGTTCCTCGTCGCGGGTATTCGCGCACGGAAATACGAAGCAGCGGATCAGCGTTGATGGTTCCTCTTTCTGAAAGACTGCTGGCCGACGCGGGAGGATGGCAGGCGATGAAAGAAGCGCGCGCCATCTTCGCGGCGGGCCGTGTTTCCGATCCCCGCTATGAACCGCCGGAATTGATCGGTCGAGTTCGCGGCGCAGAGACGGAGTTTCGGTCGGGGCTTCGAATTAAGTCGAAGACGGACATCGAAAACACATGCACCTGCATGGAGTCGCGGCGATGGGGACGCGTCTGCGCGCATTCGCTGGCCGTGGGTCTCGCTGTGCTTGCGCCTCCGAAGGTCGAGGTGCCGGAGCCTGCCGCTCCAGTCGAGAAACCCGCGGCTCTGGCGATGTTTTCCGAAACGGCGGGCGAGCCGCTTTTGCTCCATGTCATCTTCCCGCCAAACTTCATCGCCGCATGGGAAAAAGACGCGGTAATGCTGGTGGTGGAGGCTGAATTCGGGGGAAAGCGTTCGCCCTTTGCGACGCTGGATCCGAGACGTGTGTATCGGGTCGAACCGGTCGATGCTTCGCTCGGTGCAAAGTTGCTCGCGGCGATGGGCGGAAAACCGCTGGCGATGCTCACGCTGCGGCGGACGGATTTTACCGAGGCGCTTCGGGCGATGCTCGGGCATCCGCGCGTGACGTTCGGAAAATCGACGCCGGTCATCGTAAAAGTCGCATCGGAGCAGCCGACCCTCACCGTGCGTCGCGATAACGACGGTATTGTGCTGGCGGCGCAGCTCCCCTCTGGTCGTTTGCTGCTCGGCGCGCTGTCGGCGTGGATGCTGGAAGGCTCGACATTTTCCGCCTTGGTGCCGGGGCTGCCTGCGCCGTATTTGCGTCTTCTGGAAGGTGCGTTGACGATTCCGTCGGATGCGGCCGATGCGTTTCTACAGCGTGAGATGCCGGTGCTCGCCCGCTTTTTCCCGGTGGAGGGCGATGTGCTTCCGAACGTGGAGGCACCGGAGATTCCGGATGTGATGTTCGCGGCGGTATTTGAGGGTTCGCTGAACCATCTCACCGCGCGTCTCGATGCGGTGTATGGCGACCGGCGCGTGACGATGGATTCCACCGGAGCTGCGCTGGCGCGCTTTGCCCGCAACCTGGCCGCCGAGCAGGCTGCCGTGGCGAGATTGCACGTGGGCGGCTTTGCAGGGCCGGATGCGAAGGGCGAGTTCCTTCTCAAGGGCGAGCGGGGGATTCTCGGTTTTTTCGCAAGCCACCTTCCGCGGATCCAGCGCGAATGGGATGTGACGATCGGCGAGCGATTCGGGCACGTCACGAGGGATGTGGAGCGTGTGCAACCGAGGATGGAGATCGTGTCGAGCGGCGAGCAGTGGTTCGACCTTCGCTACGAACTCGCCAGCGGGAGCGGTGAGCGATTTTCCGGCACCGACATCGCGAGGCTGCTGCAAGCAGGGCAGAGCTTCGTAAAAAAGGGAGCGAAGATCGCAGTGTTCGACTCCGCTTTGCTCGATGAGTTTGAGCACATGCTCCGGGACAGCGCGCCGCGGCAGATGCAGCCGGGGACTTATCGGCTCGATCGGAAGCAGGCCGGAGCCCTCGATCTTTTCGCCAGCGAAAATGGCGTGGCCGTCGGCGGGCAGGGCACCTGGCGCGAGTGGGCGACTTCTGCGCGAAACCTCGAAACACTCCGCGCGATTCCGCTCGGAACGCTGGATGCGGTGATGCGGCCGTACCAAAAGCAGGGCGTTTTCTGGCTGCACTTTCTCGCGCAAAACGGCCTGGCCGGGATCCTTGCCGACGAAATGGGTCTCGGCAAAACGCTGCAGGCACTGGCTTTTCTGAGGACGCTTCGCGGATCGGGACCGAGCATCGTTGTCTGTCCTTCGTCGTTGATTTTTAACTGGCAGTCCGAGGCCGCAAAATGGACGCCCGAACTGCGAGTCCATGCGCTGGAGGGAGGGAAGCGGGATTTTGCACAGATCGCCGCCAGCGACCTCGTGATTACGAGCTATCCGTTGCTCAGACGCGATATCGACAAGTATCGCGATATCCAGTTCGCCGCGGCGCTGCTCGATGAGGCACAGCATATCAAAAATCCCGACAGCCAGAATGCGCAGTCTGCGGCGGGGCTGCGGGCTCGTCACCGCTTCGCGCTCACAGGCACGCCGATGGAAAACACGGTCCGCGACATTTGGTCGCTCATGCATTTTCTCATGCCCGGCTATCTCGGCAGCCGGGAGGATTTCCGGGAGCGATTCGAGCGCCCGATGCAAGCAGCGCCCGCCGGGCCGGAGGGCGCCCGGCTCCGCAGGCGCATCCAGCCTTTCATGCTGCGCCGTACAAAGAAGACCGCCGCGGCTGATTTGCCGGATAAGATCGAACAAGTCGCCTACTGCGAATTGACGCCGGTGCAGCGCGAACTTTACACGCGGCTCGCGAGCGCTACTCGAACGAAGCTCACCGAACTTGCTGCGGAGAGAAACGCCGGCAAGGCGCGAATGCTCATGCTCACCGCGTTGCTTCGCCTCCGCCAGGCTGCGTGTGATGCGCGGCTGCTGGGAATGGAGAACCCGCCGTCAGCCGAAGATGCTTCGGCGAAGCTCGAGCTTCTATCGGAGTTGCTCGCGACTGCCATTGACGGCGGAAATCGCGTGCTCGTGTTCAGCCAGTTCGTCACGATGCTCAGCGGCATTCGAGAGCGACTCGAGGCCGACAACATCGACTATTGCTACCTCGACGGTTCCACGAAGGATCGCGGCGGGGAGGTGGCTCGTTTTCAAAATGGTACCGCGCCCGTATTTCTCATCAGCCTCAAAGCAGGCGGCACGGGGCTCAACCTCACGGCTGCCGACACGGTCATCCACTTCGACCCGTGGTGGAATCCCGCGGTGGAAGCGCAGGCCACCGATCGCGCTCATCGCATCGGGCAACGCAAGGTCGTGACGAGTTACAAGCTGATCGCGCGGGATACCGTGGAGGAAAAAATTCTGCTACTTCAGGCAAAAAAGCGCGCGGCTATCGAGGCGACGATCGAGAGCGAGGCACCGCTGATGGAGGGGCTTTCGATGAGCGAAATCGAGGAGCTTTTGCGGTAGCCGGTCGGCTCGCGGACGTTGGGTTGGAGTAGGTCAGTATTCAGTAGGTCGGTATTCCGCCGCGCCACTTAAAACTGACGTATTGACCTACTGCTTACTTATCCATTCGCACGACGACAGGCAGGCTCTAGCGGATGACGAGCACCGGGCATGGCGCGTGGCGTACCACCCGTTCCGCAGTACTTCCGAGCAACGCGTGTTCCCAGCCTGTCTGGCCATTCGTGGCGATGACGATGAGGCCCGGAGTATCTGATTTGGCGGCTTCGGTGATCATCAAATGTGCAGGCCCTTCGAATACCACGGTGTCCATTTTTGTCTCCGCGCTGAATCGCTCGGCGCGGAACTTTCGCAACTGCGCCTCGGCGTCAGCACGCTGGCTCATCATTGCGTTCCCCCAATCGACATACGGGATCTCGTTCGGCATGGCGATCGGCGCAGGCATCGGCGGAACCACATAGGCCAGCGTCAGCTTTGCCCGATACTCGTGCGCCATCGCAGTGGCCAGTGGGAATGCTTTGCAGGAGTTCTCGGAGAAATCCGTCGGGAGTAAAATCCATCGGAAGTCAATTTCGCTCGCCGCCGGCGGAGTGTCGTCATCGGGTCGGCCCCGGACGACGAGTACGGCACACGGCGCATGTTGAACGATCCGCTCTGCGTTGCTTCCCATGAGTAAATGGGCAAGGCCGGTATAGCCGTGCGTGGCGATCACGATGAGATCGCATCTTTGCTCCGCGGCGAGATTAACCACCTCGTGGAACGGTTTGCCATGCAACACAACTTCGTTAACGTTAACATCCGAAGGCACATGAGCGGTCACGAATTCCGCGAGTTTCTCGCGTGCGGGCCGCTCCCAGTCCTGTGAAATTCCCGCAACCTCAAGTGCCACATGGGAGCCATGGGGCAGATGTTTGACCACATGGACAATGGTGAGTTTTGCGCCGAAACGCCGGGCGAGGTCCACCGCGGCGGAAATTCCGTGCAGGCAGGGCTTGGAGAAATCGACTGGTGCGAGGATGTGCCTGGGATGGACGACGTCCGTCGATGTTTGAGATGGTTTTTCGTCGGTGGAGTTCATGGAGCTGAGTGGTTCCGAGATCAGTTCCAGAGTGTTTCCCTTTCGCCGGGAATCGCAAGCGGCTTCTTGTACTGCCCGGGATTTATGACGGACAAAAAGGGAGGCCGGCGCGATCGGGGTGGAGCTTGTTCATGATGGGCTGCCAGTACGGATCCGTCGCGTCGGCTCGCATCGCTGAAAGTGGTCGTTTGCCATGGGCGGTTTCCGGGCAAATCTCGCGTAGTGTGATGCCGGTGATTCTGAAGATTCCGTCCCGGGTATCGGCGGCAGCGTTTTGCGATGGTTTGAATGGAGTGACTTTCATATGTCTGTTTTGACCGGATCGAATGGCGTTCATCGTTGTTCGTCGATTTCAAGTCTCGTTGACTTTTGTGTTTATTATTCGCATCCCGGTGACTGTTGGCTGTGCGGAAGTTGACGAATGATGAGCTTTTGTTGCGCATTCGTCGTAAGTCAGGCTTGAGCGCTTGGCGTCCCGGGTCGTTCTACTTTCTCGCCTCCGGCGTGGCTGTGATCTCCGTGGGCTTGCCGTCGCGGGTAACCGTGATTTTGACGGACTGGCCGATTTTCACGGCATCAAGCGCGTAGGTGTAGTCGTAGATGTTTTTGATCTTCTGTCCGGCGAACTCGACAATCACGTCGCCGCTTTTCAGTCCCGCTTTTTCCGCCGGGCTCCCACCGCGGACACCGCTTAGTTTTACGCCCACAACCTCCTGGGCATAGTCGGGGATGCTGCCCAGATAAGCGCGGAGATTGTCGCGTGAACCGCCGGTGTCCGAGCGTTCGACGCGGGAAAAAGGGAGCCGCTCCGGTGCGTTGGCGACATCGGTTGCGAGCGCTTTCGCGAATTTCGCGATGCGTTCGATACCCTCGTAGTTGATCTTGTCTGCGGTGTCGGTGGGGCGGTGGTAGTCGTCGTGACTGCCGGTGAAGAAATTCAGCACGGGCACGCGCTTCGGGTAGAAACTGGTGACGTCAGTCGGAAGATAAGGATCGTTTTGCAAGGTGAGTGCGAAGCCCGCTGCGACGTTGCGCTTTTCGATGAGCTTCGGCCATGCGCTCGATGATCCGACGGCCTGCATGATGAGCTTGTTGTCGCGGAGGCGTCCGACCATGTCGAAATTGATGTAGGCGGCGATTTTCTCCAAGGGAAGAGGAGGCTTCTGCGTGAATGCCGCGGAGCCGAGGAGGCCGTTTTCCTCGCCGCTCCAGAGGGCGAAAATGATGCCGCGTTTTGGCTTGGCTGAGCCGGCGAGTTGATGGGCGATTTCCAGCACCGCCGCGGTGCCGCTTGCGTTGTCATCCGCTCCGTAATGAATCCGTGCTTCCTCGCCGGTGCGGGCGAGGGAATTACCTCCTTTGCCGGTTCCCAGATGGTCGTAATGCGCGCCGACCGCGATCCATTCGTCGGTCTCGCCTGGGATGCAGGCGAGGACGTTGCGATCGGTCTTTTTGATGTGCTCGATGCCCGCGGTGAAACTGACCCTCACGCCGGGCAACGCGAAGCCGCCCTCGGCGTGGGGATTTTCATCGTCGAGCGCGGTCTGGAGGGCTTTGAGGTTCTTGCCGGAAGACTTGAGCAATCGCTCCGCCATTGCGCCCGTGATGCTTAGCGCAGGAAGGCCGCTGTCCGCGCTGCTGCCGTCGCCGGTGAGGGGCAGGAGTTCGCCTGCATTCGGGGAGTTGGGACCGGTGACTACGAGCACGCCTTTTGCGCCACGTTCGCGAGCCATCATGACCTTGTAGCGCAGACCGGAGTAGCGATTGAGGTGCGCGCGGCGCGCAGGCTCCACGGCTTCCGGCACGTAGCGGAAAAGCAGGACGACCTTGTCCTTCACATCGAGCCCTTCGAAGCTGCTGTAGCGGACCTGACCCTGTGATTCCGGAGCGCTGAGGCCGTAGCCTGCAAAGACGACTTCGCCCTCGACAGGGTCATTGGAGCTGAAAGGAAGCGGGCGATAATCTTTCTCGAGCTGCGCGACTTCGCTGCCGATTTTCAGCGACGAACGTTCCGCGATGACGTGTTCTCCGGCGTTGAATTCAAACGGCTGGAAGAATCCCGTGATTCCCGGGACTGGTTGCAGCCCCGCCCGCTTCAGATAGTCGGCGAGAAAGTCCGACGCGGCCTTCGCACCGTCGGTTCCGGTGGCGCGACCGGCGAGTGAATCGCTCGCGAGGAAAGTGACCTGATCGCGCAAGTCGTCCCGTGAGATTTCCGGTCTCGCTGTTTCTGCCGGAGAAGCTGCGGCCTTTTGCCCACCTGCAAGCGAGGCGAGCGCTGCTTCGTGATCCCATTCCGCCAGAAAGACCTGCGATTTGCCGTCCGTGGTGCGCCCGCTCGCCCACGACAGCTTTTTTCCGTCGGGCGAAAACACGGGAAGTCCGTCGAAGCCCGGCGTATTCGTCACGCGCACCGGCTCCTTTCCTCCCGCCGCGTCGGCGACGAAGAGCTCGAAGTTGTCGAAGCCGAATTTGTTGGCGGTAAAAATGATGTAATTCCCGGTCGGGTGAAAATAAGGTGCCCACGACATGCAGCCGAAATTCGTGATCTGCCGGACGTCCGTGCCGTCGGTCTTCATCGTGAAAACGTCTGCATTCATCCCGCTCGCATCAAATCGCCGCCACACGATGCGCTGGCCGTCCGGGGAAAAAAACGGCCCGCCGTCATAGCCGGGCGTTTTCGTGAGCTGGCGGACGTTTGAGCCGTCTGCGTCCATGAGATAGAGATCGCCAAACCACGCCGGGTCTTTCTCGTAGCGGGCGCGTTCCTCCGGGGTTCGCTGCTCCAGCGGAAATGCACCGCGCAACGAGCAAAAGACGATCTGTTTTCCATCGGGTGAAACGGCGCCCTCGGCGTCGTAGCCGGGCGAGTGAGTGAGGTTCACGGCACCCGTTCCATCGGCCTTCGCCGCGAAGATGTCCATCGCGGCATCGTAGTCCCACGAGTAGCGCCGCTGCTTTCCACTCGCTCGAAATTCCAGCTCCGCTTTTTGTTTGGCCTCTGCATCCGGATCTTCGTGCGTGCTGGCAAAAATCAGGCCCGTCGGCGTGAAGAAGCCGCAGGTCGTCTTCCCCTTGCCGGGCGAGATCCGGGCGGTGTCGCCGCTTTCGAGATCGAGGACGTACATCTGATAAAACGGGTTTCCTTCTTCGCGTTCGCTTTGGAAAATGAGGCGCTTTCCAGCGGAATCGAAGTAGCCCTCGCCGCTGCGTTTCCCTTCGAGGATGAGCTGGCGTGGATTGGAAATGAACCGGTCTTCTGCGACAGCGGTTGCCGCAAGAGCGAGTAGAGCGAGTCGGATAATCATGCGGCACGGTTTAGCGGGGCTCCGGACGATTGGCTAGTCGCCATCGTTGCGCTGCGGGGCGGTCGGCGTTAAAGAGTATCAATGAGTGATTCGACAACGAACACCGCGGCACCCGTGGTGAACTACAAGATTGGCAACGAGAAGCTCGTAAAGCTGACCGACAAGGCGGGCGCGAAGCTGGCGTCCCTCCTCGCGCGGCAGGGGCGGCCCACCGGAGCGCTCCGTGTGGCCGTCATCGGGGGCGGCTGTTCCGGGCTGCAATACAAGATGGACCTCGTCGATGGCCCTGCGAACCGCGATATCATGGTCATGTCGCAGGAAGTGCGCGTCGTCATCGATCCAAAGAGCGCACTTTTTGTCAGCGGCAGCGTGCTCGATTTCTCTGACGATCTGCAAAAAGGCGGCTTTAAAGTCACGAACCCGAATGCCGAGGCTCACTGTTCCTGCGGCGAAAGCTTCGCCGCGTGACGGACTATTTCGCCGTGATGGAAGTGCCCCGTGCTCCGTGGCTGGACGGAGATGAGTTAAAGGAGCGGTTTCACCGGCTCGGTGCGGTCCGTCATCCCGATGCGCCGGGAGGTTCGGCTGCGGAGTTTTCCGCGCTGAATGAAGCGTGGCAGACGCTCCGTGATCCCGTTTCACGCCTCCGACATTTCCTCCAGCTCACCGAGCCGGAATCTCTTCCCACCTCAAATCAGGCACCTGCCGAACTCGGCGAGCTGTTTATGGAGGTCGCGACGTTAAAGCAGTCCTGCCAGCAGCTTTCCGCTTCACGGGAAAAGGCCGCGTCCCCGATTGCGCGGGCGCTCGTCGAGCCTCAGCGCCTCGGTCTGCTGGGCACGTTGGAAGCGGTGCACGGACGGGTCCGGCAGGCGGTTCAGGAGTGCAACGCAGGGATTCGCTGCCAAGCATCCACGGCAAAGGAGTTGGCAGGCTCGCTCGGTCGCTTGACCTTCCTAAGCAACTGGGACCGGCAACTCGCTGAACTACGGATGGCGCTGGCAAACTAGGGGTCATTCAGTGCACTCGAATTTGCTTTCGCTGAAAAAATTCTCCCGCTTGGCTCCAAATCTGTTTACCACACGTCGTAACAAGCCCATTTAACCCGGCCGACCGACCGGGAATTTCAATTATCAGAACTGTCCTTATGGCCGATATCAAATTTCGCTGCCCGGAGTGCGCGCAAAAAATTGCAGTCGATGCGGTTGCCGCCGGCATGCAAATCGACTGCCCTTCCTGCAAGGCGTCGCTTGTCGTTCCGGGGAGCGCAGAGGCTCCGGTTCAGGCCATTCAGCGTCGTAAACTCGCGGTCCTCGCGGGTTCGAGCGACGTGTTTGCGGAGCAAATTGCCGCGAAGCAAAAAGAGCTCGATGCCGCAGCGGCGGAGTCAAAGCGATTGAGCGAAGAGGCAGTCCGTTTTCGGTTGGAGTCCGAAAAGGAGCGCCAGGAGAACGCGCGCTTGAAGCTCGAGCATCAAAAAACCGCGGAGGAACTGTCCCTGCTTCGGAATGACCTGAGCGCACTGGCAACCGAGCGAGATAAACTGAAGGCGACGGTGGACGAGGCTGCAGAGCAAAAAAGGGCGGAGGCCGAAGTTGAAAAGTTGAGAAAAGAACTCTCCGTGGCAATCGGGGAGCGCGATGAGCTTTCGTCGAAAGTGACCGCGCTGAGTCCGATGCGCGAGCAGTTGCAAAAGGCGGAACGCGATTTGGAGGTGGCCCGGGAAGAATTCGTCACTTCCATCAAGGAACGCGATGTTCTTTCTGACACGACGGCGCGCCTTCACAACCAGATGCGTGCCCTCGCAGAATCTTCTCCCAAAGGCGGAATACCGCAGAAGGACCTGCTCTTACTGCTCGATAAAATGGCGGAGTCCGAGCGCGAGCGCGCAGAGCTCAAGGCAACGCTCAAGGCGGTGTACCAAAGTGGAGGGTCCGAGTGGGATGAAATGCTCAAGCAGTTCGCCCGGATTCGTGATCAACTTTCGACGGTCACCGCGGAGCGGGACAGTTTGAAACTGGATTCCGCGACGGCGCTCGATGAAGTTTCCACATTGAAGGGCGAGATCGAGCGTCTATCGGTTGAGCTCCAGGCAGTTTCAAAATCGGTGGAGGAAGCTTCAGAGTTGAGGCAAAAACTCACGGTCGCCGCGAGGGAACGCGATGACGCGCGCGCCGCTGTGGCTGGCACGCAGGAACTCCCCGCCGAGCTTACGGCCGCACGGGAGGAGGCAGCGAGCCTCCGCAGCCAACTGGACGCTCTCTCGAGAGCACTTGAGGCGGCAAAGCTTGGGCATGATCAGGCGCGATCGCTTGCGGGGGAACGGGAGAAGGCACTGGATAAAATGGGTGCCGCGGTGGATTCTGCGAAACAAGAGATTGCAACCCTTCGCGGGGAAATTGCGACCGGTCTTTCCGAACGCGATCGCCTCACTGTGAGCGGCGCGGAAGCAGCGCAGAAGTTGGGGGAGCTTGAGCAGCGTGTGGAAGGACTCGCAAATGAACTTCAGGGCAGGGAACGCGAACTGGAGGAAACAAGGTTGGAACTTACGTCAGCGCGCCAGCGTCTTGAAGTCCGCGATGCGGAAGCATCGGGAAAATCCCAGGAACTTCAGGCGCGAGTGGACGAACTGGTGAAGGAACGCGCGAGTCGCGAGCGCGAGCTGGTGGAAGTCAGGCTGGAAGTCGCGGCCGCCCGTCATCGCCTTGAATTGCACGATGCCGAAATCGGCGGCGTCACGGAAAAGCTGGAAGCGGCGAACACACTGCGCGGCAAGGCGGAAGCGGATGCCGCGGAAGCCCGTGCGCTCATCGAAACATTACGCGCAAACGAAAAAGAAATGCAGAGGCGGATCGACGCGACGGCGCTTGCTGCCGCGGAGTCCGCGGAGAAAGCAAGGATTGCCAATGCCGAGGTTGCGCGGCTTGCCGCTCAACCGACTCGCAAGAGCGGTGAGTCGGGAGGCCCGGTCGATGAGCAGTTGAAGCAGGCTCGCGTGGAAAAAGAACAGGCACGCTCTCAGTTGATCGAACTACAGTCTGAGATGGAGCGCCACTTCGAGAATCTTCGCTCGATCGAGGAGGAACGCGATTCGATGCGCGGTGAGCTCGACGCAGTGAAGACCGGTCTCGAGCGTGCGAAGCAGCACGTGAGCGTCCTTCAGGCTCGTCGCGATGTGATGCGCGAGGAAATTAACAAACTCCGCACCAAGTTGGGGCTGCCGCCGGAGACGGTTGGCGCTTAAAAAGCGGCGGTGTTCATCGCCTCCGCTGTGCGCCGGTAAGCGGCGGCAGGCTGCCTGTCGTCGGCGATGCGCTTGATTCCACATGTTGCACCGCGGCATCGCGCAGCGCACGCCAGCGGTCCCAATCGTAGTCCGGCGCGAGCGTGATGTGACGCAGCACGCTTCTCCACTCGATGAGCGCCCTCTCAATGTCGCCCGCGCGGACCGAATCGGTGAGCAGTCTTGCGCGCGGCGCGGCGTGTTCGACGAGTTCGCGGACCAGCTCGGAAGCGCCGGCGCCGTATTCCGTTGGAACGCCCATCGTGAGGTAATCTTCAAAGTCTGCGCGCTGATACACCGTCTGGCAAAGCGCTCCGAGACGTCCCGAGAAAGGGGACTCATCGCCGGCGAAACGCGGTCCTGCGCGGAGGTTTGCGAGATCAAACACGAGCTCTACAATGGGATACGTTGCATCCTCCAGTGCCGCCGCAACGGCGAGGCCTTCGCCGTGATGAAAGAAGCTGAAAATCGCGCCGCGTCGAGTCGGCGTGCCGTCCGCCTCGATAAGCCCGAGGCGTCGCCATGCCCATGCGGGTGGTTTGGTGATTTCCGTGCTCTGGCACCACGGAAGTTCGTCGCATCCTGTGCAGCATGCAGGAAAAGCCTCGCGTTCTTCGGGGGCTACGAGCGCTTTTCCACTCCGCTCGCGGAATGCAGCCACTTTCTCCGTGGAAAAATCCAGCCGTGCAAAAAGGCGATCGTCCCGCGGAATAAGCGCTTTTAGGCGACCGGTTGCGGGCTGTTTTGTGGCCGCTGCGATCCACGAGGGAAGTTTCGCGAGGATTTCGGATTCCAGCCCGTGCAGGCTCATGCGGCGGACGCCGGTTTGTTCGCGAAGCCACGGCGCAAGTTCAAGGTCGCCGTCGCGCCGAATGCCCAACATCACTTCGCGACCATAGGTTTTCCCGCCGGGTGCTTCCAGTCGGCAGAGCTGACCCCAGCCGCGCCCGTCCAGTGTTTTCGCGATGCTCAGTGCCGGACGCCATCGCCCTTCAATCGCGATCCAGGCTTCGCCGAGGGGCACGCTGGTTTCCGGAGGACGCGGCTCCCATTCGCCGGAGGAATTTCGCATCTCCGGGATGCCGCGTCGCGCAAATCGTGCGCGCTCCATGTCCACCGCGATGCCGCAAGGGCGCGGGCCGGTCTGCCTCGCGTGCTCGACTCCGAGAGTGACTTCCTGCGGGCTGAACAGGCGCCGGTTCAGCTCCAGTGCGGCAGCGAAGGGTTCCTCACCGGTTGCGACTGCGCCGCGCATCACCGCGATCAGCGTGGGCCAGTCGAGCTGTGTCGCACGACGCAAGTGGCGGGCGCGGGCATCGAGCAGCCGCGGCGGACGCGAGGTGAAAAGGACGTAGCCTGTTTCATCGAGCCCCCGCCTCCCGGCCCGGCCGAACATTTGCAGAAGTTCATCCGGCTGCACGTGGCGTTCAAAGCTGCCGACCATGTAGCGCGTGTCCGTGACGGCGACCGAGCGCATCGAAAAGTTGATTCCAGCCGCCAGTCCCATCGTCGCGACAACGGCACGGAGCTGCCCGTTTTTCGCGAGCGGCTCTACGACACCGGCGCGAGCGGCGTAGCTCAGACCGCTGTGGTGATAGGAGATGCGGGCCTTCAGCAACTTCGCGAGGCGCGGTCCAGCGATGGCTTCCTGCTCGGCGGAAAGCACGAGCGGGTCTTCGTTCGGGAGTTGCGAGGCCAGTGTCTGCGCATATTCCTCCGCTGCATTCCGCCTCGGCGCAAACAGCAGAATCGGCCCGAGGTCCGCGCGCAGCGCATTGGCAATCCAGCGCGGCCACGGACCGCGGACTCGCAGCGGCGCACGGTTCGGCAGAAGTTCCAGATCGATTTCATTCAGCGGTACAGGCCGATGGTCCGTGGAGACGAGGACGGCATCGCGCCCGATCCGGCGCAGCCAGGCGACGATGTCCTTCGGGTTCGCGACGCTCCCGCTGAGCAAAAGCAATTGCGTCGTCGGCGGCGCGAGCGCCAGTGCGAGTTCGTAGTTCACGCCGCGATGCGGGTCGCCGATCATTTGATACTCGTCCACCACGAGTAGCCGCGGGCCTTCGCGACGGAGGAACCGGCCCCGCTGCGTCTCCAGCGTGGCCACTACGACCCGGGCATCGAGATTCTTCGCGAGGTCGCCGGTGGCGATGCCGACATCCCAACCGCGAGCCTTCCACTCCGCGAGCTTGTCGTTCGCGAGCGCTCTGGTCGGCACGGTGAAAACCGCCTGCCCTTTCAGCTCGCCGTAGATCGTTTCGAAAATGAACGTCTTTCCAGCGCCCGTCGGTGCGTGGACCACGACATCGCGTCCGGCTCGCAGATGCTGCACGGCTTCGCGCTGCCACAAATCGGGCACGGTCAGTTGCTGAAACAAAGGATTCACTTGGAATGGACGCCGCTCGTTGGTTTTCGGATGCTAAGGTCTGAGACCGGAATGAACATTCAACTTTCAACGCGAGCCGCACGATGAGCGAGGCCATTTTCCATGATCAGGGGCCGGAGGGGATCGCGCTGGCGGAAATGGGTCGTTACGCCCGCCTTCAGGATGCGCGCGATCGCGGTCTCGTGGTTACGACAATGGACCTGCCGCACTGGATTATCCGCCATGGACGGGAGTACGCGCTTTGTGTGGAAGAAGCGCAGCGCGAGCGCGTGCAGACGGCGCTCTCCGAATACGAGCGCGACGAAAGCAGCCGTGTTGAGGAGCGAAAGGTGGAGCCGTTCAAGATCCCGAAGGCCGCAGTGGTTTTGACGGCGCTTACCATGGCCGCCCTGTATCGCGTGCAAATCGGAATGGCACCGCAGTGGATCGATCGCGGCGTGGCGGACGATATCCTGATCCGCTCCGGCGAATGGTGGCGCTGCTTTACGGCGCTCACATTGCATGGAGACAGCGAGCACTTGATCTCGAATCTCTCGCTCGCTCTCTTTGCGTTCGCATTTGTTTACGGGCGGATTGGCGTCGGCTTCGGCCTTCTCGGAACGGTCGTCGGAGGCGCGCTCGGGAATCTCCTCAACTCCATCGCGCATCTCTCCGAAGCACACCGGAGCCTCGGAAGTTCGACCGCGCTTTTCGCCGCGCTCGGTCTTCTTTCCGGGACGGAAATCGCGGCGCGTCTCGCGCATAACGGGCGTTCCCGCTGGCCCTTGATTGTGCCTATCGGCGGCGCGCTCGCATTCCTTGCGCTCTTCGGCGGCGGGGGAGGGATCAAACCGGACGGCACTCCGTCTCCAATTGGTCGTGTGGACCTCGGTGCGCACCTGTTCGGGCTCGCGGCGGGTGTCCTCGTCGGGGCAGCGCTTTATTACGCCGGCGTTCGCGCGCAGACTTCTGCACGCATCCAGAGCGCCGCAGGGTTCACCGCGGTCGCGTTGCTTGCCGTCGCCTGGCGGATGGCGCTGGTGCATTAGCGCGACATGCTCCGCCTGCCCCCCGGTTTTCCCATTGCCAACCCTCCACCCATCCGAAACATTCCCATCCACAAACCAGACACCTCCGGCTCGATGAATCCCAACCACAGCCTTGCAAAAGGTCCACCGCTCGCAGCTCTGCTCAGCGCCGTCCGCATCCCACGTTTCGCAACCCATACGTTGATTTCGAAAAGTTCAAGCACGGACAAGAAGTCGCAGCCAAATTCTGGGCCGGAGTGGTCGCGCTGGTGGGAGTGATTGCTTTCAAGGATTTGGTATGAGCCATAAATAGTACTAACCGGCGGCGCAAGCCGCTGTCGTGGCTCACGCAGCCCCTGCGTGATACGCCTCACGCGAAGCGCTGATCAAAAGAGCGTGCGACCAGGAAGTGTGCGCTTCGCGATTAGAGATTCACGCAGGGGGCTGCGTGAGCCACGAC
>JANMGP010000286.1:0-47565 GCA_031374705.1 Verrucomicrobiaceae bacterium | reverse complement strand
CGGCGAGGACGGGGTTCGTGTCGAATTCGCCGTCGATGATCGCTTTGTTGATGCGGGTGAGGTCCTGGTAAACGATGCGACCGGCGCCGAGATTGAGATGGCCGACTTCGCTGTTGCCCATTTGTCCATCGGGCAGGCCGACGTCCATGCCGCTCGCAGACAAGCGCGCCTGCGGATACGTGGCGTAGAGGTGGTCGTGAAAAGGAGTCTTCGCGAGCAGGGTCGCGTCGCCGTTTTCGACTGCCATTTCGCGGCCTCCAGGATTCACGCCCCAACCGTCACGGATGATAAGAACAACAGGTGATTTCGCCATAGTGCGGCGGAGGAAAGCAGAGCGGGCTAGCGCTCGCCAACCCTTTCTGCCAGACACACTGCATGATACCCGGCGTCACCGTAGTCGATCACCCGCTCATCCGTGTAAAAATGACCCGCATCCGCGATGTTGGGACGAGCTCGGAGAAATTCCGCGCACGGCTGGCGGAGGTGGCGTCGCTGCTGCTGTTCGAGGCGACGCGGGATTTGGCGACGCGAGTTGAATCCATCAAGACACCGCTAGCGGCTTTCGACGGGGCGGCGCTCGTGCGTCCGATAATCATTGCGCCGATCCTCCGCGCTGGGCTCGGGATTTCCGAGGGGATGCTGCGCATTTTACCCGATGCAACCGTCGCGCACATCGGAATGAAACGCGACGAACACACGCATCGCCCGGTCCCGTACTATTTCAATCCGCCACCAAACATCGCCGCCGCGGATGTCATCGTCGCCGACCCGATGCTCGCGACCGGCCACAGTGCCAGCGCGACCATCGCGTTGCTGAAAGAAGCAGGCGCATCGAGCATCCGGCTCGTCTGCTGCGTGAGCTGCAACGAAGGCCTCACACAAATGCGCACCGCACATCCCGACGTGCCCATTTTCACCGCCGCCATCGACCCGACGCTCAACGAACGCGCCTACATCGTCCCCGGCCTCGGCGACGCGGGCGATCGGTTTTTTGGGACTCTATAGTCGCGCGCCGCCGCAGCGAGTGGGTACAAAAAGGTGCGGGGCCGCCGGCTCCATAAACCCGTGCCAACGACCCCGCTGTTCCCCCCAGAACAGTGAGTAAGACGCACGAGACTTCGATTCGTTCGAAAAAGTTCGCGTCCTTTTGAAAGCTGACGGCGGCTACACGAGCTTGAGCTCCTGCCCCGTGTTGGTGTCGTGGATGCTGAACTTCTCGTGATGATACGTCGGGTCGGGCCGGAAGCTGAGGCGTCCGGCGTATTTCCGCTCGATGTCCACGAGCAGTTCCTCGTCGTCCTTGCGCAGTCGCTCGAGAACGTGCGGGTGGAGTTGCACGCGGACTTCGTGGACGTCGTTGTAGAATTTCAGAACACGGTGAAGCTCGCGCTGGATTTCGACGCTCATGCTCATCGCGCTCTTCACTTTTCCGCGACCGGTGCAATACGGGCATGGGGTAAAGACGCTGCCGCTGATGCTTTCGTGCGCCCGCTGACGGGTCATTTCCATGAGGCCGAGGGCGCTGATGGGAAGCACGTGGGTTTTCGCCTTGTCGCGACGCAGGCGGTCCTTCATGCGGAGGTAAACGGCCTGCTGATCCTTGCGGCTCTTCATGTCGATGAAGTCGCCGATGATGAGTCCGCCGATATTCCGCAGACGGAGCTGGCGCGCGATAGTCTCGGCGGCCTCCATGTTTGTCTGGAAGATGGTTTTCTCCACATCCTTGCCGCCTTTGTTACGGCCGGTGTTCACGTCCACGGCGACGAGCGCCTCCGTTTCATCGATGACGATATAGCCACCGCATGGCAGCCACACCTGCCGGTGGAAAGCGTCGTCGATTTGCTTTTGCACGCCGTAGCGCTCGAAAATCGGCACGGGCTCCTTGTAGTGGGTGATGCGCTGGACGCTGCGTTTGCTGACCTGGGCGACGAGTTCGCGCATCCGATCGACGGCCTTTTCGTCATCGCATACGACCTCTTCGATTTCATCCGTGAGGAAGTCGCGGACGGTGCGCTCGACGAGATCGGGCTCTTCGAAAACGCAGGCGGGCGCGCGCTTTTCAGTCATCTGCTTTTCGATGCTGCGCCATTGCTCGACGAGGTAGGCGAGGTCGCGGACGAAGTACCGGGCCTTCTGTCCTTCACCCACGGTGCGGATGATGATGCCCATATTCTCGGGCAGTTCGAGCTCGCGGAGAATCTTGCGCAGACGCTCGCGCTCCCTCGGATTTTCGATCTTGCGCGAAATACCGCACTGGTCGCTAAACGGCATCAGCACAAGGAAGCGGCCCGCGAGCGAGATATTCGTCGTGATGCGCGGTCCCTTTGTAGAGATGGGCCCTTTGGTCACCTGTACGAGCACTTCGCTGCCGACCGGGTAAATGCTCGGGATGTCCTTGGCGGTGATGCGCTGGCGTTGTTTTTTGCTGGTGCGTTCAACTTCCTCGATGCCGGCATCGAGCGCCGCAGGAAGCGCGTCCCAGAAATGAAGGAACGCGTTTTTCTCGTAGCCGATATCGACGAACATGGCCTTGAGGCCGTGCTCAATGTTGCGAACGCGGCCCTTGAAGATGGAGCCGACGATGTTGCGGTCTGAGGTGCGCTCGATGTTGTATTCTTCGAGCACGCCATTTTCCAAAAGCGCGACGCGCTTTTCGAGTTTTTCGACGGTGATGATGAGTTTGTTGCCGGTCTGACGCGGTGATAGTCCGATGAGTTTTTTCACTTTTTGTATTAAAGAAATTGCGGTTTGGGTGAGTTTTTTGAGCACTGGGTGGAAAGAGTATTAGCGTGGACGGGGTGATTGCCCCGAGGAAGGTGAACCGGGTTTTCGTCCGAGGAAAGTACGTTCAAACCAAGTGGGCGCACGGACCGGCTTGGCAGAAGGTTGCATAGTGCCGCGTCCATCGGCGGCTTTCTTTGCGGCGACGTTGGCTTCGGTGCGCTTGCGATTCATCACGGGAGCGTTGTCATCGTGTTCCATATGTTCGTCGTCTCCGGCCCGAGGTACGCCGGGCGGCTGATCTTTGAAGGCCTCCGCCACGAACTTGCTCAACGAGCCGTCCTCGGAGACCGTCACAGCGTTCACGGGTGCGTAGCTCCCGGCTGTCGCTGTCAGGAACGCCGGATGGAGTTTTTCGTCGCCGCCGTCTTTTTTGTCGAACGCGATGAGCGCAAGTGCTTCCCGCATAATCTTCGTCGCGATTGGCGCGGCTACGGTTCCGCCGCGCGCTTTATCGCCGCCGCTCTCGACCATGACGCAAACGACGTATTTCGGGTCTTTGTAAGGGGCAAACTCGGTGAACCAGACATGGTAGTCTTTTTCGATCTTCCACTTCCCCTTTTCGTCCCGTTCATTCAGCCGCCGGGAAACCTGCGCGGTGCCGGTTTTTCCCGCCACATCGACGCCCTTGATTTTCGCCGCCTTGCCTGTGCCGCCGGGGTCATTGACCACGCGCCACATTCCGCGACGGACGACTTCGATATCGCTCTCTTTCAGGCCCAACTCAAGAAGGTTGGCACGAAGACGTGGCTCCACTGGGACGACGAGATTATTGTTTTCATCCCGGACATCGTTGCGGTCGTTGTTCACGACCCGGGATACGAGTCGCGGGTAATAGCTCTTGCCGCCATTCGCGACCGTCGCTGTGATCATCGCCATTTGAAGCGGCGAGACTTCGACTTTTCCTTGGCCGATGGAAGTGTTCGCGAGTTGTCCGCTGGAATCCATTTCGGGCAGAAGGCCTTTGGCGGTAAAATACCGCGGCCCCGGAAGCACCCCGGGATCTTCCCCATCGAGAGGGAGTCCAGCCCTCATGCCTAGGCCGAGTGCCGTTCCGACGGCTTCAATTTGCGCGAATCCGTCTTTGGCGCTGGATCCGATGGAATTGCTCATCTGGTAAAAATACGCGTTGCACGACTTCATGATGCCGGTGGACATATTCATGGGTCCGTGGGAGCCGGTGCATCTCATCAGCTTTCCTCCGTAAGGAACTCCCCCGCTGCAAGACCATGTCCTATTTGGCAAAATCCCACCCCGGAGGCCGGCGAGCGCTGTGACCTGCTTGTATGTCGAGCCCGGGGGGTAGCTTTGTGTGCAACGGGGCGTCAGGGGATCCGTGTCATCCAGCTTCAACTCCTCAAGCTTCTCCACGAACGTATTTGCATCGTAGTTCGGCACGCAGGCCATCGCGAGGATGTCGCCATTGTTTGGATCCACGACGACAGCCGCAGCACGGCCGACGCCAGCCTCCCGAAGTGCTTTTTCCGCGCTCATCTGGATGCGGGCGTCAATGGTCAGATACACGTTATTTCCAGGGGTCGGTTCGATTCGGCCGATCTCGGCTCCCGTCTTCCCTTTCGCAGTGCGTTCCAGTATTCGCTTTCCAGCGGTTCCCCGCAGCAATTTGTCGCAGTGCTTTTCGATCCCGTAATGCCCGACGATATCGGCCTTATAGTAGTCAAAAGCCGCGACTTTTTCGCCCTGGTCGTTCACCGTGAAAAAGTCGTCCTCACTGTTTTCATCCTTGGGATTTCCTACGTAGCCAAGCATGTGGCAGGCGAACGCACCGTAAAGATAGCGGCGGACCGGACGGACACAGACCTCCACGCCGGGAAGGCCGATATCATTTTCACAAATTCTTGCCACGGTATCGAATCCGACATTCGAGAGATACGAATAAGGAATGTGCTCCCGCGCGAGATAGTGAGTCTGAATCCCTTCCTCAGAGTAATCGAGTTTTACGCCGTCCTCCGTAAGCCCGAGAGCTTCCAGTTTTGGTCTGATCTCTTTATTGATGATGCCTACGACATCTGCGATCTGCACCTTTTTCGGCATCTCGTCGCGAGTCACTTCCACGTCCCGCGTCGGGAGTTTCTCAAGGATTTGCTCAAGCTCTTCTTTTCCAAGGTGTCTGCCCTCATTGTGCAACTCATCAAGCTTCGCACGGTTACGCTCTTTCAGCGTGTTCTTCATCATCTCTACCATTTCCGGCAGGTAGAAATCGACACCGTAACTCGCCTGGTTTTCCACGAGGGGCCAGCCGTTGCGGTCGCGGATATCGCCACGGATGCTCGGGATGCGCACGGTGACTTTGCCGCTGGCCTTGATTTTTTTCCGCCATTTCTCCGAACGTACCATTTGCTCCTGCCACAGCTTGGCCGCGAGCACGCCGAGCGAGGACAGCATGACAAATGCAAAAAAGTAAATCCGGAGCGCGGTGCCCGGTAGATTGCGAATTTCACGGAGTCGTTGAAAGCGGTCTTTCATATTAGTCGGGACGCATTGTATCGAATTTGATCACCCCGAGGCGGCGACCAAGCCATGTGAAAACTGCAAATGCCGGAATGGAAATCAGGGCAACCGCGAGACCGCTGCCGGCAATCCGGTGCCAGACCTCCCGAGGCCAGTGAAAGGCAAACGGCTCCCGACGAAAGGTGATGATGAGAAACTCCATCAAGACGATCAATGATGTGAGCAATCCGGCGAGAATGCAGTGGAGCTCCCAGCGCCCACGCAAATACAGGGAGCGCAGGCCGTTCATGACCGCACCGAGCGCACCGAAGAGCGCCACGCTCAAGCCAAACATGACCTCGTATTTTCCCGCCTCGTTCGGATGCACTGTAAGTGAATCCCACATGAGCCCGGCGACGACCGCGAAGAAAAACATGGACGGCAGCGGCAGAGCGGCCGCCGCGAAGAAAAAGACGACCAACAGGAGGTAGAGGTGGCCGCCGAGCCAGTACATGTCACCGGTAAAATGCTGAGCAACCAGTGCGAGAAACATGCTGGCGATAAGTGACGCGTAGAAGATCATTTTTCCGATCCTCCCTTCAGCCCCGTGACGATGAAAATATCAGTAAGTGCCGCGAGATTCACGGATGGATGGATGGTCACTTCCGTCTCCAGTTCCCGGTTGTTAATCTCCGCAACTTCGCCAACTATGACATTCTCCGGAAACACGCGTCCGAGGCCGCTGGTAAAGACTTTCCAACCGGGCGCGACCTTCAACTGCTTTGGGAGGAAAGACATCGTCATGCGTGGTTGCTGCATGGTGGAAAGGCGATCGCCGCGGACCACGCGGATGATGCCGTGCTGAAGCTGCCCTTCCGTGTTGCGCAAGGTCGCGGCGACTCCGCAGTTTTCGTCCGAGATGAGCAATACGGTCGAGATGTGATCGCTTGCGGCGATGACTTTGCCGACGAGGCCGTCCGGCGTTAACGCAGACATGTCTTTTTGCACGCCCTCTGCGGTTCCGCGGTCGATCTGCACGCTGCTCCACCAATTCGATTTGCTCCGTCCGATGATCCGGGCGGGCACCAGCGAGAAAGGCGTCTCGTTTCGATAACCAAACGCAGCCTTGAGCCGGAGATTCTCGGCTTCAACGCCCTGAAGCGCCTGGTTAAGGGCTTTCAGCTTGTCGTTCTCGACTTTCAGCGCGTCGTTTTCCGTCTCCAATTGCTGAAGCGTTTTGAGTTGGTGGCGGAGTTTCGCAACGGAGCGGTCCCACTCCGAGCCCTTCTTCAAAAAAGGCGAAATCATCGAGAGAAATCCGTTTTGCACACGCTCGCGATTACCCGGGCTGAGAAGAAGGATGCCCACCACCACTCCGATGAAGGCGAACACCGAGAGCACATTTTGACGGCGAGATGTCATAGCGCCCTCCGGAGTGGGAAATACTTACCGGGGCCGTCCACGCAGCGTCGGAGAACCGCGCTGGCGGCGATTCTTTTTCCCCATGATTGGAGTTTCATCGGCGTTGGTGCCGTTGTCCTTGGAAATCAGCCTAAGCTGCTTCCCCGGAACTGGTGCTGGGAGCTGACCTGCCGCAGGAAGCGCCATTCACTCAAGGCGCGGCCGGTCCCCTCGGCCACCGCACTGAGCGGGTCTTCCGCGACATGAACCGGCAGGCCCGTCTCCTCGCTGAGGAGGCGGTCCAGACCGCGCAACAGAGCGCCGCCGCCGGCGAGCACCAGACCGCGGTCCACAAGGTCCGCGCTGAGTTCGGGCGGGCAGCGTTCGAGCGTCACTCGCACGTTGTCCACGATGGTGGAAATCGGCTCCAGCAGCGCCTCACGCACTTCCTGCGAAGTAATCGTGAGCGTCTTTGGCAGGCCCGCGACCAGGTCCCGTCCCTTCACTTCCATCGTCTGTTCCTTTTCGATGGGATATGCGCTGCCGATTTTGATTTTGATATCCTCCGCCGTCCGCTCACCAATCATGAGATTGTAAGCGCGTTTCATGTACTGGATAATCGCTTCGTCCAGCTCATCACCCGCCACGCGGACGCTGCGGCTGAACACGATGCCCGACAAGGAGATGAGCGCCACTTCCGTGGTGCCGCCGCCGATGTCGATAATCATGTTGCCCGCTGCATCCTGCACCGGCAGGCCGCAACCAATGGCCGCAGCCATCGGTTCCTCGATGAGAAAGACCTCGCGAGCTCCGGCGTGGAGTGCCGACTCTCTGACCGCACGTTTTTCGACCTCCGTGATGCCCGAAGGCACCGCGATAACAACGCGCGGGCGTGGTTTGAAAAGAGTACGGCGACCGTGGACCTTCTGAATGAAGTGCCGCAGCATCGCCTCCGTGACCTCGAAGTCGGCGATGACGCCGTCCTTCAATGGCCGAATTGCCTGAATGTTACCCGGGGTGCGCCCGAGCATTCGTTTGGCTTCATCGCCCACCGCCAGCACTTTGTTCGTGCCGGCCACTACGGCAACGACCGACGGTTCGCGCAGGACGATGCCGTGGTCCTTCACGTAAACGAGGGTATTTGCTGTGCCGAGGTCAATTCCTATGTCATTGGAAAAGAGACCAAGAAATCCGTTAAACATCTAAATTTGTTAAAGTTGCGCAAGGGCGGCTGGGCCGTCCTTTCAGTTGAGTTGAGCCGCGCGCCGGACCCCTCAGGGTACCGGTCGAGATGCGCGGGGTTGGTGTAATTATCGTGTAAACTTCCGCGTTGTAGGGCGGTGATTTGGACGCGTCAAAGGAATTTCTGGCGGGTGGGAAAAAATGACCCGCCGAAATGTTCAAACACGTTTTCCTGGAATGGGAATCCCGGGGCTCAAAATCTGTGCGACGCCTTTCAGGGCGTTCGTGGTTCGCTGGCAAGTTGGTTTTCATGGCTCTATGAATACGGGCATTTTCACGGCTTCTTTCAAAAAACCCGCGAACAAGACGCCACTGCCTCTACCCCGGTTTCGGCCCGTTTGTGCGGTTGCGTCCCGCAAGCTCTTCCATGAGTTCGATTTGGATGTCCTGAAGGTCAAACAAACGTTGTGCCTGCTGCTTGAGCATGTAGTCCATCTTTTCGTGGAGATGTCGGATTTCGAGTTCAGCCTTTAGATTCACCTTATAATCGTGCTCCGCGCGCACCCGATCTTTGGCCTCCTGCCGGTTCTGGCTCATCATGATGACAGGCGCCTGAAGAGCCGCGACGCACGACAAGATGAGATTCAGGAAGATGAACGGGTAAGGGTCCGGGGCCTTCATGCGGAGGAAAACGGTGTTTACCGCGACCCACGCCGCCAGGAAAACTCCGAACCCAATAATGAAGCGCCAGCTCCCGCCCACCGCCGCGATCCGGTCCGACAAACGGTCCGCGAAAGTAAGCTTGGTCTCGAAAGTCTTGTCCACATTGCTCGCGAGCAATTCATGCTCCTGCATCGACCTCACGACCTCGCCCTCCAGCGCGGTAATCGCCCCGATGTCCTCTTCAAGGACGCTGCGGACGTATTCCGCACGGAACTGGCCGAGGGCTTCATGGGAAATCGGGCTGTCGTCTTTCAATTCCGGATGCCGCCGCCGGATGAGTCCCGCGAGTTGCGGTCTGATGGCAGAAAGTGGCGTGACGTCCTGATCGGGGTTTTCACGATGGGTGATAGCGCAGATTTGCATGTAGCCACTCATCACAGACGCTCGGGGAAAACGCGAGCAACCCGCACTTCTCACCTTTTTCCAGCAGATTCAGGGAGGCCAACAGATTGCCACCTGCAAAGAATCTGCGGGCCTCCCTGAATCTGCTGGAAAACTACATACGCGGTGGTGGGGCGCTTCTCAGAGTGTGAGAAATTCGGGATAACCGAGGCCACGCAGCGTTACCGCGTTGGAAGCGGTTCGTATCCGAGATGAAACCCGCTGTCGTCCTCGTAGCCTTGTAGCGACCGCGATTCCACCCACGCCATGATAATGCACACGCACACAACTGAAGCGAGAGAGCCGATTGCGAAAAGAGCGGTCATCATCACTTCCGTGCGCACACCGCTTGCCAACCGCGACCGTCAGACCTAGTGGTTGCGCGAATCATGATTCGACCCAACGCACCAGGCTGGCTGATCGTATTGGAAGGCATCGACGGCGCGGGAAAGAGCACCGTCGTCCGCCGGCTCGTGGAGTATTGCACGCAACGAGGGCTCGAGAGCGTGACCAGCTTCGAGCCGACGCGGGGAACGTGGGGGCAAAAACTTCGACAGAGCATGGTCGAGGGCCGCCTCTCGCTGGAGGAAGAGCTCGGGCTTTTTCTAAAAGACCGCGCCGAGCATGTCGAAAACCTCATCAAACCATCCCTCGCGCAGGGAAAAGTCGTCATTCTCGACAGATATTACATTTCCACTGCGGCCTATCAGGGTGCGAGAGGCGTATATCCAGAGTGGGTACTCACCGAAAATGAACGCTTCGCACCAAAGCCTGATCTCGTGCTCCTGCTCGATTTCGATCCAGCGGCGGGTCTGGACCGAATTCGCGCCCGCGGTGACAGCCCCAATACTTTCGAGCAACTCGACCAGCTTCGCGAGGTTCGCCGGATTTTTCTTTCGCTCAAACGGCCTTTCATCAGCGTCGTGGACGCCTCGGCGGGACCGGATGCGGTGTGGGATTCCTGCCGTGAAAAACTCGATTCCGTTCTCAACGCTGGCAGTTTGCCAAAAACACAAATCGCGCTATAAGGGAGCAGGAACTGCTGGAGATGAGGGATAGCCGTTGACCGCGCGCGCTCACAGCATAGATTGTAAAACTCTGGATTAACACATGGCTCAGCAAAATTCTCGACCAAACCGCGACCGCGACCCTGAAGAAGGGGGCACGCCCGAACCAAATTTTAATTGGAGGGGCCTCATTCTCTTCGTACTCGCGATCGCCCTCATCGGCGGCGCTCTCTACGCGAAAGGCAACCCGTACGCCTCCGCCAAGGTTGTCCCATACAAGCAGTTCCTCGACGAAATTGCCGAGGGGAAGATCGACAAATCAACGGTCAACGTGGTGCTGAATCAGGGAAGCGCCACCGACTCGATCGAGGCCATCCGGCTTGTCCCGAATAAAGAGCCGATTCGCGTTGTCGTGAATCTCGATTTCAACCGGAGTCTCGATGACGACCTTCGGAAAGCAGGGATCACCGCGGGGCTGCGGGCCGACAACAGCAACATGTTCCTGACGGCCATGCTAAATCTGATGCCGATTTTCCTTATCCTGCTTCTGATTTATTTCTTCTTCCGCCAGCAAATCCGCATGGCTGGAAAAGGCGCTCTCAGTTTTGGCAAGAGCAAGGCCCGCATGCTTGCCCGCGACAAAAACAAAGTGACATTCAAAGACGTCGCCGGCGTGGAGGAAGCGAAGGAGGAAGTGCAGGAAATCGTGGAGTTCCTGAAAGACCCCAAGCGTTTTCAAAAGCTCGGCGGTCGCATTCCCAAAGGCATTCTCATGGTCGGCTCCCCGGGAACCGGCAAGACGCTGCTCGCCCGCGCAATCGCCGGCGAGGCGGACGTCCCGTTCTTCAGCATCAGCGGTTCGGATTTCGTGGAGATGTTTGTGGGCGTCGGCGCGAGCCGCGTCCGCGACATGTTCGAGCAGGGCAAGAAAGCTGCCCCGTGCCTCATTTTCATCGATGAAATCGACGCCGTCGGACGCCATCGCGGACACGGCATGGGCGGCGGGCACGACGAGCGCGAGCAGACGCTCAATGCCCTCCTCGTGGAGATGGACGGCTTCGATACGCAGGACGGCGTTATCATTATTGCGGCGACCAATCGCCCCGATGTTCTCGACCCTGCGCTGCTGCGCCCGGGCCGTTTTGATCGCCAGGTGACCGTATCGTTGCCCGATGTAAAAGGCCGCGAAGAAATCCTCAAGGTGCACGCCAAAAAAGTGAAAATGGCCGACAACGTGGATCTCGCCGTCACAGCGCGCGGAACACCCGGCTACAGCGGCGCGGAGCTCGCCAACGTCATCAACGAAGCCGCACTTTCCGCGGCCCGCCGCGGCGCTAAGGCAATCACCCAGGGCGACCTCGAAGAGGCGCGCGACAAGGTACGCTGGGGCAAGGAACGCCGCTCGCTTGCGATGTCCGACAAGGAAAAGGAAAACACCGCTTACCACGAAGCCGGCCACGCCATTCTCGGCTGCCTGCTGGAAAATGTGGACCCGCTCCACAAAGTCACCATCATTCCGCGCGGACCATCGCTCGGCTCGACGATGTATCTCCCGATCGAGGACAAGTACACGCATCGCAAGAAAGAACTGCTCGACCGCCTCGTGATGATTATGGGCGGACGCGTGGCCGAGGAACTGATCTTCGGCGACGTCACGAACGGCGCGCGCGGCGACATCGGCCAGGCGACCAACATCGCCCGCAAGATGGTTTGCGAATGGGGCATGAGCGAAAACCTCGGCATGGTCGATTACAGCGAGGGTGAGGAGCACGTGTTCCTCGCCCGGGACATCAGCCGCAGCCGCAGCTTCAGCGAAGTCACCGCGCAAGAAATCGACCGGGAAGTGAAGAAGCTCTGCGACGACGCCTACGGCCGCGCGAAGCACCTCATCTCCACGAACCGCGATAAGCTCGAAATCATCGCGAAAGCGCTGCTGGAATTTGAAACGCTCGACGGCGACCAGGTAAAGGACATCATCAAGTCCGGCGGAATGAGCAACCCGCCCGCCCGCCCGACTGGCAAGACGAAGACCGAATTGCCGCCGGCCGCCGAAGCGCCCGCAGCCGACCCTCAACTGGACCTCGGTGGACTAAGCGGCGCTCCAGCTTAACTGCCGCTGCTGCCTCAGCGTTCGCGAAGCATTCTGCATCATGCGACGGATTCTGCCTCTGCTGATTGTTGGAATCCTTATCGGCTACAGTTGGTGGCGTTTTGAACATCGCAACGCCGGACACGTACCGGAAAAGTATACACTGCCCGACGCGCCGGCGCTGAATCTCGACGACGTAAAAATCCTCGAGGCCACAGACGCAGCTTACGCGCGACTCGTGCAAGCGGTGTTGCCGAGCGTCGTCAGCGTCACATCCTCGCGCGACAACTACCTGCCGCTTCCACTCACGCGTGAAGACCTTTACCTCGGCCAGCAGCGGATGCTGAAGAGTGGAAAGACAACGTCTCTCGGCAGCGGCGTGATCGTTTCAAAAGAAGGGCACATCCTCACGAACCATCACGTCATCGCTGACATGACGGAGATTCGCGTATTACTGACCGACGGAAGGAACGTCGCCGCCAAACTCATCGGCACCGATCAAAACACCGACATCGCTGTTCTTAAAATCGGCGCCGGCGAGATTCAGGCGCTGCCGCTCGGCGATAGCGAGGGTGTTTTTCAAGGACAGCAAGTCGTCGCAGTCGGGAACCCGTATGGTCTCGATGGCACCGCGACTTTTGGGAAAGTGAGCGCCACGGGACGCAGGACCGGCAACGACAGCGGCCTCGAATACATCCAGACGGATGCAGCCGTCAATCAAGGCAACTCCGGCGGCCCGCTCCTGAATATCCGGGGCGAAATTATCGGCATCAACAGCGCCATCTTTACGAAGACCGGCGGCTGGCAAGGCATCAGTTTCGCGGTTCCTTCCAATACGGCGAAGCGCGTGATGGAAACGATTCTCAAAAGCGGACGCCTGGTCCGGGGCTGGCTCGGAGGCGTGAATTTTCAGGCACTCACACCGCGCCTCGCCCAAAACCTCGGCGTGCCGGACATCAAAGGCGCAATCATCACGGACCTATCCCCCGGATCCCGCGCCGAACGGGCGGGACTGCGCGCCGGCGACATCGTACGTAAGTTCAACGGCAAACCGGTGGATGACTCGCGCACCCTGCGTGCAATGATCGCCGGCACGGCAGCCGGGACCGAGGTCGAAATCGAAATCCTCCGCGATGGCGAGGTGGGGAAAACAAAGATCGCGATCGAAGAAATGCCCCCGCAACTCCGCGAACTGCCGTTGAAGTAGCTGAGTTCACGGGCACAACGATTGATTCACTTCACCGTCTGCTCCAGCCCGAGCTTTTCGAGGACTTCCTTCGGCGGGCCGTCGAATGTGGGGAGCGGAATGTTTCCGATGAAGCCGATGGCTTTCCATCCATCCGGAGTGCCGTAATAAGCAGCGGCGGAGAGGGCGCGGAATTGGACGAAAAACTGCGCGGCTTTCGCGAAGGCGGGCTTTGCGTCGGCAGGCCAGCAAATGTCGTCGCAGATTGCGCGGTGCTGCTCCGAAGTGAGCGCGGCGAAGTCCTTCGTGAAGCGGCGCTGCGCCTCTGCGTCGAGCCACGCGAGGCCCTCAAGGATGACCGGGCGCTCGCCCTGCTGCTGCGGGTAGGGTGCGCTGATCCATTCGTCGATGTAGTCGGACACACGAAGAGCACTCGCAGCGGGGCCGATGTGGTCGGCTGGAAAAATGACGTCGGCAAGCGCGGTGGCTGCCTTTTTTTCAGCCGCGGAAAATGTGAGCGGCCAGACGTCGCCGGGCGTGTGGAGCTTCGTGAGATCCGGGTCGGTACCGTAGCCTTTCGGCACCTGTGCGAACGCAGGGAGCTGGCTCGCAGCGAGCGCGGCGGTGAAGAATGCGAGGACTTCGCGACGGGTGAGACGTGTGGTTTCCATGGCGGCTAAAGGTTCCCTTTGCGGGATTGTTCTATGATGTAGTCGCCGGTGCGCCAGGCGAGCGCCATAATGGTGAGCGTGGGGTTTTTGTCAGCATTGGACGGGAACGGCGCGCCGTCGCAGAGGAAGAGGTTTTTGACTTCCCAAGTCTGGTTCCACGAATTGCAGACGCTCTTTTTCGCATCGAAGCCCATGAGCGCGCCGCCGACTTCGTGGATGATTTTTCCGCCTGGCGAGATCGCTTCGAGACCGGTTTTTGCGACGGGCCGGTTTGGAGTTCCGCCCATTTCGGTGATGAGCGCGGCGAATGTCTTTTCTGCATGCAGCGCCTGATTGAACTCGTGGTCGCTCCAGCGCCAGTGCCAGCGGAGAACAGGGATGCCGAACTTGTCTTTCACCACGGGGTCGAGGTCGGCGAAGGAGTTTTCGTTCGGGATCATTTCACCGCGGGCTGCGTAGTTGACGAATGAACCGTAGTAGCGGCGCGCTTCCTCCTTGAGCTTCGTGCCATATGCTCCTTTGACGAAGCTGTCGCGAATCGGGCTGCCGCCGCCGGGCATCGGCCGCGTGCCGCCAATCTCGATGTGGTAGCCGCGTGCGAAGTCGAGCTTGCCGGCCTTCTGTTCTTTGTAGAGCCACCACGGCGTATAAAAGTGATCGCCGCCCGCGCCCTCCTCGTTGTGCGCGGGGAGGTTTTCCAGCGCGGGGATTTGCCCGCCGAAACTCGCACCGACGGAGTCCATGGTGTATTTGCCGACGAGTCCACTTCCGTTCGCAAGGCCGTGCGGATGGCGCGCGCTTTTTGAGTTGAGCAGGATCCGGATGGTCTCGCCGCTGCTCGCCGCGAGGACGACGACTTTCGCTTTTACGCGCTCCTCTTTGCCCGTGGTCTTATCGATATAAAGCACGCCGGTCGCGCGGCCGTCTTCGCCGACGATGACTTCACGCGCGTGGGCGTTTGGGATGATGTCGAGGTTGCCCGACGCAAGCGCCGGAGGCAGGTGGACGGTGGTGCTCTGGTAGTTCGCGCGGATGCTGCATCCGCGCACGCACGAGGTCGCCCAGAAACATGCCGCGCGCTGCCGCATTGATTCTGCTACGAGGCGCTGGGCGCGCTCGTTTCCGGGATGAAGTTTGGCGGGAATATTGTCGGCATCCTGCGCCTTCGTGAGGACTGCGCGGTGGATGGACACAACGGGGATGCCGAGCTTGCGTCCGTGCTTCTGCGCCATGAGATCGCCCACGCGGCCCTTGGGCGGAGGAAGCAGGACGCCGTCCGGCGAGTCGGGGGTATTCTCGAGCCCCGAGTTTGCGCCGTACACGCCGATGAGCATTTCGACTTTCGTGTAATACGGCTCAACGTCCTCGTAGCCGATCGGCCAGTCAAAGCCGAGTCCATCGCGGCTGTGGGGCTTGAAATCATACGGGCCGTTGCGCAGCGAAATGCGGCCCCAGTGGTTTGTCCGTCCGCCCAGCATGCGCGTGCGCCACCACCAGAACTGCTCCTCCTTTTTCTCGCTAGCCTGCGTGTAAGGCTCGCCGGGGACTTCCCAACCGCCGTCGATTGTGGCGTCGAAGTACCCGAAGAACTGTTTGTCCGGCGTGGCCGCCCCTCCCAGCGGTGCTTGATCTGGCCGTTGAAACATGGGCGTTTCTTTCACCGGATCGTAGTTGCGCCCGGCTTCGAGCATTACGCATTTCAAGCCGTTGAGCGTGAGCGTGTACGCCATCTGCCCGCCGCCGGCACCGGAGCCCACAATGACGACGTCGTACTCAGGTTGTGATTTCGAAGAAGTGATGATCGGCATGGAAAAAGTCGGCTATTTCCTGCATGCCCCGACCGCCACGGGCAAGCGCGCATTCGGCAGATGCCGCGCTATTTCGCAGCGTCCAGCTTCAAGACGTAGGCGGAAGTTCCTTCTGCGTAAGCGGTCCAGACTGCATGGGTGGCTGCATCCACGGCCAGCGTCTTAGCGCCTTTTGCCGTCTTCACGTCACCGAGCGATGTCGCGCCGGAATCGGTAATTTGAACCACCGAAATCACACCGGAACCGCTCGCGCAATAAACGCGACGAAGGCCCGGGTCGAATGCGATCTGATCCACGCCCGGCGCAATCTTCGCGCTGCCGGTGACTTTGCCGCTCTTCGCATCGAGAACGACAAGTTCGCCATTCGTGCCGGCGATGAAAAGACGGTTTGTCTTCGCTTCCATCGCAAGTCCGTGCGGCTTCGCAGCGGGTTTTGTCGCCCAGGATTCCGTGACGGTGTTCGTTCCGGGTGAGATCACCGAGACAGTGTCGTTCGATTTGATGTTCTGAAAAATCCGGTCGCTCGCAGCGTCGTAGATTACATACTCAGGCCCCTCGGCGATCGGCACCGAGGCGATGACTTTCGCCGACTTCACATCCACGACCCATACCTCCTTCTCGTCATCGTGACCGACATACGCGCATCCATTTTTCGGGTCAAAAGCAAGCGCGTCTGCCGGACCACCGAGCGCCACCTCGCCAGTCACGACGAGCGTCTCGCGGTCCACGATGACGAACTTCTTCTGCTTGCTGACACTGACGTAATATTTGCCGCCTGCCTCATCCACTGCCACTCCCTGCGCGCTGCCTGTTGGGATGCTCTTGATGAGTTTCCCATCTGCGAGGTCGATCACATCGAGCGAGCCATTGCCGGTGTGGTCTGCGAGCAACCGGTGCTTCGTTCCGTCAATCTCCAGAAAGTCGAAGCCGCCCTTGGTGCCGGGGATGGCGACTGGCTGAGCCGCGACAAGCGGAGCATCGGCATAACTAGCAGTGGAAGCAGTGGCGAGGATGGCGAGAAGGATGCGAACATTCATGTTTCCTCGACAGTAGTTCGCCGCGGACGAGTGAGGAAGCTGCATCGCACCGCGTTTGCGTTAGGATTTCGTTATCCGGAATCCAGCCGGACGGCGCACGCTCTACGAGCTAAAGGCCGAGCATCTCGCGCTGCCATGGCATCAGCTTCGGCAGTGCTTCCTCCGGGCGGAACGCAACTCCTTCCAGAGCGGCTTTCGCAGCGATCAGCGAAGGGTCGAGCTTCAGCTCTTCCGCACGCGTATCGCGGATTTTTTTGAGTTCCAAAAAGCGGGCGTATTGCTGCTGCGACGGCCGGTTGCGGGCCACGCGGACTACTTTCGGCCAGTCCGCCTCGGGGCAAACGATTCCTTTCCGCGCCGCTTCAAAAAATCGCTGCGCACGCGGCCCGCGGATGTGCTTGAACTCGACACGCTCGCCCGCATGGATGCGCTCGGCGGCCTTGATGAGCATTTCGCTGTGCAGGATGTGAAAGGTCGGCTTGTCCACGCGCTTGGCCTCGTCCTCGCGCCAATGCCAGAGCTCGCGGAAAATCGCCGCAGCCCGCCCGCGGAGGAGACCGCTGCCGGAGATGCGCCAAATCTGGTCCGCGTCGTGGTCCTTATCCACCTCCGACGCGCGGATGGCCCGCTCGCAGCATTGGTCGAACCACTCGCGGCGACCCATCCTGTCGAGATCCGCGCTGAGCAAATCACGCAATGCACCGAGGTGCCGAGTGTCGTTGACCGCGTATTCCATCATCTGCGGAGAAAGCGGTCGGCGCGCCCAGTTCGCCTTTTGCGATGCCTTCGCGATGGGAATCTGGAACAACTTCTCCATCAAAGCCGCGTAGCTGAATTCCTGCACGCCGGTGAGCCGGGCAGCGAGCATGGTATCGAAAATCTTCGTCGGAGGAGGACATCCGGCGCGGCGCAAAAGGCGCAGGTCGTAGTCGGCACCGTGGAAGATTAATTCCCGGCCTTCCCAGCTTTTCCAAAGCGGCGCGAGATCCATCGGGGCCAGCGGATCGATGAGGAAATCTTTCCCCGGGACCGTGATTTGGATGAGGCAGAGCTTCTCAAAGTAGCAGTGCAACGAGTCCGCCTCGGTATCGACGGCGATCCGCTCATGAGGTTCGAAATGCGGTAGGACTTCCGCGAGCGCGTCGCTCGTATCCGTGAGTGGGACAATCGGAGTGCTGCTCATTCGCCTCTCTCTTTCATCAGGTTCAGCCTCTCAACCCTCCCATCAGGAGTTGTGCGTTTGACTGGGTGGCTTTTAGTGCGTGGATAAGAACCTCCGTGGCTTCCAGCGGCGGCAAAGCCGAAAGCTGGCGCCGGAGGACTACGATACGATTGAACTCATCCGGGTGGTAAAGGAGTTCGTCCCGGCGGGTCGCGCTCTGCAAAAGATCGATCGCAGGAAATACGCGGCGGTCACTGAGGAAGCGGTCGAGCTTTACCTCCATGTTGCCGGTTCCCTTGTATTCCTCAAAGATAATGTCGTCCGCCTTGCTGTGCGTCTCGACGAGCGCAGTGGCGAGGATCGTCAGGCTTCCCGCCTCTTCCGTGTTGCGCGCGCTGCCGAAAAACTTCTTCGGTTTTACCAGCGCCTTCGTGTCGAGACCGCCGGTCATGATGCGTCCGCCACCGGGCCGCGCATTGTTGTAGCCGCGCGAGAGACGCGTGATGGAATCGAGGAAAATCAAGACGTGCTTCCCCTGCTCCACCAGCCGCTTCGCGCGATCGGCGAGGATTTCGCAAACCTGGATATGCCGTGTGCTTGGCTCGTCAAACGTGGACGCGTAAACCTCCGCACCCTTTACGCTCCGCTGAAGGTCGGTGACTTCCTCGGGCCGCTCGTCCACGAGGAGGAGCATCACATGTAAGCCGGGATTGTTCGCCAATGCTGCAATCGCAAGCTCCTTTAAAAGAATCGTCTTTCCTGCCCGTGGCGGCGCAACGAGCAGGCCACGCTGACCGCGGCCAATCGGCGAAATCAAATCCACCGCGCGGGCAGTGACCGAAGTCCGACCGGTCCCTTCGAGGCGGATGCGCGCATCTGGGAAACGCGGCGTCAGAGTCTCGAAATCACGGGGCTCCACCCATTCGGCGAACGGCTTTCCTTCGATGGTGATGACTTCCTCCACCATGAAATACTTTTCTTTGTTTTCAGCGGGCCGAAATCGCACCACGACTGAATAGCCGCCGCGCATTTTGAACTTCTTCGCCTGCTGAAATGTGAAGAACGGATCCTGCGGGCCGGGCCGGAAGCTATAGCGCGGGAAGCGCACAAATCCACACCCGTCGGTCGTGATGAATTCCGTGATTCCCTCCGCGAGGAGCTTGTACCCGAGCTTGTGGTAGGCACGAAGGAGATCGCAGACGAGGTAATGCCGCGATTTCTCCGGATTCGGCCGCATTTTGATCTGCTCGAAGCGATCATGCAGTTCATGCACGGTCAGCGCGTGGAGTTCTTCCACAGCGATATCCCGTGCAGCGAGTTCCGGCACGAGGGCGCGTGGGTCTCCGTTTTCGTTGAGCAATTCGTCCTCTTGTTTGGGTTTCTTTGATTCCACATCGCCGCCCGTTACGGGCAGGGCTACAGGAACGTATATTGGCAGGACTTCGTCCCCCGCATGTTGAAGTGTTGGGTTCATATGTGACGTTCCTTCATCCATAGTGCTGCTTGAGCCAAGCGGCGAGGAGTCGGGATTGTCCGTCGAGGTTGGAGACGGTGCTGTCATTCCAGATTACATGATCGGCGAGAAGTGTCTTTGCGCCGATATCCATTTGAGTGGCCATTATCCTCTCCGCGAGCTCCAGCGCAAGCCCTCGCTCTAAAATTAAACGATTTAGTTGGGTTGCCCTAGGGCAAGCGACCACTATTACGCGGTCGAAGTCACCTTGGACGCCCGTTTCGTAAAGAAGCGGGATGTCCACGAGAAGCCACCCGTTCCTCTCCCGGGCGAGGCGGGCAGCTTCGAGCCGTCGCGTTCGCACTGCGGGATGCAGGATTGATTCGAGCGCTTTTCGCCGGCTTTCATCTGCGAAAACTACATCGCGGAGCTTCCGCCGACTTGGACGACCCGTGTCGTCCAAGACCGTGGACCCAAATGTTTCGAGGATGGCATGCTTCACCGCGTCATCCCCGGAGATCAGGTCATGAACGCAGCGATCGGCATCAAAGTGTTCGGTGCCTGGCAGTTCGCGCAGCAACAACGGGGTCAATGTGCTTTTCCCCGTGGCGATGCCACCCGTCAGACCAAGAACCGGCACTAATACCTACTTGCTGAAGCCAGTCGGCAGCGGTGCTGGAGCGATATCAGGCAAAGGCAGCGCCTCCACTTTTTCCTCGATATCGTCTTCTGATGTAATCAGCTCACCCGCAGGGTTTACCAATTTAGCGCTGACGAAAATAATGAGGTTTCGCTTAATGTGCTGGTCCACCTTGGAGCGGAACAAGCGCCCGAGCAATGGCACGTCACCAATGATCGGGGTCTTGTCCTCAACGCTCTGAACGTCTTCGCGAACGAGACCGCCAAGCACCACCGTTGCGCCGTCAAACACAGTCACGTTCGTGGTCACTTTGCGTGTCGCAAAGATAGGCTGGTTGATCACGTTTGGCGTGATGACGTTGACGACCGATTGTCCGAGCGCGTTTGTCGATGTGCTTTGGATCGGGCTTCCGTAGTTGATGAATCCTTCAAACTCCACAACCTGCGGTGCAAGGTTCATGTCGATTGAGTAGCCATCAGGGCCGATTTGCGGCTCCACTTGAAGCGTGACGCCCGTATTTTTCACCTCAAACGCCGTCGGCGTCGTCGGTGTGACAGGGAACGACCCACCGCCACCACCGCCACCAAGGAGACCGGCGAGACCGCCGCCACCATTGTTGTTGTTTCCGCCGAAGTTCTGCGGAATCTGCGGTTGCTCAAACTCCGTTGGATAGCGGAATTCGCGAATGATTTCGATCACCGCCTGCTGGCCGGGCTTTGTGGTCACGCGAGGGGCCGAGAGAAGGTCCACGCCTTTCTTCTGGTCGAGCCCACGCATCACGAGCTGGAACTGCGGATCGGTGCGGGCGCCAACGAGTGAGAAGATGCCCGGTGCGATTGCGGATGAGCCTGCTCCACCAAAGAGCAACGCGTCAATTGCGTTCGCGCTAATTGCCAGCGAACCGCTGCGGTTTCCGCCAGTGATTGGGCTTTGTCCAATCGGAGTTCCTCCTTGCAAGAACACGAAGTCCGCCGGATTCGTCGCTGGCAGAGTTCCGCGTGTTCCGCCCGCAGTGAACAGGCTGGTTGTGGAGACTCCGGGCAGGTTCGACTGTCCGAGGAGCCAGTCGAAGCTCAGCTCCTTCAGGTTGTTCTGCGTGATTTCGACGAATTTCGCCTGAATCTCCACTTGCGTCACGCCGGCGCTGCTTTCGAGCGATTCGACGATCTTCTCGATCAAATCGAGATTCTCCGAAGTGTTCTTCACCGTCAGCGTGCTGGTCGATTTTGAGTAAATCGCAATCGATCCCGCCGGGAACTGCACGCCAGCTGCAATGAGCGTATCTTTTGCGGTCATCGCGGCTCCCAATGGAGCGACGCCACCCGTGCCACTTGCGTCCGGTGTAACGTTTCCGATTCCGTTCGCACCGCCGGCACCACCGCCTGGGATGCGGGCAAGGAAGTCCGGGCGAACCCTCCACTCCTTCGTGAACATGTCGGTCGTGTCCACGTTGACCGGCACCACTGATACAGCGAACGGCTCGATCTTGAACTTCAAGTTCGAAAGGTTCGTGATATACCGCAGCGCTTCGATCAAAGGCACGTTGTTCAGCGATAGCGTGATTCGGGTGTCGCCACTTCCACCCACTATCGGAGCGGCGGGCGCGTTACCCGGTGCCGCCGGGACTGGTTCCAGTCCGGGAATCGTCGAAGCAGGAGCAGCCGGCTCGGGCACGCGAACGCCGGGCGATGAGTTTCCGTCGAGCTTGAGGACGATGTTTACGCCAATTTTTTCTTCATCCAGATCCTTTGCTTTTTTGACCAGGAATTCGATCGTCTCGCGGACTGTCGAGTCACGGAAATCAATTTTCGGAATGATGATGCCGTTCAGCTTTTTGCTGATCGCGACCGTGCTCGGCGCGTTGCTCCGGGATTTCTCCGAGATTTCAACCACCCTTTTGTCAAACCGGCGGTAAGGACGCTGCCACTCCCTAGTGACTTCCCACATCGCCTGCGAACGGGCACTGCCGTAAGCGACTTCCGCAAACTCATTCTTTTCTTCGGCAATTTCCTGACGGCGTTTCTCCGCCGCTTTGTTATACTTGTCTGTGTTGAGGATTTTTTGCGCCGCAATATCCGCCAAATCATAGCGTCCCAAGTCCTGGTGCTGCTGGGCGTCGATATGAAGCTGCTTCACTTCCTCCACCTTTGCCCGGAACTGCGGAGTCATCTTCTTATTAAAGTAGTCCGGAGCTTCGATGTTCGTAAGCAGCCTGTGGACAGCGCGGGAATCCGGGTTGTGGCGCAAAACCTCTTTCAAGGCATCGACGGCACTGGCGTAATACCCTTCCGTAACCCGCTGCTCGGCATAGCGAAGCCCTGCATTCGTGAAGCCATCGACGGCCACGGTGCGTGCCGACGCGGTCGCCGGTGCGTCTGCGATCGCCTCGCAAGCATTCTTGTAATGCGCGAATGCTTGTTCGTAATCCTTGGAGCGGAAAGCGGCGCGTCCTTTTTCGACTTCGTCGCGACCTTGAACTTCGCGCTGCATGCGGCGCTGGAGTTCACGCTCGGCGGCGGCCTGTGTTCCCTGCGCAAAGCTGGTAACGGGTTGGACGATTGCGAAGGTCGCTACGAGGAGCGACGCGATTGGTGTGGAGAGAGGGGGTCGTTTCATAGGCGTAGTGTGTTTGGTTTATTAAATTAACTCTGTCTGAACTTTAGTTTCGTTTGGTCGGCTATTTAGGCGCTTTGGGCGTCGGGGGAACCTGCGGTGGCTCTTCTATCAAAGGGAATGTCTTCTTCTCGCCGGTCGGGAGCAGAACGTCCACTTCTTCTTTACGGATTTCGATGACTTTGTAGTTCTTTTCCGGTTCCGGGTCGAGCATGAACGTTTCGTCCTTCCTTTTCGTGAAGTTCTTCGTGGGCTGGCCACCAAGTGCCACCCAGCGATACGCGAATTCCGCATAAGATTCCGGAGAGTCTCCTTCCTGATTGTACACCAACGGGAGCTTCTGTCCGTTCTGCGTGTTGACCATGTTCGCGATCGACTCGTCTTTGTCCCCCTTTTCGTTCAGGATGAACGACTCAAACTTCCAAAAAGTTCCCTTTACTGTCGCCCCCTGTTCCACGAATTCGGTTTTGCCGCCACGGTCGAGAGGGTTGATTTGGATCGTGCATTTCTTCGTCTTTGGGTCGTAATCGTAGGCGCGAAACAAGAGGCGGAATCGCACTTTGTGGATTTTGACCAAATACAGCCTGACGTGATACGGAGGATGAGATTCCGCTTTTGTTGGGTCCGTTGAATCGGGCTCCAATTCCGGCCAATATGTCGATTGAATGCCGTCCATTCCGGCATACTCCCAAAGAAGGTTAAATCCATCCTTATCCACGTCTTCAGTGAGGACAGTGGACGAGGTGATGTCCAAATTGTTTTTGATGATGTACTGATTTGGGACGGGAGGATTGAGGGGTGGGCCTTCAGCCGTCGGTTTGAGGAGTTTTCCATCCTTGACCAGATACTTCTCCGAGATGAAGAGAGAGCCCTTCTTGGGTGTCCACTCTGCCGGTTTTTCCAATGAAGCGATGCGGTCCGTAACGATCTGTAGATCGGTCGGCGGAATCTTGTTGTCCTCCGAAGGCGATGTGTGTGCGGCCTGGAACGGTTCCGAAAAACTGCCAGCATTTGAATAAAGCACGAATGCAACGGCCATCATCAGGAGAGCGACAATCGCGAGGACTAACTGTGCGGGATTCTTTTTGATCCAGTTCATGGTTACTTGGAGGCCTTTCCTTTGGATTCGACTGCGACCTTCGCTTCGGCGAAGTCCACCATTTCAAGTTCGAGCTCCACTTCGAGCTTTTCCTCTCCGACGATATAGGTGTTCTTAGTCTCCTTCGGCGCACCAGGCGCTGGAGTGACTGCAGCAGTCCCCGGCGCGGGAGCGGCTGCATCGGGTGCGGGTGCCGGTGGAGTCGGACTGGATGGATCTGCCGGCGGTGTTACTTCCCCCGCCGGAAGCCCGATGGCTGCGGTTTCCTTTAGTGGCCCCTCGGTCTTTTCGTTTTTGATAAATACGCGTCGAGTAATGATGAATGGCTGCTTGGCCCCGCTGATTCCGTTCAATATTTTCATGAACGAGGATTGCGACGCCACAAATTTGACTTCGAATTTGTGATGTGTGACCAGCTTTTGCTCATCGTCTGACTTTGCTTTCCCGGCTCCTGTTGCGGGCTTCTTGTCGTCTTTCTTTTCATCCTTCTTCTTATCGCCCTTCTCGGACGGGATGGTATTTCGCTTCACATCGACCAGTTGTGCCACATTATTGGCGAGAAGTTGCTGAATCACGAACTCAACCGCCTTGAGTTCCCGGGCCAATTCCGATGATGCCTCGTCTGGCGGGAGTTTCTCCAAATAGTCAAATCCGAGGTTGAACGTGGCGTCCGCCGCAACCGCACTCACATCATCCTTTTTCTGGCCGGGAAGAAGCATCTTCTTCGCAAGCGCCTCCGATTTGATGCGATCCACGGCTTGTTTTAGCCGGTCCTGAAACACATTTTTCGGCACCTCTTCCAGCGGCAATTCTGACGCGACGAGCTTTTGGTGGAGGTCCAGGACCGTGCCCTCGACCCGCGCAAACTCCGCCTTATATGCAGCGACGTTTTTCTCGTTCGGGAATGGTTTTCCACCCTGGAGAGTGGAGAGTTTCCCGAGCTCAGTTTTAAACTCCTCCTGCTTCGCTTCGAGGTCGCTCTTCGCTCCCATGACGAGCCAACCGAGCGCTCCGGCGATGACTGCGGTGACTCCACCAAAGATGGCGGTAAACTTGTTTTGCTGGAACCAACTCATTTGAGTGAAATAGGTGACTTAAGCCGGAGCACGATGGAGAACTTGTCAGCCCACACATCGTTTTTCATGACCGGGCGGATTTTGACTTCTTCGCTCTCCCTAAACGGCGAAGCTTCTAAATTCTTGATGAAATCATCGAACACCTCGCTTTTGCGCGGGTTCTCGAGGACCAGTCCGTTGATGAGGATATCAACCACCGGCCCGGTTGGGGAATCCTTTGCTTTTGCACCGGGTTTCTTCGGTGCCTCGACCGGCTTTGCCTTCTCCATCTCCGCCGCGGTCGGCGGAATGAATTCGGTGATCCAGATGTAGCTATCCGGCAGCCGGGTATTGAGATCTTCTATGAAACGCACCCAGTAATCCCGGTCGTTCACAGCAGTCAAAAGCGGTGCCGATTCGGCGACTTTCTTGCTGATCTCGTCGCGAGCCCGCCTGATGGCGCTGTCTTTCGGCTCGAGCAATCCGACTGTCCCCTTCACTTTTGAAAGCTCCTCGTTCGTCACCGAAAGCGCTTTTCCGTAGTAGGCAAACATTGCGGCCAGTGCAGCGACAATGCAGACGCCCGTCGCGACGATGAACGGTCGTTGAGCTGCGCGAGCCTCCGCAGCGGAAACGCTTTGCGGACGCAGGCTCAGCTCCATCGGGCAACTGTTCGAACTGCGGAGCGCGAGACCTACAAGTTCCCCGATGGCATGCGCCTTCCGCCCGATTTCCTCGATGTTTAGATTGCCCGAAACAGACACGTTGCGGAGCGGATTGAAGAAATCCACGTCCATCCCGGCAAACTTCTCCTGGAAAAACTCCCGCATATACGGGAACGACGCCGTTCCGCCGGCGAGCAGCACGCGGACCGGCTGCGCGCCGCCGTGTTCACTGCGGTAAAATGTGATGCTGCGGGCGATTTCCTGATGCAACCGCGTCATCTGATTGCGGATGATTTTCGACATCCGCGCGAGGTCCGCGTTGTCGGGCTCGGCATAACCACCACCGAGCGACACGAAGCCTTGTTCGACTTTCATCTGGTCTGCGTCGCTAAACGCAAGGCTGAGATCCTTCGCAATCGCCGTCGTGACACTACTGCCACCGATATTCAAACGGCGCGGGAAAATCTTGCCCGGCTCGACGAAAATCAAGTTCGTCGTCCGCGACCCGATATCAACGATGAGCGAGCATCCGTCGGCATCCGAATAATTGTAGCGGAACGCGTTGTAGAGCGCCATCGGGCCGATTTCGATCACTCCGGCGCGAACACCTGAACTCTCCACCGCTTCGTTAATCTCATCCAGAAGGTCGCTCTTAATTGCCCCGAGAATTACTTCGACAGAGCCATCGGAGCCGTCGTCGAGAAGCTGCCAGTCCCAAACGACCTGATTGATCGGATACGGAACGTTCTGCGCCGCTTCAAACCCAACGATTTGCTCGACTTGCGCCTGATCGCCGACGCTCGGCAATGTGACGGGCCGGATAAAAACCACGTTTGACGCGATGGCGTAATTGACCTTCGCCCCCTTCAGCCCAAAGCTACTGATCAGAGACTGGATTTCCAGCTTTGACTGTGCCAGACGGGTGGCATCCACAGACGGATCCCCGAGGATCTCGCCCTGCTGGAAACGTGAGAGGACAAGGCCTCCAGACGCATTTGTCTGGAACTCGGCCAGACTCATTGTCTGGGTGCCGAGATTGAGTGCGTAAATTCGGTTCGGTGCTGCCATGAAAATTCCTTAAATCACCGGTTTAACGAGCCGAGCTCTTGACAGCTTCGTACCGGTCCCACCACAGCACTTGAAACGGCGAATCGCCTTTCTTCACGAGCTGGTCAGTCATCTGCGGAAGATTTGGAACGGGTTTTTTCTGGATGGAATGCTCGGCGATCAACTGGCCGGCCTTTGTGATTTTCACCCAGATGTTTTCTACCATCCCGGCGCTGATTGGCTTTCCGCCCGTGATTCGTTCGAGCGAACGCGGGGAGATATACATCACGGAATAACGGCTGTTCCCCTTCGGGATGTTCACATGCGTGACTTCCCCAGGGCAGAGTTTCCCGTTCAGTAGAACGGTGTATTGAAAAGTGAGTTCGTCCACGAGTTCGATATCCTTCACTTCAAACTCCACTTCAATCTCAAACCACTTCAGCGCTTCGGAGCGCTTCGGCGCAGGACCGTTCACCTGGTACTCAGGAGTCGAGACGAACGCGGGCTGAATCTTGTTGATCTTTACGTTCTTGGCAGTGACCGGTGTCGCCAGGGTCTGTGCGAAGACACCAGCGGACAGGAATCCAATTGCGGCGAAAATGGCGGAGATGTTTTTCATAAGGGGACAGTTAAATGTCGGTTGTTAGTTTTCTTGTTGCGAGAAAAGCGAGCCGTCTTTTTGTGAAACGGACGACGTAATGGAAGTAAAATATTGCGGAATAACGAACATTTTTAATTTGGCGCGCTCAGAATTTCACCCGCTGGAACCAGTTTTCAGAGCCATTTCCGGCCCGAACGATGTCCAGTCGCCCCGCCCGCTCGCTCCGCAGTTTGTCGCGCTTGCACTCTGCGCAAAGCCCTGCTCCATATCGCGCTTCTCTCACTCACAAACGAACCACTATGAGCAAAAAAGCACTCAACATCGGCATCGTCGGATACGGCTTCATGGGCCGCACCCACGCAAACGCATACCACAACGCGGCGAACTTCTTCGATCTCCCGCTCAAGCCCGTCCTCAAAGCCGCTTGCGGCCGCGACGCAGTCAAAGTCAAGGCCTACGCGGATAACTGGGGCATCGAGTCCACCGAGACCGACTGGCGCAAGCTGATCGACCGCGCCGACATTGACGCAATTGACATCGTCACGCCCAACGACAGCCACGCAGAAATCGCCATCGCTGCAGCCAAAGCCGGCAAGATGGTCCTCTGCGAAAAACCACTTTCTCTCGACGGACCACAGGGCGAGGAAATGGTCCGCGTGATCGAAGCCGCAGGCGTCCCGAACACCGTCTGGTACAACTACCGCCGCGTTCCCGCCGTCACGCTTGCAAAGCAAATCATCGACTCCGGCAAGCTCGGAAAAATCTTCCACTACCGCGCGAATTTCCTGCAAGACTGGACCATTTCCGCAGACCTCCCGCAAGGCGGCGCAGGGCTCTGGCGCTTGGATGCCAAGGCCGCAGGCAGCGGCGTGACGGGCGATTTGCTCGCGCACTGCATCGACACCGCGCTCTGGCTCAACGGCCCGATGACCGACGTCACCGCGATGACCGAAACATTCATCAAACAGCGCACCCACACCGGCACCGGCAAAGTCGAAGAAGTCACCATCGACGACGCCTGCACCGTCATGGGCCACTTCGCAAACGGCTCGCTCGCGCTGTTTGAAAGCACCCGCTACGCACGCGGTCACAAAGCGCTCTACACGCTCGAAATCAACGGCGAAAACGCCAGCATCCGCTGGGATCTCCACGACCTCCACCGCCTGCAGTACTTCGACTACAAAGACGAAGGCATCGTCCGCGGATGGCGCTCCATCCACGTCACCGATGGCGACCAGCCGTACATGAAAAACTGGTGGGTCCCCGGCCTGCAAATCGGCTACGCAGAATCCTTCACGCATCAAGTCGCGGACTTCATCCGCGCCGTCGGCGAAGGCAAGCCCTGCCACCCGACATTCCGCGACGCGCTCGAGACGCAGTACGTCTGCGACGCCGTGCTCCAGTCCGCCAAGAGCGGTGCCTGGGTAAAGCCAAAGCACGTCTAAAAAACGCCGCCATTCTCACAAAAAACGCACCTCGAAAGGGGCGCGTTTTTTTGTGTTCGCAAAGTGTGTTTCCGCAAACTCCGGGATTTACCTCACACGGCGACGATATTAACCGGTTGCGGATGAAATCTCTCCGCGCGTATCTCCTGACATTGTTTGCCGCATCGCTCGTGCTCCCGTGCCCTTCTCCCGCCGCCGAGCCAAAGGCCGGCAAGCCTGTGGAGGAAGGCGATATGCGTGACAGGGCCGGGTATTACAGCGTCGTGTTTTACTACAAACCCGACCCGGCTGGCGACACCCGGAAAACGGCCGAGGCGCTCGCGAAGAAGTTGCTCCCCGAGGTGCCGATTGAGGCTGCCCTTTCCACGCCTCCCTGCATCGTATTTGAGGAAGAAAAGGCACCGCTCAAAAACTTCCCCGTTCCGGAAGCCTCCCATTTCAAACACTCCGGACGCGGCCTCACGGACAAAGACATCGCTGCGATGCAGAAGACCACCCGGGCAACGCGCCTAATTCTATTTGCGCCAAAGGACGATGTCTGGCGCATGGGCCGCGCATTCACGGAGCTGGCTCTGCAATTCGCGGAGAAAACGGACGCCTACATTTGGGACAGCGCCACGCGCGAATGTTTCACCCGCGATGCGTGGAAAGCCAAACGGCTCGCCGGCTGGCGGGAGGGTGGAGTTCCGGAAATAACGCAGCAAACCACGATTCATCTTTACCAGGCGGACGACTCCGAGCGCTACCTGCGGGCTATCACCCTCGGCATGGAAAAGTTCGCGCTGCCTGATGTGGTGATCGAGCGTTTGATCGGGAGCGACAACAAGCCTGCGGGAAACTTGATCAACCTCGTCTGCCAGACATTTGCCGAAAATCCGGTGATCAAAGACGCCCGCAAACAGACGTTCAAATTGAGCGCTCTGAAAGCCGGGGGCTTTCGCAAAACTCAAGAAGACTCGCTCCTCGACAAAGCGACCGGCGAAGCCACGCTCGAACTGCTGAACGGTAAGCGTCAGGACGGCGACCCGGAGAATGAACTGGTGGAAATCAGCTTTGCCAACGGCGAGGGCAAGACGGACGACGAACGCAGGGAGCACGCGCTATCGGCGCTGTGGGGCTCGAAGGATTCAATCGTTGGAGTCAAACACGACGAGGAGATTCTGGCCGCATCGAAACGCGCACTCGTGAAACTCGCAAAGCTGCGCCCCGTATTCCAAAAGGGCCTGAAACCAGGCGAGCGACTCATGGTGAAAGCCCCTTTCCAAAGAGACGACAAAGGCAAGGAATGGATGTGGGTGGAGGTGATGAAATGGTCCGCCCTGCAAAAGGTGGAAGGCATCCTGCAGAACGATCCGTTTTACATCAAAGCGCTCAAAGCCGGAGCAAAGGTCGATGTGAACTTCGACGAACTGTTCGACTACATCTTCGTCCACGCCGACGGCAAAAATGAAGGAAACGAGACGGGGAAGCTGATGGAAAAACAAGCCGGCCCCACAAAGGAGAAGTGAACCGGGGCGTTTCCACCTGGATGATTCCCATTCTGTTGATCCTGTTCGAGACGGAATAGGCAAGCCGCAGGGCCAGCGTCCCGGAGGGACAGAATGAGAATAGCCCGGCGCTTCAGCGTCGGGGCCGGAGCAGAGATGGCCTAGTCCCGAAGGGACGGCTGAGTGAACTTCTCTTACCCGCCATTCCAGCATTGAAAACCACAGAAATAGGCACTGAAACTTCAGCATGTCCTACATCAGTTCTTACCACCACTGCGTGTTCAGCACCAAGGAGCGCCGCCCGATGATTACCGAATCGCTCGCTGAACGTCTCTACCCGTATCTCGCTGGGATCGCTCGCGAAAACCAATTTCAAGCCATGGAAATCGGCGGCATCGAAGACCACATTCACATCCTTGTTTCCCTGCCCTCCACAATCACGATTGCAAAGGCCATGCAGCTTTTGAAAGGCGGATCGTCCAAGTGGATTCACGACACATTCCCCGAGCACCGGACGTTTGCGTGGCAGAAGAAATACGGTTCATTCAGCGTGAGCATCTCGCAAATGGACACCGTCATCGCCTACATCCGCCGACAAAAAGAGCACCACCAAAAGTTCACCTTTCAGACCGAGTTCGTCCGGTTATTGAAAAAGCACCGAATCGAATACGACGAACGGTATTTGTGGGAGTGAAACGCCTGAGTGAAGGTGTGATCATTGCGGAAAATCCGTCCCGAAGGGACCACCCGAGAATAGCCCGGCGCTTCAGCGCCGGGAACCGCACCCCGCACACCATCAGTCCCGAAGGGACGGCTGACTCCGCAAGCGAGGTTCGTTCTCAGCCGTCCCTTCGGGACTCGCCAATCTTTCAATCACGATCCCGGCGTTAAAACGCCGGGCTATTCTCGGGCAGTCCCTCCGGGACAAAATCCCGATGCCGAATTTTCGTGACCGACGACATCGCTTTTCATGCGGTGCTCAGCGTGGTGTCGGCTGACCGACTTTCCACTCGGGAGCCAAGTCTTTCCGGCCATTGTATTCCAGAAATGCGACCACCTTCTTCACCGCTGCATCGCGCGGAGCGCCGGGCGGCAGACTGCGTATCCACGAGGCCGTATCGGGGTAATCGCTCTCGCACCATTCATCGACGAGCCGCCCGAGCTGTTTGTCCGAGGGGCGATCCTCCTCGCGCTTAGTCAGCCACTCCCAGCGGCGCGCCGCGGTGCTGTCACGGGAATTCACGGCGATCTCGAAGCGAAAACTGCCAAGTGGCACCTCCTTGTTGACCAGGTTCTTTTTCCCATCCACGGATGTCCGAAAATCGGGGACGCTATCCGCGACCACCGCGAGTTGCTCAAACGGCACGCGGCTGACCAGCGGCCACATGTAGCCCGCGAAGTTATCGTACACTCCGCCCGTGGCCTCGTGAAGGCTTCGGAAGAAACTCAGCCGTTTATCTTGAGAGTCGAGCTTCATCGCCAGCGCACGAGCGGCGCTTTCCGCATTGTAGCTTTTGTGGGAAGCAAACTTCCGCACGTTCTCGACAGTCGGTTCTTGCAGGGCGGCGACGGCATCCGCCCAAATCGCGCATTGGTTGTCGAAGCCGGTCGGCATCCCCGCTTCCTTTGCCCACTTCAACAACGCATCTGGGTCCATGCGGAACCAGTGCTCAAAAACTGAGCCGACATGCCCCGGCACCTCACGCTCACTGCTTTCCTTCCGCAGTTCATACATAAGCGGCAGCGTCTCCGATGGGTTCACTTTCCCCGCTAGAAGCATGAGCCGATGAAGTCCTGTATTACGTTCTTTAGTCGGAGGTTCCGCTCGCCATGCTTCAAGCACAGCACGAATCTGCTTTCCGCTCAGTCGGCGGATGGTCTCGCACAGAACCGGGTGGGAAAGCTGCGTCCCGGGCTCGCTCAGTTTCAGCCATCGGTCCGACTCAAACTCATCTTTCACCGACAGCAGCGACTCGGTGAATTTGACCAATTCAGCATCCGTCACGGGATCGCTCACAGACGGATTTACATTCACGACAGGGAAAGGCTCGACGCCCGGGGTTTCCTCGTCACTCGGGCTGGAATTGGCGGAAGCTCGGTCTTCCAAATTGCGCAGTTCTTCGAGCGTGGTCCGCTGCCAGTAAGCGACTGCAAAGGCTACGGCCATGATGGCGATGATGACTGACTTCATGGCTTCTTTTTCAAAATCGGGGCAATCTTCACTTTCAAAGCCGCTCGGTCATCGCTGCTCAACTCGGGGATACTCAAAATCTCGGCTGCCGCTTTTGCAGAATCATTATGTAAGTCCGTCCACGCCCGCGTGAGCAATTCGACCCGCCGTTCAGGATCGCTGGTTCGAGTTGCGATTCGGAATGCCGTATCTCCATGTCGTCCGCCTTCCGGCGACAGCCCCTTCATGCCACCGCCCCAAGTGTGCCAGCGGAGGTCCTCGGATTCGACATACCCTGCGATAAGCTCATCGCTCGCAGTTTGATCCAGTTCCCGATTGAGAAAAATGAGCGCCTGAGTCGGCTGGTACATGTGAGCCGCCACCCCTCTCGCATAGACGGCCTTTACCGCAGGCACCACGGACGCGAGCCAGTCAAACTCAGCCTTCGGCACCTTTTCGGCATCATTGATTATCTCAACAATCGAATCCACCGCGAGCCTCGGCGCGAGCCATGCGAGATCGTCAGCATCCAGCCCGAGAGAGATGAGGATTCGCCCTCGCGAATCTAAGCGACTTCCCCAATTTCAGCCTCCATGGATTTACTGATAATTGTCTCTCGCACGAGCCGCCTCCGCTTTTCGGCATCCGGCAACGTGCTCGCCCACCGCGCGATCTCAAGCGTCTGCGTCGTGCTCAGATCACTTGCCGACTGCCAAAAAGCGTCCACCCATTTCTCAACAGGCATCGCGCTCATCATCGCGAATGCACGCTTTTGGTCCGTGCGAAGGAAGCCCGCGACCATGAGCGTTTCAAATGACGTGTCGCCTACATACGCATTCTTCGTGAGCGGCTTCCACTCGTCGCCATTTGCCGCCGCCCATTCAGCCGCCTTCGCAGGCTGTGTCGCTACAAAATCGCGAAAGGCGGATACCGCATTCCGGCTCAATCGAACCGCATAGTCGGACCTCGGCGAAATCGCAGGCACCAGCACTTCCAGCGACTTCTTGGACCATTCGAGAAAGATCGGAGTGTCACGTTTCCGAAGCTCCGCCAACAAAGTGGCGATGAGCATCTCGCGCGGCTCTGGCATCATCTTTGTCTGAAGAACCGTCTCGATGAGCCCTACGAGATTGTTGTTATCCAGTCGCTCAACCGCTTGGCGGATGCGACGCGACGCCGGATATCCGCCGTCGATTGCATCCGCTGCGAGCCGAGCCAAATCAATCCCCCCGCTTTTGCCCACCGTGAGTAGCGAGTCGGGCGTCGTGGTGGAGTCTCGTTGTTTTGCTGCCGTGAGCGTTGCCCGTTGATCCTCCAGCACGGCAATCCGCGCCTCCGCCGCGGCGATTTGCTGCTGCTGAAAAATGAGCGGTGTCGCGAGGACGAGCGCGAGCAGGGCGACGGCGGCAGCTTTGGCGGTTTTCATAGTTTGCAGGGCGTGGATGATGACACTCAGCGCGCTCACTTTTCCCCCGCCCGCGAGCGCGGCGGGCGCGATGGCGAGAAGGCCCGGCGGGGCGGCGCTTGCGGTGCCTAGCCCGGCGGCGAGCGCGGCGGCGGGGATGATGGTTCCGCGTTTGCCCAGCAGACGGGCGAGTTCGGCGAGTGCGCGGTTTGTGCGCATCCGCACGGCGTCGGCGCTGCCGCCGAGACGCGCGGCGATTTCGGGAAATGTGCGCTGCTCGATGAAATGGAGCATCAGCACTTCGCGGTCGCGGGTGGCGAGGCGGTCGAGCGCTTCGTCGAGATGCGGCGCTGCGTCGGTCCACGGGTCGCGCCCGGATTGCGTGTTCATTTGCGTGAAGCGTTCGAGTTTTTGTGAGTGGCGCGTGCGGCGGCGCAGGCGGTCGAGCGTGATGATCATCGCCGAACGGTGCAGCCAGCCTGCGAGCGTCGGATGGTCCGTGAGGCGATGGGCATTTTGCGCGAGTCGAGCGAAGACATCCTGCGAGATTTCCTCCGCGAGCCCCGCATCGGCCGTGCGCCGCAGCGTCACGCCATACACAAAGCCCGCATACCGCCCAAGCAGCGAGCGAAACGCCGCTTCATCGCGGCGCTCGGCCCAGGCCGCAAGCAAGTGTTGATCGGTTAGTTCGCTCATGTGCGCAGATATTGCCGCTCGGGGGCAAAACCGAACGGATTATTTTTCCCGTTCGCGAAGATTACCGCGCAAGCCCGGCCAGCGGCTCCACGCGGATATTTTCGGCGAGCGCATAGCTCTTCGTTCCGGGATACAATACGGTGAGTGAATCCAGCTTCAGATCGTTCATCGCGATGTGCATCGAGGGCGTCAACTTCGGTGCGTCGGCGCGTTTGCATTCGATGCCAAATCGCCGCCCGTTTTTGAACATCATCAAGTCCAATTCCGCGCCGTTATGAGTGCTCCAGAAATACACTTCGTCCGGTTGATGGCGCTGGATCGCCTGCTCGATTGCGTAGCCTTCCCACGATGCGCCTAGCTTTGGGTGCGTTAGCAATTCAGCCTCCGTGCGGACGCCGAGCAGCGTGTGAAAGACTCCGCTGTCGCGAAAATAAATCTTCGGCGCACGCACCTGCCGTTTGCCCAAGTTTTCAAGCCACGGCTGGAGTTGCCGCACCATGAAAGTGCCCGCAAGCAAATCCAAATATCGCCGCACAGTGCTCGTGCCGATGCCGAGCGAACCCGCGACTTCCGCAGCGTTCCACGTCTGCCCGTGATAATGTGCAAGCATCGTCCAAAAACGCAGCATTGCCGCCGGGGCGATCCCCGAGCCGAAACCCGCCATATCCTGCTCCGCGAAAGTGCGCACAAAATTCTTTCGCCAAACGAAACTGTCGTCTTCCGACGCCGCGAGAAACGACAGGGGGAAGCCACCGCGCAACCACTGTTCGCGAAGGCTTTCATCACCAAGTTCCCTCAGCGAAAAGCCTGACAATTCCACTACTTCCAGACGACCGGCAAGGGATTCCGAGGATCGCTGAAGGAGCGATGGACTCGCGCTGCCGAGGATGAGAAATTTGGCTGGGCTATCCGCACGATCCGCCAAAACGCGGAGCAGCGGAAAAAGCTCTGGAGCCCGCTGGATTTGAAATCACGGGCCGATAATACCATGAAAATCCACCACGTCATGGTCGAATTTCATGGTGGAGGACTCGTTGCCGCCGGAACGAAATGGGACTCTTGATCGTGGACAGAAGTAGTGGTGCTGGCGACTCGCCTGCATCAGCCCTGACCGGCGGCTCGCCGGAAGTCCCGCAGGGACGCACATGCGGGCGACTCGCCCCGCGCCACTACGCCTCGTGGTTCTGCCCGTCGTCCTCTTTGAGCCGTGCGGGGATGTCCATGTTCTCGTGAAGAATGCTGATGACGCCGATAACGCCGTCCTTCAATTCGCGAAAAAAGACGTAGTGATGCTGAAACCGAACGAACCAAACTCCGCGCAGAGATTTGTGCGGCACCCGTCTCCAATGGCGACGCTGTTCAGGGATTTTCTGAGCCGCTTCGACGAGTGCATGGATATACGCATCGGCCCGCGCTTCGTCCCATTGCTCAAGCGTATAATCCCAAATTTGGATCAGCCGTTCTTCGGCAGCCGGGAGAATCCTAGCCGCCATTCGCTTTGCGGCGCGCCTTGGCTTTTGCCAAGACTGTTTTCGCATTCAGCGGGACAAATTGCGATTCGTCAGCCTCGATTCCCGCCTTCAACTCATCGCGAAGCGCGCTCCATTTCCGTTCCTCATCGCGCTCAAAATCCCGCCGAACGAGATCGCGAATATACTCACTCGCAGAGCTGTAGAGCCCGGACGAGCCCACGCGGTCTTGGATGAACTGCTGGAGCGCACCTGCAAAGCGGACATTGATACCTTCTGCCATAGTGGTAAGGAACGTAGGCGTGTCCCACAGAATGTCAATATTGTGGGACGCGATTCATCGACGCCGTTTTTTCGTCACTCCACGAATCTCGGTCGGCGTCACTTCGTTTTCCGCTCGGCCTCAGCCGTCCCTTCGGGACTCGTCATTCTCGTTCATCACGAACCCGGCGTCAAAACGCCGTGCTATTCTCACCCTGTCCCTCCGGAACGAATCCCCGCGTAACGCGATGTCGGATTTGAATCCGCCCCGGCGAGGACTTTTTACATCTCCCGCTTCCATGCGTCCGCGAGTTCCTTGCGTTCCTGATCGTCGTAATAATTCCACATCTCTCCAGCTACCCCACGGCGGAGCGGTCCCGGCGGGAGCGTCTTTGCCCAAGCAGCGGTATCTGCGTGGTCAAACTCGCACCAAGTCCTGACTAACGTTTCGAGCATCTCACCAGTTGGAGCTTCTGTCTGCGAAACAAGCCAGTTCCATCTCTCCTTCGCGGTGCGCTCGTTGCACAGTCGCGCGACCTCGAAACTGAGACTTTTGCTGCCGGCCTGCCACTTCGGAACGGACTCCGCAAGATGGGTGAGTTGCGCGAAAGTAAAACGCTCCGCCAAGGGCGCGACGAACTGATCCATGCTCGGACAATTCCCTTGCGACGCATCGTGCAAGCTGCGGAAAAAACCAACGCGCTCATCCTGCGTCTTAAGTGCCCTCGCGACTTCACTGCTCACCGAATAACTCTCACCTGATTGCCCCCCTGAATCGTCGGGATACTGTAGTAGGCCACGGATATTTTCCGACGAAGGATCGAGTATCGCGGTGGCTGCAGCAACCCACCGCCCCGATCGTCCGGCCAGCGCGGGCTTGAGTTCTTTGTCTCGAACCCAGTTCAACATCGCTCGCGGGTCCTTTCGCACCCATGCTTTGAATCCACGGTCCACCGTGCGCCGACATTCTTTCTCCGCCGACCACGGGTGCGATTGGATACTGTGAAACAGCCCTTCTGGATTTGCCGCAGCTAGAGCCCAAAGGAAAGAATAAAGGCCCTCCATCTTGTCTATCATTTCGTCCGTCATGGGCTCACCGTCCGTCCAAATTTCAAGCGCACCTTGCACTTGCTCTGCTGAAAGGCTCGCGAGTGAATTCGCAGAGATTGCCAATCGTGCATCTAAGTCTCGCATCCGAAAAATGTCGCCCCGTTGCGTAGCCTTTCCCTCCGCACATTCCGACTTCAGGGAACGGAGCGAGGCCGCGTAGTCCTTGAATTCTTCGTCTGGCATCCCGTTCGTTTCGATCGGGACTACGGATCGATCACTCGGCTCGCTCGCATCAATAAAAGGAGGCGCAGAAGATTCGACGGTGTGGGCCTCCAAGGATTTGAGTTCGCTCAATCGCGTTCGTTGCCAAAGGAAAACGGCGAGGAACAACGCACCGATGGAGATGACGAAGGAGCGGATCATTTGCTCAGTCTCCTGCGTGCAACACGTTCGCGGACTTCCCTTTTCCCAGCGTCGTCGAGCCCCGAAGTATTGAGAACTGTTGTAAAATCCTTCTCGGGAAGCTTGGTTGCTGCAATCGACAATAACTCCAAACGTCGTTCCGGATCGCGCACGCGAAGCGCCATTTGAAACGGCCTGAGCCCATTTTCAGTGTACGCATGCTCAGCAAGCAGTCCGACCTTTCCTGCCGCCTCGACGTATCCTGCAACGAAGTCGTCGTCATTACTCCGCTCATGCTCCTTAATGAGGACGGTCGTCTTGTTTGGTGCATCCTTTACGACACCCGAAGCAGAAAAAGTTTCATCGTTAGCGCCGGCCAAAATCCCGCCCTTCACATAGCTCGCTCGATGCGAAGGAAGCACGCGCTCCAGCCACGGAAAGGACTTCTTCGCCATTTCGCTCGCGCTCTTCCTTCCGGGACCAAAGCGCAACGACACACAGGCCGCGACGAAGCAAAGATCGTCATCATCGAGTGTCAATTCGGACAGTAGTAACCCAGAAAGCGAAAGAGTGTCGTGCTTTTCCGGCTGCTCCATTTCGGCGATATAGCACACTCGCCATTGGATTGTTTCCATAACGAATTCCCGGCGCTGCTTGGTATCCTGCAAAGCCGCTGCCCATTTTCCAAGCCGCTGAAAGTCGTCGTCCACGAATCGCACCGACTTAATATCCGACAGTGCTTGGCGAAATTGGGCCTCCGAGAATTTCTCCATCTTGCTGAGCGCCGAATCTGGAGCACGGAAATACGACGCTGCAGCAAAAATTGCGTCGAGCGACCACCCGGTAAGTTTGTTCCAATCGTCCGCGTGCATGGATGCCCACTCATGTGCTTGTTCGGGGTTGCTCTTTGTCCATGTGCGAAACGACTCTAACATCGTAAATGGGATGAACTCACTGTTTCTGCCGCGCATCTCCCCATTGGGAAACGATTCCAGCAAGACCTTGATCGCCCATTCTACATGCAGCGCCGGATCTCGACGCGCGAGATGGCCAAGCAGAATCCCCAGCAACTTGTGGCGAGGCGAGGCTCGCAATCCACCTTGCATCACGGTCTCGATGAGCCCGACGAGATTGTTGTTATCCAGCCTCTCCACGGCTCTATTGACGGTAGCCATGCCCATCAACTCATCCAACGCCGCATCACCGAGTGCTTGGATGTCGATACCGGGCGCTTTCTCCTTCGCTGATTTCCCCCCTCGCGATGAAACGGCTACCGGCAGTGCGGACTGCATCTTTTCTCGACTGTTCGCCATCGCCGCAATCCGCGCCTCCGCCGCCGAGATTTGCTGCTGCTGGAAAATGAGCGGTGTCGCGAGGACGAGCGCGAGGGCTGTGAGGGCGGCGGCTTTGGCGGTTTTCATAGTTTGCAGGGCGTGGATGATGACACTCAGCGCGCTCACTTTTCCTGCGCCCAGCGCGGTGGGGATGATGGCGAGCGATGCGGGGGCGGCTTGCGCGAATGTGCCGCCGAGACCGGCGGCCAGCGCGGTGACGGAGAGCGTCACACCCTTTTTGCGCAGCGATGCGGAGAGCGCGGAGAGGGCGCGGTTTGTGCGCATCCGCGCAGCGTCGGCGCTGCCGCCGAGGCGTGTGGCGATTTCGGGGAATGTGAGCCGGTCGAAGAAATGCAGCACGAGCACTTCGCGGTCGCGCGTGGCGAGTTGATCCAGCGCTTCGTCGAGATGCGGCAGCGCTTCGGCCAACGGGTCGGCGGCGGTTGGCGTGTTCATTTGCGAGAGTTGCGCGATGCGGCGTTCGGCGCGGCGACGGCGGCGGAGTCGGTCGAGCGCAATGAGCATCGCGGACCGGTGAAGCCAGCCTGAAATCGCCGGATGCCCCACGAGGCGCGCGGCATTTTGCGAGAGTCGGGCGAAGACATCCTGCGTGATTTCCTCGGCCAATCCTGCGTCGCCCACACGCCGCAACGCAGCGCCGTAGATGAAGCCTGCATACCGCCCGACGAGCGCACGAAACGCAGTTTCGTCGGCTCGCTCAGCCCAAGCTCGCAGATAGTTTTCGTCGCTCAGTCCACTCATGATTCACGGGATAATTGCCGATGGAGCGAAAACCGAACGATTTCTTCCGCGACGCGCCGGAGACGCAATACGTCCGCGACACCGTCCTCCAGTCCGCCAAAAGCGGTGCATGGGTAAAGCCAAATCTCGTCAAAAACACGCCATTCTCGCAAAAACGCGGTCCCGAAAGGGACGCGTTCTATTTTATGGAGCAATCAGTTCCGCTAGACACGCCGCGCAAAGTAAAATCAATATTCAGGGATGGAACCCGACGACACCAACGAACACACACAACGCCTGGAGAAAGTCATGCAGCTCGCAGGGGAATCAGCATGCATGCACCCCCTCATGTTTCGTTCGCTCGTGCGCGCACCGCTTTACTTCCTGATGCCAGCACATCCCGAAATGAACGGCGAAATCGAGCTGCCGCTCACCGAAACGCCCCCGTTCATCATGTTTAAGAACATCGAGACAGACAGACACGAAGTTCCGCTATTCACCTCCATGGCTCGATTCGAAGAATACGAGGCCACAAGAAAAGTGCGGAAGACCTACGCCGTGGCGTGTGGCGACGGGCGCACCATCCTCGCACTTATCGCGCGGGCGGGAAAACCGATCGTTGTGAACCCCGCGTCGCCCGTTACAAAAAGTCTCTTCATGCCCGCCGCTTTACTCGTGGACCTATTGCAGGGAAAACTGCTCGCGCCCCTCCCTCCTTTCGTCCCGCCGCACCCAAACCGAAAGCCCGGCGAACTCGCGCGACTTCAACCATGCACGGTCGAAGCCCTCCCTCCGGGGATTCTCGCCCCCATCGTCGAATTCGTACGAGCGCAACCCCAAATAACCGCCGTATGGTTGGTCAACGAGCTTCATCCCGACAACCCCACAACAGCGCGCCTTCTCATCGTCATCGAAACCAAAGGTGAAGCCGAATTCGTAGAAGAAAACTTCGGCTTCGTTGTACGGGACGCTACCCGCCGACACATCGAATGCGTCGCCTGCAAGCTCGACCGCACGACGCCCGACGGAAAATTACTCATCGCCAAGCAGGAGCCCTTTTATCCGGCCCCAAAGCAGGCCAGGGCGACGAAGAGCCGCGCCAAAAAAAGGTAGCCGCGCCAACAATTAGCAGCCAGCCGCGAAGAACCCGGATCATCACCCGACCCGCCCTCGACGCGACTCGTCAGTTTTTTGCTAAAGTACTTAGTCAATATCCGCTCAGTGCCCGTGCAAGAGCGATCATCGTAGGCACTCGGGAGGCGATGAACCGCCGGACCGCAGCGATTCATACAGCCGCGACGTCTGCGAGGGACGATCATATGCACAATGAAAAAACTACTCACTCTCGGCCTGACGCTTGCGCTCAGCGGCCTCATGAGCCAGACATCGCTGGCGAAATCCAAAGACGACGACGACAAGAAACATGGGCAGAAGTCGTCCAAATCCGAAAAGAAACACGCCTCAGCGCGTCCAGTCGTCGTGTCCTCGGAACGTCTGCGTGCAGCGGTGCCGCAGCGCTCGGTCGTGATCGAGCAGCGCGACGGGCGCTCGCCGTCCAGCCTGTCGCGTTTACGCGGCAGTTCCTCGAATCGCTCGTACGACAGTGGCCGGTATTCGAACCATAACGACAGCCGCTACTCGAACGACAATGACCGCGGATGGTCGCGCTACGAATACTATCGAGCACCTTCCCACGTGTACCGCGGGTGGGATCGTGGTCGCAACTACTCGTGGAATAACCACGATTACCGTTGGTATGGCGGCAGTTGGGTCATCGTCACCCCGAGCTACGATTACAACGGCTACTCCGGGTATCGAGGGAGCAGCTACCGCAGCAGCAACTACGGCTCGGTGAGCCGCTCGGAAGTCCGCGACGTGCAAATCCAACTCACGCGACGTGGATACAGCCCCGGCCCGGTCGATGGCGACATGGGCTACCGCACGCGAAGCGCGATCGAGCATTTCCAGAGCGACAGCGGCCTTGCAGTCACCGGCAGGATCGACCGCACACTTCTCGCAGCGCTCGATCGCGGGTAATCGGTCGCGGTCCGCAGCATCGCGAAATCGCAATTCAGCGGACTGTCATTGATTTTGAAATCGCGCTATGAATGGGGTCGGCGGATTGCATTCCGCCGGTCGCTTCATGAAATTTCTCCGATTCATCCTGCTCGTGCTCACTGCCGGATCTGCGCATGCCGCAGCGCTCGAAGCCGTGCGCATCAGCCCCGATGGCAAATCATTCGTGCTGGCCGAATCCGGCAAGCCGTTCCGTGTGTGGGGCGTGAACTACGACCACGACAGCCACGGCGAGAACGGACGCTTGCTGGAGGATTACTGGGACACCGAATGGGCCACGGTGCGCGCGGATTTCCAGGAGATCAAAGAGCTCGGCGCGAACGTCGTACGCATCCATTTGCAAACCGGCAAATTTATGCGCTCCGCCGACACGCCGAACGACCAATCGCTCGGCCAGTTGCGTCGCCTCCTCGCGCTCGCGGAAGAAACCGGGCTCTACTTGGACATCACCGGCCTCGGCTGCTACCACAAAGCGGAGACGCCGCCGTGGTATGACGCGCTTGATGAAGCCGCACGCTGGACCGTGCAGGCGCGATTTTGGTCCGCCGTCGCGAAAGTGTGTCGCGATTCCAGCACCGTGTTTTGCTACGACCTCATGAACGAGCCCATCATCGACGGCAAGGCGGAACAAGGCTGGGTAGCCGGTGAACTTGGTGGTTACAGCTTCGTCCAGCGGCTCACGCTCACGCCCGGCAAGCGCAACGCCATCGAAGTAGCAAAGGCCTGGGTGGATCAACTCACCGCCGCGATTCGCGCCGAAGATCGCGGCCATCTCATCACCGTAGGCACCATTCCGTGGGCGATGATCTGGCCCACCGCGAAGCCGATTTTCTACTCGCCGGAAGTGAGCGGCGCGCTCGATTTCGTGAGCATCCATGTTTACCCAAACAAAGGCGAAGTGCCCAAGGCGCTCGCCGCTCTCGAAGTCTATAAAATCGGCAAGCCCCTCGTCATCGAAGAGACCTTTCCCCTCTCCTGCTCGCTGGAAGAAATGGATACATTCATCAAGGCCTCAAAGCCGCGCACCGATGGCTATATCAGTTTCTATTGGGGACGCACCGTCGCCGAATACGCCGGAGGAACCGACAAAAAAGAAGCCGCTGCACTCATCGGCGGCTGGCTCGATTACTTCAAAGAGCAGTCCGCTTTTATGAAGCAGCCGTGAGCTACTCGTAAGCCGACATCGGCTTCGAAACGACGCCGATTTTCTTGTCCGCGGTATTTCCGGAACAAGCACCGCGAATTTTGGAAAGGCGGGCCTCAGCGGGGCTCGCGGGAGTCGGTGTCCTGGCGCTGGCGCGGCGGGGCCGGCGAGCAAGAGAGGTTGCGCGTGGCACGCGGAATGTTTAACGACGGGCAATGAGTTCACTCCTCAGCAACGAAATCACAAGCGCCGAGCGTCAAAAACAGGCGCTTGAACTGGCACTGCGCTTTCGCACGTACGATAGCCTCGAGATTCGCTGCTCGGATGATGCGTGCTATCTCGTCGTGACCGTTCTCGGCGCGCCGACGGTGCTCGGAGACGGGAGCGGAGAAGCGAAAGGCTTTCGTCACGCATGGCAGATCCGGGAGTGGTTGCACTCGCGGTTTGAGATCGTCGTGGATCGCCCTGCGAGCGACGACTACCGCTGGACGCCGCGCAAAACTGCGGCGCGCGTGGAGAAGGAAGCCGAAGCGCGGAAACGCGGTGCGCAGATGTTCCCACCTCGCCACCGGCGTTAACCGCGAAAGAAGAATCGCGTGAGCGTGAACCTGCGCTGGTTGCCAGAGATCCGAGCGCTGCTAAATGAAGCTGACAAATGAATGCCTTGACCATTTGTTGCAACGAATGCGGAACTCCGCTGGAAGCCTCCGATTCGGTGCGATATCTCACGTGCGGGAATTGCGGCACCCAGCTTTCGGTCATGCGGATTTCGTCGTCAATATTCACAGAGAAACTCGAAGCCATAGGAAACGCCGAGATGGTGAGAATACAGAATGACATCGTGCAACTCGACTACCTGTGGGAACTCGAACGTCAAAAATACCTCGTGCGACTCAAACGCAGTTTTCACGAGCCGTCTCCATTTCACTATGTCTTTTTTGGAGCGCTGACATCCTTCGGGTTCTCGTTTTTCCTCGCCGCGGCAGTTCCGCCGACCAGCGTGTTCAACATCCTGTTTTCTATCCTGTTTACGAGCGGCTGCGCCGTGAGGTTGGCGGAATGTGTCAAAAAAGACGCGGCGCTGAAGTCCCGGCGCGCTGCTTACGAAATCCGGCGGAGCGAACTGCATGGCGAACTTGCCCTCATCCGGTGAACAACTCGATGCACCGTCAAAAGGCTCGCCATTTGACGCAGCTATCGATCCGCCCGATTCGCGCTCCGAACGATTGGCTTCACGTAACCCTCGATCTTGTATGTCTTCGGCTCCCACGCCACCGCACCATTTTTTGGCACACCTTCTTGGAATTCGACCGACAGCCATGCGCGGTATCGCGCCCCCACTTTCTGTCGGTGGCTCCGAACATGCAGTTGTTTCTTGGTGATGCGAAAGACCGTTGAGTCCGCCTCTGGAGTGGTGTAGTTCGCGTCGAAGGCGCAAGTGAACTCGGTGCCCCGGATTTTGACAGACAGATCGCCGAAATACGCTGGCAATCCGCCGTAGATAAAAAGACGAAGCTCCCCTTGCGTCAGACTCGCTTCGCAATGCTCCATCCGATGACTGCCACCTTGATGCGTCGAATAACAGTTCGAGGTCAGTTCTGTCTTCTTGCGATCTTCCTTCGAAACATCGCCCATAGTGCTTTCGAGATGACCGTCATCGTGCTGAATAATCCACCAAGGATAGCGTAGCTCCGCCTTCTGAAAAAACGGACTGGTGAGACGGGTGTTCACCTCGACCCTGCCAGGCAGTTTATCCTCACATTGCTTAAAAGGATCGGGCGCTTCCGCACGCACGCTGATCGCAGAAGCGAACGCCAGCGTCGCCATCAGGCACCATCGAATGAGCCATTTCATAAGATCAGTCGATACGGCAAATGAACCGGCAAGTCACGCTACTCCACTGCGGTGCTCAAATGTCCCCTTGCTCTGTTCATAAGGAAGCATCTGGTAGTGCTCGCAGTATCATGCGGACGGGGCTTGAGATTACCGACTCGCGCGAGTAACTAAACGGAATGCGTCTGTTCGCCTCCGCAGTTTTCATCGCCTGTATTTCCACGTCGTTTTCGGAAGCGCCGATCACTCGTGGAGAATTGGAGGCTCTCGCGGATGGGCGATTGGGGTTCATTGATTACGAGAAACTCGACCGCGATCGCGTCTCGAAGCCCTACATTCCGGCTCCGCTTAAAGGGAAATCCGATGCAGAACTGATCGTCTGGACCCAGGATGGGAAGAAGCTCAATGAACTCGTTTCCGAATTGGTTCCGCAATTTAGCGTGCCGGCGGATTTTTGGACGGGCCCGGCAGGCCCGATTGCGCTTGCTCTCGTGGATGCCAATCGAACGGCAAGTGAGAGAACCGAGTTTCCGATCGCAATAAGGAAAGCGACGGAACCGATCGCCGTTTCCGGTGTGCTCGATATCAATGAGAATTCGGCAGGGTGCTACAATTCGGTGTCCAAATACTGGACCGTGCGTTGGAGCCCGAAGGAGTCGTGGTTGGCCTTCGGGCAGACGTGGTCGCCCGGCGTTGTGGATCAACCGGCCATCGTCTCCCGCACGGTTTTCGATCTTCGGTGGTTTCCGATTCCGTACGCAGACGCAAGGCAAATAGCCGGAGTTGTTTCGGCACTAAACCGTCTCAACACGAAGAAGACAGATTCGGATCCGCGTCGCGTCGGCGAGTCCTCTGCGGACGGGTCCGGAATCATCAATTGGCGAGCGGACAACGGGAAGGGAAACTTCACCGTCGAGGAAGGCGTCTGGTCACGAGGTCAAACGACAGCCGACAGAATGTCCGGGCCGTGGGCAGGTGACGCGACAATGAGCTTCACCGTCAGGATAACCGACCTTTTTAACCAGAGATTCGCCGCCGATTGGAAGAAGTTCGACTTCGGTGGCCCAGCCGCCGCGGTGAAACAAGCGCGCAGCCGGCTGGCTGTAGATCCACGACAGACCGAGAGCACGAAGACGATGGCTGCATTGCTGATGAAGCGCCAATTGTCCGGCGTCGCATCGCTCAACTACGGCATCCTCACGACGGCTGTCGCAGCGTGCGGGGATTTGGGCTTCACTGAATATGCGCCGTTGATCGAGCAGCTCTCCAAGTCGCTTCCACGTCCGACGAAAGCGATAATCGAAGAACGTGAACTGGGGGCGCGATTGAAAAAATTCGAGGCCGAACTCGGAAAGGATGCGTCATGGAACGCTTACATGACGCGCAAGTATCCGGAAAGCGGCACACCCGGACTCGAAGCGGTCGATACTCCGAAGCCGAAGGCCAAGGTAAAACCGGACCCAAAGCTCGTGAAAGTGGATGCTCTTCACGAAAGATACGACAAGTTGAGATTCCGAAAAGCCGCCCGCGAACACTCCCTCGAATATCTTCGCGACGCCGCGGCAAGCGCGCTTCGGCAGCTCGCAATCAATGACGATAAAACAGCTCTCGCCGAACGAATCGCGAAGACTGGAGAAGCATGGTGGTGGGCCTACCGGCGTCTGAAGGAGCTCGATGCGAAACTCGCAGCCAACACACTTCATGCTCTTCTCGCGGCCAACGTAAAAAGCGTCGATCATGCTGTCACGATCTTTCCCGAACTGGCGGAAGTCGCCCCCGAACAGGCGAAAGAACTTGTCGATTTACTGCCCGCCGAATCCCGAAAATGGCTGTCTGCGTCTTCACTTGAAAAGGTGCGACGCGACACCTCGCTGCCCGATTTGCTCGCGATCGCGGAGAACCCGGAAGCTTCGCTGGAGGGCCGAATCGAGGCGATCGAAGCATTGGTCCCGGCGGACGATCCAAAGCATTTCCCGGAAGCGTCCGTGGACGAAGCGCTTCGCCGTTTATTGGTTGCCAGCTTTCCGAACGACAAAATCCAAGCCACCTGTCGAAGCGCCGCAATCGCCCTAGCGCGGCGCGATGCCGCAGCAAATTGGGATGGGATTCTCGCGGCCCTCAAGCAACAGGATATCTTCGGTCATCTCGAACTCCTCACGAGTCTGGCGATGGCTGTGGAAACAAACCCAGCCAAGTATGGTCCGTTTTTTGAAGAGTTCATCGGCGAACACCTCGTCAACACGAATTTCTCCGTCGATTTGCTTGCGTGGGTCGCATGGACGGCGAACTTGCGCGCGCTGAAGCCCAAGCTCGAAGCAATCGCAACATCCGCCCCCGGCGACTACGGCAACAGCGGCGGTTGGGGCGGAGAAGTGAGACCCATCAAGCATCGCTGCCACCTCGCACGCGTGGTCGCTTCAATTTGGAACGAAGAGGACTCCGTCACACGAGCGAAGCTCATCGCCGGGCTCGGCATCTTCAACGATGGACACATGAACCCCGCTTACACTCCCGGCATCCGCCGCCGCACAGAGGTGGAGTTTCTTGCCGCGGTCGAAAAGATCGGACTGGACGACAAAAAGCAGGTGGCGGCATTCGCGGAGGCATGCGCCGCAGCACAGAAGGCCGATGGCGGAGACACTGAAACAAAAGACACGTGGCTCCCATTCGTCCGCACGATCCTCGGCGCAAAGTGAATGACGTGGGATTCTCGGTTTGGAAAGGGAACGCGAATGGGTGGGAGCCGCGACATTTTTGTCGCCGACAGCGTTGTTCGTCCTGCACCGCTCGAAGTCGGACAATCTTTTCCGTGAACTACTCCACCTTCACTTCGCGCATGGGGCTACGCGTCCTCGCTTATTAGATCGGGTCACCCTGACGGGGTTGCTGTCGCTTCGCTCCACCCCTTCGGGGCAGCCTGCGGCTGGCTATCTCCGCTTCGCTACGGTTCTACTTGCAACGTCTTGATGAGGTTTGGACTTCGCGTTTGCTAGCACGCTC
>JANMGP010000210.1:0-7637 GCA_031374705.1 Verrucomicrobiaceae bacterium | reverse complement strand
GCCGCAGGGAGGGCTGAAAGCCTGGCATGTAACAGCCCAGGGTCAGCGACGAAGGAGCGCAGCCCTGGGTCAGTAACAAGATATACGCGAGCCCTGCAAGGGCGGCATAAGGCCGGGAGCACGCGAGAATCCCGCCCTTGCAGGGCTGCATCCCCCTTCCTTCGGGACCCAGGGCTGCGCTCCTTCGTCGCTGACCCTGGGCTATAACATTGCCGGGCTTTCAGCCCTTCGCCTGGAATCCACGTTCAATCAGCCTCTCCAGACAACCTTTTATCGTCTCCAAAGGTGCCAACTCTGGTTCCACAGACATATCTTTTGCTTCCACTCGTGCATCAACCTTCTCCACTTGCGCATCCACCGCCTCCACTTGTGTATCGGCTATCTCCATTCATGTATCAACTGATTCCACACATGCTTCAACCGTCTCCACTCACGCATCCTCCTACTCCACTTTAGCATCTTTCACTGGTTTTTGTATGTTTGACTTCAAACATGTGATAAATTGTGGTAGTTGTAATGCTGGTGAAGACGTGGACTCCAAACAGGCTGTTGGTAAAACATTTGGATGCGACTATTGCGCGTCTGTCGAAGCATTGGGTGCTCGTGGATGCGGTGTTGCCGCCTTCAAATCCACTGGTGGTGCTTTCGGATACGGACTTTGCTGCTTTTGATGCGCTTCCGGAAGCTCTGGCGGAACTCCGTAGGGGGCTGCGGCGGGAGTTGGTGTCGCGTCGGCTGGTGGTCGCGGAGTTGCGGCTGGCGAAGCGGGCTTTGAAGAAGCGGCTGTGGTGGTTTCGACAGGTAGTGCGGGGGATGTGGTCGGGGTCGGTGTGGCTTTATGGGCTGCCGACGGTGCCAAATATGTCGGATGGCGAGGATGTGTTTCTCGCTCCGATGGTGGAGGCGTCCTTCCTCTGGCAGGCGATGGGCGATTTGGCACCGGTGACGCGCGATGGCTATGGGGCGTCGGAGTTTGCGGCGGACGTGGAGCATGTGGCGGGGCTATGGCGGGAGTTTCGCCGGGCGGAATTAAGCGTGCGGCTGGCGCGGGCGGAGCTGGCGATTTTGCAGACGCACGCGGCGGCGGCGGTGACGGCGTATGGCCATGCGGCGCGGGGGCGTTTGCATCTCGGCGATCCGCTGATGGGGACGATCCCGGTTCTTTGGCCGCGGCGGCCGGTGGAATAAACCTAAAAACCGCATTTGAATATCCACGGAAGGCACGGAAGGACACGGAAAAAAGGAGTTACGCAGATGACTCTTCTCATCCATTGGGTGAAGCTGCGCATTCTCGGAATGTATTGGTTTCGTGAACTTCCGTTTCTTCCGTGGACCCATCTGCCTTTTTTAGGATGAACCCGGCACAGCGATGATGATGTTTATGAACCGGCGGCGTTCGTGTCGCTGTGCCTCCGTGCGCAATCGGCTCGCGACCTGCCGCTGATCGATCCCGCATTTTTCATCGCCGCACCGCTTTTCGTTTCTAACAGAAAACTCTATTGGCCTTTGGAAAAACCCGAGCAGGATGAACTCATGAAAACGCTCCTCATTCTCGCCAGTATCCTGACCATGACCGTTGGTGCGCAGGAAGTGCAGACGCTGCTCTCTGAAGCTCAGCGCGACTACATCCGCGGCGACAAGGCTGCGGCGAAGGAGAAGTTCACCATGATTCAAAAGGTGGAGCCGAATAATCGCATCGCGATGACTTATCTGCGGATGATCGCGGCGGAAGAAAAGAAGGGCGGCACCGATGACGCTGCGGCGCTGCGGCAGCGTGTGGAGAAGACGGTGATCGACAAAATCGAGTTTCGCGATGCGACGGTCGGCGAGGCGCTGGAATTCGTGGGAAAGAAAATCGCGGCATCAGGCGGGGCGAAAGTGAATATCGTCCAGCAATTGAGCGAGGCGGAGAAAAGCGCGAAGGTCACGATTTCGCTCAGCAATATCGCGGCGAGTGAAGCACTCCGCTACGTTGCGGATTTGGCCAACCTCACGGTGACCTACGAAAAGTTCGCCGTCGTCGTGCGCCCGAAAGGGGCGGCGCAGCCTGCGCAGGCTCCAAAGTAAACGGTCGCCCTAAACGGTCTCTTCCTTTGAGGACCAAAAGACGGAGTTCACGAGACGCAAGTTCGTTGCGCGCAGGCGGCGTGCAAGTTCGCGCATGAGCCCGCTGGCGATCTGGTATCCGGCCCTCGGATGATCCTCCATGAATTGCCGGAATTCCGTGTAGCTCACGACCGCGAGTTGCACGGTTTTCATCGCTACAATGGTCGCGGTGGCGACGCCGGCGTCGAAGAGATTGACCTCGCCGAAAAACCCGCCGGCACCGATTCGGCCCATGAGCATTTCACGGGTATTCGCGCGGCGACGGACGTGGACGACTCCATCGCAGACGATGGAGAATGAGTCCGGTGCCGAGCCCTCTTCCAGAATGCGTTCGCCCGCTTTGCACTCGCGGGGTTTGAGGAGTGCGCCGAAGACGTTGAGGTCCTCGTCGGAGAGTGGTCGCAGGAATGCGATGCTGCGGAGAAGGTCGGTGTACACGTGGTTTTTATTCGATGGTGACAGGCGTGCCGACCGAGACGCTGTTGAAGAAAGCCTCCGCCATGAAGCCGGGCATCCGGATGCAGCCATGCGACGCAGGATAGCCGGGGAGGAATCCCTCGTGCATTCCCACGCCGCCGTTCACGCGCATGAAGAACGGCATTTTTGCGCCGTCGTAACGTGCACCGGGGGGCATTTTGTCTTTGGTGCGGTCCACGTCTTTCATCACGACATTGCCTTCGGAATCGACGTAATCGCCGTATTTTCCGGAGACATGATGCAGATCCTTCTGCTGGATGGAGTAATTGCCGGCGGGCGTGTCGAAGCCCTCGCGTCCCGTGGAAATAGCCGACACGCCCACAAGTTGATCGCCCTTGTAGAAGAAGGCCTTTTGCTCCGGCCGGCTGATGCGAATGCGGGCCGGCCCGGTGGCGGAATTTCCATCCCAGTAGGACACATTATCGAAATTCATGCGCTTATCCTCATGGGGACGCGCCGGAACGCGACGTCCTCCGAGGTAAACCGTGTCTGTGGTCAAGCGTGGATCGCTGGCGCATCCGCCGAGCAGCGCGGCTGTTATAGTAAAAAGGGCGAAGAATCTGGCACCGTGGTTCATATCAGGAGGGCGGATGTAGCTTGGAAACTGCATCCGTCAAGCGCTGCTCTCGCGCGGTTGCGTGCGCGGCGAGATTAATATCGAGTGCGGAACGGCCGCGACGGGCTCATTCGGGTGCGTGCTGACGCTGCTTTCCGCGGCGCAGCGCCACCCCCCCGCCTGACGGTTGAAAGTTCTCCTATCTTTCTGTCTGTTTTGGGCTCTACTTTAAAAGCGCTCGACGGGGTTGTGAAATTTTCCGGAGGGCACCGGAATCGTATCCGAACAACTAGACTTATGAAAATTCCAGCCTGCTTCTCCTTCGTTTCAAATGCGCCGCGACGTCTGCTTCATCACAGTCTTTTTGGACTGAAGCCATGCGTAACATGCATAGTGACTCTGGTCGCTTTTTGGAACGGTGCCAGTGCGCATGCGGACACGTGGCTGCCTGGCGCCGGTGGCAGTTGGGCCGCCCCGGCAAATTGGGATACCGCGAGTGTGCCAAACGCCATCGGCGCGGCAGTGATCTTCAATAGCGCCACCGCTGCCCGGACGGTCACCAATGATTCTGGTGCCGCCGGCTTCACGGTGGGTTCGCTGTCCTTCGATATCACCTCCACTTTTTCGAACTCCCTCACCACGGGAACCACGAACTCAAATCTCAAGCTGAATAACGGCGGCGCGGGTGTCACGATCACGACGAGCGGTGGTGGAACCGGCAACAATTCAATCTCCGTCGCGCTTGTTTTGAACGATTCTGTGACCGCGAGCGTCAACCAGACCTCGGCAACTTCCGGTGCGGGTTCGCTGAACATCACTTCGGCGATCACGGGTAGCGGCGGGTTTACAAAACTCGGGGATGGTCTGGCAACTTTCGGCACCGGCACGAAAACGTTTACCGGCCCGATGGTCATCGGCGGCGGTCGTATGCGGAGCTCGCTGCTCGCAGCGCCGACGGCCACTTCGGGTTTGACGATCAACGCTGGCGGGCAACTCACGCTCATCACCGCCGGGACTTACACGTTTGGCAGTAATCCGATGAAACTGAACGGCAGCGGAGCGACATCCGGTCCGTTTGCCGTTTTCCCCGGAGCGATCCGCAATGACACGAACCTCGCGGTGACGATCAATAATCAGGTCGTGCTTGAATCGAATACGTTGCTCCACGTCGAAGGTACCGCGACCGGCTCGCTGACGTTTCCGAACGCCATTAGTGGCGCGGGAAGCCTCACGCTGGCAGCTCCCGGAAGCAGCGCCAACCAGGGCCAGCTCGTCCTCGGTGGAAGCAACAGCTATATGGGCGGCACCTTCGTGAATGGCGGGACGCTCGTGGCGAGCGGCTCCGGTGCGAGCTTTGGGGCAGGGGACGTCACTGTGAATAACGCACTCTCGACGGCTTCGACCGCGAAACTGACGATTCAAGCAGGGGTTCTTAATGCCATCGCCGACACCGCTACATTGTCGCTCGCCGGCGGGGGAATCGTAGGGCTGGCGGACAATAATTACCTCGAACTCCAAACCGGCGTGAATGAATTCGTGAGCGCGCTATTGCTCGGTGGAGTGCCCCAAGCCTTCGGAACTTACGGCAGCACGGTCAGTGGCGCGACATTCCAAAACGACGAGTATTTTTCGGGGCCTGGCGTCATCACAGTCGTCCCCGAACCGGGTGCGGCGGTCATGTTGCTTGGTGGAATCGGAACGTTGCTAGGCCTGCGCCGGCGCAATTCCCGGCGGGCATGAAAGCGGGCGCGATTTTTTCTGCCATCATACTGGCCGGCTGCTCCGGAAAACCTCCGGCTGCGCCGGGCGTGCCGCTGGTGACGGAGATATTTGTCGCCGACATCAAAGTATCGCGCGCTTTTTACGAGCAGTTGGGTTTCGCCGCGACGCACAACGAGGAGACGTTTGCGGAAATGCAGTTTGGCGGGCAAAAGCTTTTTCTCTCGCATAGAAAGGACAATCCACGCCCCTCCCTGCCGGCGGCGAATGTGCGCATTCCCGTGCCGGATGTGGACCGCTACTGGAAGCTGGCGCAGGACATGAAGGCAAACGTGGTCACGCCAATCGGCGATCGTTTTTACAAGGAGCGGGATTTTTTGATCACGGACCCCGACGGCTTCGGACTGCGGTTTGCGAGTCTTTTGCCGGGCGGAAAATGGTAGTGCCCGCTCCTCGCGGGAATAGTAATCAGCGTCGGAAGTGTTAACCGCGCGGTATTCGGGCTCGAGTCGACGCCTGCGGCCCCAATCTCAGCGACCCGGCGCGCGGGCCTCACCGATTGCGACCGGGTGTTTTCACGGCAGACGTCTAATGCGGATGTCCTTGCAGTAAAAGATGCTTGTCGGGTCATGTCCCTGGAGCGCGATGCCGCCTCCGTCGGCGCTGAGCAAACGCCCGGCGCGCTCCGCGGGACGCTGAACGCCGGGCGGCTCGGTGTAATCGACAACCTGCTGGTCGTTGAGATGAATCGTGATGCGTTGGCCGCGGACGGTGATGCGGACGCGAAACCACTGGCTCTCATCCACTGGGGACTTGTCCAAGTCCACCACGGCGTAAAGGCTGCCGGTCTTGCGCTTCTCCTTGGCGGAACTGTTGAGCTGAATCTCGTAACCCTTGGCAAGGTGGAGCGCCTTGTCGCGGGTTGTCATGTCGGTGTGAATGAATATGCCTGAATTGGAGTTCGGCTCGCTGCGGCAGGTGGCCTCCAACTCGAAGTTCTTGAAACGCACGAAGCCATCCTTGAGGTCGCCGACGTAAAAAAGGTGCGCACTCTCCTTGGTGGCGTTGACGCGGATAGCTCCGTCCACGACGGAGAATGACTCGGGCATGACGTTGGCGCGCCAGCCCGTCAGATCTTTGCCGTTAAAGAGCGATTGCCAGTCGTCAGCAGAAAAGGCTGACGTGGCGGTAAACAGGACGGCAGTGAGCAGAGTAATCAAGCGTGGCATAATAAAGAGATGGGCAGAAACGCCTGACGATCACAAGCCGGACCGGTTCAACGCCTGATGGCACCGGGGCTTCGCCCGGGCTTCGCCCGGATGCCATCAGGAAAGTTTAGGCCGCTTCATGGTGTCTCCCATCTCCATACTAATCCGTCGTTCGGGTCAACAATCTCTCCGACTCGTCGAAAACCACATTTGGTCAAGACTCGCGTCGAGGCATTTGGTTCCGGGAGAGTGTGCGCTCGGACGACGCGAACCTGCTCGTGGCTAAAGGCGTAACTCACCAGCGCGGCGGCGGCTTCGGTCGCGTAACCCTTGCCATGATGCTCGGGTGCCACACCGTAAGCTATCTCAACCGCGCCGTCGGCTCCGGGAGGTCCCGTGAAGCCACACTTCCCGATGACGCTCTCGGTGGCCCGATGCAGCATCACAAAGCCATGAATCCAGGGATCAATGGCCCCCGAACCGTCCAGTAGCGCGAGCCATGCCGGTGAAACCTCGGCCTTCTCGTGCGGCTGCATTTGCTCGATAGACGCGCGTGCCTCCTCGCGAGTCTGGGCAACCAACTTCAGACTTTTTGTTTCGAGGTGTGTGTTGCTCATGCGGCGTGGACCGAGTGGCTTAGAACAACGACCCCAAGCTCAGCGACACGCGGAGCCGTTCGCTGCAGCGCATGGTTAGGCGACGTGGATTTCATTGAATTAGCGATTGCCCAACTGCAACAAAAGAAATGTTACGTAGCCGGTAATAACAAACAGGAGCGCGTTGAAAAATGCCGCCCATCTGTGCTTCTTTTGACGCTCCCGACTGGATGCGTCCCCTGTGAACAGACAAATCACACTTGCAATGGTCCCAACAAAAAACACGGAGAGGAGAACGACATGGAATGTAAAATCACTGACGCGCGCCTTCAGGAGGAATCTTAGAATCAGACCGCCAACCAAAATACCGACGCTAGCGAATCCGCAAACATCGCGCCAAGTGCGTTTACTGGATTTGGTGAATTGGAGCGGCGACTGCTCATCGACTCGTTCAGGAGGTAAATTATCGTCGGCCATAATTGGTGTTGCGGGAAGGTGAAAGCGGGCGTCAGTCGCCTAGACTCTATAGCCCGCCGAGCAGGCGGGAGTCGTTGCGTATTGGTTGAAGTTCAAAGCGGAGCGAGTGTCGCTGGCTGGGCGAAAGAACGCGTGGGTTGCAGGGCGTGAGCCTTGTAGAGCCACATGGGGCGCGGTCCGCAATGAAGCGGGCCGGGCACCAAAAACATCGCACAACAAAACAACGACACTCATGAGCAGAAAGACATCACAACCAATATCGGGGGGCAACGCAAATGTCACCCGGCGCACTGTCAGGAACACCAGCAAGGACCTGCCGGTTTACCACATCGGGCTGGAACGTGGCGCGGCGGACTTTACCGCTGCAATTGCGGATTCGGGACGGCCAGAGTGCTCTGTGAAGGAGCGGCATAGGCAACCCTGTCTGACACCACCCAACTGAAGAACCCGGACCGGTTCAACCCCTGATGTCATCGGGGCTCCGCCAGGATGCCCTCA